>CAZEEU010000006.1:24008-27521 GCA_964511305.1 uncultured Gammaproteobacteria bacterium | reverse complement strand
TGTCCGTTGTTGAAAGGAAAGCTTTATATTTAACGCATTGTGCTGGATTTTCAAACCCAGAAATTCCGCTCAAGGGTATACTCCCTCCAGTTGCTGGGAAGTAGGTGCTTGATGTACCATCTGGGCCAACATACACATATGTAGCTCCTGTGCATGAACCACTTACGGTATGTGTTGCAGCTACCTGGAACTGTAAAGTGGTTGCAGCAGATACGGTTGCAGTTACAGAAAGTCTATTAAGAGCTACTGTTGCACCCAGGTCTCTTGGGGAAGACTCGTATGTTCCGGAGCTTAGATATGTACCATCCGGTCCCCCTTGGATTATTTTCAATTCATTTCCAACTGTATTTCCTACCATATACACAAAATTGTCACCATCAAGCTCTGAAACAGAAGTAAGATCGTTGAATCCTGAATCAAATTGAAGGCCGCCGCAGTAGGTAGGACTGGTCTCGTTGCTCATATTAAGAACTTGATATTCTTTTCCATTATTACTATCACTTATTCCATCCTTTCCAACCAGAACAGCTCGTAGGCCATTAAAAACAGTCATTGATCTTCTCGGGTAAAGTTGTGCGTCTGCCCCCGCACCATAATAAAAACCACTTGTAGGGCCAGTTGCTGGAGTTCCTGATAGGAAGGTTGGAGCAGTTTTGGTTGAGGTATTAATAACATAGAGTTGCTTGCTCGCTGAACCTCCGTTTGATGATATGTAAGCTCTTGTTCCATCAGCGCTTGCGTAGACTGAATTTGCTGCTTCTTCAGTGCCACTTCCGGTATTGAAATCATAGCTTCCAACAAGTTTCCATCCCGTATTTCCTCCAGAGGCTCTGCCGCATGTACTATCAGAAATGGGTGGGGTAGTGCCAGAGTCGGGCACACTAGTTGCGTTGACGATATTAAATTCGGGATTTGTCCCTGCTCCGACAGCAGTATAAATATACGTACTGCTTCCTACTTGGACTGGATATATATCGTTTGTTCCATAAAGCTCAATGTTTCCTCCGTCAGAACAATCGTTATGGGCAGGTGAGGTGGTATCCGACCAGCTTGCCCCATATTCTCCAGGATCATATTTCCTGTCTGTCCCTGATCCGGGATTGCAGTCATATCCGTCAAGCTGTATTCTGCAGCCGATAATATCTAGTCCATTTGAAGTCGATTTTGAGTCTATATTTGAAAGATCAAAAGCATAGAGATATCCGCCTGAGCTAACATATCCACGATTTCCAAGCACTGCAATCGATGTTGCGCCATAAGAAAAAGGCGCCTGGTCGTTATAAGTTCCACCTGTTGATCTAACTCTTACAGAAACCCAATCAAGAGAAAATGTTCTGCCAGTCCCGCTTGCAACATCAATAACTCTTACTCTAAAATTTGTATTACTCAACTCTGTACTGCTCCAGGTTCTTCCCCAAGTATCAGCTGCTCCACCCAGTGTGTACGTCACCTCGTTGGTAGTGAGAGTGCTAGTTGATTTGGCTGTAGTCCACGTTGTTCCTCCGTCCCACGAAAGCTGAACGCATATAAAAGGAGAATTTGTAGTGCTGTCGGCTTTAGCATCCAGTCTTACCTCAATGCCATTCACGGTTGCACTTGTTGGAATATCCATGCCATAGTCATAGAATCTGTGTTTATCCTTATCAGCACCCGTGCAGTTGGTGCCATTTCCGTTTCCGCTGCTTGTGTCGGTGGCAAAAGAGCTATTATCTGAATATGCACGTGTTGGATTTGTGTTATATCCATTGCCATCGCCGCCTGTATCTGCTGCATTGCTTGACGGACTAAGATACCCAGTGTCATAGCTTCCTGACGTGTTATACATGGCGGTATTAAAATAAGTCCAATATTTGTAAATCCCATTTACATAATCTTGGTACTCGCCAGTATTCGTATTATCGTTAGAGCTATTGTTGTCATCAACAAGAATAGCGATAACTTCCCGGTCGGGCTTGGTCGTTGCAAGAAGTGCATACATTTTTCCTGAAGAGGATTTGTAGTATTTTATAGCATTGGTTTTAAAGCTATTGTCAAGTCCAGGGCTTGAGGGGACAAGCCCAGGAGCACTATACCTTGTTGAATCCAGGGTAAATTTCCCACGGAGAGAAGTTGTTGGAGTATCGGAATCTGCCGTGACAGTTACGTGAGCTAGCTTGATCGAGGTAGCAAGGGTTGGAGCGGTTGCAACAAATGCTTGATTTGGACTTGTAACAAAAGTAGCACTAGACGTTGCTGCAACAGCTACAGGTGGCCCATCGGGAAGGGTAATTGTTGTAGACGCAAAAGCAGGAGAACACCATTTACCTTTTGTGTTGGTTGATAGTGTTATTTCTCCTCCCAGTACATTTGCGGTTTCGGTTGTAGCAAATGTCCCGGTACTAAAATCACCTACACTCGTTTGAGTTGAAGCAGCGTTTTGCAAAAAACGCGTAACGTATACAGTTGAGTCAACCGAAGATGCATAAGGCTCGCCCCACGTCACTTGGATATATACCTTTTTAGTCGAAGGATCCAGACTTCCACCTGATGGTACGACAACTCCACTGGAATCTCTATAGACGTCACTTACTGTAATTGTGCGGGTGAGTCCATTGACAGTTTCGCTTCCAGAAGCAAAATTCCAAGTAGCCCCTGATATAAGAGGATGATAGTCCCCATTGGATGCAAATGTACCCCAGCCTTGATTGCGGACATTTCTAACTACCTCCTCTGCTTCTTTCATAAGAGCAATCGCCTGGACGCGTTGTCCTTGTTGTGCTTTCCCTTGAGTTGATGAAAAAAGTCCTGTCAGAAGAGCAGGCAACATGATGGCGCTTATTGCAATAACAATAAGGATTTCGATTAACATCTGTCCTTTTTGGTGGTTATTGGAGATTTGTAATAGTGCCATATTTATTTAATCTAATAATCTGTTGTTTGCTGGAGGCTGTATGAGTTACGGTTATTGTGTCTTGCCCCTGAGAAAAGTTTACTAGTTCTCCACTATTAGATGCAAAAAGAATCGTTGTGCTTGGGAATGTAGAGGCAAGAGTGTATCCTGATGCGATTGGAATGGAAAAATTAGCGGTATCTGTAGCACTATACGTCATGCCATGGAATAGAATGTACCTATCAGATAGAATTTTAATTCCATAATTGTCAGGAACGCCTCTTCCCTCTGTGTCTCCAACCATTGCCTTTATCTGTTGAGTTTTAAGATCCGAGATTATGACTGATGAAGAAGCATTATTTTGGGTAACAACTTGGATATTGCCTATGCTAAGTAATCCAATTCCGAAAAGTAGACCCAGTATCCCCAGGACGAGCAGGATTTCAATGAGAGTGAAGCCACTTTGTCTTCCTCTCAGAACAAAATGACTACGGCATTTTTTCATGAAAGTGAAGCCAACTTGACGTTGTAGTTTCATGAGAGCGAAGGCTCTTTGGCTTCCTCTCAGAACAAAATTACTTTGTAATTTTTTCATGAGAGCGAAGGCTCTTTGGCTTCCTCTCAGAACAAAATTACTTTGTAAT
>CAZEEU010000006.1:0-23908 GCA_964511305.1 uncultured Gammaproteobacteria bacterium | reverse complement strand
TTTTTCATTACCTAGTAGTGACTTGCCCAATAAGTCCATAAATTGGAGCGATAATAGCAAGCATCATGCCACCAACAAGAACACCAACAAATATAAGCATAATAGGTTCGAGAAGTGTTGTAAGGGTTTTAAGAGTTTTTTCGACTTGATAATCAAGATAGTCAGAGACATCTTGCATAGATTTATCCAAAGAACCGCTTTTTTCTCCAGCTTCTGTAATTTTTATCATTATATTTGGAAATATACCTTTGGCTTTTTTGAGTCCCTCCGAAAGCTGACTGCCTGCAAGGACTACCTCTTTGCAGTGAGCGATTGACTCAGCCACTTCACGCTTGAGAACAACCTCCTGAGTAAGTTCTAGGGCGGCAGCAATGGGTATCCCGGCATTTAGTAAAAGATAAAGGCTTCTTGAAAAGCGGGTCAAGTCTATTTGCTTTGCAAGTAATGACACAACCGGCAACATAAAGAGTAAATGAAGAAATTCTCGTTTTTTTTCTCGATACAAAAGAAAAATACCAGCACAAAAAGCGGCTGCGCCTAAAAGAACAAAGATCGTATAATGGGTGAGCGCATTAGACATTCCAATAAGTATCTGGGTTGGAAGTGGCAACTCAACATTGAGCCTCATAAATACTGTAGAAATCTTTGGAACAACAACTATCAAAATCATAAGAAGTACTCCTCCAAAAACAAACATAATAAGGACCGGATAGGTAAGCGCGCCTTTTATTTTGTCTGAAAATTCCGCATCCTTTCTAATAGAAGATTTAAGATCAATGAGGGTAACATCAAGGGTTCCGGCCTCCTCAGAGGCCCTAATAAGATTGACCGTTATTTTGTCGAATACTCGTGGAAATTTTGCAAAAGCATCGGCAACGTGATTTCCCTGAGTAAGATCTGACTTTAGAGAGTCTAATAATTTTTTTTGGTTACCTTTTGCATCCTCCAATAGTGAGTCAACCACCTCAAGAATTGGAATTCCAGCGGTAAGCATTGTTGCTAGATTACTAACTAAAGCTAGCTTGTCAGTGCTGCTTATCCGAAGTGAATTTGGGTTTGAATTATTAAATAAGTTCATATTAATCCGAATCAACTTTCGTAACTCTTAGTACTTCTTCTAGCGTTGTAGTACCTTTGGCAACCTTATTCATTCCGTCATTAAGCATTGTAGTCATTCCTTCTTCTATGGCTTTTTTCGCAATGATGTCAGAATCAACTTTTGCTGTAATAAGTGCCTTTACTTCTTTTGTTACCTCAAGTACTTCAAAAAGACCAAGCCTTCCTGAATATCCTGTTGTATGGCAAATCTTACATCCTTTGCCACGATACAAGCTTATATTTTCCTTATCTGCAAAATGTTTTGTGATAACACTTGCTGGAAGATTCTTTCCAAGGTCAGCCCTTGAAATAGTATATGACATTTTGCACATATCACATATTTTTCTAATAAGTCTCTGGGCGATAATGACATTTACTGTTGATGCTACTAGAAATGGCTCAACTTTCATGTCGATAAGGCGAGGTAGTGCAGTTGCAGCGTCATTTGTATGAAGGGTTGACAGAACTAAATGCCCAGTTAGAGCTGCATTCACAGCAATGCCAGCAGTTTCTCCGTCTCTGATTTCTCCCACAAAAACTACATTCGGATCTTGACGTAAAATAGATCTTAATCCATTTGCAAATGTTAGGTCGGTTTTTACATTAACATTTATTTGATTAACACCTTTTATTCGGTATTCAACAGGATCTTCGATTGTTGTAATATTTTTTTCGCGGGTGTTAAGAATTTTTAATATCGCATATATTGAAGTTGTTTTTCCGCTTCCTGTTGGGCCTGTTGATAGAACCATGCCATAAGACTTGCTATATGCGGCCGTAACCTTCTTAAGGTCTGGTTCACTCATTCCAAGATCAATAAGCGAAAACTGTCTGAAATGAGAGGCAAGAAGACGAAGTACCGCTTTTTCACCGTCAGCAATTGGAAGAATAGAGACTCTAATGTCGAGATTTTCTTCGTCAAGCTTTATTCTCATCTTTCCATCCTGAGGACTCAAATGCTCATCAGTTCTAAGTTTTGATAGAATTTTTATTCTTGAGATGATTCTTTCATGGAAATTTTTAGGGAAATACAGAACATCATGAAGGATTCCATCGATTCTAAATCTGACAAGGGAGTCTTTCTCTTCAGGTTCTATATGAATGTCAGAAACCTTGTCCTGATATCCAAATTCGACCAAGAGATTGACAATCTTTTCGATCGGAGCAGCATCTGTAACTTTTGAAATATCAGTTATTCCAAGCTCTTTTTGGAGTAGTTGTTCAAAGGATTTCTGAAGATCCCTTTTGTATATGCGTAATATATTCTCAACATCACGTTCCGTTGTAAGGTACGGTATAACTTTGACTCCTGCCTTCTTGCTAATGGCTTGTAATATTTCAACTTTTTTAGGATCAACTGTGGCTACTTTTAGACCTTCCTGAGTTTTTTCGAATGGAATTACTTTGTGCTTTCGAGCAATTTTTTCAGGAACAATTCTGAATACGTCTTCAGGTATTGAAAGCTTTGATAGAACAATAAATGGGATATGTAAGAAATCTGCTACGAGTATTCCAAGATTCTCGTCTGAGATTACATCTTTTTCAATTAAGGCATCAGCAAGAGAGACATTTGAGTTTTTTGCAAAATCTACAAGTTCTTGTAGTGATGCATCATTTGTTAGCCCAGTTTTCAGAACTAATGCTTTGATTTGATCGTCGGACAGTATCATAGTCTTATTAGTTTTTTAGAACAGCTGTTATTTTTGATAACAAATTATCAAAGTCAAAAAATGTTTTATTGATGTACGTAACGGCACCTAACGTGGTAGCCTTTTCTACATCAGAGGTTTGTCCAAGCGTTGAGAAAACTATAATAGGCGGCTTTTTAGAAGCCTCATTTTTTGCAACTTCAGAGAGTACCTCAAAACCATTTTTGCCGGGCATAATTAAGTCTAGCAATACAACATCCGGAGTATTTGAAGATATTTTTTCTATTGCTTCTTTGCCATCATGGGCTACGTCAACCTCAAAGCCATGTTCTCGCAGCTTGCGAGAGTAAAAATTTTGGAAGAATGGATCATCCTCCGCGAGCAGTATTTTCATATTTTTTATTTTTTAATTTCTTCTATCTTTTCTCCGATCACAGCTACTATTTGTTCTACTTTCTCTAGTTCCTCACTAGAAGAATGTTCTTTCTGATTGAGCAACAGATCTCCTGCCTTGCTGCATAGCTCAGAAATATCTGAGAATCCCATTATGCTTGAAGAGCCCTTTAGGGAGTGTATTCTTCTATACACTTCGTTAACGGCATCTTCATTCTTAGAATTGTTGGCAAGTTCTGCGTTAATTAGTCGTATATGCTCCCGTCCTGTCTCTACAAAAAGATCACGATAAGACAAAAGATCAGTGTCCGTCATGAGGTTATCATACAATATTTACTTATTGCCCCACAAGGCTGGTTAACCTACACTAAGAATAGGGAGCGTTGTGCTTCTTAGTCTTGCTATGGTTGCATTCTTATACTACCCACTGTATCTACTTCTATTCTGGTACAAAGATGTCCTAGGTGGTCTCTTGAACTTTTTCATATTATTCAATAGGTACACTGTGTCTTTGCTTTCACTGCGTCTTCTTGTACGAACTTTTTTTAAGCCTCTAAAAAATGAATATAGAGATGGATTGGTTCTTTTTTCAGTGATTTTTGGGATGGTAATAAAATCCATGCTTATTAGTGTGTCTTCTGGAATTGTTCTTATTATTCTCTTCATCGAATGTTTGGTAGGCATTCTTGTTGCTTCAATGCCAATAATTTTAATAGTGGTTCTGTTGGGAGCTGGTTCTCCAATGTGGTATGCACAATAATTATTACTATCTCTATTATTTCTTTGATAACCCAATAATTCGCTGGCTACGGGTGTTTATTTTTTTGGGAATAGGAGTGCTTGTCTATCTCAATATTTCAAATGCTGCTTTTATAATGCGTATCCTGCCCGTTTATTTCGTGCTTATTCTTCAAGAGTTCTTTATTCACTTTAAGCTTGAAAATTCGCCACCACAACGGACGGTACATGATGCAGTCAGCCATATAATTGAAACAGTCGACTACAGAACGCGTGCACATTTAGAGAGATGCCCTAGGGTTGAGGATGTAATGGGAAATCTATTGCATTCAAGCGAAGTTAAATATTTGAATCGACTCCTAGGACATTCTTACAAGAGGGGGGATGGGGTAATTGGTGAAGAAAAAGTTCTCTTAAAAGCTGGGCAACTCTCAAAGGCTGTGGGAGGTAAAAATATCCATGGCATAGATATATATTGCGCATACCTTCTTCTAGAAGACGAGATTGATAAATCACTCTTCCAGAGCGAAATATCTGAGAAAGATATCATAGTTGTTCTTTCTTGGGTGAGAAGACAATATTCAATAGATATGCCCAAACACCACGGGCTGCATTTTACAGGGAGCGGTGTTTTTGATTTTTTTGTCTATGGATGGAGCGCAGAGCTTGCACAGTATGCACAGGATTTTACAAGGGAGGTGCTATCGTCGCCCCAAACTTTAACGATTGGAAGAGCTCGAGAATACGACTTGTTGGTAACGGCACTTTCTAAAAGTTCTTCAAGTAACGCAATGCTAGTTGGCGATGCCGGGGTTGGAAAGACAGCGCTAATAAGGGAGCTTGCAATGGATTCACATAATGGAAGTTTGCCAAAAAGTGCTTCAAATAAATTAATTTTCAAACTTTATCCCGAGCGTTTGATTGCTGGCATTAATAATGAAGGGGACCTTGAGGGAAGGATTGTAAATCTTTTTTCTGAGCTTTTCCATGCCGGTAATATTATTGTGTATATCCCAAATATTGAAAATATATTTGGTGGAGGTGGTCTTAATGTAGATTTTTCAGGAGCCCTTGTAGAGTATCTTAAGAGTAATAGGATAAAGGTTATTGGGAGTACAACAAAAGAAGCATACAAAACATTCATTTATCCAAAGACTGAAATAAAGGAACTTTTTGACGAAATTGAAATTGACGAGCCTGACAATGAAGCAGTTCTTTTTATGCTTCTTGAAAAATCAAAGGAAATTGAAAATGCCAATCATGTAGTTATTACATACTCGGCAATACGCGAAGCTCGTAAGTTATCAAACTCTTATGTAAATGACGGCACAGGTCTTCCGGGACGTGCAGTAAGGTTGCTTGAGGATGTTGTCTCGTATTGTTTAACTCATGGTGTCAAGCAAATCGACAAGCAAAGTGTGTCCGACTACATAGAAGCAAAGACGCAAATAATACTTTCAGAGCCAACAGAAAAAGAGGCTGATGAATTAATGCATATGGAAGAGCAGATTCACAAAAGAGTGATTGCTCAGGACGAAGCGGTCAAGGCGATTTCAGATGCCATGAGAAGAGTGAGATCTGGTATTAAAGATGAAAACAAACCGATCGCCTCGTTTCTTTTCTTAGGGCCAACAGGTGTAGGTAAGACAGAGGCCGCAAAGGCGCTGGCAAAATCATACTTTGGGGAAGAGCATAATATGATACGGCTTGATATGAGCGAATATCAGTCTTCCGATGCTGTGGATCGATTTCTTGGATCTTCAGGTAGCCAGGATACTCTTGCCGATAAGGTTGCTGCAAATCCTTTTTGCGAAATTCTTCTTGATGAATTTGAAAAAGCAGATCCGTCAATCCTTAATTTATTCCTTCAAATTCTTGATGAAGGAAGACTTACTGACAATTTAGGTAGAACAGTTTCTTTCAACAATACAATTATTATTGCAACTTCAAATGCTGGTAGTGAATTTATTCGTGAAATGTTCAAGAATGGAGTATCTGGCAATATCAAAGATAAATTAGTTGAAAAACTGCTTCAGGGGGGCACATTTAAGCCCGAGCTTGTGAATCGTTTTGATGATGTAATTGTGTTCCATCCGCTAACACAACCTGAGGCTTCTCAAATATCAAAAATATTTCTTGACGAAATTATCAATAGAACAAGGGAAAAGCAGATTATGTTGTCGTATGACCAAGAAGTATGTGAATATATTGCAAAAAGTGCTTACAGTGTGGAATTTGGAGCAAGAAATATTAAAAGATTTATTGAGCAATCTGTTGAGAATCAGCTCTCAAAATTAATATTGTCACACGATTTAATTTCCGGAGAACAGGCACGAATTGTAATAGAAAATGATAATTTAGTTATTAAATTATAAGGTCTTTTGATAGACCTACTTTTTTAATAAATAATTAGGTATACTTAAATACTGACGATTACCAAAAATTCTTTTTTGGTATGGCTCAATAATAACTGCCATGAAATACGCATTTTTTGAATTAGAAAATTGGGAAAAGGAATACTTCCAAAAAGAAATCCATGATTCGGAATTGGTATTCTTTGATCAACCTCTTTCAGATACAACCCCAGATATAGGCACCTTTGAGGTGGTTATTACATTTATACACACTCAGATGAATAAAGAACTTTTGGACAAAATGCCAAATCTTAAATTCATAACCACTATGTCAACTGGATTTGATCACATTGACGTAGAGGAATGTAAGAGGCGGGGAATAGTTGTGAGTAATGTTCCATCATATGGTGAGACAACTGTTGCGGAGCACACATTTGCACTCCTTCTAACAATAGCCCGAAGGCTTCCCGAGTCTATTGAGAGAGTAAAGGGTGGTAATTTTATGCCAAGTGGTTTAACCGGATTTGAGCTGAGAGGTAAGACAATCGGAGTAATTGGGGTCGGTAGTATAGGCACAAATGTTATAAAAATTGCGAGAGGATTCGGCATGAACGTGATAGTCTTTAAAAGAACGCCTGACTATGCACTTGAGAAGGAACTAGGCTGTAAATTTGTTGAACTTCCGATACTATACCAACAGTCTGATATAGTAACTCTTCATATTCCATACACGAAAGAGACGCATCATTACATTTCAGAGGAAGCTTTTTCTCAAATGAAGGATGGAGTCGTGCTTCTAAATACCGCAAGGGGAGCGTTAATTGATACCACGGCATTGTTAAAAGCACTTGAAAGCGGCAAGGTGAAGGCTGCAGGGCTCGACGTATTGGAGGAGGAGCCGTTACTTGAAGAGGAAAAAGATCTTCTTTCTCAAGATTTTGATAAAGAGAAATTATTTACAATTCTTCAAGATCATATGCTTCTTAATCATCCAAAGGTAGTAATTACACCTCACAATGCATTTAATAGCGAAGAGGCTTTGAAGAAAATTGTAGAAACCACCCATGAGAATTTGTCAGCATTTGTCTCCGGTGTTCCTCTAAATGTTGTTTCTGTTTGAACCTATTTGAAAGTCTAAGATTCAGTTGCAACAATCCTACTACGGTCTATAATAAGGGTATGCCTATCTTAATAAGACTCATCGTTCTTGCAATAGCAGTTTTTATAGCTTCCTATATTATTCCTGGAGTAGTAATTGATACATTTACTTCGCTTATTGTTGTATCGATTGTTTTGGCGGTGGTTAATACCTTTATAAAGCCAATTCTTGTTATCCTTACTTTTCCTTTAACAATTGTGACGTTGGGAATATTTTTACTTGTTATCAATGGGTTATTGGTGCTTTTAGTAAGCTCTGTTGTTCCTGGATTCCATGTAGCATCATTATTTACAGCAATACTTTTTAGTATTGTTGTCTCTCTGGTATCTTCGCTTCTGAGTAAATTGACTTAATTTCTAGAGGTTATTAATTTCAGCTTCCAAAGTTGCTTCGTCGCTTGTTGTATCTGGCAATTCTTCTTCAAGAATAGTTTCGTCGGTTGCAGTTGGAGTTGGTGTAACTATTGCTGTTGGAGTTGGGGTTGGTACAACTTGAGTAGGAACAACCTTCTTGCTTGCCGATTGCTGCATTATGAAGTAATAAAGTACACCTAATATAATAATCAGAACGATCAATATTGCGGCAACAATCATAAGTCCATTCTTCTTTTTACCATCAGAGGCAACTACTGGAGCGCTTGCTGCTGGAGGTACAACTGGAGGAAGTGTGCCACCTGGTGGTGTCGTTGAAGGTTCTGTTGTTGGCGTTGTAGCTATCGCAGGTGCAGCTGGTGCGGGAGGAGTTGCAACAGGTGCTGCAGGTTCCGGACTGACAGGCGTAACTGGCACCGCAGGTGCAGCTGGGGACGTTTCTGTCATTGGTTCATTTGATTGTGGGTCTTTATTATCCATAATGTCTTACGGTGTCATAACGGATGTTACAGTTGGTGTAACTGATGGTTTTTCCATAAGCAGTCCTGCTCCGCGTGCAGCCTTTGCGACAGCTTTTTGAGCAAGAATTACCTTTTCCATTGTTGCTTTTATGTCAGTAATAAAAGTTGTTACTAATGTTTTTGCCCCTGTTTTAAGTGCAGCATCTGTAGTTACATTCATCACATAATCCTTTGCAGCCTGGTCTGTTACGGCTGTTTTTGCTGTATCCATTGCTGTAGTTGCAGCTAGGATGTCTGCTTCAAGTGTCGTTGTGCTTTTACCTTCTGTCTTTAGAGCTGTTGCTTTTGCAGATATTTTTTCAAGAATTGAAGTCATTCTTGTAAGCTTCTCATTCATCATATCTGTTCTTTTTTTATTCATCTCCGAAATTCTTGAGTCGATATTTTCAACTGTCTTTTGTTTTTTTTCGTCTTTGATTCCTTGGAGTTTTGCCTTAAAGGCATTTCTTGCCTCCATCATTTTGTCTTTCATTTCATCTTTCTCTATCATTATTCGGGATTTTGCAGTAGTTGTATCACCTGTAAGAGTATTAGTTTTCTCCATAGGAATTGCTCGTGGCTCCTTTGGTGGTGTTCCAGGATCGGCTGTTGCGCTCATAAGCATTGCGCCATCTTCACCGGGAGTTGGTTGAGGTCCATCGGTACGATAGATTGCAAATGTAGGAGTTGCACTTAGCACAAGAAGAGCTGAGGCAATAAGAAAACTTTTACGCATAGATCTATGATAGCCAAAAAAAGGAAGGTATGTCAAGGCTGCCAATAGCGTAAGAATATAAATCTGGGATACAATAAAGATATGAGGATACGAAAGATTGTAGTAGCGCTTCTATTAATTCTCTGTGTGGCAGGTGCTGTCTTTGGCTTTTTTCAGTATCAGAGGCATATTAAGATAAAAAACGTTAAATCCTTTGAAGAGTGTGTGACTTTTTCAGAGACTTTGAATAGTTACCCTCCCAGATGTAATACTCCTGATGGTAGAACATTTACGCAAAGTGTAGGTAATGAGTTGGAAATGTTAGACGAAATTATCGTGACTACCCCCAGGCCTAATCAGGCGTTATCAAGTCCAATTATCATAGAAGGACGTGCTCGAGGCTCGTGGTTCTTTGAAGGAAGTCTTTCAGGGGAGCTAGTAGATGGCAATAATAAAAAAATTGGATCAGCAATACTCACGGCAGAAGGAGAATGGATGACTGATGAATTCGTACATTTTAAGGGAGATCTGAAATTTAATAAACCCGAAAACGGAGGAGGTACGCTTTTTATTCACAAAGCTAACCCTTCAGGTCTACCAGAGAATAATAAAAAGCTCACAATCCCAGTGAAGTTTTGATGACCTATTTTGCTAGTTTCCATGCAAAAGTTGCTGTTAGTATGCAGATGGCAATTGTCTCTTTTCGCAAAAAGAATTGTAATAGTCCCAATTCTTATCTTCCTGGACATCTAACTTTAAATTGTGAGTTGGTAGTTTATGTTGTAAGTCTTTAAAAACTTTATTAAGTACTCTTAGATCATTTGCGTATAGGAAAAGTTCTTTCTTGCCTCTACCCGTTACATAGCCACCTAGTGTGAACTCTTTTTCATTATTTGCTATTACAGCATTAACAATATTCGTTTCAATTGGTTCTAGCTCTTTGCGCTCTTTTTCAGATGGTAAATCCTCTGGGTTTGAAAGTAGATTAGAAATAATCCTTACTCTCTTGCTATATAGATGATAATCCATAAGCCTTTCCTTAACGCCCTTTTCACACCTTACGATATAAGGTTTTTCATTGTTTTGAAGAACATAAAACAGATAAGTATCTGTCTCATCAACTGTGTGAAGGGCATGTTGGCGCATAACCCATTGCCAACCGCCTCCAAAAATAAATAATAAAACTAAAATTGCTATAAGAACAACAATTTTCCTCTTATTTATGCTAGTTATTAGAAGAACATTTTTCTTCATAGACAATCTTTATTTCTTTCCATGTATTATCCTGACCATATATTTGCCTGCAACTTGTATATGTAATTTTTAATGTGCGATTGTCTAGCCAAGTAGTTTTTATTGAAGATAGCCTTCCGTTAAGTCCAAAAACTGAAGCCCTAGTACCCATCCAACCGCTAACGATACCTAAATTGTTCAATTGAGATTTTGCATAAACGATGCTAACGCCTGAAGAATAAGCGGTGGTAGCACCTCCATTGCTTTCGGTGACTTGAGCATAGTACATGCCATTAGGAGAAAATTCTTTGCTTGAATACTCCCAGCCCGTTGTTGGCAGTAAAAGGATTAATCCTATAACGAAAATAGGAGTTATAAGGACTAATCCAACAGTAAATAATGCCTTTTTTAATTTAAACTTCATATCTACTTGATCGAAATTATATAATTTTATGCCTATTTTTACCATCCATAAAATTCAGCTTTGCACTAGTAATATGAATTAGAGTAAAAATCACCAATGCCCTGTTTAATTCGATACTGATCTCTTGAAAAACCATTGGATTCAACCGCATCAAAAAACTCCAAAGGCGATGTTGGTTGCACATTGTAAGGTCTTTGTGCAGCTGTCTCCTTTAAATTATATATCTGCTGCGCTACCCCTGCACCTACTTGAAGAATTGGTCCTGGATAACCAGCAGCGGATCCAACAACTCCATAGTGCCAATTGCCATAATCTTGATATTTATTATTATCATACTTTTTATAGTCCCAATCACCTCCATAATTAACTTTATTGATAAACCACAGAGTATTATATGTGTTTTTGGTTTGAGCAACTGGATTATTAAGATTAAATATAGATAAATTAACTTTGTGCGCTTGAGCATCGCTTACGTTTTGCTTAATGCTGACACCTGGAGGTGTCTGTGGTCTGCCGTCACTACCACTTGAAGAGTTCGAGCCAAGAACTTTGTTCAATGGAGCTGAGCCACCTGATGTTGGTTTATGTGCGCCAAGATTGTTATTGGATTTTTGTGGAGAAGATTGAGATTTTGCCGCTGAAAATATATCGCTAATTGTATTGATGGCAGAAAGTATAGTGAAGGGATTGATGAAATGACCTGATGGGTCAGTATATTTAATAGGATTATTTCGCACATATGAATATCTATTCAACATCTGAGGGTCATAGATATTTTGGATTATGTCATCTGGTTGTGTGAATCTTCGAATGTCGGGATTGTAGTACCTGGCATTGTAGTAATGGAGGCCTGTTTCTCCATCATGCTCTTGTCCTGTGTAGAGGAATTTATTTGCAGTGCCCCCACTTACAATCTCTCCCCATGGGTCATATGTGGTTGTCTCTACAACACTCCCTGCCTGATTGGTCACAACGCTCGTAGATCCTAAATGATCATTATGGAAGTATGTCTTTGCATTGTTATTATCCTTCTTGGCTATTAACTCTTTATTTGCGTAGTAGTAGACAGTCGTCTCTGTAGAGCTTGATGGGTGGATTACAAGGAGAGACCGTTCAGCCTAGGCGCCTTTGAGTCGAATCAGTGAGCAGAAATAAATCGAACCCGTTTTTTCCTAGTGGCCAAAAATTTCTCAGCTAGCTAGTTCTTTGTAGTTATAGATATAGAATGTGCAATCTTTGTTGCTTCATCGATTTCATTCAGATCAATGGAGTCTTTCAAGCAAGTATAAGTAACAAGTATGACCGTCCTGCCCATAACCAGATTGAAATATGTATACATCATTCTATCGTCATCTCTGTGATACTCGTAAACTATCCAATCATTTTTTTTGTATTTTTTTACATTACTTTCTTTTATTTGAAATTTTTGTAAAGCATGTTTGATGCTAAATTCTCCTTCGTTTGTTGCGGTTGCTAGAGAAACCTGGAGTGCTCCGTTGCCGTTATATTCTTTGTAAAAACTTAGTAGTTCGCTACCCTTTTCATCTAAATGTGTGATCCACCCTTTTTCTAAAACAATTGTTAAATAAAGAGTTTCAAACTCATATTTTATTCTTTGCTTTCCGAGATTAAACGTGGTGCTAGTATAAAGTATATTTTATGTACATGTCTAAGGTTTCACTAGACTAGGATACGTAACTACTTCTCCTGTCCAACCTCCTCCTCGTGTTTCGTTTAATTCTCGAAGATACTCTTCGATTTGTCTTTGACCCTTTCTGATTGCTTCTGGATTGTCTGGTTTTAGTTCCTTAATATGCTTTAGTGTTTCGTTTAATGCATCAACCCGCTTTCCACTATCAAGAGTTACTTCGGGCTTATAGTTACTGCCATATGGATAAATCTTATGCTGCAGTTGACCGTTTTTTAAACCTTAAGATTCGCCGTTTTTAACAGTCTCTTTGCTTTTCACCGCTCGGAGAAAGTTCAAGATTTCAGGCTCAGTATTATTCTTGACAGGGAGACGTTTTTTTATATAAATAGTTAAGCCGAGCCAAGCGGTAAAACTTTTTAATAATTTAGATCAAAACATAAAATCTGTTTTTGGTTCTGCCAAGCATAACTTGGCAAAAGTTCTCTTTATTATTAAAAAGAGCTTGGTAGAACTAAGGACAGATTTTTTTTGATTTGAACCCCGTGGACAGCCTGAGGTGAGCAGACTTGAACACGACGATTTACTAAGCGGGGAATGCTAAATAAGCGCAAGACCTCCAAGAGTAGTATCGATGGAGGTTTTTTAGTATAAGTACGTTAAAAAAAAAGAGATCAGCTAGGCGGTATGACAAATTTCTCCCTGAGTTATTGTAGCTGAAACTACAGTACCCCGAGTATTCGGAGAAAGGTTGTGAAGAGATATAAAACAGACCAAAACTATACTGATTTTTCGTTGGACTCGGAAAGATCCGAGGACAGGAAAGATCATTAGAGCCAAAAACCGTCCCTTCCCCATGTGGGTAGAAGTCGAGGTGTAATCTGGGCTGTCTTTTAGGTTATTAATAGCCTGAAATTGTTAAGTATTAAATCTCAGGTGTTGTACCGCCTAGCATTTCTCTTTTTAAAGAACATATTAATTTAGATTTAAAATGGGACGGTAGTTCAATAGATAGAACGGTCTTCTCGAAAAGGTCTGGTTATTGGTTCAAATCCAATCCGTCTCGCTTTAAATCTGTATTTTTAATGTAAATATAAGGACAGGTTGTGAAGTATATCATATTATATCGATCTATACAAAATAGCTTCAAAATATTGTGGGAAATACGTTTCTGTAATTAAATATCCCATATCGACCCCCCTTTTGTCAAGGTAGCAATAGCTTCAAAATAACCCCTTACATTCGCATTTTCCCAATGGTAACAATCTATTTTATTTTTTATGTGACATAAATTGAAGCATATTGTAAGAATATTTATTTTATGGGATAGGTACGGAAATCAAAGCGAGAAATTTGATTTTTGTTATTAATTTGAGGAATGTATTATTTTCAGTCTTTTACATCTTCTTTTACAACTAGTTCAGGTATTTCTAGAAGAAGATCATTTTTCTCTTCCTCAGAAAGCAGTAGATATGCGTCTTTTTCATGAGAGATTGTCACAAGCCAAGGATTCCCGTCGTCTTTTATCAGGCATAAATCTTCAGGTAGGTTAGGTAAAAGCCAAGAATATAGGTCAGTTGATGCTTTGGATAAGTGTTCAGCACTATCTTTGTTTAAATCAAAATAGTATACAAGAGCTGTACTGTCTAAAAGCTTAGTTCCTGGCCACTCGGATTGAGCGCATTTTTCGATCAAATATGGTCGAAGTTCATCGATGACATTTTTTGCTGAATTATTTACAAAAATGGTGGGTTGAAGCACTAAGATAAAAGTTTTACATGTTTTTAAAGAGTATAATAACAGTTTTGAATATAGTGTGCCTCTTGGATTGTTGACTATTGTATATATTTTCTGCATAAGCTATTTGATAAAAATATGGTCTATAGGCCCAATGTGAATATGTGGATTCTTTCCATACGGTCTTCTAGAATGAATCTCTGGGCCTCTGCTGTCTATACCATATTCATCTGCCCATTTTAACAAAGTCTGAGCATCTTCGCTGGTAATTCCTTTTCTCTGTGCTTCTTTTGCAAAATCAATAACAACTTGTTGATTTGGATCAAATCTTTTACTTACATCGAAGGCGCCATCTACATACTTGGCTGCTTTTCCTAGCTTCGCTACCTTTGCTAATTTTGCTGGAGGTACAATATTTCCAATTATGCTAACGCCTGCTAACCCCTTTTGAAATGCATTTGCGTTTGGATTCTTTAATGTGCTGATGTCATCTAAGACGACAAAGTTGGCTATTCCTCTTACGATTGCTTGCTCTCTGGTCGTATCAGTTGTAGTCGGACTTTTACTATTGTTTTGGCTTGGAAGGTTTACGGCAGTATTCTTCGTTAAGCTCCTTTCTATAGTTTTAGAACTAAGCGATGATGTTGGTGTCTTGGGTGCAAGCCATGATTTTACAGTATTAATCAAGCCGCTTATGAAGTATCCTGAGGGGTCGGTGTATCTAACGGGGTTATTTCTTACGTAGCTATATCTATTCAACATTTGAGGGTCATACACATTCTGAATCAAAGAGTCCGGTTGTGTGAATCTTCGAATATCAGGATTGTAATACCTCGCATTATAGTAATGTAGTCCTGTCTCTCCATCATGCTCTTGTCCTGTATACAGAAATTTACTTGCAGTACCTCCAGATACTATTTCTCCCCATGGGTCATATGTCGTTGTCTCAACAACTGATCCAGCTTGGTTGGTTACTACGCTAGTTGATCCAAGATGATCATTATGGAAGCATGTCTTGTTATTACCATTATCTTTCTTAGCAATTAGTTTAATTCATTATAGGTGTACACTCCGATTGGTTGAAATTCTTCACCCTCAAGCTCATCTTCTAAATGTTCTCCTTTTGTTTTTAATTCATTTTTTGTTTTTTCAAGAGCTGAAATCTGGTCTAACGAAGAAAATAGCAAATTTTTATTAAGGTATTTTAGATAATTTTTAAATTCCTTTCGTGGTCCGCATATAATTTCATGATAAACAAGTGAGTAGTAATTTTCCTCCCATACATAATTACCATAGTCATAGCCTGCGAATGTAAAATTCTTTTGAACTTCAGTTGATGGTAAGGCAGATAAGTTTGACAACCTTATATATAATAGGCGGCTTTCTCTCTCTAAGCCGCTTTGATAGGATAATACTTCACTTAAGTTGTTGATTGAAATTAAACCATTTTCAACTAATAAAGAGTGGGAATTAAATTTTAGCAAGCTAGAATAGGTATTGATATTCCCTTGCTTTAAAAAACTAAAGCCATCTGGTCTTAATTCTGTATATGGCCAAATAGTTTCTCCATCGAAGCCTTTGTATTCGTTTGCAATTTTGTCAGTCCAATCTACAACAACAATTAACCCACTTTTATTTTTTAACATAGAATTCATAGCCGTAATTATATACTATTTGACCTGGATGTGATTTATTGGCCCAATCCTAATATGATCAAAGCCATATTTCCATTCATGTGCATTTATACCAGTATGATCTAATGCGGGGCTAACCTTATATTCATCTGCCCACTGAAGCAAAGTTTTTGCATCCTCCATGCTTACTCCTGTTCTTTTTGCATCTTTAGCTAATTCAATGAGAGCTGCCTGATTTGGAGAAAATACCTTGCTTGCATCTGCTAACTCATCTGCGACTTTAAGCCCCTTTAGTGCTTTGGCTGGAGTAAATGTTGTGGCTAGAAAAAATGCTGATGTTCCTTTTTGGGCCAAGGACGAGTTTGGATTTGTTAAAATTTTATAATCATTACCAAATAAAAAGTTATACAGTGGCTTAGCAACGTCACGAGCCCCTGGATCCATTTCATGATTAAAGCCATTTGAACCTCCACGATTAGAATTATTGTGCGAATTAGAATTGTTGCTCGAATTTGAATTAGCTGTTGAACCATTTTTAGTCGTATTTGTTTTCGCTGTTGCCGCTAACACGCTAGAAATTAATTGGGGTGGACCAGGGTTCTTTTTAGGAGGATTATATGTAGGAAGCCATAGTCCTGGGATTGTGTTACCCGTTGGATCAGTGTATCGAAGCGGATTGTTACGTACATATGAATATCTATTGAGAGATTGCGGGTCATACACATTCTGAATCAAAGAGTCCGGTTGTGTGAATCTTCGAATATCAGGATTGTAATACCTCGCATTATAGTAATGTAGTCCTGTCTCTCCATCATGCTCTTGTCCTGTATACAGAAATTTACTTGCAGTACCTCCAGATACTATTTCTCCCCATGGGTCATATGTCGTTGTCTCAACAACTGATCCAGCTTGGTTGGTTACTACGCTAGTTGATCCAAGATGATCATTATGAATATATGTCTTATTCCCACTATTATCCTTCTTTGCTACTAGTTCTTTATTTGCATAATAATAGACTGTAGTTTCTATAGAGCTTGATGGAGCAGGCTCTAATGCTACAGCTGCTTGATTGGACCTTTCCCCATATGAGAGAGACCAAGACATGGACACTTGCGTTGGTCCACCAGATTGGGTTATTCGTGAACCTTCACCATTGTTGTATGAATTGGGTACGCCATTAAGATTCCAATCCTGTGTATTGCTCCCTGACATAGAGGGTATTGGCTCTGCTTCAATAGCATCAATAATCCAGTTATTGGCGGAATTAGGAGTGATATTAATAGAAGAAGAGTTGCTGCTTTGAGAATGTGTACCGGTGACAACACTATATGTTTGCTTGACGTTATAGAGAGAGTAGGCTGCGACAAAAGTGAAGTCACCGCCAGAAAGACCGGATGTCACAATATTTCCTGTCCCGCCACTAGGTGCTTGAAGTCCCCAAAGCTCAACAAATTCTCCATATTGACCGATGGTCTGCACCAATTGAGTCATGGCAACTCCTCCATATGTAACTCCCGTTGCTCCAGTTGACCCACCTCCTTGATGTGACCCAATTGCAACCAGTAGGAATCTAGCGGAGTTACTGCTACTCACTGGAAAACTTGAAAGTGTAATATTCCCTCCGCTATTGCGATTCGTCTGAATAGATCCATCGAGTGAGATTGATCCACCTCCACCACCTGAGGCATTCTCTTTCGTCTCAAATGATTCTGTCCATGACGTGACGGTATTGGCAAGACTTCCGCCTGTATAGTTCTTTTTTATTGTTCTTAGACCGTTGTAGTCATACAGATACTCAGCAATGGTAGCGCTATTTGTTGCAAGCTTTACCTTCTTTAATTGATTTGCTTCGTTATATTCAAATTGCTTCAGCTCTCCATCATCTGTCATATTTCCATTCGCATCATAGGTGTATGAGGTAGTAGACGTAGATACAAGAGGAGCGTTGAAATTATCAAACGTTGCGCTTGTTGTACTTGCTTCTGAAGCAGTTGTCCCAAGAGCTATACCTACTTTTACTGAAGACAAATCAAATGGATCTGCAAAGGAATGAACATTTGACCAGCTTACCCCGTCGGCAGAAGTGTCAAAATAAGTTGTCCCACTATTCTCTCGTATTCTAAAATATTTATGAGTGCTTGAGTTGTAACTTGTTACATTGATAAAAGTATCAGAGTTGTTGACCCTCTTTTGGATCTTGATATTATTACCCTGAACATAGTAAATAATGGCATTTGAGAAATCCCCAGTTTTATCGACATATAATGGGATAACTTGAAGCGAGCTTAGGGATTGATTCCCAGCACTAATAAGTTGGCTTGATGTGTATGAGCCAGTCAAGTCGTCAGTGTTATTCGAAATAATGCCATAGTATCCATCAGCATTTGTAGTCGAGTTAATTTTCAGTTGGTTGCTTACAACACTTGTCTGTGGACTTCCCCAGTTATCCCAGTTGGTTCCATTGATGCTTCCCGATGACCAGTCATCGCTAAAGGTAAATGCCGGAGTGGCGCTTGTTGATGCTTCAGATTTGCTTGTCAAGGCGTGTGGTCCATCAGAATTTTCTCCATATGTATAGTCCACGTCATCTCCGTCGTCGGTAAATTTTGTGAGATTTCCAATAGGATTGTATTCGTATTCATAGTCATATCCAGAGGTTTGAGAGGCTGTTTCTAGACGGTCAAGATCATCGTAGGTGAAAGTTTCTGTCTTGCTTGTCAAATTATTAACTCTAGTGCTGACATTTCCGACATTATCATAAGTGTAGGATAGATGTTGGACAGAACCTGTTTCAATATTATTCAGACGGAAATCATCAGTGTCATACGTGTATTCGGTTGTAAGTCCATTATCAAAAGTTTTCTCTGTAATTTTCCCCAGAGCATTGTAGTCAAAATCATCCATTATGTTGTTCACTGTCTCTATTTCTCCTTGGGCATTAAATGTGTAAGCAACTGCTTCGCTATCAGGGTTGGTCTGGGTGGTAACCCGGTCCATAGGGTCGTATGCAAATGAGGTGGTTTTTGTTGTAGCACCTACCGTGCGAGCTTCTGTAAGTCTTCTAAGACGGTTATCATAGGTGTAGCTAATACTTCCAGCCGCATCAGTAACGGATGTTAGTGTACCTTTTTTACTATTCCCATCATAAGTATAGGAAGTGTCAGTATCGCTAGGGTAGTTAACTCCCGTAATTCTATTGAGTTCGTCATATGTCCTCGTCGTTGTGATGCTTCTGGCGTCTGTCTGGGAGGTGAGATTTCCTACACCATCATATACGTATGACCAGTTACCCATGTCAGGATCAGACTGCGCTGTTTTCCTACCCAAGGTATCGTAGGTAATCGTGAATTCATTGTCCTCCTCATCAGTTATTTTCGTTAGCTCGTCTCGCGCATTGTAGTCGTAAGTCGTAGTATATGTATTTCCTCCATTTAATTCTTCAACTGTGATAATTTTTCCAAATGCGTTGAGATAGTCTTTTGTTTGTTTGCTTCTTTCGTTTGTTTTGGTTACTTTCCAGTGGTCATACGCTAGAGTGTTTGTTGTGGTATCGGGATTAGTTGTCGTAAGTGGCCTATTCAAAATGTCATATGTTGTTGACGTGGCTTTTAGAAGAGCAGAAGGAGTTGAGTATTGGGTTGTAATGTCCTCTAGGTGAGGTACAGTTTGCTTGTTCACTTCACCATTGGAGTCATAAAATGTATCAGTAACAATACGCTTGCCTGTGTCTTCTGCGTCTTGAAGTGTTTGGACTGTACGTCCAAAACCATCTGTAAAAGTATAGGTATCAAGGGTTGCTGAAGCGCTGCTCACTTCAAGTCTTGCAGTCATAGTCCTTTCAGGCGCGGTACCATCAAAGGAATAAGAATAGATTACCGTTGGATATGTCGCATTGTCATATTCTTTTATTTCCTTGACGATTCTCCCAAAAGTATCATATGCATAAATTGTAGAGAAGCCATTTGGGTCTGTTTTGGATAGGAGGTTTCCTGTACCTAGGTCATATAAAGTTTCTGTTGTTTGATCTTTTGCATTAGTAACACTATCCGGATATGTATGTGTTGTGTCATTCGTTCCGAAATTATACTCGGTCGTATAGCTATTGGCATCTGTTACATCAATTACGTTTCCGTAGCTGTCATAGTCTAATAAGGTTATTGGGTTAGATCCCCCACTGAGCCATTTTTCCTCTTTCGTAACATCTCCTTTGGTTGGAAGATCTGTAAGATTGGTATTTTCATCATAGTAAAGTGAGGTTTCGCTAACTTTCGTAGAGTCATTAGAAGCATTTTTATATATCTTTTTAGCGCTATCTATTATCCAACTACTGAAATTATAGACATATTCATTGTAAATAAACCTATCGTCATCGTTAGTGTTAGTATCTCCTTTTTCAGATATTTTTGTAGGATTGCCGTAATTGTCGTATTGGTAATCTGTTCTTGATATCTTTGGATTGCTTGCTGAGCCATCGTAGGTATACTTATCTTCTCGGGTTAAATTAACTATGTAACCACTATTGCTTGCAGTATTTGACCATGTATTTATGGTCTTTTCGTAAGGGTTGTTGGAAGCATCGCTTACCAGAAGTTCCGATAATTTTCCTCTTAATGCATCATCTTGGTTAAATGTATATTTCTTCTTGGCACTATTTGGATCTACTGTATTAATCTGTTCAAATCCTCTAAATTCTCGGTCTTGGTAGTCATATAAACCATTTAAGTAGCTATATTCGGTAGTTTCAGTAGTGGCCTGCAGACCAGTCATTCCATTCCGTTTCGTTATCGTATCAACAACCCACATGTTAAATGGTAAGTCAGAAAGACTGTCACTTCCAGTGTTATCAAAGCTTGTCGAGTTAGTGTAATCGATCGTTATGGTTCCTCCTTGGGGATTAGTAACTTTCTTAAGTAGGTCGGGAGCATATCCTAAGTTTTTCCATATTTTCCAGGTGACAAAAGCACCACCATTAGCTTCTGTTTTAACAATATCGGGCAGGCCGTCTCCTGTCACATCTGCCAATCTAGCATTGTTGCCTTCCACATTAACATCGAGATAAGTAGGTGTCCAATTTTCCCAAGTCGTAGGCCAAGTATTACCTTTATTAAGTAAAACACGCCATGGTTCTCCGGGGATGGATTTGACTATGTCTGGTAAGTTGTCGCCATTTACATCAGAGACTGTTGCCTGTATCTTATCTAAGTGAGCATCAATCCCCGAATCGGTTGGTAACCATTCAGTAGAACTGTTATTCCAGCTGTTCCCAGTATTGAACCATATCTCCCACTTACTTGAAGATGAGGTTTTGACAATGTCTAACAGTCCATCGCCATTTGCATCAAACATTGATACATTTGCATATCCGAGCCTTACATCAATTGATCCATTATTAAGCCATGTTTCTCCTGTTGTACTCCAGCTACTCCCCGTATTTTTGTATACCGTCCATGTACTTCCGCCGCTACTTCTACTCTTAACGATGTCGGGTAACCCATCTCCAGTAACGTCAAAGAGGTCTACGCCAGGGTCTGTAAAGCTGGCATCGATTAGTGCGTTGCTCATCCAGGTTTCATATGTCGTGTTCCAGCTATTTCCCGTATTCTTCCATACCCTATACGTAGACCAACCATCAAAAGGAGCATAGCTTTTTACTATGTCAGCAAATCCATCTCCATCAACATCAATAACGCGTACGTCATTTTCATTTCTTGCCAATCTTGCATCTGCCATATCGGCATTGTTAACCCAAATAGACCATGTGCTGGACCAGCTGTTCCCTTGGTTAACAAGCACCTTCCATGTAGCATTGGTTCCACCTGTACCTAAACTTTGTACAATGTCCGATAAGCCATCGCCCGTCACATCGACAAGCACCATGTTGTCGTGCACAAGTGAGACATCTATATCACCATTATTGATCCAGGTTGCACTTTCCGTCGCCCATTTCTCAACCTCAGGTTCATATTCAAATGTAGTTGGAGGAAGAGCGGTTGACCCGTCATTACCAAGTTCTGTTATG
Source organism: uncultured Gammaproteobacteria bacterium (assembly GCA_964511305.1). GTDB lineage: Bacteria > Patescibacteriota > Microgenomatia > Levybacterales > GWA1-39-11 > JAUSNA01. The sequence continues at coordinate 2,236 of CAZEEU010000006.1, read as the reverse complement.
GAGGAAAGCAGTGGTTGTGTATTTTCGGAAAGAGAATAATTAAGGTTGAATTTCTTGACTAGACTCCCGGAAACTTTCGTTTGGATATTTGCAAGCCTTATTCCTTCAAAAACATCGCAGCCTTGGATTGTTACCGGCCTACTATATGGGCTTGTTTGATAATTGAAATTAATTGTTCTTGTTTCGTCGGAGTTGTATTTAATTTGGGTAAGGAATGCTGATCCAGAACTTTCTGTATACGTAAAATAAATCTTATTGCCATAGGTATCCTCTACTTGGTCAAGGTTCCAAGACTTTACGTAGCTTCTACCATTACACATAAGCTCTGAGTTACTGGAATTTCCAAATGAATATTTTGTACCATCCTTTGTAATAACTTGCCAGTATGACTTTGAATCATTTGAGCCGGTAGGAAGTTTTTTTATGCTTAAATTTGACTCTTCTTTTGTGTGATACCTTGTATCATTTGAAAAGTAAACTAGTTCTTGATTTGATCCTTGGAAGTTAAGTCTGAATTTGTCATCTGCTGTAGTACCAGGAGTAAAATTTGTGTCAACTTCTATTGAGTCCCTTCGTAGGTTCCATCCAGCACCCGCAGCAAGAGACAGGTCTCTTGCTCCCGAGCTACTATAATCAAGAGATACTTCTGGAGTCAAATTGTTAGTACCGGCCGGTACTGGAATAGAATAAGAATAAGCGCTTGTTCCTGTATATTCATCGGCAGCGAAGCGATCCCGTTGATCAATTGGGGGAGAATAAATTGGCTCAGACCGAAATACTGCATCTACATCGGAGGTGTATAAAACACTAAATATTATGCACAATATTATATGTTTGAGCAGTTTTTTCATATAGCGCTAGTTTGGAAAGGCGGCAAAAAGTGGTTGTTTCATTAAGGAAGATAATGAATATAAAAACAAAAGGACAGAAGAGAATAGCCTCAAATGCATAATAAATTCCAGCCCAAATTTAGTATATGCAAATTGATATTGAGTCTGCAATGATGCGAAAATTTAATAATTGAGGCTTCTATTTTTTAGACTTAGTCCAAAAAAGTTAATAATTAAGCAATTCAATATTCCTGTATATATATTTATAATTTCCCAGACTTAATATCTTCTCGGAGCCTTTCAACATACGTGTTGAAATAGAAAAGATTGTGGAAGGTAAGAAGTCTTAAGGCAGTTATTTCTCCTGCTTTAAGCAAGTGTGTTATATAGCTTCTTGTATAGGTAGTGCAGGTTGAGCATTCACAAGTTGGATCAAGTCTTTTCTCGTCATCAAGAAATGCTGTTTTTCTCATGTCCAATTTCCCTTCAGAGGTAAATGCAACGCCATGCCTGGCATAGTGGGTTGGTACTATGCAGTCAAATGTGTCAATTGCATTAGTCATAACGGGGATTATGTCCTCAACATGACCAATGCCGAGAAGATGTCGGGGTTTTTCCTCAGGTAGATAGGGAAGAGTAAAACCTAGCATGTCAGTCATTGTTCTTTTCTCATCCCCAAATTCTCCACCGATTCCAAATCCGTCAAAAGGAAGACTCCCTATAAATTTTGCGCTCTCTGTTCTCAAGTCTTCAAATTTCCCACCCTGTACGATTCCATAGAGAGCTTGATCTGTTTTTTTAACATCCAGACAAATCTGTGCCCATCTGTGGGTTTTTTCAAGACTCGTTTTTGTATAGTAGTAGTCAGCAACTGGACTTGTACACTCGTCGAAAGCAAACATAATATCAGCTCCGATTGCTTCTTGAATTGCTATCGATTCCTTGGGTCCTATAAATAATTTTTGTCCATCTTTTGGACTCCTAAAAAATACTCCGTCTTCTGTGATCTTTACATTCTTTGGCTTTTTACCGGATTTTACTGTGAAGTTGGATTTTTCTTTAAGGATTTTTCCAACCCCATGATCTCGCCCAAAGCCAAGAGAGAAAACTTGAAACCCTCCGGAGTCGGTCATGAGGGGCCTATTCCAATTCATGAATTTATGAATTCCACCAGCTTTTTGTAGGTATTTTTCACCTGGCTTAAGATGGAGATGAAAGGTGTTTGAAATAAGAATCTGGGCTTTTGTTTCCTCAACCTCTCTTGAAGTCATGGTCTTAACAACTGCTTGGGTTGCAACTCCTACAAAAGAAGGAGTTTCAATTTCTCCATGAGGAGTTTTGAGGATCCCGATGCGGGCATTAGACTTTTTACTTTTATAAGTGATTTTGAAATCAATCATTGGGGT
>CAZEEU010000005.1:43699-69430 GCA_964511305.1 uncultured Gammaproteobacteria bacterium | reverse complement strand
ATTAAGCGGGTTTGTAACTTGGAGCCACATCTTTATTTATTTTATCAGAATCACTGTCTAAAATAGTGGGTTAGATTGAAAAAATTCTCCCTCTGGAAATAACTTTAAAGCGCCAGCTTCAAAGAATTGAGAATTGAAAATGGAAAATTGAGAATTAATTTTTAATACCCGAATTAAGCAACAACATCTGAAAGTTGAAAATGGAAAATTGAGAATTAAAAAACTTCACAAAGCTTTAACGTTTGAACTGAATTTATCTCACTTTCTTCAGTTCTCTAGAGAACTGAAGTGTAATAATAGTTCAGTGAACTAGTTTACTGAACCGATAGATTATCAAGCAATTTAATATACATAATTCATAAAAAAAGACTTTCAATTTCAAAAAACCACGTATTATTTTCCTATAAATATCGTCGATTTGCTGAATTTGTACGTGAAATACATATACAGATGAGCGCCCGGAAAAGAGAAAGGCGAAGCCCTTAAATTTGGGCGTAGTCCGGCTTTTCAGTGAAGGAGTGTATGGTTTGAAAGTTCAAAACAGCATTTGACGAGAGCTTTTGGTTCTTTTGACGGACCAAAAGAACAAGCATATTGTATAATCTCCCTCATGAAAGATTCAAAAAATTCTTTTACATATACAACTCTATATAGAGGACCGGAAGGTATTGACCTTGGGGCATATCGTCCTGGTGTCTTTGCGCTTGAAAAGGAGTGGGATCCATATGACCCATACCTAATTGAGTCGAGACCCTTTAGGTCAGAAGGAAGTACAGCTATTGTACTTGCATGCGATGAAGAAAAAGTTATAGCTTTCGGAACTGTAGACAAGGAAGGCCAAGAAGCAAATTTATATTCTGCATTTGTTTCAAAACCTTATAGAAGACAGGGAATATATAAAAGACTGGTAGGTGAGAGGGTGGAGATTGCCCGTCAAATGGGGGTAGAAAAAGTAACGCTCAATGCTATCGACACAAATATGGCCAAAGATTGGTTAATCGAATATGGATTTAGTGTTGTAGGCAGTTCTAATAACGGCCACGTAGACTTTGAAATGGCTTTTCAATAAATACTTGCTGTTTCAAGGAAGCGTATAAAAAAATTTTCGGGCGGAATTAATCTTGGAGTGTATCTTTGTATTTTTCTATCCATTCAGCATTCTTCAAGCTCCCGTCAAAAAATAATACATTCTCACTTTCAGATGGTTTTTCCATTTCCAAAAAAGCCTCTTCTAATGTTCTTTCTGTAATTTGCATACGCTCCTGAGACCTAATGTTATTTCTCCACCTCTCTAAGATCAATTCTTTTGGAAGATCTAAATAAATAACCATACTGCTGGCTTTACATTGCAAAGCCATATTGGCCAAGTCTTGTCTGCGATCGAAGGAGGGATTTGAAGTGTCAAAAATAACTGACTTCCCACTTTTTAAAAAAGACCTTAGGTTGTCGTAACATTCATCAAAAAACTGACTCAGTTCTTCTGGCGTAATTCTTGGATCATCAAAACTTTTATAACCATGCTGCAAAAGCACATCGTCAATATCAATTCTCTCGTATCCAAAATGCTGTGCTATTTCTTTTGCAAGAACTGTCTTTCCGGAATATGGATACCCACACATCAAAATCAACTTTGCCATATGGAAAGTATACCACTCAAGAGAATTCTCCTTCTGAAAGTAATTAGACTAATAGAGAATTGATTAATGATCAACTGATTAAGGATTAATCGAGATTAGAAATGATTACATTTGTAAATATGACATTCTGTCCGGATGCATGAGAAATGAATAGAACGAAATGGTTCACGAAGTGAAAAAAGAGTGATAGGCGAGTACTATTTCAAATGTTCGAGTCCGTCTCTTTTAATAATGAGAAATAAAATTTCGAAATGCGGGGAGGGCAGTAAGGCAGAGGCTTTGGATACTTTCCACGATAGGAAAGTATCAGAAAAGAAGTAGCATTTGACGAGAGCTTTGGATACTTTCTCGGCAGAAAGTATCAATAGATACAGATCATGAGATTTTGCAAAGCAAAATACTCTGTACCTATGAAGATAGTACTTTCAAGTTTTGCTAGGCAAATATTCTGTGATTAGGAAATAGACCCATGAAAATTTTACTTTTAATCCCATGGTGAGTTGCATAAGCAACCCACCTGGGCCTAACTGCACCCCATGAATATTTGCCGCGCAAATATTCTAGGTTGAGATGCACAGCAACTCAACCTATGGTAAGTTGCATAAGCAACCCACCTGGGTCTAACAGCGCAGCTGTTAGACCCATAGTTTGCTTTTGGCCTCAACCCTTGCTATAATTCACGGTTGGAAAGCTAGAAAAATTTGAGGCAAAAGCTGCCTCAAAGACGTCTTCTTTTCATTAAATCTGGCTCTTTGAAATTGAATATTGATATATCCCTTTATGGGTGGGAAATTGCATATAAGCAGCTTTGTATGTAATGCCCCACTCAGCAAGGGTAGATCTTGAAAGAGGTGCGTATGTTTTTTACCATCGGGGTGATACCCGGTTGGTACTACACTCTGGGTGGCCTCATAGGCAACTCTATAAACGTCCGCTAGACAACTTCTTCCTTTCGGGGAAGTCCAATCGTCAACGACCATTTCGCGCAAGCGGAACCAAAGTTCTGGAGGGACAACACCATGCTCATGAAAGCAGTACTTTCCTTGCTTAGCGGAATTGGAGGCCTCGGCCTCTATTCCTTCCTAGGCACCGAAACGGACATACCTCACATGTGGGTCGCATTCCTGGCAGCGGGAATTGCAGCCGGGCTGGCACTAGCATTTGCCGCCGGCAACCACCTGGGGAGGAAGCTCTCCGACTCGACAGAGGAGGAGTACACGATTATCGGGCTGGACGACCATTTCCGCAAGGATAAAGTTTACGTCACCCATCTCGACCCGAGGGGCGAATTGGTCGATCTCGTCCTACATCAGCGCGACATAGAGTACCGGCACGACGTCGATGTCAACAGCACCCACGCGGGTTGCGTTCACATAATGAAGTGGACGCTTCGCTATCCATGGATGAGGTTTTTCATCGCAGCGCCGGACACGGAATACGTGATCCATCTTCGCCCAAGCTTTAAAAATGCTTAGGCGGCAATATTCATTTCACCAGTGGTGGCAAGGAGGATAACTATGTTGTCCCCAAAGAAGTTGGAAACTTCTACCTCTTGCCTATTATTTTAATTCCTCATTTTTCCCCAAGTTTCGTCGACCTGCTGAATTTGTACTATGTTGAGTCTGCACTTTAAGGAAGCGCGTTATTATATTCTCCAAACTTCACCGATTGTTGATCTGTACTTGAGATTTCGACTGAATGAATGGCCCGGAGGGTAAAAGTAGAAAGGCGGTAGAACATCTAGGAGTCCGGTACTTTTAATGAATAAAGGAGAAATCGAACGTTCAAGGCAACTCTTCGGTGAGAGTCTTTGGTTCTTTCGTCGGAACGAAAGAACGAGCATCCTTTCTCGGCAGAAAGCTCTAGGAACTTTTTAAAATCTTGCTCTCCATTTTTCCGCCCACTCAGCAATTGCTTCAGGAGTTAATCTATACTTAGTCTTTGCTCCACTCGAATCACTATTGCGCAAAATCAAATCATTCACAGCATGCCCAATTGTTGCGGCTCTACCTGCTTTTTGAGAATCTCCATAATGAGTCTTTATAATATCTTCAATTTCTTGCTCAATCAGGACAAGCGCTTTTCGCGCAACAATCTCATCTGGGTGATTTGCCAAAAACCTACCTACATCGTAAGAGTTTGTCTTTAGTATTCGCATCATTAAATTTTCTGAGACTAACGCTACATCTAAGGATCCTGTTAATCCAAGTTGATCTGCAAGATCTCTTGGTAATACTTTCAACATTTTCGTAACAAAACTATTTCGCTCCAATACTTGATGTTTTACATTTTGCTCAATAACTTCATTTGGTTCACCACCAATATACTGAGCCAGATCCCCTCTGGTGGGAATTATGCGATACAACTGTGGTGATGTGTATTCAGATGGCTTAAACGTCACAAATTTGGGTGGGTCGAAATCCTTCTCTTCCCGAAATTTTCTGCGATCCTCAACCATTGTCGCAACAGCATTACTAAAAATGCTTGCTTTCTCGGTCACCTTAGTGGCTACATGTCTGTCGGCTACTATTGCATTCATTGCAATATCTCTAGCCGCAGACGGAAGCATTGTTACTGCCAGACCACCCACCATAAGTGTCGCAATATTTAATACTGTCTCCCCCCTGCTTGGCTCAACTGGATTGGGATCTTCACCACGAGCCACTTTGGCTGCAAATTGTGCTGCCTCCATAATCGCCAAATTTACTTCTTTTTCGGTAAATTGACCTATTGTTCTTATAGAGTTGGCGTATTTATGCTCACGCACGGAACTCAGGTAATAAGCGTCTGCCGCAGCTACATTCACCCAGATTGTTCCCTGAATCGTACCTTCTGGGGATGGAGACATAGGCAACCTATCGATACCATACGAATTACCAATTATCATTGGAATGCTCTCTATCTGAGGTGTGGATAGTCCTTCACTTTCTAAAAATCCGCTCAAGGTCTCGGGCTGAAGAGTCCATGTCCCATGCTTGTTATCCATCTCCATGTGTTCTGCCGGAATTTCGAATGACATAAGAGAAAGATTTTACTACAAACGTAATAAATATTCAAACCTATAGTTTGGTTTCTCGCCCAAAAAGTTCTTACAAATCTTAAAAATATTGTATATTTAAAACATGCCCATTTTTAAGAAGCGCAGTAGCAGCATCACCTTCTATTGTTTTACCCCATTGGTATCTTTGCTGACATTTATTATAGAAATTAGTTTTGCTCTATATGTATTTTTCAAATACAAAGCTACAACATTCACTAGACTTTGTGTTATTACGCTTGGGGCCCTTGGAGTATTTCAGCTTTCTGAATTTCTCATTTGTACAACACCATTTGTAGATGAATTTATGAAAGTGGGATATGTCTGCATTACATTGCTCCCAACGCTTGGCCTGCATATTGCCTACACCATCACAAAGAAAGGGAAAACAATTACAATTCTGTCATACGTCGCATGCGCACTTCTTCTCTTCTGCTTATTAATTTTTCCGAAAGTTGCATATCTTACGACATGTAATCCAAATTACGTAAGCTTTAAGACAAATAGCGTTTATGGGTTCTTTCATTATTTGTATTACGGAGTATTTATGCTTGCAGGAATCTTAGTCCTTTTGTACTCGATTTTCAAAACCAAAGGACATCACAAAGCAGAGTGGTGGATGATCATTTCATACTTAGTATTTACTATCCCTGCAACAGCGCTTTTGTACCTTAAAGTGATTGAAGATATTTCACTTCCATCTGTAATGTGCGGATTTGCAATCCTCACGGCATTAATATTTGTATTAAAAATAATCCCCATCAACGCAAAGAAGAAAAAGAAATAATTACGTCCCAAAGACCGGAGAGAAGAAAAAGTCACCTAAAATTTTATTTCGATTTCTTAGATCTTTTAAGTCCACGCTGTCAGGATTTGCTCTTAATTTTTGCACCAAGTCGCGGGCGTATGTAGCATCAAAACTCCTTTCTACAGTATCAATATCCCATATATGCATCTCGGGGTCGAAGGTCATATCTAAATGTCCAACAACATTTTTTATATTGTTTTTTATTTATTTCGTTCAAAAAATAAGCAAACGTCTTAGCTGCTGTAGCAACTTCAGAATCAGGGTCCACATTGCCTGGAAGTTGAACCATATCAACAAATGTATTAAAAGCATTATTTTCCTGTACATATCCATTGTATTGCTGTTTTGCAGTATTCTCAGGCACATTCAATGGCTTCATTACAAGTGGGAATTGCATAGGTCCCTGGACCTCCATACCTAAAGCTAATTGCTCCTGCATATTTTTTGCACTTATTGCCGGATCCTTCAGGGCAACGGCATCATGTACATCCCGAAGGTCAACACTTTTTCCTTGCACCGCAGACAGAACCTCTTCGCATCCACTCATAATTTCAGGGTTGGATCCGATTTCATCGGGACGCAGTATCGCCATCCTCATCATTTCAGCATAAATTTCACGCAGTGATTGTTCTACTGACATGTCATACCAATCTTGTGTTTTTTTGGAAAAATGAACGTTGCCTTGTCTTTGCATTTCAAGAATCTTTGTTCCAATCTCCTGACTTCTTCTTTTGTTAAATTTAAGATCTTTTGGAGCTTTTCCTTCACGTTGAGCTATTTCCTGGACTATGCCGGTTATAACATCAATGCCTCCATCCGCAAGCAATCCTTCGACATTGTTATTTACAAATCCCTGTGCAATATTTCTTCCAATATCTTTTTGCATCTGGGGCAACATCAGATCCTTTGGATGATTTAAAAATTGACCTTTAATTTCAAAGGCTTGAGATAACATGCGCCATTTACCATGACTTACCTTAAAGAGAACGTCTGCTGGATATATAGAAGTTCCAAGAGTTGGCGCAGGATCAGTACCGTGTCCAACTGCTTCATGAAGTACTGCGTCTGTATATCCATTTATAGATTCTTGATTTAACCATGGACCAACAATACATTTTCGGTCCCCATTAATGCCAGAAAAATATAATGCGTTTGGTCTTGTTTGGTCGACGACAATTCTTTTTACAAGTCTGCCTGCATTTTCTCCTAAAGCTATGTCTTGAACTCTTCGATTTTCATCACCATAGGACTGTAAGTACTCAGGGAGTTCATTTTGAAATTCACGCTCTGGCACTAGCCATTCGGTTGTCATATCATCAAGCTTTCCAGCAAGCTCTGGTGGAGTAGGTGATAGTCCAAGAGAGGATCTATAGTCAGCTATTTCTGTAAGTAATTCCTGTCTTTCAACACGTCGTGCGTAATTAGGATTTGCAACAAGTTCTACTTTTACACCACTGTCTTGATGCATCGACTCAATTTCTGAGCGCACTTTCGACCCACCAGCAATTACAGCTCCGCCGCCGACAACTCCCGTGCCCATGCCAATAGCAAGGCCGGCAGCCCCTCTTAGAATTTTTCGTCTGGAATGTACGGGAGCATGACTTTCATTATTACCTTCAGAGCTCATAATCTAGTAATTATTTCAGAAGGATAAAAGCTTTACAAGCACATCCTATAGTTGTTTTGCGTCTTTAATTTTGGTATAATTCCCACCATGGCTGAAAGACTCAATGACGAAATACTAGTAGAGCTTTACGGAGATTATCTTCGAAAGCACTTAGGCGCTGGTGACCCATTGGGTCAACTTAAATGGCTCCAAACCCCTGAGGCACAAGAAATTGGACGCATGCAAGCAACCGGCCTGAGAATGGATCGAATGAGCCCTGCCGACTATAAAAGAGCTCAAGAATTAATGGGTGTTCACTATGGCTTTATGACAAATATACCCGATCAAAAGAGAATAATGGGGAAAATATTACAAAACCTTCGCAACGTCCCGACACTTACGATAGGTTGCGGTCTTGCTCCTCAAGAAATATTCATGTCATCGCAGGGAATTCTAACAAGTGAAGTACATGCTACCGATCTAACTAACTCAGCCATAAAAAGAGCAGGGGAGAAAGCGAGAGAACTGAATGTCAATAATATTACTTTTGAATCTATTTCTGGTTCTGAGATTGACAGACCAGCATCCGCTGACCAAGTAATGATGATAGACTCTCTTCATTGGATGAAGGATTGGAGAATGGCAGTAGGAAAGGTTACAAGCCCTGAGACCTGGAGGTAATATGATGATAGTTTATTCACCTAATAGCCCACGAATTGGCATAACTCCAGATTCTTTGGCGCTTGAACTAAGAAGTGATGAAATGAACATTACTGGAATTGAAAATATTTCAAGCTCAGCGTTAACACCAAGGATTTTTATGACTGCAGAAAAGCATTCTGCCCCAATCCAACTCCCCGCAGCTTCCATGTAAAGGAACTGTAAACCACAAAATTTCGTCAACCTGCTGAATTTAGTCCTTTAAAACCAGTGGTATGCCGGTTTTGCGAGGATGTATGAGAAATGAATGGAATGTAACGGTTCACGAAGTGAAAAAAGAGAGAAAGGCGAGCCGATATTCGCGGCGCAGTCCGGCTCTTTTAGTGGAATGAAATGAAATTTTGAATATGGGGAGCGCAACCCGGCAGAGTCTTTGGATACTTTCTTCGGAAGAAAGTATCACAATCTTAATATTAGAAACGCCACTGCCAACCCTGCAAGAGCAATCGCCACAACAATTGCCACGTTAAAAATAATCCCAAGATGAATGATCCTACTTGCCGCAGGATTTCTACCCAAAGCCTCAACGCCTTTTGCAGCAGCACGTCCAAAGCTTAAAAATCCCAAAATCATAGATCCCAATACAACAATTGCTGCCATCAAGTACTTAAAAAAGGCAGATGGACCGTCTTTTGTAGGCGTCAAAATGAGCTTGAAAATGTCAGATAGAGTTCCTGGGAAAGTAGGTTTTGCATTGAAATAGTGAAGATCCAGACTCACAGCAATTTTATCAATCTTTTTCTTATCAGAATTCGAGTAGTCCTCCAATGCACTTCCAAGAACATATCCCTCTTTTGTTGCCTTTACAGCAACCCCAGGCATTGTTGATGATGTAACCAAGTCTCCTTTTTTAATAGGACCCTCCAAGGAGCTTACTAGTACATATACTGTACCTGTCGAAATAACAGGCACACCGTTCTCGCTCGAAGTACTATTTAGGATAATTGCAGCATCTGATGACACAACTCCCAAAATCTGCGAATCGTAGGGAATATTCGTCTTAATTGCTCCCTTATTTGTACCTGCAGAAAGTAGAGTACCGTCAATAACATTTTTCTCATTTGTCTCAATCATACGAGCCACTCCAAGCGTTGCTTCTCCCTGGGTATCTGCAACAGCTGGCGTTTTTGAAGTTGGCGTTTGAGCAATTGCCCGAGGGGCAAAAAATAAAACTAAAAACAAAAAACCGATAAGTAAATATATTTTTTTCATTTAACTTGTTTGTTGCAATAATGAAGCCAGCAGTCCTTGTAAGGGAATTGTTGCAACACCAGTTACAGTATCAGCTCCACCATAATACATATATATAGTGTCATTTATTAAAATTGCACCACAGGAAAAAACAATATTTGTCACTTGACCATGTGTTTCATAATATTCAGTCGGTGAAAGAAGAGGAGCATTACTTCTTGCAATGATCTTGTGCGGATTGGATTTATCCAAAAGCATCACTCCAATTTGATACTTAAATCCTGGATTGCAAAGCGCATGATAAAAAAGCAAAAGACCTTCATCTATCTCGAGTGGAGGGGCAGCAAGCCCGATTTTTAGATTGTCCCAATGGTCAGATCGAGGAGTAGCAAGTATTCCGCCTGTCAAAAATTTCACCTCAGGAAAGTCTAAATCCCGCAAGCTATCCATCCACAAAGAATTTCCGAGTCTGTGATACGCAGTGTATCCACTGCCATTTTCTACAATGCAACAATCTTTGTCATCCACCCCAGGAGGGGAAATGAGCCTTGGGGCCTCAAAAATCCATCTTTTTTCCAAGAAATCTGTTGTACTTATTGAAGTCATAGCTATTCTTGGAGGATTTGTACCGTCGTAGGCCGTATACGTAATAATGAGCCTGTCATCAACTTGAGTGATACGTGGATCCTCACACCCGGAATTCCATCCTTGCTTCGTAGGAAGCTCAAAAGAAGCAGATGGTCTATAAATGGGAGCCTCTAAATCTTCTTCAATAGTAAGACCGTCTCTGCTTGTTGCGTATCCGAGACAACTTACTCCATCATGTGCTTGGCCTCTGTATATGAGGTGAATTTTATTGTCTAGATAAATTGCAGCAGGATTATAAACAGCCTTTGCCTTCCATGGAAATTCGGTATTGGGTTTTAGGATAGGGTTACCTTCAAATCTCTTAAAAACAACGTCACCAATGACATCCTGCGTATGCTTTTCTTCATGAGAATTAAATAGCCCAAACATAGATATATTCATCATATCAAGTTCTGGATATTTAGGCCAACGAGTAGTGTGCCGCTACGTGCGAGAGCACGAATGCTTCAGCTTTACGGGGTGAGCTTGCCCCAAAGTTATGGCGTTGGGGTGGGCGTTGGGGTATTAGTCGGAGTGGGACTTCCATCATACTTATAATTAGACTTTTCAGATGGTCTTTTGTACTTAGGATCATCCTTATACTTCTCAGTAACCCACTTATCAATTGCTTCTTGCCATCGATTCTTGCCATCTGTTGAGAGTGGATCCTCTTCTACAAAATTTATGACCTCCAAAGAATCGTAATCATTTCTGGTAATTTCCTCATCAGAGGCTAATTTTCCCCCATCGTGCTTTGACATTTTAAGAGTTGTATATATCGAAGATTTAGTAGAAGGCTCGGTACCTTTAACAAAATACTCAACTCTCGTTGACTGTCCGTCTATCGGCACTCCACCTGAAAAAGCGTCAATTTGTTTATCCATTATGTTGTCAGGCTTATTAAATTCCTCATTTTTTGTACCTTTAAGAACTCTTGTCATGACTTTATTCCAAATTGGAGAGGCCCCAGTAATACCTGATGCAATTCTTGGGTCGAGTGGAGTATTGTCATTATTTCCAACCCATACACCAACTGTGTATGAAGGGGTGTATCCAACAGTCCAGTTGTCTCTCTTCTGGTCTGTTGTACCAGTCTTAACGCTCACTGTTCTACCAGGCACGACTAAGTACGAATTAGGCCCAAAAGCTTCGGTTCTTGCGTTATTGTCCAAAAGTATATGGGAGATGAGGAATGCAACGCCGGGATCAAGAACCTTTTCTCCTTGCTCATCTTTATGGCGGTACAATACCTTACCATTCCTATCCTTTACCTCAACAATTGAATAAGGGTCTTTTCTGACCCCTTGTCGTGCAAACACAGAATAGGCAGTAGTTATCTGTACAAGTGAGGCTTCGCGACCTCCAAGAACAAGAGATAGTCCTACATTTTGAAGATTCTTACTCGTAGGCTCCCAGTTAGTGATACCCATGTCGTATCCTTTTTGCATGACAGATTTTATGCCTACACGAGCAAGCATTTTAACAGCAGGAATATTTAAGGAATTTCCCAAAGCAAATCGTAATTGCACAGGTCCTCTAAATTTTCCGTCATAATTTACGGGAGTATAGGTTGGATCAGATTCATCATTTACCGGAAAATCTGTCTTAACGTCCATGACTAGTGTCGCAGGGGTATATCCTTTCTCAAAAGCAGTAGCGTACATAATAGGCTTAAGAGATGATCCAGGTTGGCGAAGAGCAACAGCAGCATTAAAATTACCTTCATTATCAGTCTCGAAGTAATCTTTGCTCCCGATCATGGCCAAAATTCCACCGGTCTTCACATCCTGCACAACAACTGCCGCATTATTTACTTTGTAATTTTTGTATTTTTCAAATTCTTTTTTAACAATATCCTCAGAATCATGCTCAATATCGGTGTCTAAAGTTGTTTTGACCGTAAGATTTCCGTTGCTCACAAGATTTTCTCCAAACATATCAACTAATTGCTGCCTGACATACATAACAAAATGGGGTGCATTAATAGCCTCGGTTTTGGCTTCAGCAAAAGTAAATTTCTTAATTGCTGCCAACGAATCCTCTTCTTGCTTCTTTGAGATCTTTCCGTCTTCTCGCATACGCTTAAGAACTTGCCCAGAACGCCCTATGTACGTCTTGTCCTTATTTATATAGGGAGAGTAATAGGACGGGAGCTGAGGGAGACCTGCAAGAAAAGCGCTTTCGGCTAGAGTCAGGTCTTTAGCATGCTTATTAAAATAGAGATCAGACGCAGCCTCAATTCCAACAGCAGTACCGCCATAAGGGATGTTATTTAAGTACATTTCCAGGATTTGATCTTTTGAGTACTTTGAATCAACCTGAATCGCCAAAATAAGCTCTTTTAATTTTCTTGTTCCTGAACGTTCAGGCGAAAGCAGTGCATTTTTAACTAATTGCTGGGTAATTGTGGATCCCCCAGTTGCTCGTCCTCTAAAAATAGGGTCAAGAACAAGCCCACGGAACATTCCAGTCAAAGAAAACCCTCTATTTGTGTAAAAATTTCTATCCTCTACAGAAATTGTTGCAGTCCGTAATGTCTCTGGAATCTGATCAAGGGTCACATAAATCCTGTTGTAGTCTTTATAGAAAGAGTAGAGTAGCTTGTCGTTTCGATCTAAAATTCTTGTGGAATCCTTTATATCCCCGTTAGCAAGCTTTCCAGGGGTTGGAAGATCACGGCTCACCCATAAAATATATAAAAATCCAACAGCAATGAGGCCAATTAGTCCAAAGAATGCATACTTAGCAAGCCTTGCTTGTAAAAATGCTGCCTTTCCGGAAAATGGGGTGCGGCGGGAATTATTGTTACTACGTCGCAGTCTACTTTGATAATACATGATATATATTGCACTTTTGCACTTTATCGTGCAAAACCGTAATACTGCAGCCAACTGTATTGCACTTTATCGTGCAAAACCGTAATGCTGCATGGAATTTATTATAGCATTTTGAGCTTTTCTTTGCCCTTTTTGCCAAATCCCAGACCTATTAATAGAAAAAGAGCAACAAGACTAACAACGCTTGCGGGATTGAAAGAAAGAACCACAAGAAGACCTATCATCATCACAGCATATTCTATATTTTTAGTCTTTAAATGAGCGTAAAAAGAACTACCGGCAAGTATCAAAAATAGGCCAAGACCAACGATTCCTCCCTGAACAAGCCAATCAAGAAAAATATTATGAGCACTGTCAACTGACTGAAATCTAACATTATTACTCAGCTGAACAGAAGCCAAGCGAAGTGTAGGAGTGATATTGCCAAATCCGCTTCCTAAAATAGGGTTGTTATTGGTGGCTTGAAGCGCAGTTCTCCAAATTTCGGCCCTATTTTCATATACAGATGAGGAGTCAATCAATGGCAGGAGCATTGAAAGACCTATCAAAATTGTGGCCAAAATAACGCTAACAATAGGCTTTTTGATAATTTTAAGAGACAAAAAGAAAATTATTTGAATAATAAGAGCTACAAAACCTGCACGAGACTGAGACACAAAAACAATTACACATGCTGCTCCAAGGGACAGAAATGGAATTGGTGAAAAGATGCCTCTTTTTCCATACGTAAGCATTGAAATTGGCCACAATAATACGGCTGCGGCTGCAAGAGCATTGGACTCTCCAAGGGTACCAGTAGCTCGTCCAGTTACTGGATGGGTCAGTAAAAAAGCACTTATCAATAGCCCAATTAAAGAGGCACCATACCATTTCCAGTGGATAGTGAATTTAGATAAAGAAGCAGTTACTAACGCAAGGCCGAGCAAATGCCACAATAAAAATACTCCCTGAAGTCTAAAAACATTCCCAAAAAAAGCAACTTGAGTAGGCATTCTCAGTAGCCCGAAAAGACTAATACCTACTATTCCAAATGAGACCAACAAGAGAAGCTTGTTGGCAGAAAAAATACTTTTGATGCTATTGCTTTGCCCAATAAAAAATACAATTAGGTAGAAAATGAGCTCAAAAGCTATGACTTTAGGTAATTCATAAGGGAACTTTATAAAAGGAACGATTAATAGAGGCAAGGCAAATAGAAGAAGGGAGTAGAGCAGGGCAATCATACCTTAATCATATCAGAATCAACCCCAAACTTAGTAACAGCCTGTAGTATTGACAAGCTGCCATTAGTATGTTATAGTACGCAAATATGAATTTTAGAAAAACTCTTCTCGGCGCTACCGCTATTTCGATTGGAGCGATTTCAATGCTTCAATTATCATCTGTGTACGGATCTGTTGCTATCGCTGATTTTATAACAGCTCCTATAACTAGTCCTATAATTACACCAACACCTACTGACACTCCTGTTGTTACACCAACTCCATCTAACAATAATGGTGGAAATAATAACAATGGAGGTAACAACTCTAACAATGGCGGAGGAACTCAAACATATTCATGTAATGATCAAAAGCCTACCAGCACACCAAGACTGATATCTGCTATTCCTACGGGATTAAACCAAATAACTCTATTCTGGACAAAGGTAACTGGACCAGTTACTCACTATCAAGTTGCTTACAGCACAAAATCAGGTGTTGTTATGTACGGAGTACCAAAAGTTGGAGACTCAAATACAGTTACAACAACTATTAATAATTTAGGGCTAAATACTAAATACTACTTTAGAGTTAAGGCTGTAAATGGATGTACTCCTGGTGAATTCTCAAATGAAATGGCTACTGCTACAACTAGATATTTTAAAAGATTACCTTCTAATATTACTTTTGGAACAGTAGGATCTAAAGTTGCAAAAACAAATATCGTTCAGTCTGTTAAAAAGGAAAATGTTGAGAATAAAATTGTTACTTCAACTCAAAAAGTTAGTACGAATGTCTTTGGAAATATCTTTCACTTCTTCTTTAAGTAATCACCTGCCTTCGATAGTTACTTTTATTCCTAGTTTTTGCATTTTTTCGATCGCCTCTCTATCCTTTTCAAAGAATTTTCTAGTCTCTCTTATCTCACGGTTTTCTGGCTCTATACGCTCAGCTAACGATAAATACTCATCAGCCTTTTTCATATTAACTTCAGAATAAAAATAATATTCAAACATCGCCAAGTAGCACCACGCGTAATATTTGTCATTTTGTATACATAGAGAAGCGGACTGTGAGGCGTTCGCGTAGTCTTTCAGCGCAATTTGAGCAAAAGCTATAGAACTATACGGGTAACCTAAAGTCGGATCACTTTTTATAGATTTCTTTTGATATTCAATCGCAAGTTTTGGATTATCCATTCTATTTGCAGCAACTCCCATCCAATAATAGGCTGTGGCCTTGTCGCTATTATTCTCTGATACAGCAAGCGCTTCATGTGCTTTTTGCATTAAAAGTGTGTAATTGCGAGCGGTCCAAGCAGCCCTTGCTTCTGATATTCTGGCGTTGTAATTTGGTCTCATATTGACGGCTATTGCGCCTGCCGCAATCAATACAAACATTAGTATGTAGAAAGACGCTTTCTTCTTTTCTTTTTGAGAAAAAAGAAGAATTAGCGAGCATACAGTTCCTACTTGAAGCAGCAATAGTGCTGTCGGAAAAGCATCATATTTAGCAAATCGTTCCCCAATAAGAAAGTCGCTACTTGTAACTATTGTTTCTTGCAAAATTGGCCTAACAGGCACAATTACCAGAACGAAGGCCAAGAGTAAATAGATATCAATAGCAATCTCTGATAACTTAGTGGTTTTGCCAAAATATTGAGGCAACTTCCTAAGTTGCTGACGCAGAACAAGAAAAAGAACTGCTTTTGATACGCGATATGTAAAAGTAAAACCTAAAGATACAAAAAAAGAGGACTGTAGAATATGAATTAAAGCTCGGGTCTATGCTTCGATTGACTAAAAATATTCCTTGCCAGGAATAGTAGAGCATTCCTAACAAAACGATTGCAAATATTACAATTGCCTCAATTACAACGAAATAAAATCTTGAGATTAATAACGCCTTCAAATTATTTTACTTAGGTCCTAATTTACCTATCTTTTTTCCTAGTTTGAATTTTATAATTGGGAATAATACTGCGCAGAATACGAAAATATAAAGTGGAAATGCCAGATATTCAAAGGTCCAAGTTCTAAGGGTCAACATAGCAATCCCTGCGCTTAAAGCTCCAAATAGAAAGACGAGTGAACTTTCGGAATCAGGATCTTTAATTGACTTAATAATTGTTGGAACCCCTGCCAAAAAGTCAGCAAATATCGCAAATAGAATAGCAATATTTCCCTCACGAATCAAAAGCCACATAATGAGTCCAGCAAGCGAGAGGGATCCGCACACAATATCAAATCTACCTATTTTCCATACAGATTTTTTATTAAAGAAGGAAGCAATAAAAATTGTTAATGGTCCAAATCCAACCATAAAAGTCATAAGAGAAGAGAGACCAACACCCTTTGAAATTTGTGCCGCAAAAGCAATAAGAGGAGCAAGTGCCCACATGAACCACGTAACTCTATTTGGGCTTGTTTTGCCCAAAAAAGTATCTCGGGCATAACTGGAGCTGCCTATAAGATTGAAACAAGAACCGATAATTACTGCCCACTCTGGTAGCATATTTTATTTTACTTGAATTCTTATGTTATTCTGCCCTAAGTCCGTCTCATTATCAACGGCGATTACTTGAGCACGCCAAACAGTCTTTGCAGCCCCTAATTTTACCGGTACCAACAGCTTTCCATTAGGATCTGTAGTCAGATTTGGTGCCCAAAAGACAGTGTCAATTGGACTGCCGTTATTATCTCCGCCGCCGCCACCACCACGTCCACCGCCACCGTTATAACTTCCAATCATCGTTAGTGAAGATGATGCATTTGTCGTACGACCTCTAAAATAGTAAAAAGACGAGTGAATGAGTGGAGTTGCATCTTTTCGCAGGCCATAAATTGCCTCATCAACTAACCCTAAGGAAAAATTCCCAACAACCGGATTTCCTTTCGCGTCAGTCAATGTCACAGTCAAATTAGCTGTTGAATTCGGAGAGTATGACTCTTTGTCTTTTTCGATTTTTACGGTAAGTAGCTTGTGCATCGCAGGAACATTCAAAGAAATTCCTTCAGAATAGTATTTTCCGTCTGCAAAGAAATTAAATGTCAAAGCAACTGATGGGCTATATTCTTCGTCTACTGGAACGTCCAATTTATTTTCACCTTTTGACAGGCTTATAACTTTGGCTTTATATGATCTTCCACGTTCTGGAGACATAAGAACATCAATATCTTTTGGAGACACTATCGTTAGGTGCATTGTCTCCCCAACTTTATATGAGTTACTGTCAGCAGCGATTCTTAAATAAGTCTGAGACACGTTATTCTCATTTGACCAATACACCGGCTTATCCTCCCTCTGTCTATATATAGATATTCCCTTATCGGTTTCAGTAACATTACCTGAAGAGTCTTTAACGCTTAATGAAAGGTATATAAAGTTATTTTTAGTATCGGGAGCAACAAGACGAATTACGCCTTTTCCGTTCTCGTCGATTTTTACTTTTCCGGATAAGTCGCTCTTTTTTTGATAATCACTTTTTCCATCCTCATATACTTTCACGTCATACGAAAGTTCTTCTGGTAATTTTTCGCTTGAAAGTCCATTGTCTACATAAAAAGGCGCTATTATTTCCTCACCTACAATATAGGTTGTTGGGGAAGGGATATAAAATACAGAGAAAGCATTTGCACGCACAACTGCTTTTGTTGCAGATTCTAAGATATTTCCATTCTCATCAGTTTTTCTCATAATTACCGTCACCGTTTGGCTTGTTTTTGGCATATTAAGATCTTTTAGATTTAATGAGAGGGAAGATTTTCCTTTAGAGTCCAGAGTTACAGCGCGCTTAACAAGTTCTTCTCCATAGTAGTCAAAAGTGCCTCCGCCTCCACACATGCCCCCGACTTGAGTGATGTTGAAGTTTTCGTTATAAACCTTCTTTTCCTGCTCGTAAAAATTAGTGCTGTAGACCGTAAGCTCAACCTTTTCATTGGCCAGAGGTTTTGTATTGAAAAAAGTTCCGGAAAAATTTAAATCCATCTTCTCATTTCTAAAGTATTCGTCCTTATTTTTAGTGAGACTCAATTCATAGGCAGGCTTCTTATATTTTTTAACTACATATGAAGCAGAAGCAGAGTTATTCCAAGTCTCCTTGTCGTTTGGCACAACAGCACGCGCAGTTAAATAAGCATATTCATCATCTTTCGCCTCCTTGGACAATACGAAGTTCCCATAAAAATTACCGTTCTTATCCAACGTCACCTCTTCCTCACCAGCACCATAAGCTTTGGTAACAATAACTTTAGAGCCAGCAGGCGGCACTTGATACAATGCGTCATTGTCAATTCGTACTGTACCTCGATAAAAAACAGTATCACCTGGCTTGTAAATTGGGCGGTCTGTATACACAAATACTTGGGTGTCTTGATTAAGATCTCGATTTACCCGAATGTCTGCCAACGAGTCTTTAATTTTGACTGGGACAAGAGCGGTTTCGTCTCCAATCGTTGCAATAATTACATCCAGCTTTGTGTCATATGGTGTATCAATAGAAGTAGTCCCGCTAAATGCATGGCGAGAGAGAAGGGTGGGCAGGTCTTTTAAATTATAAAATCCTACGTCCACCGAATCATTAATTCTTTTTCCACTTTTAGTATCAAATGCACTTAAAATAACTTTTTTGTCATCCTCACGAAGGACAATTCCTTTACTACTTACAATAATATACGTAGAACCAACCGGTAGCTCTCCTTCTGTTGCTTCAAGATAATAAATTCCGCTTGGAAGATTTAACTCACTTTTTTGCTCAGACTCTGTGACATTAAATTTTTCAAAAATTTGACTCTTATCATGGGGTCTATAATTGAGGCGAAATTTTAGATTATACGTATAATTATCTTCCTGCTTCTCACCATCCGGCAGCCAATACAAAAGGTAGTTGAGAAGGTCTGCTTGGGTAGATTTATATATAGTAACCGTGGGCTTACCAATTCCGTT
This sequence comes from uncultured Gammaproteobacteria bacterium, assembly GCA_964511305.1. Taxonomy (GTDB): domain Bacteria; phylum Patescibacteriota; class Microgenomatia; order Levybacterales; family GWA1-39-11; genus JAUSNA01. Next base: position 50,821 of record CAZEEU010000005.1, on the reverse strand, counting down.
CCCTGACTTAATATTGATAGGTATAGGAATACCTGGCGCTCCGGAAAGAACGCGGGCAAATATGCCGTCTTTTTCAAAGGTAACTTGATTACTTTCAATGGCAGTTTGTAGGTTAAATGATTGAGTGCTAAGAAGTGGCAACTTATTTTTACCAACTAATCCTTCTCGAAAAGTTATGACTAGGGTTGTGCTGAGAGGGAAATTTTCACCATTTTCAAATACAAATTCTTTACCATTCACCTCAACGAGCCTCCCGTTAGTGCTAGGGGTAACAACAAGGTGTTCTTCAAGTAGATGATGATCAACGTCATTATTAAAAGTTATCTTAATTTTGCTGGTGCTAATAAGTGAGACCTCTTTCACCTCAAGGGCTGTGGCATTAATGTAGTTATATGTAACAACAGGCTCTTTTTTGGAGAAATTAGGCTTAAATATGATGATTCCAAGAAGAATGATAAGAGCAACTATTCCGAGATGATCAATTCTAATAGCAAGTATTTTTTCACTAATATTTTTAAAAACATTTGATGATTTTGCCGGTGGAGTAGGCACATCAATAACTTCATTTGGGTCCATATAAAAATAATATCAGATCCAGGTACAAATCAAACGAGTAATTTACTGAACAAGTTCCATCATTTTTTGCTAAAATTACCTTATGAATGACGATGATTTACTGACAAGAGGGATTGCAAATGTTATTCCCTCATTAGACCTACTTAAAAAAGAGCTTGAGAGTGGCAAAAAACTTAATATTTACCTCGGGATTGATCCTACAGCAGTAAATATCCATCTAGGACATGCAGTGGTTCTTCGCAAGTTGCAAAAATTTGCAGACATGGGTCACAATGTCACGTTTCTCGTCGGAGACTTTACTGCCCTTATTGGGGACACTTCAGATAAAGAATCGGAGCGTCCACAAATAAGCTCTGAGCAAATAAATCAAAATTTAGAAACATATAAAGAACAAGCGGCCAAAATTTTGGATTTTTCAAAAATAGAGATTAAATTCAATAGCGAATGGCTTTCAGAGCTGAAATTTGCAGACATTGTAAAGTTGACACAAAGATTTACATTGGGAGACTTCATATCACGAGAACTTATCAAAAAAAGACTCAATAGCGGTACAAAAATCGGCCTTCATGAAGTACTATATCCGGTCATGCAAGGGTATGACAGTTATCATCTAAATACAGATATTCAACTGGGTGGAACCGACCAAACATTTAATATGCAGGCGGGAAGATCTCTTCTGAAAGATATAAATAACAAAGAATCTTTTGTCGTAACAACTTCTTTTCTTTCTGGAACTGATGGACGAAAAATGAGTAAAACGTGGGGCAATGCAATCTGGCTTACCGATACAGCAGATGACATGTTTGGCAAAATAATGTCTCTTAAGGACGATTTGATAATGGAATATTTCTTGCTTGCAACAGATGTGCCAACTGAAAAAATTGAGGAAATGAAAAAAAGACTAGAAGACAATGAAAATCCAATTGGAATCAAAAAAGAATTGGCAAAAGAAATCGTAAAGATGTTCCATGGGTCTGAAAAGGCAGACATGGCAGAAGCAAATTTTAAAAGCGTTGTGCAGGATAAAGAAATACCGACAGATATCCCAACCTTAACTTTTAAAAATGGTGAAACAGTTGGCGGCACTGTTGTAAATTCTGGTTTGGCTTCCTCAATGTCGGAATGGAAAAGATTAGTGGAGCAGGGCGGAGTAAGCATTGATGGGGTGCGAGTGGAAAATCCATTTATGAAGAATTCGGAGCTCCCAGAGAAGGGTATTTTAAAGATTGGAAAAAGAAATTATGCTACAATAAATAAGATATGAATTTAATGCGCAAACACAAATGGCTGATGACGGTGATCATGGTTTTGGTCGTCATATCAATGCTTTCCGCATCAATTCTGCCGTATATTCTTCCACGGTAATTAATGGATTTTACAACTCCGATTAAAGAAGCAGGACTTACTTTCCGTCTTAAGCAAGCGGCACTTTTACGATTGCAAATAGCAACCGTTGAAGACCTTTTATTTCACCTTCCATTCAGATACGAAGACTATACTAATGCACTTCCCATGAACAAAATAAAACTCGGGGAGACTGCTGTCGTTAAAGGGAAAGTAATTGATATCAAAAATGAATACACAAAAAGACGTTTTGTATTGCAGAAAGCGCAGATAACAGATGGCACAGCAACCATATCTGTCACCTGGTTCAACCAGTCGTATATTACTCGCATAATCCATCCAGGGGACGAGGTGGGTATTGTTGGCAAGCTTGAATTTTTTGGCAAGAAACCTTCATTTCAGGTTAAAGAATATGAGGTCCTTTCTCAATCAAATGGCATTCACACAACAGGGCTTGTTCCTGTATATAGCGAGACGAAAGGACTTTCTTCTAAATGGATCCGTAATAGAATATTTGATTTACTCACCAATCACAAAGAAATAGTCAAAGATTTCTTACCAGACAACAATATAAAGTCCTTAAAATACAAATCTCTTTTTGACGCGTTATATGCGTGTCACTTCCCAAAGAATTATTCAGATGCCAATCTAGCCCGAGAAAGACTGGCATTTGATGAGTTATTTCTTGCAATGCTTGCTGCAATCAAAAGACGAGACGAATGGAATAAGAAAAATAAAGGTATTCCTTTTAGAATTAAGGAGCATGAATTAAGCATTAAGGAATTTATTAAATCCTTGCCATTTACCTTAACTGACGGACAGGTGAAATCTGTTGAAGAGATAAAAGCGGATCTTCAGAAAGATGTTCCCATGAATAGACTTCTTGAGGGAGATGTTGGAAGTGGTAAGACGGTAGTTGCTGCTATCAGTATGTATATGACCCACCTGGAGGGTTATCAGTCCGCATTTATGGCACCGACTGAAATTCTTGCACAACAGCATTTCAAAACTCTTCATGCGTTATTCGAACCACTTGGAATAGAAGTGGGGCTGGTCACTGGATCCCACAAACTATCATCAACGAGTAACCAACCACCACCAATGCTCGTTGGTACACATTCACTTATTCAAAAGGGTCTAAATTTCGAAAATTTAGGACTTGTTGTTATCGACGAGCAGCAACGATTTGGAGTAGAGCAGAGATCGATCTTGAGAGGTAAGGGACGTAACCCTCATTTTCTGACAATGACTGCAACTCCAATCCCCAGAACAATTTTGCTTGCTATATATAAGGATCTTGATCTTTCGCAACTTCAGGAAGTTCCATCAGGAAGAAAGAGAATCAAAACCTGGCTTGTCCCTCCAATAAAACGTAAAAGTGCATATAAATGGATAAAAGATCAAATTGTTAACAGTGGTTATCAGGACCAAGCATTTGTGGTATGTCCATTTATTGAAGAGTCTGAAAGTATGGATACCGTAAAGTCCGCTAAGAAGGAATTTGAGAGATTGCAAAAAGAGGACCTTAAGGGACTTAAGCTAGGACTATTGCACGGCAAATTAAAAGGTAAAGAAAAAGATCAGGTCTTAAAAGACTTTAAAGATAAGAAATATCACGTTCTTGTTGCAACTCCAGTAGTTGAAGTTGGAATTGATATTCCCGACGCAACAGTTATGGTAATCGATGGCGCTGATAGATTTGGGCTTGCGCAACTGCATCAATTGAGAGGTCGAGTAGGGAGAAGCGACAAGCAGTCGTATTGTATTCTTTTTAGTGAATCAGAGGACGAGATGGTTCAAAAAAGACTTAAATATATGGAGACAGCACATAGCGGATTTGAATTGGCAGAACTGGATCTAAGACTACGTGGGGGAGGAGACCTATTTGGCACAGCGCAACATGGATTTAGAGGTTTTAAAGTTGCCAATTTTTCAGATACCAATTTGGTCGAAAAAGCTAAAAAAGAGGCTGAGGAAATGTACCCACGTCTCTTGGAAGAAAAAACCCTGCTTGAGAAGGTAGAAAATGTGTCTCTTAAATTAATCCACCCAGACTAAAGGCTCGTATTTCTTGACATACATACGATACCGATATACTGTTAGTATATGGATGGAGCATCAGCACCAGAACAAGAGGCCGCACAACAACCCCCACAAACCGAATTAAGTCCTGCAGCAGGAACCCCAGAATCAGCAAAAAAAGGTGGAGGCCTTTTTGGAAAGTTTTTTGGAAGAAAAACAGCGCAACCAAACCCAAGCACCGAAGTTTCAAAAACAGAAATCGACCAACTTTCTGACACCACAGAAGTAGCTGGTCTTATACCTAAAACTGAAGTAGAGGAAAACCCTGAAGCAATGCAGGAAAGGCTAAGAGGAGAATTGATGAGGGCAGTAGAACTCCAAGTGGAAGCTATATTAAAAAGAAAAGAGGCTAATGGATCTTCAATGAGTCGCGAAGATAGACTTGCAATCGAAACCGAAGCCACCAGAATCCAAACAGAAGGGGAAGAAATGTGCAGTCAGTTAGTTATGTCTTTAGAAAGTGCCAGGGGCACCTTGGGGGATTTTTGCAAACAAGTTGAAGGTCCTGAAGGCAGAAAAGCAGTTGTTTTGCTATCTCCACTTACAAGAGAAGTTCAAACAAAAATCATCAAAAATACCGGCGGGTCAAACCCCTTTCTCTATGGAAATGCAGAGCCCCTTTACACTCAAAGAGCAGTTGTTCATGATATATTTTTTGTAAATGAAAAAACTGTTGGAAAAATTTCTACTGCAGATGCTGACAGTCTAACACTTACAGATGAAGGCAACCCGGACATGCAAAAATACGCTGGGAAAGATCCAATAGCAAGACAGCAAGAGGCCGAGCAGACAGTTTTCCGTTACAGAGCTGATAGTGTAAGACAAGGGTTGTCTATTGCATTCAATGGAGGCGCTGAGAGCATTCCGAAGCAAGTTTATGTTGCGCCATATCAAGAATCTATTCCTGGGTTTCGCCAGGAGCAAGAACGTATTGCAAAACAAAATTTAGAAAGCGTACTTTATAGCGTAACTCATCCGGCAATGGCTTACAGAACTGAAGGGTTGAATGACTACGGAACTTTTGCAGAACCACTGGGCACAAACAATAACCTGTCAATTGATGGGGGGCTTGTTAAGGTTTCGACGAGTTACGATATTGCAGCCGCATTTGACATAAGCGTTGCCGACGCAAAAACTTTTAAAGGAAGTGGCGTAATGGAGCGTAGATGGCTTTCAGAGCCAACTCCAAATCCTGTTCCAGCGGAGCCAATGTCAACACCTACAGCCGAAGGTGAAGCGCCAACAACAAGCACAGAACCAACTTCAAACTCCGAGTCAGTAGGTCTTACGCCCGATGCTCCAGCTGCATCTTCAGAAACAACTACCGATGAGACGGCTCCCACAGAGCCTGTTCAGGCTGCGCCTGATATTGCCACATCTACAGATAATGCGTCTCCAACTACTCCCAATGACTCTTCAGCGCAAAGTTAACATTTCTATTGCGATTTGACCTGAGATTTACTATAATACACTTTAGCGTATAGGAATAGTTAAGATAACTAGACCGTAAGCGCTTTTTTTGTATGCCACAAGAACCAAAGAGAAGACATTCTCGACAACGAAAAGGAAAAAGACGCAGCTCAATCTCTCTTGAGGTTGGCGCATCCGCAGTGTGCAAAAATTGTGGTTCAGTTATCGTCCCACACGTAATTTGCAAAGCCTGTGGTTACTACAAAGGCAAGAAAGTTATTTAATCTTCAATGAAGACCGCCCTTGATCCTCGTCATAAGAAAAGACAGGATATTGTCCAATTATTATTCTCGTATAGCTTTTTAAATCAACGCATTAATAATGAGAAGGCAAAGCTTATAATAGAAAAGTTTGATGAAATTGATACAGCAATTCGCGATATCGCTCCTGAATTTCCAATAGATAAAATCAACAAGGTTGACCTCGCAATTTTGCGTTTGGCAGTTTATGAGTTACAATTTGAGAAAGAAGCACCTCCAAAAGTAATTGTTGATGAAGCGATAGAACTTGCCAAAGAATTTGGCGGTGATGCTTCACCAGGATTTGTAAATGGCGCACTTGGCAAACTTCTAAAAGAATCATGAACGTAAAATTACCAGAATTTAATGACCCACATCTTCAAGCTCTTGCTTTCACGCATAGGTCGTATCTGAATGAGAATAAAGAAATAAAGGAATCGAATGAACGCCTTGAATTCTTGGGGGACAGCATTCTCTCCTTTGTGGTTTCAAGCTCAATTTATCTTGCAAATCCAGACATAAAGGAGGGAGATCTGACAAGTCTTCGATCAGTTCTTACGAATACTCAAACACTTTACTTGGTTTCTGACACCCTTGGACTTGGGAGCTTGCTTAAGATGAGTAGGGGAGAAGAAGAGGGTGGAGGAAGATCCAATAAGACTATTCTTGCTAATACCTATGAAGCAGTTGTAGGAGCGCTTTTCTTAGACGGAGGAATTGAGAAAGCACGAGACTTTATTACTGTAACGATTCTTGATAATCAAAGCGAATTTGTCGGAACACAGGGTCTTAAAGATCCGAAGAGCAAATTACAGGAATATATGCAGGAAAAATACAGAGTTTCTCCTGATTATAGGATTTTAGAAGAGCAGGGACCAGATCACGACAAAATCTACACTTCTGGCGTGTATTTAAATGATGAATTAGTCTCAAATGGATCTGGACGCTCAAAGCAAGACGCTGAAAAAGATGCTGCTCAAAAAGCACTTGAAGCATTCAACGTAGAATATTAAAAGAATACTTGCTTAAAAGCCTCAAAAATAGTACAATATCTCCCATGCTAGTAATAAGATTCACAAGAACCGGCAAAAAAGGCGAGAGAAAATATAGGTTGGTAGTTAAAGAAAAAAGATCTCGTCGTGACGGTAAACCAGTTGAGCTTCTCGGATATTATGAGAAGACTGTTTCTTCAGTGGTAAAAGAATTTGATAATGATAAGATTAAATACTGGGTATCTAAAGGCGCTCAAATGACTCCAGCTGTAAAAGACGTAATTGACGGCGTAAAAAGAGAAAAGAAAGTTAAAAAGGCTAAAGCTAACTAATACCACATATGCGCGAACTTCTAGAATATATCCTAACCAACACTATCGCCAACGAAGCAATTACTGTTACTGAAAGCGAAGAAGATG
>CAZEEU010000005.1:0-43689 GCA_964511305.1 uncultured Gammaproteobacteria bacterium | reverse complement strand
TAGCACAATTCTCACAATTCACGCTCCACAAGAAGAAATAGGAAGAATCATTGGTAAAGGTGGAAAAGTTATCAATGCAATGAAGCAATTAGTAAAAATTCAAGCAATTAGAGATAATAAGAGAGTTGAAATCAACGTAGAAGAGAACGCTTAACCTCAGAGCGTAAATTCCAAGAACCAAGCATCAAATCCCAAAAGAATTACTAAATTTAAATGTAGTTTGAAAATTGGATTTTGATATTTGATAATTTACATTATGAAAATATCAGTAGTCACACTTTTTCCTGAAGTTTTTACCGATATCCTTAGTCATTCCATTATTAAAAGAGCTCAAGAAAAAGGGCTAGTTGAGTTTAATTTGGTTGATCACAGACAATTTGGCATCGGACCTCATAAAATCGTGGATGACAAGCCATATGGCGGGGGAGCGGGCATGGTATTTAGGCCGGACGTATTAGAGGAAGCAATTAGCTCGGCACGAATTGGGATACCAGGTGAAAAAGTTATCTTGCTATGCCCTCAAGGAGCCGTTTACTCACAAAAAATTGCAGAAGAATTATCTACTCTTTCTCATATCATTCTCGTTTGTGGCCATTATGAAGGGTTTGATGAAAGGACGCGGGAATTAGTTGACATGGAATTATCTATTGGAGATTTTGTTCTTACGGGTGGAGAAATTCCAGCTATGGCAATTATTGACAGCGTCACACGACTATTGCCAGGTGTTCTTAAGGATCCAACTGCTACTGTCAATGAATCTCATTCTGAAATTAATGGGAAAAGGATCTTGGAAGGCCCACAATACACCAGACCCGAAGTATTTCGCGACATGAAGGTGCCTGACGTTTTCCTTTCAGGTGATCCAAAAAAAATTGAGGCCTTCAAAAGCGAGAAAGCTCTTAAAAAGACGCTGATAAGACGCCCAGACCTCGATAGCCCCAAAGAGTTAGCTTAGTACAGCGGGGTAAAATCTGATTTCCACGTCCTTATTGCATCAAGCTGCTTTGTATCTGCCGCACTCAACGGCTGAATAGCTGTTGCCGAAGCGTTATCAGGTTTTAAAGATAATGGCTTGAAAAAGAAATTAATCGTATATCTTGCATCTCTTTTAGAAATATCGATCGTTGAAATCTCAACAACAGGAAGACTTTCATACATAAGATCGGCGAATTTACGCATGCCATCACTTTCCCCACTCACATTTACAAGAATCGTAAAATAAGGAATTCCATTGATTGTTTGGTCGCTACTTTTTGTGCTTTTGGCCGTTGTATAGATATCACCAATTTTTACGCTAAAACCACCAAGCTCAACACCTGAACGATTCGCAACATCATTCAATTCTGAATATATAAGAACTATATCTTTTCTGAGAGGAAGCGCTGTTGTTACTAGAGTGTAGTCCTCATCAATTTTCTCACTAGTAAGGGAGTTTAGTATTCTTACTGTCTCTGTTTTTGCCTCAATTGCAGCCCGCTTTGTCGTAACTAGAGATTGTACGTCCGTTATATCAGTCCACTGCGGAAGTATGACTCTCACAAGGACAAAAAATGCAGCAAATCCAAGAATCAGAGGGACAAGCTGCTGTTTGCGTTTGTTATAAATTTGCTGTAATTCTTTCATAGTGATTCAAAAGTTATTCCTAACGAAATGGTATATTTTAAAGTTTTTGGATTGAGACCAAATGATTTCATCTCAACCTTCTTGATTCCCTTTTTTTTGTCAGCGGCTACCTCATTTACTTTTTGCTCTATAAGATCATTAATAGAATTAAGGCTGTCAGATTCAAGATTTAACTCCATTTCCTTTTCATTCCCTGTTATTCCGTTAATTGATGTTTCGGCCGGTACGGTTTCTGATATGATCCCCATCCTCGTTGTTATGGGGGATCTTTTTGCTATTATTTTTTTGATATCAGTGATTCGACTTTTTGTTTCTAAGAGCTTGTCGTTTTTTTCTGTTAAAGCTAGGAGTTGAGAATTTACTTGCTGTTCTTGCTGGTCTAAAGCATCAAAAGAAACTTTAAGGATGAGACGATAAGCAATGAGACCAATTGAGATAACGACTGTAATTAAGAATACGCCTACTGAGACAGCAAAGAACTTACGAAGAACACCATCAGAACGTTTACGACCAAGTGAAAGATTAATTCCCTTTTTCATAGGAGCTATAACATATCTTTTAGAGCCAATCCCGTGACAACATTGAAACTAAGGGCATCGGATTCCACTTGAGGTGGTACATTCTTTATGTCATATACCTGAAGTGCGTTACCTAGTACTACTTGGATGTTGAGTTGATTTGTAAAGTAAATATCAATACCTGGAAGCTGCGCTGTGCCTCCGGATAAAATAATTTGAGTCACAGATTGATTTGGATTCTTATCTTTATAAAGCAATAAAGTCTTTTTTATATCTCCCAAGATCGATTCAAGAATTGGAAAAAGAGACTTACCAATTTTCCCTTCAAAAGCGTCCTTACTCAATCCGTATGCCTTCTTATAGGCATCTGCTTGACCAAGTTCTATCCCAAGATCCAATGAAATTGCACGAGTAATTGCAATTCCACCCTTATCAACAGTAAATACCATAAGAATTTCTCCATTTTCAACAACTGCTATATTCGTTGTTGAAGCACCCATATGGATAAGCATATTGGAGGTCTGAGTATTAACAAGAGGAAATAGCGATCTATGAACCGACAACATCTCAGTCTCGATTGTTGCAGGCGTTAGCCCCAATGTTTCCATTATTGATTCATATTTTTTAATCAAGCTTTGGGATGCAGCTACAATAAGCACCCTTGTTGTTTTGCTTTGAGGACCAGAGGATCCCAGAATTTGCCAATCAGTTTTGACCTGATCAAGAGGTAGTGGAATATACTGTTCCATTTCATATTTGAGGGCAGCAGCAAGCTCTTTTTCTGAAAGCAAAGGCATTTCTATAATTTTTGTGTAGACCTGGCTTTCTGGAAGCGCGATATTCACCTCTTTTTGTCGAATGTTAGCACTTGAGATAACATTTTTAATTGCCTCGGAAAAGATTTTAATATCCTCAGTTGCTTCTGAATGAATACCTTTTTGTGGAGCCGGACCAATTCCCAGTGATTCGATAGCATAAGAAGGGCCACTTTTCTTTACAGAAAAAGCCTTAATTGATGTCGTACCTATATCTAAACCGAATGTCGTACTCATTGGGACAGTAATGAATATGGAAATACTTCAAGTGGTATTTGCGGGTAGGACTGATAATAAACAACTTTTCGAATAGTATCCCCGGAAGTTCCCGTTGACTCAACCAAGGAGCCTTGTGGTGGAAATGCTATAGAAGTAGGGGGTTGAGAACCTACTATTACACTTGCTTGTAAACCAACCATAGTTGAATTAAAGATTGGGATAACTTTCATAACAAGACCATTCTTTATAGGCTCGGTGCCATTGTTAAAAATTATATCAGCCTTATATCTGAAGGTTGGGCCTCCAACTCTTGGAGAAAAAGGTCCTCCGACAGTCGTCGCCTGCACCACATTTGAGGAGATATTAGAGAGTCTGTAATCACCAAGACAACCTGTTGCCTCAAATAGACCCTTCGATATCGAAGGAGTAGCAACGGGACCCTTCAATAAGACTACTTCCATTGCGGGTGCAACATTGTCCCCCGAGGGGTCACAATTAGTTTGGTTAGGTGAGCCCCAATAAAGAGTTATAATTAAATCATTGCACGTTGTGCCGGTGCATCCCATCGGATTTTGAAATTGCGTTGCTGGATTTGATGAGTATGTAGATAACCAAACATCCCCACCAACAGCCTGATCAACCTCAATACCATTGTTCATAATAATAGCAGGATTATTATCAGGAATAACTTTAGTAGAGAATGACGAATTATTGCCCAATTTAATAGGCGCAATAGGGCTACCGGCAGCACCATTTTCCAAAGTTCTTTGCACTCCTGCCTCGGCTGCTTGAAAGGCTCTTTGCGACTCTTCGTTCTGCTTTGAAAGCTTTAGCTCAGTTACTATTCTTGCAGCAATTGATAATCCAACAGTTAGCGCCACAATCATTGTAAGAACGACTACAAGAAGTATCTGCCCACTTTGCGGGGTTTTTATCATACCTATTCATAATACGTATGAACTCAAGACAATGTCAAGAAGACTAGGAAATGTCAGCGGGGATTATAATTTCGCATTGCAACCGAGGTATTAAAGGTGCTTGTTGCGGCATTCTCAACTATACTACCAGAAGATTGCTGAGAGACCGTAAAAACAACTTTTATAATTGGCAGAGAGTAAGGATTGGCATTATTCTGAAAGCAGGTAAAGGTACATGAATTCGGATCTACCTTAACAGCACTTATGTCGATAAGGTCGTTTGTCGTTGTTCCGGATGAAGAAGCAATACTATTTGAGTCACATGCATACGTTATGAGATTGCCATTTGCCTCCTCAAACTGAATTGACTTTCCCGATACACCCTCCGGTGGGACAGTGCAATCCGTTATAGGAATTCCATTTACCTGTGTAACCGCTTGCGCGCTAAGGATTGTATTTGCAATTACGGACATTGCGTAATTACCATTTTGAGATACATCATTTGTAACTTTTGTTTTATTTCCACCGCGAAGAGTAGAGTAGAGTATTCCTACAATTAGCCCAGAGATAACAACAATAATTGAAGTAACAGCTAAAAGCTCCACCAGTGTATACCCTTTATTTAAATTGAAAATTGAGATTTGAGATTTGAGATTTTTAATCATGGCGTCAGACAGAACAAAAAATTATTCATAGGCTTATATTTTTTTTCATGGGTCGTTTGCCGGAAGTGTAAAAGGCATACATGACGCAAGCACCGTTCCATGGCAGAATGTGTTGGTTGGTGGACATTTTGAAGTTGTCCATTTAACATTTACAACAACTTTTGTTTCGGTTGATAGACAATCTCCACCCGATGACAAAAGGATAGTGCGATTAAAAGCAGTACCTGTATTTACAGTGTCTGTAAAACAGCGATCCGTAACAAGCTTATTTTGTGCCTCATCCATACACAAAGCAGAGGTGTTTTGGCCATATGCTTTAAATGTAGCTAAATCATTTTGCTGAATATTTCTCACAAACTCCATTCCTTGCTGAGCAAGCTTATTTGCCTCATTCTGATTTTTTATGTATGAGGAGTTATACAGACCATTGACAATAACAATTGCAATTGCAGTGACAATTAACAATATTGTCACAAGCGCGACAATCGCTTCAATCATTGTTTGACCTTTTTGCAACTTATTCCTCATACTACTCAAGTTTTATATTTCCTATAGCATCAATTGACAATGTTTTGATTTCTCCTCCAAAACCATTAATGCGTAGGGTGCAGGGAGCACCATTGACAGACGCAGAAAGGGCCCCAAATGTCACTACAGAGCAACTTGTTGGCTGATTTGAATTAGCAATACTTATATTTGTAGGGAGGGCAATGCTTTTAACTAGTCGGGAGCCAGAGGTTGTGCATATTTGCCTTAATTCAAGTCTTGTAGCTCCAATGACACTAACAGAATATCCTTGCAGTGAGTTAGCATCCTCACAAAGCAATCTAGTTCCATTTTCTCCTTGAATATTTCTGACAACATTTAGAGAATTAAATTTTGCCTCATTAATCAATAGCTTCACATCATTTGAAACCTGATTTAATTGTTGTGACCTGCTATATGACACAAAAGAAGCAATTCCAATACCGGATAATATAGATATCACAGTAAAAACAACAAGAAGCTCGATTATGGTGAATCCTGCGGATTCGCGTCCCTTTAGAACACTGAATCCTGCGGATTCGCGTCCCTTTAGAACACTGAATCCAGATGAATAATTATGGGGTGGGTGGAAAAAATTCTTCATTCATTCTCTTTCTCCTAAGGATTTATTAATGTGAATGGCACAGTAGGACTTGCACATGCTGAAGTGTCTGCAGAATCCGTGGATTTATCCGAATCCTCACGATTCTCAAGACAGGTGATAATTTTATAAGTAACTCCATCTGGTGAGTTGTAATAATATCCAGCGTTGGTAGATGGGTCACAAGGAATTTTTTGTAGATATGTTGTGCCACTAGGAGACTTAAGCGCAGTACCGCAAGTAGTAAGCGTTAGAGGATATGTCCCAACATCTGCCCTATACAGCTCGAGTGCTGATTGCATATTGTATGCATTTGCCTTTCTTTGACCGTCACGACCACGCTGCCTTGCTCCTACAAAATTTGCTGTTAAAAGTGCCGTCAGGACAGCAATAATTGAAATAGAAACAAGCAACTCGACCAAAGTGAATCCTCGAGAATTTGAGAATGGAAAATTGAGAGTTGAGAGTGGTGTTATTTTTTTCATTCCTTATTTTTAAGTTTGTTTAATATAGAAACAAGAATAGCGATAATTTCACTTACTTCATGTTTAAGTTTAGATAGTTCCTTTTTGGAAAGCAAGCCGGATACTTCAACTACCTCAAACCAATAATAAGTTTCTCGTGCTTCTCGAAGAGAGATCAACATCTTTTGTCTAAAATCTTTTCCAGAAGATGCGTCTTGCGCTTCATGCACGTTTGCACCCACCGAAGTTCCAGAGCGTACAAGCTGAGAGGCAAGAGCATACCCTGCGGGAGTCTTAGGAAAAGAGTTTGTTAAAATTACAATGTCTGACGAGAAACGAATCAGTCTTTCTAGAAATTCTTTTTTCCAATTGCCATTCTGCATGTCAATTTTTATCTAATTCTAATTCTCAACTTTCAATTCTCAACTCTTTAGGGCGCGATGTTAGGACTCGAAACCCCGTAGTTGCAAACCCCCCCACACACTATTGCATGGACTGAAGCATTTGTGCAGATATTGCCATGATTACAAGCCTGTGGATCTTTACCTCCTCGATCAAGAGAAGCATAGAGAGCATATTCCTGTCCTGTTGCAGGGTCTGACCAGTACCCATAACTTTTGGCTTTTTTTTGATCAATTGGAAGCACATCCATGTATGGTCTAAAGTCTGATCCCCATGTTACAACCCCTGCAGAAGTACCACCCTGAGTTGTTCCAGTCTTTGTGATCTTGCTTATATTTCCATCTTTATACATATATGGGTATCTGCCATGATCCTGATAGTAGCTTTCTAATGCCTTTTGTATTTGACCAAGATCTGCTTTCCTTCTAGAGTCAGCTGCTTTATTGAATTGTTCAAGGGGATTTACAATCGCAAGCAAAATTGAACCTAAAATTCCAAGGACACCTATGACGGTAATGAGCTCGATTATAGTGAATCCATTTTGCTTTTGCCTTAAGGGAAGAAGCGGGCGAGAAATACTCTGAGAATTTCTTGGCCGTAAAAGAGAGATATAACCGTTGAGGCAACCAAGAATGGACCGAAGGGAATTGACCCCCCAAAAAACTTCGTTTTTCGACATACAACCAGTATGATAGCCACAGCTGCACCTGTCAAGAAAGCTAAGTATAGGCTGACAATAATCAAAGGATAGCCGAGTAAAAATCCTAAAATAAATGAAAGCTTGACGTCTCCAAAACCCATTCCTCTGCCTTTTGTGATAACAAATAGCGTTAAGAAAAAAGCAAAACACGAAAGACCAGCAATACCATGAGCTATCATCGGTGACCTTTGAAAATATACGTAAAAGAAACTCACTATTAAAGCAGCTAGACTAAAAAAATCAGGGATAATTCCGTATATTATATCGGCAACAAATATGCCAAAAAACAAATACAAAATAATGAAAATTAAAATTGCAGAAGTTATACTAAATATTCCGGTGATAGCAAGATAAAAACATGTAGAGGCGAGTAGTGCAGTCACTAACTCTATTAAAAAAAGGCGAAAGGGAATTTTCTTTTTACAAAATCTACACTTACCCAGAAGCACTATGTATGAAAAGACGGGAACAAGATCGATTGCCTGAAGAGTTTTTTTACAACTCTCACAATAAGACCTGCCCTTAACAAAAGATCTACCGGTTGAGAGCCTATCGACAAGAACAGCAAGAAAGCTCCCTAACGCCGCTCCCATTGCAAATGAGGGAAGTAAAAATAATAGCATGAAATGAGTATATCAAGAAACCCAATAGTTAAGTATGTGCATAGCAAATAATAATACCTGTAAAGCAAAAAATACGGCAAATACTACAATTCTTAAGATCAATAATTTTTGTTTAGCGAGTAAATCTGCAAGGACTATATAGATAGGAAAAACGGGAAGCAAATATCTCATATATGAAGTAAAACTTCCCAAGAGTGGAACAAGTCCCATCACTAAAGCGAAATAAAAATATTGCCTTGGCATTTTTTTATAAATTACAGGAAGCATCACAAGAAAGAATATAAAAAAAGCTCTATCAAGAAGTGAATTCTGAAATCCGTGCCACTGCAACTTTACAGCAACCAGATTTCTTATTAATGAGCCTGGGTCGAGAATATTTATTGGGTTCCAGGAAGCAATGGAATTTATACCATTTAATCCCTCGAATGCACCTCCCAGAACTAGTTTGTGAAATAGAAAATATATAGATATTCCCAAAAGAGGAACAATTATTAGTAGTAAATTTCGGACAAAAGGGATCCTCAGTGGTTTGTTAAATGTAGAAACATAAAAATATCTTATGTTTGGATTATTTACTAAATAATAAATACATGGCACAAGAATAAAGATACCTGTTGGCCTTGCGAGAGGAATTAATAGTAAACAGAGTAGGGCAGTACGATTTTTTTTTGTCTCCATTCTATAAAAAAACTGAAGACACAAAAACAAGAAAAATGATTCTGTATAAGGGAGTGCTAGGAAAAATGCAGTTGGAAATGCAAGAAGAAAGAGAGTAGTCAGAAAGGCTATATTTCTTTTTGGAAATAATTTTTCAGTAAGCTTGAAAAGAGTCGCAGCACTTCCAACACAAAAAATAAAAGACAAGATATAGGATGAGATTAAAGAATTTCTTATAAAAATCGTGAGGGCAAAAATGAATGCAGGATAGAGTGGAAAAAATCTATTACTTTCTTGTCCTGTAATGTATCCATTGTCAGCAAGAAAAAGATAATGCTGTGCGTCCCAGGTCTTGAAGGGCAGAACATAACGACTCTCCTGTTGTGGAAAATGAAAATTTCCAGTATAGCTAGGCAGTGAAAAGGGGAATTTTAAAAAGACTATTACTCCTATTGCTAACAGTAATAACCGAGAAAGAATAACAATTCGTAATATGTTCTTCATCTCAATACTTTTTCAAAATTTTATGCAATTCCTCAATATTAGTATTGAATTTATGCTCAAATACCTGCTCAATCATTGCAGCTCGCTTTTTGTCTTTGTAACATTCTGCAGCCGACTTATACCACAGCACATACCCTTCAAATGCAATAGGTATTAACTCAATCGCTTTTTTTGCATTAGTCTCTGCCTCCTGACACTTATTTTGAAGTAAAGAAACCTTTGAAAGACCAATATAACTTGATGGATCAGTAGGATCTATGAACTTTGAAAAATTGTAATATCGACGCGCAGATGAGACATCGGTATATACATTGAAGTATGTATCGCCGATTAAGGACATTGAGGTTGAGTAGTATGAGGGTATACTTCTTAAAATTAATGTTTTTTCTGCACTTGAAAGAGAATTAACGTATGGAATTGTTATTCCTCTTAGAGAGTTGTTAATTAGCTTTACATACTCATCTCTTGTTGGCAGGTCACTTTTACCATAAAGTTTATAACCAATTCCCACTGGTACCCACTGATAATTTTTTTCAGGAATTTTAAATTTTATAGAAGAATATATAGGCCGGTCTTTAGATAATGAGAGTACTGCATTTAAGAAAAGGTCAGTGCCTCTTATTCCTACTTCGCTTTTTATTTTATTCTTTTCAGCTTCAAGAAGTGGATTTCTTAGTGCAAATTCTCCATATTGAATAAGCTGGATATCTCGTCTCACTCCAAGCACGTAGTAGGCATACCATGTATTAAATGATCTCGTATCTCCGCTAACTACAAATATTGCTCCTTTTGGCAGTGAATTTAGATATTGCTTAGCAAAATTAGTTCCAATCTTAGTTTTTGAAAGATCAGTTCTTCCGTAATTTGCAATAAAAAGAAGAACAGGTATCAAAGCAAAAATTGAGATTAGGACACTAGTATATATTTTCTTTGAGAATGTATTTTGAAAAAATATGTAAATTGCACGAATTCCAAAAGGGAAAAACAGCATAAGCATTGTAAAGGAGAAAATATAAAATCTTTCTGATAGTCCTTGTACAAAATAATCAATTATTGGAAATCCGGCGTAGGCAAGGAAAAAGGGTCCAGAAATAAGAAATACAGCAATAGTTGTTGTCGAAAAGCTTTTCTCTTTGATAATACCTCTCACAAATCCTATTATTGAAATGATAAGCACCGGAATAGTAATGGTCCTAAACAGGCTGTCTAGATACGTTTTAAGAATTATAAATTTTACTTCACTTATTGGTTGCTGAAATGCACCGGCTGAAAATGTACCATAGTCCGCTCGCAGGAAGTGACGGATAAGCCCCTCCAAAGTGTGTATATGATTCCAATTTACAGGTGGGTTCATCGATGAAACAACAAGGAGATATCCATAAGGTATCAGCCCCAAAAATCCTACCAATGGCACAAGCAAAATTTTCCAACGTAAATTTAGGAAAGATTTTTTTGCGTGCCCCAATGCAACAAGACAAAAAGGAAGTGTAAAAATAACAGTGTGATGGTTTGATAATCCAAGTCCAAATAAAAATGTCCCCAGTAAGAGGTGTTTAAATTCTTTCGTTCTTTCATATTTTAAAGAAAAAAATACTACACTTAAAGAAAGTGTCATATTTAAGGCGAAAACCTCAGGTATCTCGGCATACAGCCAGAAAAGATAGGTAAGACCAATAATAGCAGGCGTTAAGAGGCGGAAATATAAATTCTTTTCAAATAATCCAATGATTTTATAAATAAGATATAGAGAGGTAAGTGAAGCAAAAATCGACACCATAGCCACTTTGGTAACTGGAAGCAAAGGTAGAGGCAATGACCCAAGAACTCTTCCAAAAAGTAAAAATAATGGATACCCTGGAGGATGCGCAACTCCTCCCACTAGAGCTGCTGTTACAAGGTCCCCAGTGTCTCCACCAAAAATATCTACTGTCGCATTGTGAAAATAAAGAAATGCAAAAAAAATGAGTAGAAGAACTATGGAAATTTTTCCCACCATTTATTGGTTATATCAAAAAGGAAATACTAAAGGCTAGAGGAATTTACTGAGTACACCAATAACAAGATGGTCCTGGAACAGTATTTGCCGTTCCGCCTGGACATGCTGCACCTGTTCCTGCTGAGGGAGTTGTAAATCTAGTGTTGCCATCTTTTTTCTGTGATTTAGATTTAGGAAGATAACACATTGTGACATTATCATTTGTTTCGGTCATATAAATTCCGCTGAGAATTCCACTTGCTGTTGTAAATGATGATTTAAGCTCACCTTCAACAATCAAAGCGGACAAACAATTTATCATATTTCCAGTAGGCGAAATCGATACTCCAATAGGATCAGCTGTGCCGACTAGACAATTAGCACCGGCTGTGTCCCAAGGCATTGCAGTGTGGGTTGTGTAATAACGGATATTTGCATTAAGAAATTCGACAGCAGTATTTTTAGAATTTGCGTCATTTGCTTTATTCAACTGCTCAAATGGATCAATTGTTGCAACCAATGCAGCTGCCAAAATACCAAGAATTCCAATAACAACGAGAAGTTCGATTAACGTGAAGCCTTTCTGAAGCGTCCGGACAGCGGATAATTTCATCTTAGTTAGATCATAACCATATGCAAAATTCCTTGTCAAGTAGTAGAAGCAGGCTCGAAGGCCGATTCCAGAAGCACAAATACCGAAACGTTACTCTGCTTAAGAAGAGTGTTCATTTGTAAAAGTTTTTTACAAAAAGCAGCAGCACGTAGTCTAGCCTCAGAACGCATTGTCTCATCCAAAACAATCTGCCTCAAAGCAACAATAATTTTGCCGAAATCTTTCTCACACAGCGATGCTATTTCTTCGATGTCAGAATACGAGACAGAAGTGCTTGTTATAATTTTTGAAAGAACGCCATACATCTGCTCTTCGGTTGCGATCGCTTCTCTAATTTTTACAATTCTACTTCTTGAAGCAATTGTTGGAAGTATAGAATCTTCGCGCTCGCAGCAAAATATAAAATGTGTATTGTCAGAAGATTCCTCAACGCTCTTAAGCAGCGCATTTTGAGCCTCAACAGTCATGCCGCTTAGAAATATAAATAACCTACTGCCCGGAGTAGAGAATGAAAGCTTCTTCTTGATGTCTCTTGCTGATGCTATTGGGAGCATTTCTTCAAATCTTTCTATCTCATACGGGAGGATGTTGTGGGTATTAGAATATTCTTCAACAAATCCGAGCACTGATTCGGAATTACCGATCAAAAGGGTTGATGCCATACCTATATTTATAGCACTAAATCCTTGACAGCAAAAGCTCTTTTCAACTACGATGAGATAGCTTAATTTATGCCCACTGTCCCAGACCTACCCAATCAACAAAATGACTCAGGCCAGCTATCAGTTGGTAGTATTCTTGTTCAGGAAAAGCTCATATCTCAAGACCAACTTCAGAATCTCAAAATCGAGGCCGCAAAACAAAATACAGAGCTTGATAAATTGATCTTCAAACTTCAGATCGTTCCTGAAGAACGGTACTATGAAGCATTAGCAAAATTGCTAAATGTTCCTTTCACAAGCGTAACAACCTTGCCATTCTCACCTGAGGCTTTAGGATTTATTCCAAAGTCAGTTGCAGAACGATTTAGTCTTATTCCATTTGCTTTTGATAAAGAAGCAAAAGTTCTTTCCATAGTTATGTCCAATGTAAATGACGTTGAGGCATTGGAATTTGTAAAGCAAAAAACAGGAGCATCAATAAAAGCATTTCAAGGTGTTCCAAGCGAAGTTAAGCAAGCCATTCAGACTCAATACAGCTTTGGTCTTGTCGGAGAAGTCAAAGCAGCACTTCGTGAGAGTGAGAAAATCAACAAAGTCAAAACTTTTGACTTGCAAAGCATTTCTGAAGTTATCAAGGAGGCACCAATTGCCAAAATTGTATCAACAATACTTGAGTACGCAGTTAAAAGTAGAGCATCTGACATACATCTTGAGCCACAAGAGGATAGAGTGAGGGTCCGCTATAGAATTGACGGCATTTTATATGAAAGACTTTCACTGCCATTGGGAGTAAGCGAAGCCGTTATTTCTCGTGTAAAAATTCTCTCGGGTCTTAAGATCGACGAGCGAAGGACTCCGCAAGATGGTCGTTTTAATTTCAAGGTATCTGATGAGGAGGTTGATCTTCGTGTAAGCTCTTTGCCAACGGTGTTTGGTGAAAAAATTGTCATGAGGTTGCTTCGTAAATCAGGAGGAATACCAACTCTGATGGATCTTGGACTCAATGGAACGTCCCTAAGAACTTTAGAGGCGGCAATGCTCAGGCCTCATGGCATAATTCTTGTTTGCGGACCTACTGGAAGTGGTAAAACTACAACCCTTTATGCTGTACTTTCAAAGCTCAATACAACAAGAGTAAATATATTAACCCTTGAAGACCCGGTTGAGTATCAAATTCCTGGAGCAAATCAGGTCCAGATCAATGATGATGTTGGCCTCACTTTTGCAACAGGTCTTAGATCATTTTTGAGACAAGATCCAAATATAATACTCGTAGGAGAAATCCGTGACAAAGAAACAACAGAGCTTGCTATTCAAGCATCTCTTACCGGCCATTTAGTTTTCTCAACCCTTCACACAGATGGTGCAGCTGGCGCTCTTCCTCGTCTCATTGATATGGGAGCAGAGACATTTTTATTGGCATCAACAATAAATGCAACAATGGGACAACGTATTGCCCGAAAGATTTGCACACATTGCAAAGTAGACTTAATACCTCCAGCAGGAATTGCTGAAGAAATTAAAAAAGTCCTCGGCAATCTCATGCCTACAAGGCCAAATGAACCTCTAAAGATTTATAAAGGAACCGGGTGTGAGGTGTGTGGCGATTCAGGTTTTCTTGGACGTGTGGGTATATATGAAGTTATGCCTATCACAGACGGCATCGCAAAGCTCATACTAGAACGAAGTGATAGTACAACAATTGAAGCCCAAGCAAAAAAAGAAGGAATGATAACGATGAAACAAGATGGGTATCTAAAAGTCTTGGCAGGAGTTACAACAATTGATGAAATACTAAGGGTTGCACAGGAGTAGCGACTTGTTTCTCAAGAGTTATTGAAGAAACAAGATGGGTATCTAAAAGTCTTGGCAGGAGTTACAACAATTGATGAAATACTAAGGGTAGCGCAGGAGTAAAAAATAAAATTGAGAATTGAAAATGGAAAATTGAGAATTGCACAGGAGTAAAACAAGAATTATGGGGCAAGAATTAAGTATTAAGAATTCTCTTTATACTTTATTCTAAATTCTTAATTCTTAAGATATATGGATTTTAATCAATTATTAGAAAAAGCAATCCAGGCGAATGCCTCAGACCTACATATTATTGTGGGTGTTCCTCCCGTTTATAGAATAAATGGGTCACTGCAGCAACTTTCATCAGTCCCACCATTGACTGAAGAAGTAGTAGAACAAATGCTGCTTCCTATCCTAAGCGCCAATCAAAAAGAAATATTTATGGCCAATAGAGCCCTAGACTTTTCTTACGGGTATGGTGGAGGATCGTATGGCGACAAAGGCAGATTTCGCGTAAATCTTTATTTTCAAAGAAATTCTTTAGCTGGAGCATTTAGGTTACTGCCTCCAAACGTTAAATCAATAGAAGAACTTCAGCTACCACAAATTTGTCATCGACTTGCAAAGCTCAAGCAAGGATTTGTACTCATAACCGGCCCTACGGGACACGGAAAGACAACAACCATCGCATCAATCATTAATGAGATCAATATGACCTCGGCACTTAATATCCTAACAATTGAGGATCCTATCGAATATGTGTATCCGAAAGGAAAAAGCATCATTTCTCAACGAGAGCTAGGACACGATACTCTTTCGTGGTCTGAGAGTCTTAAAAGTGCCCTTCGAGAAGACCCAGATGTTGTAGTCGTTGGCGAAATGAGAGACCCAGAGAGTATTGCAAGTGCAATTACTATTGCCGAAACAGGACATTTGGTTTTCTCAACACTCCATACAAATTCAGCATCCCAAACAATAGATAGAATTATCGACTCATTTCCTGAGGCGCAACAAAATCAAATCAGAATTCAACTTGCCTCAACCCTTGAGGCGGTAATTTCTCAAAGATTACTCCCTACAATTGATGGCGGAAGAATCGTTGCAACCGAAGTTCTTCTTGCTACAAATGCCGTTAAAGCAAATATACGAGAAGGTAAATCGCATCTTATCGACTCAACAATAGAAACCTCATCAGAAGAAGGCATGAACACAATGGAGGCGACACTCGCTCGACTCATAAAAGAGGGTAAGTTATCCCTTGAGGTTGCCCAAGCATACGCCATGAGACCAGACGCACTCGCAAGGCTGATGGGCTGACAAGAATTAAGGAGTAAGAAGTGAGTATTAAGGATTCTCTTTATACTTTATTCTAAATTCTTAATTCTCAATTCTGATTTTAATAATATGGAATATTCATTTATTGCAGTTGATCATGAAGGACAAAAACAAAAAGGAAGGCTAGACGCCAACGACCAGAAAGAAGTTATCGAATATCTCCGTCAAAAAGGATACACACCTCTTAAAGTTAAAAGCTTAGAGCGCGGTCAATCAATTATTTCTTATTTCTCACGCATAAAAGAAGGGGATATTGTGCTTTTTACCAGGCAGCTAGCATCCATGATCACTACAGGCTTGACTGTTATAGAGAGTCTTAATATTTTAAAGCAACAAGATAACAAGCCTCAGATGCAAAAGGTTCTTGATGAATTGATCTCAAGTCTTTCTGAAGGAAATTCGCTCTCAGATGCCCTCAAGAATTATCCTTCAATTTTCTCAACCACATACATAGCTCTTATTAAGTCAGCTGAAGAGGCGGGAATTTTGGATAAAGTGCTTGAAAGACTTGCCGATAATCTTGAAAAATCTCAAGAAGTTAAGAAAAGGGTTAAGTCCGCACTTTTCTACCCTGGAATTATTATTTCCGGTGTAGTTATAGTTATTGTCATGATGAATATATTTGTTATTCCTCAAATGGGCTCACTCTATGAAAGTCTTGATCTTGAACTACCATTTATGACACGCGTTGTGCTCTTTGGATCAAAACTGACGACAACAATTCTTCCTTTCTCAATTTTTATTATCATAGGCCTTGTTATTGCCTATAAAAGATTTTCTGTAACGCCTGCTGGAGTAAAAATCATTGATAAAATAAAATTGAGAGCTCCAGTTTTTGGACAAATAACAAAGTTGTCTGTTCTAAGCGAGGTATCTAGGACAATATCGCTTCTTGTTAGCTCCGGTACGTCTCTTATAAATGCCATTAATATCTCGGCAGATGTTTCGGGGAATATTTACTATAAAAACGCACTTAATAGCACAAGCGGATTGGTCGAAAAGGGAGCTGGGCTGTCTGTTGCCCTTCAAAATCAATTGATATTTCCACCTCTCATGGTCCAGATGGTAAAAGTAGGGGAGTCTACCGGAAAAATAGATGAGAGTCTTCTTAAAGTAAGTGAATACTTTGAGCGCGATCTTGATATTAGAGTTAGAACTCTAACTACAGCAATAGAACCTATTCTTATTATTATTCTTGGAGTGTCAGTGGCCTTTCTTATTATCTCGGTTATTACACCTATTTACTCGTTGGTATCCCAAATTCAGTAGGAAGAACTTCAGGAAGAGACAGAGAGTATAGGGTTGCATTTTTTATTCCGTAGCTATCTGTAATATTCTGTGAAGCATCAAAATGACCCAGGATTTTAGCGATACTAAAACCATGTCCCACAATAAGAGGCCGTTCACCTTCATACTGAACCATTGACTGAGAAAACGCAGAAACAGTACGCAAATTGAACTCTTCAACTGATTCTCCTCCAGATGGAGTAAGATGCTCCCACTGATCACCATACATTACTTTTAAATCAGAAATGAGTCTTCCTTCAAATTCCCCCATATTTCTCTCAGAAAGGCCTGGATGAATAGTTACAGGGACATTAAACACCAGCCCAAGCATCTCAGCCGTTTGTCGAGCTCGTCTTAGGGGAGAGACTATAATTCCATCAAATATAACTTGTTGTTCTTTAAAATCTCTAGCCAGGCTTTCTATCTGATCTATTCCCTCTAAAGAAAGGTGTATGTCTTTGCTACCCTGGACTATTCCTTGCTGGTTCCATTTAGTCATGCCGTGACGAACCAAGAGTACTTCTTTAACCATAAGTAGGATTTTAACACTTTTGCCTCAAATTAACAGAACGTTAATCTCTGTTTTGCTATAATTTATGAAACAGTGTATACTTTTTTGAATTCAGAATTTATTACATCCGTGAGCGGCAATTACTTCCCAACTTGCAACGTAAGAGAATTCTATATACAATTGTTTTTTGTAAAATAAATGGCAAATCAGAACGAATATACAGCTCAAAATATCCAAGTCCTTGAAGGACTAGAACCTGTCAGAAAGCGCCCCGCTATGTACATCGGATCAACCGATGTTATTGGTCTTCATGAGTCACTCAGAGAAATTATCGACAATTCAGTAGACGAATCCCTTGCTGGCCACGCAACCAATGTCTGGTTACTTCTTAATAAAGACGGTAGTGCCACAATTATTGACGACGGTCGTGGAATTCCAGTTGATGAAGTACCTGGATACAAGAAATCAGGACTTGAAATGGTCATGACCAAGCTTCATGCAGGAGGAAAATTCGGCGGAGGTGCATACAAGGTCAGCGGAGGTCTTCATGGAGTTGGAAGCTCAGTTGTAAACGCTCTATCTACTGATATGTGGGTAGAGGTACGACGAGATGGCAAGTTATATAGACAAGAATACAAAACGGGAATTCCAACAACTGAATTACTAAAGTTAGAGCTAAAAGACTCAAAGCTAAACGCACTTTTCCCAGATAAAAGAGTCACAAAATTGAAGCATGGTACAACCTCTACATTTTTCCCTGATGGATCTATATTTCAGACAGTAGAATTTGAGCGCGCAACTGTCATGAAGCTTATCCGTGAAAGAGCTTTCTTAGTCAGCAAAATATACTTCCATCTCTATGACTTTAGAGCAGAAAAAGTAAAAGAGACACATTTGTACTATGAGGGTGGAATTGCCGCTTTGGTTAAAAAACTCAATGAGAATAAAGTAGGCATTCATAAGCCATTTTATTTCGTAAAAGAGGTAAAGGATGTGCTTGTTGAAGTAGCTCTACAATACAATGACGGGATCTCTGAGAATGTTGAGAGTTTTGTAAATGTTATCAACACGGTCAACGGCGGAACACATGTTACTGGATTTAGAACTGCTCTTACTCGTGCAGTAAATGACTACGGCAAGAAATCAGGAGCAATTAAAGAAAATGACGAAGCAATAACAGGAGAAGATACCTCAGAAGGATTAACAGCTGTTGTTGCAATCCGAATGGAGCAAAACAACATCCAATTCCAAGGCCAAACAAAGGGCAAGCTCGGGAATACCGAGATCCAACCTCTCGTATATTCGGTCGTGAAAGAGGGACTTGATACATTCTTTGAAGAAAATCCACAGGACGGAAAGCAGATTATTGCAAAGGGTCAGCTTGCAGTCAGAGCAAGACTAGCAGCCCGTGCTGCAAAAGATGCGATTCTAAGAAAAGGGGCATTTGAAGGAGGATCACTTCCAGGAAAACTAGCAGACTGTCAAGAAAAAAATCCTGCTCTTTCAGAGCTGTATATCGTTGAGGGAGATTCTGCAGGAGGTAGTGCAAAGCAGGGTAGAGATAGAAAATTCCAAGCAATTTTGCCACTTGGAGGAAAGATTCTAAATACAGAAAGAGCAAGACTTGATAAGATTGTTGAATTTGAAAGTCTAAAAGATATGATCATTGCCCTTGGCATGGGAATAGGGGACTCAACCAACATGGACAAGTTACGCTATCACAGAATCATCATTATGACTGACGCTGACGTTGACGGAGAACATATCGAAACCCTTCTTTTGACATTCTTCTATAGACACATGAAGCAAATTATTGAAAATGGATACCTATATGTTGCAAAGCCACCGTTATATAAGCTTGCTCACGGGAAAGAAGAGCACTATGTCTATTCAGATGATGAAAAAGACGCTGTGACAAAAGCCGGAGGAGGCAAGAATTACTCAATTCAGCGCTATAAGGGTCTTGGAGAAATGAATCCAGAGCAATTATGGGAAACAACAATGAATCCTGTAAATAGAATTCTTAAAAAAGTGAATATTGCAGATGCTGAAGATAGTGATATGGTATTTACTATGCTTATGGGAGAAGAAGTTCCTCCAAGAAAGCATTTCATTCAAGAAAATGCGAAGTTAGCTAATTTAGATATATAAATATTATGAACGAAGGAGAAAATCAAGAAAGCAGATTTCCATTAAACGGAGTTCCGTTAGTACCAGATGGCAAGGAACTGCAATATTCGAAAGGAGAAGATGATAACATTGAGTACCTACATGGCCCTGAAATCAGCGCAGGCCCGCTTGGAAAAGTTCATCTTCAATTAGACAGATATGTTGGAGAGTCAGGTGGAGATGATGACCGAGAAGTATACGCTTTCGCCGATAATAAAGTTACAACAATGAGTAGAGTGGATGCAGAAAAAAATGGCTTTTCAGTTGTGGTGCAAACTGAAGAATCAGTTATACCAGATGGTTTCACTTTTAAGTGTAATTTGTGGTCAGAAGAAAACGATTTTCTTGCAAGCTCAGTTGCTACCCATGATCCAGAAGAAGGAGCTGCTGACCTCTATTTTCATACCTGGTCTGTTGACGGTGGAGATGCACAACAATTAGTCGTTCCAGGGACACCAGAATTTGCACAATCGCTCAAATTCAACATGGAAACATTACAACTACCACCTATACAAGGAGGTGAAGCACAATCATGAAATTAACAGCAGGAGATAAAGCACCAGAACAAGTAAATGTACTCATCGAAGTACCAATGGATAGTCGTGTAAAATACGAATTTGATAAGGAAAATGAAGTAATTGCAGTTGATAGATTTTTGTTCTTCGACAAAGGATATCCAGCAAATTATGGATTTATTCCACAAACTCTTTCAGGAGACGGCGATCCAGTTGATGTTCTCGTTCTTTCACCGCTTCCAGTAGCACCTGGCACGATGATGACGGTTTTCCCAATAGGAATGCTTGAAACTGAAGATGAAAAAGGACAAGATGCAAAACTAGTTGCAGTGCCTAGTGAGAAGGTTAACCCAGAATTTGGTAAGTATAAAGATATTTCCGAATTACCTTCGGAAATTACTGAAAAAATCAAATTCTTCTTTGAAAATTACAAGAAGAATGAACCAGGTAAGTGGGTAAAAGTAAGTGGTTGGAAGAATAAAGACGCGGCACTTGAAGAAATTAAGACAGGAATAGAAAATGCAAAAAACCATTAGTAACTGATGGTTGGTGACTAATATCTAAATGAAGCTTGGCAACAGGCACCGCTTAGTCTAGTCACTGGCCACCATTCACTAATCACAACATTATGGATATTGGAAAAATAAGCACAGCTTGGCTACGCTAAGCAAAGCTTGGCTTTCCAATTCGACAAATAAGTAAAATATGGACATTGGGAAACTAGAGCAAATAGACATTAGTACAGAGGCCAAAAAGGCCTACCTTGACTACGCGATGAGCGTTATAGTCAGCCGTGCACTTCCTGACATTAAAGACGGTCTAAAACCAGTTCATAGACGTGTGCTTTTTGCCATGTCTGAAATGAATCTAACTCCTCAAGCAAAGTATGCCAAGAGTGCAAAGATTGTCGGAGAAACCATGGGTAAATATCACCCTCATGGAGATATGGCAATTTATGACTCGCTCGTAAGACTTGCTCAAGACTTCTCAATGCGTTATCCACTCGTCGACGGACAGGGTAATTTTGGATCCATGGACGGAGACAGTGCTGCTGCTATGAGGTACACAGAGGCAAAGCTTACCCCACTTGCCATGGAAATGCTTTTTGACATCGACAAAGAAACAGTCAGATTCTCAGATAACTTCGACGGCACAATGAAAGAGCCTGACTATCTTCCTTCAAAGCTTCCAAATCTACTTCTTATGGGAAGTGAAGGTATTGCAGTTGGTATGGCAACCAAAATTCCGCCACATAATCTGGGCGAAGTTATTGATGCAGTTGTTCATACGATCGACAAGACTACCTATGACACAGCAAAAGAAAATGTTCTTAAAAGAGTAACTGAAGAAGAAGCTGCAGCTGCTCCTGTAAAAACTACTGAAAAAGCAGAGAAGTTAGCAGAAACTCTAGAATCCAAACTTTCCAGACTTTCTTCAAATGTTGAGATCGACGAGCTTTTGGAATTTATAAAAGGACCTGATTTTCCAACCGGAGGAGCCATTTTTGATATCAACGAAATTAGAAATGTGTACCGTACTGGACGCGGAAGAATTCTTATTCGAGGTATCGCAAATATTGAAGATATTGGACAGGGAAAAAGTGCAATTATCATAACCGAGCTTCCATATCAGGTGAATAAATCGGTTCTTGTAGCAAAAATAGCAGAATTAGCCAAATTAAAGAGACTTGAGGGAATAACAGATCTTCGAGACGAATCAGATAGACGTGGTATAAGAGTAGTTGTTGAGCTAAAACGAGATACAACTCCAAAAAGA
This sequence comes from uncultured Gammaproteobacteria bacterium, assembly GCA_964511305.1. Taxonomy (GTDB): domain Bacteria; phylum Patescibacteriota; class Microgenomatia; order Levybacterales; family GWA1-39-11; genus JAUSNA01. The sequence goes on along the minus strand of CAZEEU010000005.1, from coordinate 21,816 downwards.
GTTCTTAATAATCTTTTCAAGTTAACAGCTCTTCAGACCTCTTTCCCTGCAAACTGTGTTGCACTTGTTGATGGGGTACCAAAAACGGTAAATCTTAAGATCATGCTTGATGAATACATTAAGCACAGATTTTCAGTTATTACAAAAAGGTGCGAATTTGAACTTGCGCAGGCTTTAGCACGTATTCATATTCTTGACGGTCTTATTATTGCTGTTAACAATATCGATGAAGTTGTTGAAATCATCAAAAAATCCAAAAATACAGAGGATGCCAGAGCAAAGCTTATTGAACGATTTAAGCTTTCAGAAATCCAGGCTAATGCAATTTTGGACATGCAACTTAGACGCCTTTCTGCACTTGAAGTCGAAAAGCTAGAAGCAGAGTGGAAAGAAGTTAAAGCTCAGATAGACTACCTTGAAGGACTTCTTGCTGATCCTTTAAAACTTCTAAAAGTAGTACGAGATGAATTAGTGGCTATCAAAGAAAAATACCAAGATGCCAGACGCACAAAGGTGTACAAATCAAAGGTAGATGAATTCTCAGAAGAAGACCTAATCCAAAATGAACAGACTGTTATAACCATCACAACAACCGGCTACATAAAGCGCCAATCTGTCGGATCATTTAAGACTCAGGCCCGAGGAGGAAAAGGAGTAATGGGAATGAAAACAAAAGAAGAAGACACCATCGAGCACATTAATTTTGCCGAAACCCATGACCACATACTATTCTTCACAAATCTTGGAAAAGTATATGCAACTCGCGTTTTTGAAATTGCAGAAGGCTCTCGAGTCGCCAAGGGTCAGGCAATTGTTAATGTCATCGACGTCAGCTCAGGTGAGAAAATTGAGAGTATTGTAACCTATTCTCCAAAGGAGAATTTGAGTGGAAAATTCGTATTCCTAGCCACTCAAAAAGGAACTGTTAAAAAATCAGCGCTTACTGAATTTTCAAATATAAGACGTAACGGAATAATTGCTGTAAAGCTTGAAAAGAATGATCAACTTATATGGGTAAGGCTTTCATCAGGAACAGACGATATAGTTCTCGTTACCAAAAAGGGTAAGATCATATCATTTAAGGAAGATCAGGTACGAGCCACTGGAAGATCGTCTCAGGGAGTAAGAGGAATAAAAATTTCAAGTGACGATGAGGTTGTATCAATGGATCTTGTATCTGGTGGAGATCGTGACGCAGAGTTATTGGTTATTGCTGAAAATGGACTTGGAAAAAGAACAATAGTGTCGGCGGTTAGGAACCAGAATAGGGGAGGGCAGGGTGTTAAAATTGCAAACCTCACTGCAAAGACAGGAGATCTCGTCTTCTCATCAGTTATTCCTGATAACTCTACTGAAGTAATTATTACTTCCAAAAAAGGGCAGGTTGTTAAAATTCCTCTAAAATCAGTGCCGGTTCTATCACGAAATGCACAAGGTGTGATTCTCATGCGCTTCTCAGATAAAGATGAGACGGTCGGTTCTGCAGCGCTGGTTACTGGTGAAGAGCTTGAAACAGGAGAAGAAGTTCAAGTTGTAAAAGAATAGGCTAGGTATCCTCTAGTATTTATTTCCCTTATTGTTAGCGTTATAATAGCTTGTTCGTTGACAACGGATACGATACGGCTCATTTCCAGACAATTGCTGTCTGGAATTAATGCGCCGTGACCCCTGAAAGGAAAAAACGTGATCCAAGGTCTAACTGTAGGACCCTTCCTTGCAGTAGCAGCTCTTTTGGCCTACCGGGCCCATAAAGACATTCCGCTACTTGCAGTCACAACGTTCGCAATCGCAATCTTAGGCTTTGCCTGGTTGCTTGTGAGCATCGCCCAACTTACCGATAGAGTCCTCTAGTGGATTTCGATCGAGGAGGTGCAGCATTCTACATGCTGGTGTTTGGCTTAATCATCGTTCGCGTAGCGTTCGTATTGATAAGACCAAACCTCAGTCCTGACGATCGCTCAACCTTCCACAGATTGAGCATGCTTGGAGTGATCGCCGCCGTGATCCTCCTGTTCACGAGATAGACAAAATTCGACGCGTCACTACAAATCAGACAACAACCATCGCGTTCGCAGAAAGGAGGCTGAGGTGGACCTGACTGACCAGAATGTTTGGAAGTTCATCATGAGTCTTGCCATCTCCTTTGGGATATGCGAGATTTTCTCGATGCTTCAAAATGCAGAAGATGCGCAAGCACTGATATTCTTCGGAAGGATTGGTCTCATTTTTGGGATTATCCTCACGATCTTCGGCATTGCGCAACTAATGCTCTTCCGTAGCTAGATTGTCCCGAAAGGGATTCGACAACGGAGGTAACTCCGGTACAAGTTCTTGTCCAAAGGAGGGCAGAGATGGTCAACATACCCAGAAGGCATCCGGACGATGATCCATGGATCCTCGTATTCCTCGCATCATTCGCGCTGCTGATCATATCGATCGTAGTCGCCAGCTGGTGGGGAGTCTATCGGATTGCCCGAGCGCTTGGCATCGCCAAGAGTCTTGTGCTTTTATCCGCCGTAATTGGCGGTGTTTCGGTTGCCCTCAACAAGGTGCCCGAAATCGAATTCTATCCTGGCATCCAGGATCTGCAGTCGGCCTCACCCGAGCATGTAGAAGCCGATTGGAAGGTTCTTTAGTGAAGTACCTACGACTGCTTGGGCAACAGCTCAAGCTGAAATTCCAACTGATCCGAGAGATCAGCTGGAAAGACACCGTGATCGTCGTAGAACTTCTACCAGGGGTAGTACTATTCCCCAGAAAGGAGGAAGACTAATCGTATCCGATTGATTCAAACGACTGGCCCCGAAACCCGAAAGGGCGTAGGGGCCAAAAGTCCTGACATCAAGTATAATAACCATATGGAAATTAACGGAAAAAAATTGCAGGAAGATTTACTGCCACGGCTTGTCAGCCGTGTAGAAAAATTAAAATCACAAGGTATAAATCCTGGTATCGCCATCGTGACATTAGGACCTGAGGTTGCATGGGAAGCCTATGTTAGTCAGAAAATTAAGCTTGCTAAAAAGCTTGGAATTCATACAAATTTACAAAATTTGAGGCCAGAAACTACCGATGACGTACTAAGGGCTATAGAGACACTAAATAACGAAAATACTATACACGGGCTTATAGTCCAGCGACCTTTTCCGATATATATTGATACAGAAAAAGTAATTCAAAGTGTATCAAAAGAAAAAGACATAGACGGCTTTCGATATGATTCAGAATTTGACGTCCCTGTATTTTTAGCAGTCAAGCATCTTCTCACTCACATGAGTCAACTGCTAGGCGCTCCAGATTTTACGATTTGGCTGTCAAATCAATCTATTTTGATAGTTGGACGAGGTGAAACTGCTGGATTTCCGATAGCAAAAGCGCTTTCAAAAATGAAAATAACACCTGCAATTATGGACACCAAAACCCAGAACCGCGATGAACTTTTTGAACAAGCAGACATAATAATTGTGGCAACCGGAAAAAGGGTAGCGATCCCTTTTGAAAAGCTCAAGAAAACAAGCATCCTTATAGGAATTGGTTTGCATAGAGTAGAAGGGGCATTACGGGGCGATTTTGACGAAAATGAGGCTAAAAGGAGTATCTTATATTATACGCCGTCTCCCGGTGGGGTAGGGCCTCTTAACCTTTACTATCTCTTCGATAATTTAATAACAGCCTGTGAGAGATCCCTAACAGAAGCTTCTTGACACGGAAAGTTAGTAACCGTACAATACATTTTTAATGGCCCCGCAAAAAGCAGAAAAACCTCTCGCAAAAATTAACGGTAATTATTTCAAAAAAAATATTCTTTCAATTTCTCAATTTGACATTAAATCGTTAGACATCCTTTTCGAAGCAGCATCTCAAATGAGATACATTGCAGTAAATGCTCTTCCGTCAGACATATTAAAAGGGTCCATAGCAACCGTCCTTTTTTACGAACCGTCATCAAGAACACGTGGTTCTTTTGATGCAGCAATCAAGCAGCTTGGTGGACAAACCGTTGTAATAGAAAATCCCCAACAATTTTCAAGTGTTTCAAAAGGTGAGACTTTCGAAGACACAATTCGTGTTTTTGAAAGCTATTGTGACGTTATAGTTCTTCGACATTTCGAAAAAGGAGCAGCTTTGCAAGCAGCAAAAACTGCACAATTTGTACCTATTATTAATGCTGGCGACGGAGTAGGGGAGCATCCCACACAAGCACTTTTAGACATGATGACGATCAAAGAACATACCGGGCATCTTGATGGATTAACTGGTGTTTTTGGTGGAGATATTAAGAATGGACGAACAATTCATTCCCTTTTGAAAGGTCTTTCAATTTACAAAAATAATACTATCTATCTTCTCTCCCCAGAAAGCCTAAAGCTAAGTCCAAAAGAATTAAGCCAATATAAAAAAGACGGACTCACGATTGTTGAGATAGATAGTATGGATAAAATTCCAAAGAAAGCAGATTTCTGGTATTGGACCCGTGTTCAGAAAGAGCGATTTACTGATATTGAAGAATACAAAAAAGTTAACAACAAATTTATTGTAACTCCTGAGAATTTCAATCGTCTTGCTTCAGACAAAACAATACTTCTTCATCCACTACCACGCGTCGGGGAAATATTACCATCTCTTGATATAGATCCTCGAGCGCAATATCTTAAGGCCCAAGTGAGAAATGGAATGTACGTTAGAATGGCTTTAGTAGCTTTAGTCCTTGGTAAATTAAAATAGGTATATACTTAAGTTTGCAAATGCGAAAAATTGCAGCAATAGTCATACTCTTAGTTCTAGTTGTTGCAGCATTCTATTTCTATTCATACGGTAAAAATCGAATTGGCGATCTACGTCCAGCTTTTTTACCTAACTCCAAAAACCTTGCTGATGAAATTGCAGGCCAAAAAGTAGGAAAGACACCCTCAATTCCACTTAAAATTCCGGATGGATTTTCTATTGGTGTTTTTGCACAAGAGACAACCGGCGCACGAGATCTACAATTCACACAGAGAGGCACATTGCTTGTCTCTCTTATGAGCAAAGGAGAAGTAATAGCTCTCCCAGACAAAAATAATGACGGTGTTGCTGATGAAAAAAAAGTAATTTTATCTGGTCTTAAGAGACCTCATGGAATGGCTTTTTATGATGGCAAGCTTTTTGTTGCAGAAGAGAACAAGGTTGTCAGATATGATTTTGACGAAGCTGGCCTTACGGCAATTCTAGGAAAAAAATTGTTTGATCTGCCGCTTGGAGGAAGGCATTATTCACGAAGTCTTGTCTTTGATACAAAGGGCAATCTATATGTAAGCATTGGTTCAACTTGTGATACGTGCGTTGAAAAAAATGCGTTCATTTCTACGGTACTTATTAGCGATGGCAATGGTCGAAGCCCACGCGTATTTTCCAAAGGACTTAGAAACGCTGTGTTCTTAGCACTCAAACCAGGAACAGATGAAGTCTGGGCAACAGAGATGGGCAGAGACTTTCTAGGAGACGAAACTCCCCCTGATGAGATAGATATATTATCTGACGGAGGAAATTATGGATGGCCATTCTGTTATGGCCAGGGAGTAGTCGACAAGACTCAGAAAGAACCATCAACAGGTTTTTGTGCAGGAAGCAAAAAACCGTATTACGAAATTCCTGCGCACTCAGCTCCGCTCGGACTTACCTTTGTTGAATCGTCTCAATTTGATGATTCGATTCAAGGAGACTTACTAGTTGCCTACCATGGTTCTTGGAATAGAAGCACCCCAACCGGATACAAAATTGTAAAGATCTCAACAAAAGGAACGCCACGCGAAGAGGATTTTATAACAGGATTCATAGAGGGTAGTAGTGCCTCTGGTAGACCAGTCGATCTAACGTTTGATAAAGCAGGGAGCTTATACATATCTGACGATAAAGCCGGCGCTGTGTACAAGATGATTAAGAAGTAAATCCTGCTGTTGCCTCGTTTTACTTGCCATAAGGCAAATGCAATTTACAAGATGGTTAAAAAATGAACTTGCCGTTGCCTCGTTTTACTTGCCATAAGGCAAATGCAATTTACAAGATGATTAAAAGTAAATAAAATCCCTTGACCAATTAGCATCTCTTCTTGTATTATGGTTGTCTCGTGGGATTACCCAAAAAAGTTAACAAGCTTTTACTTCTTGCCCACAAAAGACTTTCCAAAAATAAATACAAAGTATTTTTGTTTGGCAGTATTGTTTTTTCGTGGTGCCTAATTAGCTTTTCACTTTACAATAAATACATACTCAAGACCAAAGAACGTTCTGTATTGGGAGCGAGTATTTCAAAAATCCAACAATCTGCAACCAGGACATTGGTAAGCCCTGTGGTTGAAATCACCAAGACAGATGAAGCGCCCACAATAACCTTAACAATTAGCCCAACGATTACGACAAAAGCGATAGTACCAACACCAACACCCACCCTGAAAGAACAAGCTCGTAACCCTTCGCAATATACCGCTGAAAAGATTGACGATGTTACGTGGAAAGTACACAACATCCAAAATGATGACAAGATGGCTTCTGCTTCAGACATAGTCAATGCAATAAATTCCTATAGAGGAAGTCATGGTCTTTCCAACCTATCTGTAGATGGGTACCTGTCTACATATGCCCAAGAACGGGCTAGTCTCTTTGCTAAGAACGAGAGCCTTGATTCACATGCAGGATTTAATAGCTTTATGGATAATGGCGGATTTGACAAGGCGGGGTTTAACTCGCTTGGCGAGAACTCGGCCTTTCTTTCGGGCCCTATGAATGGAGATAAAATAGTCAGAGATCTTTTTGGTGCAGACGCTTCCCATGATAACAACCAGCTTGATAATTGGACTCATGTGGGAGTAGGGGTAGATGGGAATGCAGTTAATGTAAACTTTGGAAAAGACAAAAAGTAAAACTTTCTGGCTCTGCCAAAAAGCAAGTTTGCCCATTCGCTTTGCTCAGGGTAAACTTTGGAAAAGACAAAAAGTAAAACTTTCTGGCTCTGCCAAAAAGCAAGTTTGCCCATTCGCTTTGCTCAGGGTGAACTTCGGCAAAGACAAAAAATAGTATATAGACAACCCCCAAAAACCCCTGTCTGATATATCGATATATCAGACGGTCATCTCAAAGCCAAAAACCACAAACAACCAAGCAACAACCAGGATTATTTCGACCCCCTGTTACCTCCATGGAATTTGTGGTGTACATTCTTCAACTGAGGATTGGTAACGTGAGTATAAATCTGCGTGGTCGAAATGTTCTTCGCGTAGCCAAAATATCTCACTTCTTGTTTCCACCATGAAATTTATGATGCACGTTCTTAAGTTGCGGATTTGTGACATGGGTGTATATCTGTGTCGTTGAGATATTTTTATGCCCAAGCATTTCCTGCACAGATCGAAGGTCCGCTCCATTATATAAAAGGTCAGTTGCAAAACTATGTCGTAACGTGTGTGGCGTAGCATCCACAGGCAATTTTGCACGTCTCACATATTTTGTAACGATACGCTCGATCGATCGAGGAGTAAGCCTCATTCGCTCGCCTTGATTGATGGGGTCTATTCCTTTTGCATATCTTATAAATACCGGTTGGAAATTATCCTCGCGTCTGTCAAAGTACTTCTGAAGCCAAAGTATGGCTGAATCAGACAAAAAGACAACTCTTGCTCGACCGCCTTTTCCAATTACGCCAAACTCCTGGGTTTTAAAATTCATTTGGTCCCGATTGAGTCTGCAGAGCTCACTCACACGAAGGCCAGTAGAGAAGAGCAATTCAAGAATCGCCCTATCCCGAAGGCCTTTCTCGTCAGATACGTCAACAGAATTCATGAGCTCACGAAGATGATCTTGCCCCAAAAATTTTAGGCTTTTACTTTCACCTTTTGGAAGATCTATTTTTTCAGGAGAAAGCGTATCTATATCATTTCTAACCAAAAATCTTAAGAATGACCGAAGAGCAATTATGTGATAACTCTGAGTCACTCGCATGAGAGTAATTCCTTTATCGTCGACGTAGTCGGACAACCATAAGCGATAACTCCTAACAACATCTACCGTTATTTTTTTGAGGGTAATTTGAGGGTGATTTATAGCTAACCATTCAGAAAATCTCTTAAGATAGAATCTGTAGTTACGAATAGTTAACTTTGAGGAATTCTTTTCAATCTCCAAATACTCGAGGAACGTATTGATATGTTTTTCAATTTCTGAAGGGGGCAGAGTGGTGGGCACAAATTACATTATGCGACATAGAGCTTTCAACTGTCAATTATCAACAGAAGAGTAGGTGAGAAATAATTTTCAGCAAATATACAAATCGGGCACAAACGAGTCTAAAGGTAAATAACGTGTCGTACATAAGGCACCCTACTCTTATTGTGCGACATAAGATGTACATGAATAACTAGGCGTGTAATCTTCTCATATGGATAACCCTTTCAAGAGTTTGTAGCGTTATTTTGGTAGTCCTGAGATGACAGAACAATTTATCATTAGTTAGTCTTCAAGCTGGTATTCCTTTAGAAATCCAGCATCCTGGTGCTCTAGATTTAAGCCTATATTCGACTCATAATGATGAATTAATTGACAATTTTATTTTAGATTTAGTATTCGAAACTTAGCGATTATTAATGCCATGAATGGCTGACCCAACAGAACACAGAACTTCTTAATTCTGAGCCAATTAACCCATCCGGACCCGTTTTATAATCCTTATATATTCCAAATATTTAGCCTCACGGTAGCCCCTCCAGGATGCGATTTAAGGCCTCTGAAATATCTTCAAGCACTATCTAATCCTTCTTTCTTTTTCTTAGTTATTCTAAAAACACAAAATTGGCCTTTTTTACATAACTTATCTCATAAATGGTATTTCTTACATATTCCCTTCTAGGAACCTATAGTAGGGTGGTTTTTGTGCAAATTTAGGACGTGCAAAGTAGGCTATGAAATGCCTATGGGGAACTATAAGTACATACATGAATTTCAGCATGAAATTGGACGGTAAATATAGGAATAAGGTTAAATCAGTCACAGCCTCACATATGGCATTCATGTCGTAAAAGTATTATTGTGCGACATAATAGATTGCCTCATAACGACCACTCCCCTAGGGAAGTACCAACCATTACCATACAGACCTCAAATCGTTAAATAACTACTTAAGTTTCGTTCTGCTTTTAGGCTGAATTTCACCCCTATTTAGTGGATTGCCTTAACACTCTCAGACCACTATGCTGCTATACCTGTACTTTAGCCTCAAAACTGTGTAATTTTAGCTTCAATTGAGGCTGGTTTCGATTTATTTTCGTATGTCCTGCTCCGCTGTACTGCCCTCGTTCTTATTATTCTAGCCTCAAAGTCGTGAAAAGTCATGCTTATTTCTCGTGAAATACTACTGTTCTACTTCAAAGATATGTCGTATTTTATCTTGATAAATCAATCTATTTAGTATTTTTTAAGGCTAAAAAGGTCAATTTGCCCTGTTATTTATTAGTAACCATAGGTGCACATAGAAGAGGAATGTCTACACGCAGGTATTATTATGTACGAATAGCTTCAATGCTACAAAAAAAGGAAACCTCTAGACTAAACTTCATAGAATTAACTGTAGAAAAATATTATAGGTCTCTTCTACTTTAAATACTATAGGACCCTTCTCTACTGTATCTAACTATATCATTTGAACTAAAAATAGCACCCCCCCACTCCTCCACTTTGTGTCATCATCTGGCGATTTGTCTATTTGATTATTTACCCTTTGTTTTTTGAGGAAATTACGTCAACTGAACTCAAATTTGAAGGTTATTAATAGAAACAATATATTACTATGGGATACTCAGGGTGCAGATTAGCCTCAAATGAGCTTAATTCCACTACACGCCCCACTTTGAAAAAATGACTAAAAATAATACTGATATAAATCCTACCCACACATATTCCCAAAGAATGCCCTTGAATAACCTTCTCTCAAGCCACGCATGGCAAAGTCCAGAATATGTATAGAATACCCCTGTTAGAAATAATGAGTATATAGACGCGTTGACAGGCCAGAGAATTAATACATACGAAAGCTGAAGGATGGATATTGCAATGATTGCGGAGAACAGCGCTATGGCCCTTACTTGAGTGGTATCTAATGTATATGTCCATAGTGACTGGATATTCATAAAAAACGAAAGAGGCAGTATTGCAAGAGGTGTGATGAGTACCGGTAATCGCAATGAGAAAATAAAATTAACTAAAAAATAGAAGACAAGTAACGTTATGACAAATGCCACAATTCTGGCGCTTCTTAAAAGATTTATAGTCCTTATACCTGAGACAGCAAAAATATTCTGTGTCAAAAAGAGAGAATACAATCCAAATGCGTAAATTGCCGTAATAATAAGTCTACTAAGAAGTCTCTCCGGAACAAGCGCGTAGAAAAAAGGGAAAGCGAGACTAAAGAAGAAAGGAAGAACCAGTATCGGACCGAAAAAAGTATTCTTAATATCCTGTCTGAGAATAAAAAGGAGCATCACAACAGTGGCAATTGCAAGCCCTATTGCACTTAAGGTGAGCTTAATTCCTGTAAAGTATTCACTCATAAATACACCAGAGGAAAGAATAAGTACTGCTACTACGAATTTTTGTCTTTTATTAAGCTTAAGAATACGAAGAACACGTTCCATAACAATGACTATATTTTTCTAGCGTGGTGAAGGGCAATTGCCAAAGCATCAGCGCTGTCATCAAAATCTTTATCCTTCTTTCCATTGAAAGCAAGAATAGTACTATTTGAATCAAGAAGAACCCTTACAACCTCTTGCACTACTTTCTTGTCAGCCTTCCCACTTCCGGTAAGACTAAGCTTTACAGTACTTGGTGTATATTCATATACAGGAAGTTCAAAAAGGGCGGCAGAAAGCATAATTACTCCACGAGCTTGGCTCACCGTAACAGCCGTCTTCACATTTCTTCCAAAAAAGATATTCTCAACTATCAAACAGTCAGGATTATGTTTTTTAACTAATTCATTTAGTGTTACGTGGAGTAGAAGAAGCCGCTCAGGCATCGTATTAATTTTTTCAGTGACAATACAACCGTGGGCAATGTAACTTATCTCTGGTTCAGTATTCTTTTTCTCTTTCTTGGTGATCGCACCCCACCCTGTTCTATTTGTCCCTGGATCTATTCCAAGAATTATCATAGTAGGTTAGTATAGACCTTTTGAACATCGTCCATATCCTCAAGTTTCTCAATAAGTGCCATCAACTTCTCCCCGCTTTCATCATCAACTTCAATTCGCGACATTGGTCGGTAGACCAATCCTGCGTCCTCAATAACAATTCCACTATCCTCCAAACCTTTCTTAACGATTGATAGGTCTCCTGGCTCAGTGTAAAGGACCACAGCATCTTCTATTTCTTCATAATCAGTAACGTTATTCTCAAGCGCAACCATAACGATATCATCTGCGCTTTTTCCATTTTTTGGGGCAATAATCTCTCCAACCCTTTGGAATAAGTAACTCACAGCACCCTGGCCTGCCATTGTACCGCCATTTTTTTCCAAAGTTGACTTTACTTCGGCTACTGTTCTTTGTTTTTTATCAGTAACAGCTTCTATCAAGAGTCCTGCACCACCCTGCGCAAAACCTTCATATAGCACTTCAAAGAGTTCTGTACCACCCGTAGCGCCACTACCTTTCTGAATAGCTCTTTCAATACCGTCCTTAGGCATATTAGCAGCCTTAGCCTTATCAATTGCTATACGAAGAGAGGCATTGAATGAAGGATCGGTGTTTCCTCCACCTTGCTTTACAGCAATAGTAATTGCGTTAGAAAGCTTGGTGAAAGCTTGACCTCTCTTGGCGTCGGTTATACCCTTTGCTCGTTTAATGGTTGCCCACTTGGAATGTCCGCTCATAATTTAATAATCAGGCATGTGGCTAGCATATGAGGAAGCGCAGTTGATTTTATAAATCAACGAGCAAGCTCATATGGTTGCCCACTTGGAATGTCCTGACATACAGTGGATAGTATACAATAAAGATGCTATTTTTGCCTATTTCTTGACATTTTTTTTTGTTTTATCTACAATGGGACAATCAAAAATTACCCCATGCCAAACCTCAAAGACCAAGCAATTAAATTCGCCCTAGACAACAACTGGGAGGAAGCAATCCTAATAAATAAGAGCCTCCTAGAGGAGAATCCACACGATATTGATACATTAAAGCGCCTAGCATACGCGTACATGCAGTCTGGTAATTTCGACAACGCGAAGGATACGTACTACCAAATCATCGACTTAGACAAAACAAATCCAATCGCTACAAAGAATCTTAAGAAATTAAGCTCACTCTCTTCTCAAAAGAATGGAGTTGCAACAATCAACCACACAAATCACATGGACAACGTGTTCATTCAAGAAGCCGGCAAAACGAAAACGGTCGACCTTACTAACGTTGCTGACAAAAGAACCCTCATGCAGCTTCAACATGGAGATGAAATTCTACTTACCATCAAAAGGTCTAAAATATTTGCATTAGCATCAGACAAGACGTTCATTGGAATGCTGCCAGACAGTCTCGGCATCCGACTGATCTCTTTTATGAAGGGTGGAAATGAATATCAGGCGTGCATTAAAGGCGTGGATGATAAAAATGTTACTTTATTTATCAAGGAAGTTAAAAGAGCTAAGAAGTTTTTTGATCAATCCTCATTCTAGATCTGTCTCAGATTCTAAGTTTGTTTCGTTAAGTATAAAGCTTTACCCGGTATCAATTCTCTTTGAAGCTTACTAACCTCCCTAGGCTTTTCCAGTTCTTTCTGTAAGCTTCTTAAAGCCATTAGAAATGATATGAGAAAAAGAATTACAACAATTACTATGAACATACTTTATGGTGACAACATCGCATCTACATCGTCTCCTAAAAATATTGTAACATCAGCGGCAGGCGAGACCTTACCCTTCTTAATTGGAAAATCGGTCAAACCATGAAGAGATTGTACATACGTATTTATTTCATCATCATATGCAATGTAAGAAGATACATCCGAAGTTGCAGTCCTCACAGCGATGACGTTATAGCCCTCCTTTGCCAGAATTAATGCAAGGATGCTACCTAGTCCATTGATGGTCGTTCCGTTATCAATTTGGATCGTTATATCCTGATTTCTTATTGCAGAATCTGTGAATGCTTCTTCAAGTTTTTCTTTCATTTGTTTTTGGTCAAACAAATCGATACGTATCTCCTGTCGGTTATCTTTATTAGCTGCCTTAATAGCCCCGATGAATTTATGAACGTCATAGCGATTCAAGTTCTTAAAAACAACATCCTGGCCGAAGACTAATCGCATTTCATTGTCTGCATCTGTAAATGCTTGAAGATTCTGCGGAGGATTTTTATCGACAAGAATTGCATTTATAGGAACGCCAAGCGCAAATGAGGCTTCAAGAGGATTTTTTCCTTTTACAAATTTCTCGATGTCACCTACTGCAAGAAAGAGCGCTCTTCTATCGTTCTTGTCAACATAAATTATCTTTGATTCTTTGGCGACAATAAGAATAGAAAACGAATTATTTTTAAAAGATCCTCCGGTAATTTCTGCACTCAATTTATAAATAACAGCACCAATTATAAGTAGCACTACAAATAGAAAAAATATCTTAAGGTAAAAAAAACTTATTATATTTTCTTTCATATCAGTGTATGCAAAAAAAACTTATTATATTTTCTTTCATATCAAATTAATTAATAGGAGAAAAATTATATGATAATTTTATCTCCATATTTAGTGTATGTGAAAAAAATAGACATTATTTTTTTCCATACATTGCTTATGCAAAAGAATGATGATTCAAATTCTTTTCCATAATCAATGTATGTAGTGGAATTTTCGGAGTTTTCGAAGTAACTCGATTGTACTTTTATCAGAGAATCCAAGTAGCTCTAGCACCTTCTTGCCTATCCGAAGGCCTGCTTCAAATTCTGGTATCACAATCGTATTTACTCCCAGATTTACTAATTCATACTTGTCTTCATCTATATGAGATCTGCATAGAATAACTAGTTTTGGATTAAGAGTTAGTGCCTTTTTAATAATTAGTTTTTGCGTAAAACTATCCGGCAATGCAACAACTAATATCCGTGCGCGCTTGATCCCAGCACCTTTAAGAACGTCGCTGTCTGTAGGGTCCCCATACAACCCATTTTTCATATTCTTTGAAAGAGAATCAATTGTTCGTCTATCGAAATCTACTACAACATATGGCACCTCTCCCATATCTAAGAGGTTCCTTACTTCTTGCCCTACTCTTCCATGACCTAAAATTACTACATGATTTTCAACTTTGTCATAAATAGAACGCATAAAGAAATGCGAGTCACCCATGAAATTTTTAACAAAGGCAGTATGCTTATATTTCTCAAATATATATTTAACGCTTTTTGTGACAAACGGAATCATAACCAATGAAACAATAAATATTCCGAGCAAGCTTTCATAGTCGTGTAGAGTAATAAAGTGTGAGACGAAAGCAATTTGCGCTATTACCAATGCAAATTCCCCGATGTTTGCAAGATATGAGGATATAAAAATATTTGCGCTCGGAATGAATTTAAAGAATCGTAATATAAAAAATGTAGAGAAAAATTTAATTGTCAGTATTAGAAGTGTCGTAATTAAAATTACCGGCAAATTTAAAATAAGGGATGGCCCATTCACCATCATCCCAATCAGTACAAAGAATAGAACAAGTAATATGTCGCGCAAAGGTTTGATTGCTGCAAGTGGCGCCAGATTCTTACCCTCTTCCGATATAAGTACGCCAGCAAAAAAGGCAGCAATTGCTTCAGGAAGTCCGGCATATGTCAAAACTCCAATAGATAGAACTGCTGTAAAAAGCGTTGCAAGAATTGTTAGTTCTTGCTGTGGATAGCGGAATAGAATTGTAAATAACTTTGAGAAGAATAGCCTGCCGAATATATACATGAGAATAAAAGCAATTAGAGGCTTTATTGCTGTAATTAAGAAGGTAATAAGGCTTGCTGGGAAAGAAAACTGAGTGTTGAAAATTAATGGCATTAAAAATATCACAGGAATAATAAATAAATCTTGAATAAGAAGAACTACAAAAACGTTATTCCCAGGAAAATTGGTTACCATGCCCTTCTCTTCCAAGATCTTAAGAACAACTGCTGTTGATGAAAAAGAAAAAAGTAAAGCGAAAAGTATCGATATTTGGATACTAAAATGAAATAGCAAAAGTATTGGAAATATTAAAATACTCGTCAATAAAATTTGAAAAATACCAACATAAAAGATCTTCCTATTCAATCTACTAAAAGTCTTGAGCGAAATCTCAAAACCAAGAGTAAAAAGGAGTAGGGAAATTCCCATCTGAGAAAGCTCGAAAAGATTTTGATGAGAGGGAATAAATGCTTTACCAACGATTCCAAATAGAATTCCGCTTACAATGTATCCAACAACGGGTGGGATCTTTATGGTCCTTGCAACATATCCACCAATGAACGCTGCAACAATGAGCAGGATTATCTCGTTAATAAATGAACCGTGCATATTTTCTAGTATATACTACCGTTTAATTTCAAGTAATTTAAGAAGAGCAGAAAGCTCAGGACTAAGAGGAGCTTCATACGTTACATTTTTTTCTGATGTTGGGCTTATGAACGAAATTTTTTCAGCATGCAGGAAATGGCGTGCGAGATATTTTTTGTCGTGGTTATACGTTTTTCTTCCTCCATATAGTGGGTCCGCAAATATCGGATGCCCTGCATATTGCAAATGCACTCTTATTTGATGGGTCCTTCCAGTCACAGGAAATACTCGTAAGAGACTTAATTCTTCAAAGCTTTTTCCTTCTTTTAGATGATAATGAGTAATTGTCTTAAATTTAGTATGTGCTGCCCTTCCCTGTGGAATAACCCCAAAACGCATTCTATTCCATGGGAGTCTTCCAATTGGAGCGCTTATTTCACTCTCATCAATCATTTTTCCATGACACAATGCGATGTATTCTTTTTTAACAGTCCTTTCCTTAAATTGGTTTTGCAAAAAAACAAATGACTCTTCGTTAAGCGCCACAATTAATGCTCCACTCGTTTCTTTATCAAGCCTATGCACAATTCCCCCTCTTTTAAGAAATTCGCTCTCTCCTCCACTTCCATCACCTTTTTCTTGAAGTTTGAAATTTTCCTCAACCCAATCTTGTACGGTTACTACCTTTCTTGAAGTGTCGGCATTATTAACAATCATGCCAGCTGGCTTGTTGAGAATTGCATAATTCTCGTCACTAAAAATAATTTGCATAATTATTGCTTATTGAATGTATCTCTTTGTATAAGAAAAAGGAGAATAGATGAAATAACTGTTACAACAAGAAGCATAATATTGAACCATACGTATTTTTGAGAAAAAATCCCATTTGATGCAAGAGAAAAAGCTAGAGAGACTAACGAGTACGTAATAATAGTCATGATAGTTATAAACCCATCCTTTGTAGTAAATTTATTATGAATTTTTATAAACCATCCATAGAACATAATAAGAACTATTACAGAAACAGCTTTGATGGCAAGCATAATTACCCCATTACTTCTCAACAACACATCTAAGAGAATTATCGGAGTAAAAGATATGAAATATAAGTCAAGAATTCTTAATTTGTTCTTCTTCTTTCTGTACATAAAGAAGATGGCAGCAATAATTCCTATTAACCCTGCGTACGGAAGAATTCCCCAGTGCTTAGGCAAATAAAAGAACTTCAAGGGATTAAATAAGTCAAAAGCCTGGGCGTAAAGAATGTAAAAAATTCTTGAAGTCATAAAAAAAACAAAAAGGCTTATAAAAACAGTGTCAAAAACTTGGCGAAGAGAGATGCTCTGACGTAACAATACGAAGTCATGTCGCGATATCGCGTACAAAATAAACAACGAAATAAAAATTGCTAGTAAATAAAGAATGATTGTCATATGGTAATCCTATCTCTCAAAAAAGCCATTTTTGCCAAAGCAATTGCAAGCAAGGCAACTCCCATACCAATAAGAACAACCCGTACTCCAAGTACGTCAGCAAATACGCCGGTTAAAATAAGCGGTGCAAATGCAATAATTCCAACTACCAGATAAAGGAGCCCAAATACCTTTGATAGCGATCTATTGCTTACATGGGTTTGCACAATGGTCTGAGCAGGAACAAATATACATGCGTTAGCAATTCCAGCAAGAAATGTAACCCCCACCGCCAAAAAAACTATATTGGCATTTTTTACCAGATCGATACTGCTGAATCCGAAAAGAACAACGCTCGAGAGAATTAATCCTATATCAATGATGTGTTCGTGGCTTATTTTTGTAAATTTGCTGCCTATAAAAAATGACGCGACCAACATGCCAAATGCAGCAGGTGCAAAAACCACAACCGAAATATCTTCTGCTGGGATATGTAAGGTTCTTCGTGCATAGTCAGGAACAATTGTTGCAAGTATGAGAATTATCACTTGAGATAGGGCTAAGAATAAAAAAGAACTTGCAACACTTCTTTTAGACTTAAGTAGGCTTAGAACGTCAGCAAATTCAACTACAACTAATTTGTATAGATGAACAATATTCCCCACCGTTGTTTTTTCTGTCCTCAGTTTTTTAACCGATAATGAAACGTTGGGCATCATTTGGATACAAATGTAAGAAAGGATAAAAAGTGCTGCCAT
This sequence comes from uncultured Gammaproteobacteria bacterium, assembly GCA_964511305.1. GTDB lineage: Bacteria > Patescibacteriota > Microgenomatia > Levybacterales > GWA1-39-11 > JAUSNA01. Next base: position 4,114 of record CAZEEU010000005.1, on the reverse strand, counting down.
AAAGAGAAAAACTCCATTACTTCCAAATATTCTCATTGCAGGACCTGCAGCCACATATCCAATGAGTATCGATCCAAACAAACACACACCAAAGATTGCATTGGCCGCCAATAGCTGACTTTTCTTAACGAGATGAGGAATAAATGGGGCCTCTGCAGGTATATAAAATTGAGTAATAACGGCAATTGTAAGCATGAAAATATAAATGAATGCCAAAGTGTCCTTTACAAAGAAAAAGGCTACAAGAACCAATGCCCGTGCTACATTTCCAAATATGAGTATCTTTCGTTTGTTCTTTGCGTCAGCAATTATTCCACCCAGGAAACTAAAAAATACTTGCGGTAGTAAAAATGCGAGAACCAAAACCGAAACTGCAAAGCTAGAATGAGTGATGTTATAAGTAAGTACAATAAGAACGATACTCAGCATGTTGCTCGCAATTTGGGAGAACAAAACAGACAAACAGAATACGACAAATTGAGGTCTAAAAAGGAGACTAATGAGATTATTATTCTGAAGTTTTCTGATCTTCATACTAAGATTTTAGGCTCTCTTAGTATAGCTTCCATCCCTTGTATCTACAACAATACTATCCCCAGTATTTATGAACAAAGGAACTCGAGCTTTCATACCATTTTCAAGCTCAGCGTCTTTATATACATTTGACGCACTATTACCTTTCACGCCAGGAGCGGTGTCTTTTACCTTCAATGTTACTTTCGGAGGCAACTGAAGCGACAATGCATTTCCATCATGCATTTGTACGATTGAATTCTCTCCTTCTATCAAGAATTCGTGACCTGCTAAATGAGATAAAGGCACTTCTACCTGCTCATAAGTCTTTGGATCCATGAAATTTGCTGTTTGTGCATCTTTATAAAGAAACTGCAGTTGTCTACTTTCTAAATAAATGTCTTTTACGTTTGCACCATTAATATAACTCTTCTCAAGGATTGAACCGGTTGATAAATTGCGGACTTTTACCTTAATATTTGCACTGCCACGACCCATTTTTATATGTTCATAGGAAATGACCTGAAGGATTTGCCCCTCTTCCTCATATGCAACACCTGATTTTAGATCTGTTACTGAAAGCATGTATTCTGAATTGTACCCTCAAGCTGAGCAAAAAACAATGGCTAGGCGTTATTTTTTAGTTGCAAGAAAATCTATGATCTTTTCGGAGTCCCGTTGCAAAAGCTCGGCATTTGATCGAATCCTTTCAAGTGTTTGAGCGACAGTTCTTTCTATTCCCGGAGCGCTATTCTTTTTAAAGAATGCCTCTACTGCCTGGGCATCTTCTAGTGTTTTGAATTTAGAAAAAGGCGCAATAAATCTTGAAAATAAATGACCGCCGGCAAATCTATCAATAATTGTTGTCCAATTGTCTTTAACATAATCCCAAGCTAACATCACACCATTAGGATTATTTGTCAAAAATATTATCGATTTAAAAGCATCCTGAGCTCTTACATCTTTTGAAAACGAAATAGTTAGGACACGTGCCAAGAGTTCTTTATCAGCAAAAGAGCACATGGCGCGAAGAGCCTTATCTTTCTCCTCTTCTAACTCATCGTTAAGGTAAATATCCATGAATTTTTCAAATTCCCGCTTGCCACCATTTTCTGCAACAAGCGCATATACAAATGCCTTAAGATCAGCATCCATTTTCTTTCCCTTTTGAACGCTTTCAAATATCTCTTTTGCCTTCTTTATTGTATCTTTGTCTCCCATAGTCCCATATGCATACTTCAAAGTATTTCTTAAAAGAGTTGATTCTTGAGACTCATTTTTCTTTTTATTCCAGGGAGTTTTAAGTGCTGCATGAGACAGTAATTCATGCGAGAATTTTTTATATTCTGATATGATCGGCCCGTCTGCAAGCAGTGATTTTAATTCCAAAAGGTGAATCGATATTTCTGCCCAGACAATATAACTTGTTTCTTTTTTAAAAAATGAGAGTAATTTAAGTGCTTCATCTGTTGAGCAGTACCCTGATTCTACAAGTGCAAAAATGTCCCGAACCAAAGCAAATCTGCCCTTCTGCCCAAGCTTTACATCAAGACTCTCAATAGGCTTTTTGAAATATGAAAGCATCTCGTCTGAATATCTCACCCGAATAAAACTTGTGTCATCAGAATTAATCTTTATCCACTCATCTCTCATATAGCCTTCAACAGATTGTGATTTCTTTGTAAGTAAAATCTTTTGAGCTTTTTTAGAACTCGCGGACACTATACTAAATGGAACGAGCCAAAGAGGTTCTTGTCCTGACTTATTTCCGCTTGCATAATATCTCTCCTGACTAAGAGCTAATCCTTTTTCTTTTTGATTGACAGAAATTAAGGGGTATCCCGGTTGAGAGGTCCAGTTCTTCATAATTTTTTCTACTGGTTTTTTAGAAACTTTTTCAAGAGCCTTCCAGAGATCTGTCGTCTGAGCATTTGAGAATTTATGTGTTCGTAGATAAAGCATGAGTCCCTTCTGAAAGTCTTTTTCACCTAAGTAGTCTTGCAGCATCTTAATAACCGATGCACCCTTTGAGTAAGATACCGCATCAAAAATTTCACTAATTTCACCCGGATGATTTACTGGAATCTCAATTGCGTGAGTATTGGAAAGGCCATCAAGAGATAACCCCCTAGCCTGCTCTGTATATACAAATTGAGTCCAAATATTCCACTCGGGGAATAACTTATCAACCGCAACATACTCCATAAATGACGCAAAACCCTCGTTGAGCCATAAATGAGTCCACCACTTCATAGTCACCAAATTTCCAAACCACTGATGTGCCAACTCATGCGCGATAATAAGTGCAACCCATTGCTTCGTGTGAAGTGAAGAATGCTCTTCGTCGAATAGTAGTGCCGATTCTCTATACGTAACTGCTCCCCAATTTTCCATCGCACCATTTGCAAAATCAGGAATTGCAATTAAGTCCATTGTTGGCAGCGGATAGGCAATTCCAAAATATTTATTGTAAAAACTCATTATTTTTACAGCAGCATCCAATGCAAATTTTGCTTGGTGCTTTTTCCCAGGGGTTACATACACTCGAACTTTAACGCCCTCCGTAGTTGTCTTTTCAATATATTCAAAGTGACCAATAATAAATGCCAAAAGATATGTCGACATTTTTGGAGATCTAGAAAACCTAACCACTTTATAACCGCCTTCATCTTCAACGATCTCTTCCTCAAGCGTATTTGATATAACTGCCCTATCCGTTGGAACTTTTAAAGACACGTCAAAAGTTGCTTTAAGTGCTGGCTCATCAAAACATGGGAAGGCGCGTCTGGCATCAGTTGACTCAAATTGAGTTACGCCCATATGATAGGTCTTACCATTTAGAACATATCGGCTTCGGTAGAACCCGCGCATTTTGTCATTTAGTATTCCGTTAAATTCTAGAGTTAGGCTGACTTTACCTTTTGGAAGTTTTTTTGAGAAATGTATAGTAGTAGTCTCTTCTTTTTTACTGTATGAAATCCTTTGAGAACTAGTCTCTTGATTACCAATCTTTACATAAGCTTTTGAAATTTTAATTTCTGCGCTGTGAAGAGTAATTATTGCATCAGGTTTTAGAAATTCTAAATTGATTGTTTCGGAACCATCGAAAGTAAAGTTATCAAGATCAGGTCGCAGGAAAATACTATAGTGGGTTGGGATGATGTGGGCGGGTAATAATACTGAATGTGATTTTTTACTTGCCATCTGAATTGCCTGGAATCGAGTTTGAGTATACACTCTTCCCACCTCAATTCGCAATATATTTTATCAAATTGGGTTTGATGGAAAAAAAGTATATAATAGTAAAGTTCAAATTTGATGTTTTGAGCCTACTATTTAAGCCGCGGTGCTGGAATGGTATACAGGTTAGTCTCAAAAACTAATGAGGGGCATCTCTCATGAGGGTTCGAGTCCCTCCCGCGGCACATACTAGTCGGGACTCGCTGCAAGGCTTCGCCCGCAGACCGAATACCTCCCGCGGCACACCACTAGTCGGGACTCGCTGCAAGGCTTCGCCCGCAGACCGAATACCTCCCGCGGCACACCACTAGTCGGGACTCGCTGCAAGGCTTCGCCCGCAGACCGAATACCTCCCGCGGCA
>CAZEEU010000004.1:0-75908 GCA_964511305.1 uncultured Gammaproteobacteria bacterium | reverse complement strand
CAGAACCTTGGCTTCGCTAAGAACCTGCTTCGCAGAACCTTGGCTTCGCTAAGAAGATCCAACTCCACAAAGCAAGAATAATTTTCCTAGCTTAGAAATTCTGAGAATCCAGTACCTCAGCATATGGCCCAATTGTTTGTTCGATCTGATGAGGCCAGTAAAAGTCAGCAAGACCATAAGCAAATCCCTGATATTCACTTCCAGTAATCTCCTTAATCACGGGGATACGATCTCGGAGACGTGTTTCTTGATCCCACATTTGTGAGACTTTTGTCCATGAGTTATTTCTAAAAGTTATTCTTGAGTTAGCTATCAAAGCTCGATTAGCATCAGTTAGTTCTCCTTGTTGGAGTTCAAAAAAGCCTTTGGGAGTAAGTCTGTCGCCCAACATATGCACCTTAGATTCTTCTAGTTGATGGTATGTTAGCATTGAAAGCGAATCTGGATTATCATCAATCACTAGTTCTTTGAAATATGCGCTAATCATGTCGGGAGTTGTTGCGCCAAGTACTAAGCCCATTCTATCGAATTGTTCTTTTAAAAGCTCAAAACCAAAAACCACGCCTATATCATACCCACGCCCATCTTCTTTATAATGGCCAAGTCTTTCACGCAGTAGTCGCATGCTATTCAAGTAATCGCTCATGCCCTTGTCGTCTTTTGCAAGCATTAACCTTTGTCTATGTATAAATTCACTTTCTGTTCTAAAAGCTTCCAATAGCTTTGCAGCAGAATCCACTGACTGTTCTGCGATAGGGAAGGCGCTATCTGGCTCAAATTCAAAGAATTTTGACATCAAGATAGTATACGACCTGAATGTATGAATTCAAGTTAAAGAAAAAGGAGGGAAAGAAAAGCGAAAGAGATGCCAAGTAGTGCTCCGCCAATAACATCCGTTGTCCAGTGCTCTCCAAGGCTCACACGAGATAGAAGCATCAAAATCGTGTAAATGCTAAGACCTGCAAGGGTAGGGTACTTCAAATATGCAGGTAGTTTTTTTATTCCCCAGAGAATAAAAAATATAATTACGAACAAAAAAAGTGCACGCAACGAGTGACCTGAAGGGTATGATGCATCTGTGTGTACATATAGTCCAGGAAATTTCATAGATAAATCAGTAGTGCGCAAGAACATATGTGGGGGGCCTGGCTGGGACAAAATTGACTTCCCGATGACCTCAATAATATGTGCTACGCCAAAAAATCCGATTACAGCAACACCCAAAATTTTTCTCTTTAAGAAAAGAATAATAAGAAGCACTGTAAAAGTGAACTCAAATCTACCAATTATGCTGAAAAAGCTGAATATCTCATCAAAACGCACTGGTACATCATCCTGAAGTCTGACCGTAGTATCAAAATCAAAGGAGCGGAGAGTATCATTGCGTACAAGTAATGTAAAAAGGACAAAAAGAATAAAAGCGACGATTCCAATAACTATAAAAGCTTTCCGGTAATGAGTTGGGAAATCTGGACGAATATTCTTCTTGAGAAGTGCTGCAAGCTTTTGCATACGGGTTTTTATCTTATCAGAAGTAGGAAGGATGAGTAAAGAACGAGAGGGTTTAAACAGTAAAGTATATATCCTATAATGTTGACTTTTAGGTAAATTTTAGGTATAATATGAGGCTGTAAAATCGCAATTTTGAGCTCAAAATGCTGCTCCTGGGAGCGATTTTTCAGGTTCTTTTACAATCTGCTGAAAATACACTCCTGACGGAGATTTTTTACATCATTTTGGTGTGCGAAATCTCCGTTATGGAGAGAGAGGCACTACTTACATGCGTGCAGTCATTGGGTTGACCACTGCTCGTCAGGCGATCATGGATCAGCTTGAGCAGCGGCAGTGGTTCCAGGCAACAGACATTGGGTTGCAATTGCAGCTCGCCAACCTCCCACAGGATGGCCCGGAGAATCACGACGGGTTCCTGAAGGATCTGGCCGAAAGGCCGGAACATCTCACTAGGGGTGGCATCACCGTTCTGCATCTGGCGCGCCTCGAGCGCGGCAACTTCTCGGTTACTCCCGTCTTTCGTGTCCGCAACGATGCGACGCGTCAGGAGTACACCTACGAATACATCAGCTGGCGTTACGGACCGGCTTCAGGTGCCAAAGGTGTTGTTTTCGTCGAGAACAACGGCGAGATCACTCACTTCATCGTCCTCCGCGGCGAGAAATTCGCTACGGCCCAGATCGAATGGGACACCATTGGTGGCTTCATGGACCTAGATGTCAATGGGGTCACCAGCGTCATGCAGCGAATCGCCGTCGAGGTGAAGGAAGAGCTCGGCCTGGCCGATCTCACTATTACCAAGGTCTACGACCTTGGGCCAATCACCGTCGACGCGGGTATGACCAACAACCGCCCGAATCTCTTTGCCGCCATCATCGACGGCTCTGACATGAAGCGGGTACCGGTGTTCCCGGACAACCCAGACGCATACGAACTGCGCGCAGGCGCAGTAACCTTCCCCATCAATAAGCTCCTCGAGCTTGTCGAGACCAATACCGACGCCTTCTTCCGAAGCGTCGTCTCATTGGTCCTCGCAAAGGGGATCGTAGACGTCCGGAAGCTCGTGTAGCTTTTCAGCAGATCAGTGCCGGGGGGATCCTTTTCCCCCCGGCACCTTTCCAACATCTGGTACAATTCCAATATGAATAAACCACTCTTGATCGCGCACCGAGGAGATACAATTAATTTCCCAGAAAATACTTTTGAATCCTTTGAATCGGCCTTTGAGAAAGGAGCTGATGGTGTGGAGATGGACGCACAATTAAATAAAGATGGGGATGTAATTATCGTTCATGACTTTATGTTTGATCAGAATAAAAAATACCCTTTGCTTAGAGATGTAGTTGAAAAATGTAAAGATAAAGGGAGACTTGAAATAGAATTAAAATCATTAGAACCTCAAATAGTAGATAAAGTTGCAAATATTATTTTCGCTTACAGAGTGAAGAATTACGAAATAACCTCGTCAGTGCTTCCCCTCCTGCCACACGTCAAAAAAGCCCTTCCTGATGCTAAAATAGGCATGATTTTTAGAAAGAATATGATAGAACCGTGGATGTCAGAGAAATTTATAACAACTTTTATAGAAGGATATATGATGCTTACTGGGGCAAATGTTCTGCATTACGAATTTGATCTATATACGAAAGAATTAGTTGAAAGTCTTCATGAAAAAGGGTATCTTGCGCACACATTACTAAGACGCGAGAATACAGATAAATATAACTACATTCAGGAAATGGGACTCGATCAGTGTACGTTTGATGATATTAACCTTTTGAAGAGCTTATAGGGATTAAAGAAAAAGTATACAGGGGACGCGAATTGCTTCTTGTCAGGATGCATTAATGCTCCAAGATTATATGCCATGCAAAACGGCATGTTCTTGAGGTAAAAATTACTTCCATTTGATTGTAGAGAGTTTTGGTAGGAGAGAGGCGCGTGCCTCCCTCCCGCGAGCTTAGTCGAGATGGACACCATATGTGCCATCGTAGACGCATTCCCAGACGAATTTCTTAGTTGGGAATGCATTGTTGTGTTCCAGGTTATCGACCTGGACTCGGTGAAAGGCGTCGGTTACGACGACACCCCATTCGACGAAAACCATGACCTCTTGGTTGGAATTGAAATTCCACCGGGGTGGTCCTACGGTATTATCGTCTCGCTTCCACATGGAGGCGAACGTGCCCTTGGCGATCTCCGTCATGTCTGACGGCGTCTTTGGGCATCGAGTGGTGGCCTCGACAAGAGTGTCGAGTCTGTCGTTATATTTTTGGATCATGACGAGGTTTGCGACGTTCACGACGAGCGCGATCACGACAAGAACAAGCGTCAGAACCCGGACAGTTTGACCAGACAAATGAGTATCCTCTATGTAAGAATCTCGCGATTTGTTGACTCTCTAAAAGTCTCCAAGCCACGGAAGTAAGTGCTTAAAGCTGCTAAGCACTCAATTCCGGGGCCAAAAAGACTCCCTGTATACTTGTTAAAGAACACTAAAATTATAGCAAATTTTGAGGGTAATGTCAAGCCTATAATATGAAAAATACGAGAAATTTGAAGCTAAATAAGTTCTATAAAAACCGAAGCTTAGCCCTATAATAAAATAAAGAAAATACAGCAGAAGACTACTAATATCTATACAGGTTGGGAGACATTTTTATATGCAAAGGAGGCAAGTTCCATGCAGTCTCTTAAGGAAATTTCAGGATGGTCACCTCGAGTTGCTCCAGTAACCCCGCTTTCGATAATCAGATTTGATCCATTTGGCTCTGCGGGAAAATAGGCAGCAGAAATTCTCATTACAGCAGGGAAAATCTCACTATTGTGATGCAGGGAGGCAGTTATACTCGTCTCGTATTTTGACTCGACAAGGGTGACCTCAATATTTCCCGGGTATTTTGCTCTATGAAAAAGATTTGAGATTCGTGTATTGTCTGGGCTTGTAACCCCTCCATTTAGGGAGATTAGGGTAGAAACAAACCTTCCAAATTCAGACGGTGTAGGATCGTCTTGACCTTGAATTTCGGCAAGCCGTTCTTCCATGAGGATTCGGTTGATCCAGTCTAAGTCTGGGATTGGTGTATAGATTGATTGCGTTTCCATAAACAAATGTAGTTCTACGATTATTTATTTGGCAGATTCCTTTCAAGGAAAGCAACTCCATTTTCGCCAAGAACTTTTATCATGTCCTCTTCTGTATATTCTCCCGTTGATTTCATGGCAGTGTATAGATTTCTCCATGCTGTGCTTATGTCATCAAGTCCTGGGATTGAATTTGCTTCACCTATTCCTCCAAAATCAGTGCCAATTCCAATGTGATTTATGTCTCCCGTAACATTTCTTACTTCAGAAATTGTTCTAACCACATCCATAACGCTAGCACGCCCCTCATTTTTTGCATCTCTAACAAAAGACCCAACAAAAGGTATGCAGAACATTCCTTCATTTTTTACTACTTCTCGTGCAACTTCGGGTGAAAAATTTCTGGTGTGCGGATTAATTGTACGAAGTCCTGCATGAGACACTATAACCCGCCCATTTGGAGCAAGATCAAGAGTGTCCATCGCTGATTTGTTGCTTCCATGAGATAAATCAATCCATATACCAGGAATTGAAAGTAAGTAATTTACAACTTCACGTCCAAAAGGCGTAAGCCCTTTATCTTCTGCGGCATTGTGGGGTGTTGCTATTTGATTGTCAAAATTCCAGGTAAGGCCGAAATTTCTAACTCCATTTGCGACCATCTGATCTATGATAGTATCAGGATTTTTTCTTGGGTCTAAATAGAGACCTTCAACTGCCTGAATAAAAACCAATTTTCCATCACGAAGTCCCTCAGAAAGCTGTTTTTTGTTTGTTGCGAATTTGACATCGTCTGGCATGGCTGCTTTGATTTCTTGATATACATCTGTATGTCTTTCAACCTCACCCAGGAACTCTTCAGGGGTGGGAGCTCTGTGTTCTCCTACTATATTAAGAGGGCTTGGGAAAGCGTTTGCGTACATTATTTCAGGAACACCAACATTTAGCAGTCCGTCTACTGAGAAATTATTTGCATGTCGTACTTTTCCACCAGCGGCAACAAGGGGAGTACTTGGTTCATGAGGGGTAAGAGGGTGCTGTCCAAAAATAACAAAAGGATTTGATCCATCAACGTGATGGTCAACAATTACAGGCACATTTAGCTGCTCTTTCATGGAAGGCAATTATACTATAAGATTTAATTGAGTTCAACCTACCTGTTCTTCGACCTCTATGGGGGTAACTGGCTTAATAAATTGCAAAAGATATACTAGCCCCCAGGCTATGAGGGCAAAAACAACGCCCGTTATGAGCGTTGCCCATTCCATGATTGAATTTCCACTAACTGCGCTTGGAACAATTCCCTGGAAAGGTACGACCATAACGTCTGTTATCGAGTATATGAGGCTTACAAAACCACTTGATGGATTTGCACCAATCACTTTAAAAATAGCTCTAAATATTAGTAATACTTCTATAAATACCAAAATATACCAAACAACCTGATTGACTCTAAATATTTTCTTCTTTTTCTCAAAAACTCTTTGAGGATGTTCTGTTTTGACTCCGGGAGCCACTTGCTTTGTGGTTCTTACTACCTGCTGAGGTTCTGATACCTGTGTTGTTGTAACTTCTTCTTTTAATAATTCTTGGTCCATATGTGAAATAACTTCTATAACTAATACTAGAGGAGATATATATGAACGGTGTAAGGACTAGGTACGGGAATGTAAGAATGTAGTACAATAGATTTCTATGAATAACCTTGCAACCGAAGTTTTATTGAATCAATTAAAAGCTGTTCATTCTTCGCTTGAGCAGACGATGGATGGGGTGACAAATGAAGTAGCTCATTTCATGCCTCCGGCAAAAGCAAATCCAATCGCTGGGACATACGCCCACTTAGTATTTTCAGAAGACTTATTTGTTCACAATTTTCTTAAAAAGACTCCACCTTTGGTTGATAGCACTTTCAAAGAAAAGACAGGCGCAAGCGAGACTCATCCAATGGAATGGGTGGAAGCATATCCAAAATGGCTGAAAGAGGTAAAGATTGATGTTGAGAAATTTAGAGATTATGCAAAGGCTGTATATGCCGAAAGTGAAGAATATATTGCTTCATTAACCGATAAAGATCTAGAAAAAGAAGTAGATATGAGTGCCATGGGCATGGGAACAAAGAAGACGTACGACTTTATAGCAGGTCTTATAAGCGGCCACGCATACTCCATAATGGGGGAAATAGCTGTTCTTAAAGGTATCCAAGGGCTCAAGGGATACCCTTTTTAAATTTTTCAAAAGTAATCTGAAATATACAATTGTCGTATTGAAAGGGGGTGAAGAATATGAAATCTTTTACATGTAGAGAAATGGGAGGTCCTTGCGATTTTAAATTAACTGGTGCAACAGCTGATGAAATCATGCAAAAGGGTGGTGCGCATGTCATGGAGATATCAAGTCAAGGAGATGAAGAGCACAAAAAAGTTTTAGATATGATGAATGGCATGATGGGAACACCAGAAGGGGATAAGTGGAATCAAGATTTTGCAGCTAAATTTGCAGCAAAACCTGAAGACCAATAGAATTGCTGGTAGACAATTGAGCTAAGCGAATTTTTTATTTAACAATAAAGATTTTTTGTGGATTAAGCAGGATAGTGTGAGGCTCACTTCCTAGAGCTGTAATTATGGTTGTCTTTTTATTGGGGTAACGAGAACCTTATCAACTCTATTGCCGTCCATATCCATTATTTCGTACTTAAAATTTCCCGATTCAAAGAGGTCATCGGTTACTGGAATACGCCCAATCTTATGAGTAACAAATCCGCCTACTGTATGATATGTACCGGTACGTTCTCCAGGAAGTTTTCTAATATGAAAGTACTCCTTTAACTCTTCAATTGACACCAGGCCATCAACGAGAAATGTTCCGTTTTCTCTTTTTACAATTTCTTCTTCGTCAAGTTCATTTATGGTTGGGATGTCGCCAACAATTTCCTCAAGAATATCAGTAAGAGATATCAATCCTTGTGTGTTTCCGTATTCGTCAGCAACGAGCGCCATATGAACCCCGGATTTTTTGAACAATTCCAATACTTTCAGTCCATCCATACTTTCAGGAATGAAAAGTGGCTTATGAATAAGTTTTTTAAGGTTAATTTTTTCTTCATCGAGAAAATTAACTAAAAGCTTTTCTGTTCTGATGATTCCAATTACTTTATCAAGACTATCCCTACAAACGGGGAAGTGTGCGTGGGGTTTTTTCGTTATTTTATTTCTAATGGTTTTGAATGGGCTGTCAATGTCAAGCCAAATAATATCTTTTTTCGGTGTCATAAGTGACTTAGCCTTTTTATCCGAGAGCCTCATTGTGCGCTCCACAATATCGGTTTCTACCTTTTCAAATGCGCCAACTTGGGCTCCTTCCCGAAGCAAAATTTTTATCTCTTCATCAGTAATAGTTGAGGGTGCCACATCCTTTATGCCGAATAATTTCAGAGTCCAATCGGATGAAATACTTAGCAACCAAACAATTGGGGCACTTACCCTTGAAAGATTATTCATTGGCCGAGCAACAAGCATTGCAATCTTTTCAGGATTAGACAACCCTAACCTTTTTGGCACTAACTCGCCAATAATAAGTGAAAGATATGTGATGACCGATACAACTAAAACAAGCGCAACGGTTTCACTATATGGTGCAATGAATGGTACAGATTGTAATTGTGTTGAGAGAGTTTCTGCAATAGTTGCACCTCCAAATGCTCCGGCAAATATACCTACAAGAGTAATACCTATTTGAACTGTTGATAAGAATCTATTAGGGGATTTTGCTATATCTAGGGCTGCTTGTGCATTTTTGTTACCATCGTTTGCACGCTGTTGAAGCTTTGCCTTTCGTGCGGATATAATGGCGATCTCTGCCATCGCAAAAATACCGTTGAGTAAAATAAGGGCAATAACAATTAAAATTTCCATAAGTTGAGTCAGCTGATTATATCAGAGCTTTATATATGCGTGAGATATGCCTGGTGTTAGGACATATTTACTTTACGGCTAGTGCAATCACTTTTACGTATGCGGAATTTCTGCCATAAAATTTATCATCACCGCTTTCAATTTTTTGAATTTTGAAATTATTTCTCAAAAGTGACATTGCATATTCTTCGTTAAAAAAGTGGCGTATATGATCTTCAAATTCATACATATCTTTTTCGATTTCGGTTCCTTTTCCAAATAGTGGGTCATCAACGGATTTACATATAAAGCATAGGTAACCCTTTGGCCTGAGAATTCTATGAATTTCTCTAAAAATTTTTCTTGTAACTTCGTTTGCAAAATAATGAAGAGAAAGTCGGGCATATACGACATCAAATTCATCATCTGAAAGTGTAAAAGGTTGACTTATGTCTAGTATTTTAAAAGAAAGATTTGGGATGTCTTTGAATCTTTCAAAGTTTTTTCTTATGGCAACGTCTGAGAAATCTGTGGCTATTATTTGATGGCCACTTGCAGCAAATGCCGCGGAATCATTTCCAACACCACAACCAAGCTCTAGGATTTTTGAAGAGGGTGAAATTATCTTAAGAACTTCGTCTGCAAATTCCGTAGGAGTAGTCGAGTAGTGATTTAGTTCTCCATCCTTATGTGCAACATTCCACAATTGTTTTTGGTCATTCATTAACGGAATTATATCAAAGGCTCATGCCCATTCTTGTGGGTTATTAAAAACGGGTAGAGTGTTGATGCCATATCTATAAAAAGTTCTTGCTACTCCAAACATTTTTGTATCAAAGCCTTCGCGTTGCATTGATTCCACTTCTGACATTTTAGGGGCGACTTCTCTTAGGCTGAAATGAAATTCTGTATCTGGCTGATATAACGGTAGACCATAGGTTAGTCTAGTTCCTTGATTGGCCTCCCAAGGACGTACTTGTGTTGGATCAAGAAAGTCTACTGGCTGAGGAAGTTCTACAGTGCCCATTGAGGGTGATATCCAAGTCGCCCAAATTTTTCTCCGCTCCTCATGACTTAATTGTCCCTTTGTTTGATTATTCCAATAATCCTCTGCTCCCTGTCGTTGAATTGTTGATTGTAGAGTTACATCAGATAGATATCCCCCAAGAGCAAGAAGGGTAAGTGGATGCATCGGATCTCGAGGAAGCCGCTTTGTTAAATGTGCGGAGGCAGATGGAAATCCATATTCCGCAGCAATCTGCATAACCCGAAGATAAAAGTTTACGTAATTAGGGTTATTCAGTCTATCAGGACGTGTTGCAAGCATATTAAGAACTTCTTCTGGATAATTTGGGTGTGGGGTGTTTTCGAAAGAAAAATTAGTAGTCAGGAAATCAGAAATCCGTTGTGACGGTGCAAGAGTTTCTCGGGCATCAATGAGTTGAAGTACCTCGCTCAATTAACTAAATACTAAATCAAGTAAGGAATAGGAATCAAGGGGGAGTTTAAAAAAATATGAGATCCTAAAAAACGGTGCAGGGCTTAAGCGAATATGTCAGCAACTACTATTTACACAGCCAGTTTGGACTGAACTTTCTGCTATAATTGCCTCCATGAGAAATGAGCGCGGAGGACAGTCAGAAATTCCCTATCCTGAAAATTTGCTAAAAGTAATTGAAAATTATAAGAGTGGTCCTCCTACTCCTGAGACTGTTACTGCTTACTGGAAAGCAAAAATGGATTTCGAGGGAAGAAAAGCTAGAAGGGATATTCGAGTAAGTCAATGTACATGGAACGAACGAGAAATTCAATCTCCAATGTTCGACATTCATGGGAATCCTATTGAGGGCATGATGGTGTATGTAGGCAAAAAATTTACAAAAGAAGATGGCTATAGTTTTTTGGGAAAGATTTTCCCTAAACTATCTAGCGTTGTAACCCCACCATACTACTATCAAGATACAATTCCTAATTCTGGGTGGGTAAAGGTGGAAGCAACAATTTCATCGCCAAATTTAGGAACCAATGAAGAGGAAATTGCAAAAATTCAAGCAGAGTATGGCTATCAAGGTCAAAGATTGATTACCTATATTTTAGCTTCTTACGCAAGCAAGGATTTAATAGGTCAACACTTTGATCATAGCTCTAGGCCAGTCGATGAATGGACACGTTCAAGGCTTGCTGGTTCACTAACAAATGAAGGACTAATATGCATAGCAGATATGTATTCTGAAGGTTCTGTTCATACAAACCCAAGAACCACTCCTGATAATCGTAATCCACATAGAGGAGCTCGGTTTGAACAAACAAGTCCGAGTCTCTCTGGGGTTATATAAATTTTGAGGCTGAATAAAATTTCGTTTTGAGGTCAAAAACTCTGCTGGGCTTGATCCAATTCCCCAGCAGAGTGAGGACTGATGAATTATTTAATTTGTAGTGTTGATATCATCTGATTAAAAATCACATCATTGTTAACAGTTGTTTGTACCACATACGAAGTGTTTTTTACTTCTATATAAGTATCATTGTTAATTTTAACTAGAACGATGTGTGAATAGCCCACAGGTCCTCTTCCATCCGTTTTAGGAGGGGTGATACCATCATGAATATACTCCACTGCATCATAATTCCCAATTTTTGTGTTTTTTATTTTAGTAACTTTTATATCTACCCCTTCTTGTGCTTCTTTCACATCCGCCCCGACAGTTGCTTTAAATAATGCATCAAATTTTTGACCAGGATTTTCAAAATGACTCATTTTTAAAATTCTAATCTGGCTGCCTGGTTCCAACATTCCCCATCCTTGAGTAGGTTCAGGCTCGAAAGAAAATATAACAAATGCATCCCCTTTGTTTTCAAATAGATGAGGAGGATATTTAATCGTCAGATTCCAGTCTTTATTCAAATAAGTCCTCCAGCCTGCTGTTGGATTTGTAGTGGGCGTTGGAACTTTACTAGGTAATGGGTCGACAACTGGGGGAGCATCACTCTGTGGCGTAACGGCTATGAAAGCTTGGCTGTTTTTCATCCCCAAAAAATAACTTCCAATACCTATAACCAGCATAAGCACTGTAATCCCAATACCTATGACTATATATTTTTTCCGATTTCCTTGAGATTGTTGCGGAGAAAATGCTGAAGGAGCTTGAATAGGGGCTGCGGGCAGAGTAGGATCTATTATTTCCATAGGAATTCAGTATTTCAAATAACTATATTAAGGTCAAGCTTGAAACTAGACATACTTCTTTCGGATTTAAAACTAGATATATAATAACCACATGGAACGACCAATTTCTATTGATGGAGCTTCAGAAGAACAACAAATAGAACAATTTTGGGAAAAACATATAGCAACCATGTCATTTTTCCATGGAACATCGATGGAATTCCTTCCTAGTATCATGAAGCATGGACTAAGCTCAAATCCAGAATTGCGTTTTTGGACCCAAAGTGACCTTGAGTTACTTAAAGAGGTGTGCGTTGTAACGGGTGGAAATCCTCAAGCTGAATACCAACCATCTCCAAGAGTTCATATCTCTCACGATGTGTCATCTGCAGTAGATTTTGCAATTAATGGACCTGAATTTTTAGAGGAAGCTCTTCTTCCTTATGAATATCGACGCAATATAATACCAGACAGTCGAAGAGATTTGGCACTTTCCTATGACGCGCTTCACCAACGAATTGTCGAATTTAAATCCCGCCACAAACCTGCTCTCCTGGTGGTTAATGGTTCCTCCCAGGCAATTTTGCTGCTCACCTTCGACAAAACTTTCCCGATGTTTACCAACTACTCACTGACATTAATTATTTCAAATCGAGAGTACCAAGTCTAAAAATTGACGATTTAAGCCTTGAAGGAAGTCTCTTTGAAATTCGTGACGATTTCATGGCAGAACATTTAAGCGATATGTATATCGACGGCACAATTCCAGCTACTGATTTTAGTATTGTAAGTGGCGAAGAATTCTTTCACCTAAATGCTTGAGGTTAAAGTCGTTGCGAAGCCAGGTATCGAATGGTGCCTTCTTGCAGGGCTTGAGCGATTACTTATTGAAAAGAAGCAAACTTGTTTACCCTGAGCGTAGCGAACGGGCAAGCTTTGCTTATGTCAGGACGTATTATTTTAGCAAACGTCTATTTAGTTCATAGAATTCTCTCGTTTCTTGCTCAAGCTGAAACTGTTCAGGAGTAAAGAGTTTTACTTCGGCGATTTTATCTGAATTAAAAACAAAATTCATATGCACAGCTTGATAGTCAGGATGGCTCAATGGATTTCCGCCAATTCTTGCAGTGCGTATTCCCCATGGAAACTTCTTTGGCATTGGCCACTTTTTTCTAATTGATTTGATTGTTCTAAAAACCTCCGGCTGGCCAACTACCATTTGAAGAGCATACAGATCAAGGACAGGATTTGAGCCACGCATGGGATTTTCAATTTTCTCAAGAAGCCTTTCTGTGGACTTAATTCTTGCATCAGATTGTAATACTTCAATACCACGCGATGCTAAATACGAAAGCATCTCATTATGAAGATCATTCACAATAACTAACTCTTGGGAAAAATCCCTGTCATTAGCATAAGCTGCAGTAACCTCAGGTTGCTCTAGTAAAGTTATAGGACCTGAATACGTTTCTTTCATGAAGTTATTCTAACAAAAATGAGTTAAAATGTCAAACTATGGGATGTATTGCAGGGCTTGAGCGAATATGTTAGGACGTATTATCTATATACTACTCAAACTCTTTGATAATCATTTCCAAAGTTCTTGTATGAACATCAATCTCTGAAATCCTATCATTTCCAAACTGTCTAAAAAATTCACTAGTGACCAATGCTCTAAAGAATGCAGCTCTTAGCAATAGTTGAAAAATGTCTTGTTCGTTTGATACTAACTTGAATATAGTTTCATCAGCACCTTCCCAAGTAATTGCGTCTACTACTAAAATTGCTAATGCATATTCTTTTGATTTCCAATTGGGAGTGAAATCGATAATTCCAGGAAGCTCCCCATCAGCAAATAACATATTCCCAGTAATATCCCCATGTATAATTTGCTCTTCCATATCGATTGGTTTTAGATATTTTTTAATTTCAATAACGTATTCCGCCAAGCGGGGGTCGTAATTTAATGGTATTTCTTCAAAAACCATTTTGTCTGCAATTGCCCATGGATTTGTTCTTTTTTCTATAAAATCTGGTTTTAACAAATCTACCAATAGATTATTAAAGCCTTTACAAACAACTACCTTTTCTTCCCAGCAGTCTTTCATATGTTCCCCTTCGATAAACTCCAATGCACACCAACCATCGATAGAATACTTACCATCGGTTGTTTTTAAATACTTGGGAATGCGAAAAGAGTCTCGTGGCAATTTTTCTATTGTCGTAGCACACCAATCAACTTCTTCCTCGCTTGAGATTGGTTTGAGGATAAATTTTCCAGCTTTCCAAGTTGTTCCCTGACCGCCTTTTATCAAAATAGGCTCGTCTGCTATGTTAAATCTTTCAAGAATATCTTTAGATGGTGCTTGGGCGTCATTCATATTAGAAGCATTATTCTTTTGGTAGAATTTTCGGGTGAGCTAACATTCTTTTAAAAAGAATTGATTTTGGACTATTGTCAGTTTGGGTCAATTGTTCCATATTGATTGAAAAACTTGTTTCGTCAAGAACTGTGCCGTTATATTCTTTATTGTGTTCCATCGCATTTTCCAGAATATAACAAAGCTCAATGCAACTATCTTCACCTTTGTAGTTTTTGTTCATTGATGCGTTTTCTTTGAAAAATTTTCTGAAGAAACTTCTTAGCTCCTCTGCATTTTCAGTATCGGGCAGATTTGGTGGCACGATATGATGTGTCCAAATAACCATTTTAGGTGCAAGTGACTCTATATTTTTTCTTGTTACTTCACCGTCTTCGTTCTCTTTTGCCTTTGATGCAGAAATAAAAAGAATATCCGGCCTTCCAATTTCTTGTAGTTGTTGCTCGGTTAGTGGATGTGCATTATCAGCTAGGTGCACTAGACGAACCCCGTCAACAGTGTAATGCCATGCGATATTTACATCACCATTCCATTCATAAATTACAGTTCCTCGAATGTTAATGTTAGGAAACGGATTGCTGTTCGGTTCTGTGGGTGGGGCTTTTTCTAACCAGTCTCCGGGTGCATAAGCATGGTCAGCATCAGGTTCTGACATGAGTACTATGTTTGCACCAAAAGGCTTTTCTACAAACGTATCTGGAAAAGATAATCCTAATGACCATTCGGGTGCATTATTAAAGGGATCAATAAGAATACGATACCCTGCATTGTTTTCAATTAAAAAACTTGATAATCCAATAAAGTGAATTTTCATTTTTCTAGTATATCAAAGAGGTTCTAACCGATGTTTGAAAAATACAATGGTTTTTGTAGCAGAAAGTTTGTGATTTGAGGCTGGGAGGTCTGCAGGGCCGGATGGAATCGAACCATCTTCAAGGGTTTTGGAGACCCCTATTCTACCGGTAAACTACGGCCCTTCACTACGTTCAGGGTGTATTTTGGTTCACACTTTGTGCGAACTAAACTACAGCCCTAACTTGTTAGGGATGCAAGCTCTGCTTAAACAAAGTGAAGCTCTGCTTACAGCCCTAAGACATTCTATTTTACCCCCTCGACAAGCTCGGGGCAAGCTTCAACTGGCTCAAATTTACAAACATGATATTTGCTTGCATCTAGATTTTTGAGGAGTAAAATATACTCATGAATGAGAATCTTGCAGCAGCACTAAGAAATCTTGACTATCAGGATCCAGAGTATATAGAGCTTAGAAGGGAGGCAAAAGGTATTGAGCTTACTCCTGATCAAGAACAAGTTCTTAGGGGAATAGATACCATCCTAGAGCAGGCCCCAATTGTTACTCCTTTTGATCTTGCACAACATAATCAACTCCGTAATCATATTTAAAAAGAATCTTAATTGCACGCTATCGTTTCGGGGTTTATTTACATTCTCTTATTCACTTCTTACAATTTTTTTAATTAACCGTTAAGCTTTATATGTAAAAATTTCATGATGGGAAAAATTGTAATTGTAGTTCTTTTGATAGTTGTTATCGTTGCGGGATATTTTATCTATACAAAAAGTATCCGTCCAAATATCCCAACTAATATTACCAACATCATTCCCACTAATTCTCCTGATTCTGTTCCTGTTGTTGATGAAGCACAAGTGGAAGCACTTAAGAAAGGTGGATTAAGTTATTCAGATAAGAGGGGGATTTTTACATTCCTGTATCCATTGGGTTACACAATTGATGAAATGAATGGGGGAGAATTTATTAGGATTTATAAAAAGGGTGATACGCAGACAGGGCAGACTGAAATGTATGATGGAGCCATAGTCACATTCCAGCCATTACAATTTACCGGAAGCCTTGAAAGTTATGTAGATAGTCAAATTGAAATGGCAACTAAAGATCAAATGGGCGAATTGCTAACTGGTAAAAAAGCAGTATCGGTAAATGGATATTCAGGATTTACCTATACAATAAGAAGCTTAGGTGAATCTACCCATTATGTTCTTCATAAAGATAACAATTCACAATACGGAGTAGACATAACATATCTTGTCGCAGATCCTCAAAAAGTAGGATTCCAAAAGGAAGTAGATAGTATTATATCCTCAATAAAATTCCTGAAGTAGTTTAGAAGAGGTTCTGGAAAAAGTTTTTGATCAGTTCTTCTAGCTTTTGAAAGAAGTCTTTTTGTTTTTCTTTTATATCCTCTATTTTTTTCTCAATTTTTTTTGCTTCTTCTGACGCAACATGGTCCATTTGGGTTGTTGGTTTTGGTGAGGCTGTAATAGTTGTTCCGTTGTTTTTTACCACAACTTTTGAATTTCCGTCTTTTGATTCAATATTTACATCCTCACCATTATTTGACTCGTACTCTTTAACTTCTCCGTTTGATTCAATTCTAATTTTTGTATTGTTGGTATTGGAATTTGTTGTGGTATTTGTAGAGTTGAAATTGCTTTGGACATTAACAGAAGTAGAGGAATCACCTTCGCTTGTTACATGCACTGAGGAAGTATTTGCGCTAACATGGTGAGCTGAAAGTGCGAAGGAAAAAAAAGCGAGTGTGAGTATCGAGCCTGCCTGCTTCATACCGTAAAGATATCATATTTACTCCTTTATTGCCACTTTGGTATAGTAAGAATATGGCCAAGAAAAATAATCCATTTACAACAGTGACAACACTTTCCAAAATAATTGCACTTATATTATTTGTGATGTTGCCAGTGATCGCATTTTATATGGGGGTTGCCTATCAAGAAAGAATTGACCGCCCAATGCTTCAGGAGTTATATAGACTGTCCTCAACCAAACATTCACAATTGGAGGGTACAGCATGCACTATGGATGCACGGCTTTGTCCTGATGGGTCTGCTGTTGGTCGAGAAGGACCTAATTGTGAATTTAAAAAGTGTCCGGGAGAAAAATAATGAGGCAGTTCCCTGATTTTTCTTACGAGTTACCACTGATTGAAGAAGGATATTTCCCTGTCGGCATAGATGAAGTAGGGAGGGGTGCATTTGCTGGACCAGTGTGCGTTGGAGGAGCTGCATTTCCCAGCCTTTCTAAAAGCGACCAAGCGAATCTATTAAAACTTGGCATTAATGACAGTAAAAAACTGACACCTAAGAAACGGGAAGAACTTTCTAGAATCCTCAAAGAGTTATGTAGATTTGAGCTAAGTTTTATAGAGGTAGGCGTTATTAATGAGATTGGTATTGGCAAAGCTACATATATGGGGATGCAAGAAGTGGCTGATAAATTGATGAAGAAGTTACATAAGCCTTACTTTCTTATTGACGCTTTTACTATTCCGGGGAATTATAAACAAAAAGGTATTATTCGAGGAGATAGTCTAAGTATTTCAATTGCTGCAGCTTCAATAATTGCAAAAGTAGAGCGTGATAGACTCATGGAACAACTTTCGGAAAAGTATCCAGAATACGAATTTAAATCGCATAAAGGGTACGGTACTGCAAAACACCGAGCAAATATTATAAAATTTGGTATATCAGATATTCATAGAAAAGATTTCTGCAAAAGCACTATGGGAAAAGTTAGTTAGTTTGTGGTTTTAGTATTCCTTTAGTACAATATAGTCTGTCCAACCCTAAATATGTTCTTAAATTCAAAGTCTGGAAAAAGTGTGTGGGAAAAATTCCCAGAACTCAAAAAAATCTCCAAAGAAAAATTCCCTTCCCATTTGCTCTTAATTCCTGACGGAAATGGTAGATGGGCAAAGCTTGCTCATAAAAATATCACAGAAGGTCACAAAAAGGGAGCAG
Organism: uncultured Gammaproteobacteria bacterium; assembly: GCA_964511305.1. Lineage (GTDB taxonomy): Bacteria > Patescibacteriota > Microgenomatia > Levybacterales > GWA1-39-11 > JAUSNA01. The sequence goes on along the minus strand of CAZEEU010000004.1, from coordinate 58,071 downwards.
AAGTTATTACAAATATTTACAATGATTTATGGCAGTTACCTATAAAATACATCAGCATTTGGGGATTCTCTGCTGATAATTGGTCCAGAACAAAAGAAGAAGCTGATGGAATCATGAAAGTAATTGACGCAACGCTAAAAGTGCTTTTGCCTCAAGCGATGAAACGCAATGAACGTATTGTGCATATTGGAAGAAAAGATCGAATACCAGCATATTTAAGAAAAGCATTCGAAGAAGCTGAAAAAAAGACAAAAAAAAATACAGGAACTGTGCTTTCCTTGCTTGTGGACTATGCAGGTCAAGATCAGGAGGTACGAATGTTTCGAAAGATGATTGAGGATAAAATAACAAAAATTACCCCCGAAATACTTTCTAAGTACAGAGATGGTGGAGGTATTGTCCCACCTGCTGATTTAGTTGTTAGGACTTCAGGGGAAAAGAGGACTTCAGACTTGGGCTGGCTTACCATTAATTCCGAACTTGCATTTATTTCCAAATTACTGCCTAATACAGGTTCAAAAGATATTGTTGAGGCCATAATCGAATTCACAAAAAGAGAGAGAAGATTTGGTGGTAGACCCGCACAAGCAACAGTTACCTCATAGAGAATGCCCTATAGTATCTTTATTACTTCATTTTTAGTATAATTACCCCATGATAAAAGAATCAAAACCCGTGTACAAATCAGGTGTTGTTGCTCTTTTGGGAAGGCCAAATGCGGGCAAATCAACACTTTTAAATGCCCTTTTGGATAAAAAGGTGTCTATTACTTCACCAAAACCGCAGACAACACAATTTTCTGTACAAGCGGTATATGAAGACGCACGTGGGCAAATAATTTTTCACGATACCCCTGGTATATTCGCAAAAGCTGATAACCCTAAGGCACATGACATAAATTACACAGCAGAACATGCTTTAAATGACGGCGTTGATGTTGCTGTGTATGTAGTTGATAAGACACGTGAGCGTGGGGTTGAGGAGAATAAAGTGCTTGGATTGGTGAGAAAAGTTGATGTCCCAAAAATTTTGGTTATTAACAAATGTGACAAAAGACATCCTGATTTTTCAGAACAATATAAATTCATGGAAGAGGAATTTGACGCGACAATTGAACTTTCCGCAAGAACTAGAACAAATCTTAACGTATTAGTCGATACAATTTTCGCTTTCTTAAAAGAAGGTGAGCAGCTTATAGACACCAAGGATATGGTAACCCCTCTTCTTAATATGGATTCAAAGCTTTTTCTTGAAGAGATGATTAGGGAGAAGGCTTTTTTGAGACTCAGACGTGAATTACCTTATGCTATTAAAGTGACAGTAGATAGCATTGTTGAAAAGCCACAAAAAGACATGACAGTTATAAAAGCAAGAATTCTCGCACCAAATAGGTACAAAAAAATGATAATCGGAGCAGGTGGTTCAAAGATAAAAGAAATCGGTATGATGGCAAGACGTGAATTAGAACTCGCCACCAACCGAAAAATTTATCTTGAATTATCTGTTGAGGAAGAGTAATTAGATAACGTGCATCAGTCTTAGCACCAAAAGAATAACAAGTATTAGTACAATTGCTCCTCCTGCTGTTCTTGGAATAGGAATCAGTGCCCAGAAAAGATTTACTAAGAAAAGAAAGATAAGTATTCCAAATATTAATTCTAAAATTCCCATATTTTAATCATCACCTCCTCTTTTCATATATATTTATATGCTAGCGATGATTTATGAGAATTTAATAAGAGGAGTATGAAATTACAACAAGAAACGAATTGCACGACAAACATCTTGCATTTCTTAAATACCCAATGGTATACTTGCCGCATGGCAACAACGAAAACAACAAAGAAGACTCCAGCAAAAACAACTAAAGCTGTTTCTAAAGCGCCTTTGAAAGCTTCCGCAAAGTCCACAACAAAATCACAACCAGCAGTTGCAAAATCTCAGAACTTCACAATAAATGATCTTAAGAAAAAAGCTTTTGACCCAGCAAATAGAAGATCTTTAATTCTTGCAGGGGTAATCGTAGTTGCTGCAGTTGTTGTATATTTTGGAAAAAGTCTTCTTATCGCAGCAACAGTTAATGGACAACCTGTTTCTAGAGTCTCTATTATCAAGGATCTTGAAAAACAATCAGGAAAGGCAGCTTTAGACGCAGTAGTTACTAGAATGCTTGTTATGCAGGAGGCAAAAAAGAAAAATATTGATGCAACAATTAAAGAAATTGATACAGAAATTGCAAAAATTAAAAAGCAATTTGCAGATCAAGGCCAAAATCTTGACGCCTTATTGGCGACGCAGGGACTTACTCAGGAAAAATTTAAAGAGGAAGTTAAAATCCAACTATTAGTCACAAAGATACTAGGTGCACAAGCAAAAGTAACTGACAAAGAATTCAATGACTTTATGGCAAAGAATGCAGATCTTATTAAAGATGAGAAAGATCAAAATACAGCAAAAGCAAATTTAAGAGCACAAATGGAACAACAAAAATTGGCTCAGAAATATCAAGAGTGGATAGCAAATATAAAGAAGAACGCAAAAATTACCACCTTCGTCAATTATTAAGTCCCTTCATTTTCCCGATTTTTAATTTTCAGTTCTTGGTATTTAGTTCTAAAAAGTCGTAATATGTATCCGAGCATTTTCCAAATTTGTTCTTGATTGTAGTTGTGTTTTCATCTGCACCTGGTATAGTTTTGAGCTTTTCTCAAGAGTAATTGGGCTTGAGATTCGAAGCTGAGGTGTCCCTCCTTCGATTAAGACCTCGGAATTCCACACGGGATGTGAATCAGTTACGTTATATAATCTGGCATATGCTGTTTGATTGCCAGTTGGTGTGTATAGGGAGGCTTCAAAAGTGACTGCTTTAATTTTTTCATATGAAGAACCATCAATATAACTCTGTGTTCCGGGCACATCTGTCCAATCTTGAGAATTGCTTGAGCCAGAGCCAAGTGTGATAAAAAATTCTTTTGCATGTGATTGGGTAGTAGTTGCCGGAGGCTTAATAACAGCTGCAGCAACTGCCTTTTGGATTTCTTCTTTGCAGTCCGTATCGCAACCATTCTTAATAGGATTAGTTGGTGATGGTGAAATTTGAGTAGGCTTTACGGCAATTTGCTTCGATGCGTCACGGTTGGTTCTCCAAAAAAGGGCAGTATCAATTATAAAAAGATTTCCTAGGATAAAGACTAAAAGAATTAATATGAAAGTCCAAGGTGAGAAAAGAATAAATTTAGAGTCTATTTCTTCGTCCATAAAATAATTGTAGCATTTTCTACTTGACTAATTTTTCAAAAATCCAGTACACTAAGTCTACAAAACTTACTGCCCTATGATATTTCAGAGTGTTTCCGAACTGGACAATAATCTTAATGACGTTGTGGCAATGTCTGACGAGGATATCCAGATCAAAGATCCCCAAAAATTTCGCGAATACGGAATTGACTACTTAATTTACTCCGGGGTTCTCTCAGATGATGCCCAAGTTAGGCATCTTTGTCGCGTATACATAAGAAAACTTGCGAAGATACTTCATGTCTATCCAGCCTCAATTCACCCACTATATAAAGCATTTGGTGAAGGAAAAGTGAGTGGTTTTACGGTCCCTGCAATGAATATGAGAACAATTACTTATGATGTTGCGAGAGAGGTCTTTAAAAAGGCGTTAGAGCATGAAGCATCAACCTTTATATTTGAAATTTCAAGAAGCGAGCATAAGTACACGCTTCAAAATCAAGACGAGATTACTGTTTGTATTCTAGCTGCTGCCATGAAAGAAGGATATGAAGGACCGGTATTTCTACAAGGAGATCATTATCAATTTGATGCAAAAAAGTACAAAGAATATCCTCAGGGTCAAATCGATGAGATTGAGCTTTCTATTAAAGATGCATTAGCGGCTGGTTTTTACAATATAGATATAGATGCATCAACATTGGTTGATCTATCTCTTCCAACAAAAGATGAGCAACAGGAGGAGAATTATGAAATGACAGCTCTTCTTACAAAATTTGTCAGAAGTATGCAGCCAGCAGGTGTTATGGCAACAATTGGTGGAGAAATAGGGCACATAGGGGATACGAACTCAGATGTTGAGGATTTTGAGGCTTTTATGAAGGGGTATATGGAGCGCGTAGGAGATGCCCAGATCATTTCAAAAGTGAGTGTTCAGACTGGTACTACACATGGAGGACTTCCGAATCCAGACGGGTCGCTAAAAGAAGTTAAAGTAGATTTTGAGGTATTAAGAAGTATTGGGAATGTTGCAAGGGAAAAATTTGGAATGGGTGGGCCAGTGCAGCATGGTGCATCAACTTTGCCAAACGAGCTATTTGATAAATTCCCCGAAGCAGGTACCGTAGAAATCCACTTAGCTACCGGTTTTCAAAATATCATTTACGACACTATGCCAGCTCATTTGCGTGAAAAACTCTTCCAATATTGTAGAGATAATTTTGAAAATGAGCGCGAAGAGGGATGGACAGATGAGCAGCTTTTATACAAGACAAGAAAAAAGGCATTTGGACCTCACAAAAAAGAAATGTGGCTTATGAATGAGGATGAGAAAAATGTTATAAGAGGAGCTTTGGCTGAGGAATTCGAGATGTTGATACAAAAGCTCAACCTCAAAGGTAATGCCCACACAGTTAGACAATACATAAGTGAGACCTCGATTAATGAATGATGATCTAAGATTAAATGCTTTAACGATCATTAATCAATTAATCCTTAATCAAAGATCATGATTATTTACATTGACAAAGCGCATATCCGAAATAAGAAGGTTCTTCTTCGTGTAGATTTTAACGTCAGTATGCGCGGCAATAAAATTACCGATGATGCTAGAATTCGTGCAGCACTTCCGACAATTAAAAAACTTCTAAAGGACGATAACAGGCTCATTATTGTCTCGCACCTAGGTCGCCCAAAGGGGTGGGATGAAAAATTGGCATTACGACCAATTGCAAGGCGTCTGCATTCATATCTTCCAGACTACAACCTAACAGTCATTGATGATTTTGAGTCTGAAGGTGCCAAGAAGCATTTTGAGTCGCAAACGACTCGAGATATACTGTTCTTAGAGAATATACGGTTCTATAAGGAGGAAGAAGATGCTAATGTAAATTTTGCTAAAAAATTAGCGGCTCTTGCTGACGTGTATGTAAATGATGCCTTTGGTGTAAGTCATAGGGATTGTGCGTCAATTACAGAGGTCCCCAAATATCTACCGCATTATGGAGGGCTTCTTATGGAGCGGGAAGTAGAAACCATAGGACATGCCATGCGTCATCCAAATCATCCATTCGCTGCAATTATTGGTGGTGCTAAAGTATCAACCAAGCTGAAATTGCTTTATAAATTAACAGAAAGAGCAGACTACTTAATACTTGGTGGAGGACTTGCAAATACTCTCCTTTTTGCACTTGGATACCCAGTTGGCAAGAGTCTTTGCGAACGCGATATGGTTGATGAGGTAAAAAAGATCGTGAGACATGCAAAGGATAAGAATACAAAAATTATGTTACCGCGAGATGTATTGGTAGGTACTATGGATGGAAATGACAGTGTAGTCAAAAAGATTTCAGAAGTCGGGGCAAGCGACATGATTTTGGACATTGGACCTGAAGCGCAATCAGATTATGCAAAAGCAATTTTGGCTTCAAAAACTCTTATTTGGAATGGGCCAGTAGGGTATATGGAAAATCCTGAGTATGCTCGTGGGACCCAATTTTTATATTACACAATTGCGCAAAATCCTCATCTAGTGTCGATAGTTGGTGGTGGTGATACATTGGCTGCAATTGACAAGATGGAGTATCTAGAAACGATTACTCATATTTCTACAGGTGGTGGAGCAATGCTTGAGTACATAGAGAATGGAACTCTCCCCGGAATAGAAGCTTTAAAATAAATTTCCAGAAGTAACTTAGAGAAAGTCCCCGGGCGCGCAAGCGCACCCGAGGACGAGAACAGAAGCCGGTTAGTGACCGTCAGGCACGTAATCCCCGGAGTTATCCGGGAGGTCTGCAGGGTCATAAACGTACCTGCACGCGATTACGGTTTGAGCATCCGGATTTGCTTCGATCTGAGCGATCGTTTGAGCAAACCTGAGCTCGTCCTCGCGTTCGACCACGATGGCCAAATCGAAGGGACCCTGGATGCGCTGAACGGAGCCAACGCCTTCGATGTGCGAATCGCACGCCGAGAGCGTTTTGGCGAGGTCATTTCGCTTGCCCTCCAGGGCATTGATGAGCACGAGGGCTCGAACAGTATTCAACGAATAACTCCTCTCCTGCAATTGCAGGGTTTTTGGGCCCGATATTGCTACCGGACTGGTCTAAATTGGCTTCTGTTGTCAGAGAGCGAACTTCAGCCTAGATTCTCCCATGGGGAAGGCTAGGCTTAACTCACAGGGCATCATTATATCCTATAATATATAAAAAGTAAAATTTTAGAGTAGGGTGAAATATTCTTCTTTAGGGGGACTTTCAGGAATCTTCAGTATTTTGTCACCAATATATTTTTGAGAAATATGTGCTTGTAAAGCTGCAATTTGCAGATCCTAAGCTATTTATTGCTCTGGGTTGTAAATTGAGGATTCAGGCGTTGTAAAGAATTCCGGATGCCTACGCATACTAGCATAGTAATTGACTTTTTTCCTTGCAATAAGACCAGTCATATATTGTGCCATTTCTTCTTTAGAGAATCTCCAAAAGGTATGGTCGGTGGCTTCCCCTTCCATTCTTGCAAGTTTTAGGTCACTTCTGACCTGACGCGCCATTGTACTATCATTAAGACCGATAAGAGGTAAAACAGTACTTAGTTCGGCAAGAATTCCTTCTTCTGGAAATACATCAAAAAAAGATGCAATTGGTGGCCCCATCTCTTGCGTTTGGCTTAGCGCACGCAGATCGTCTGCCGCACGTTTCCAATTCATTCTATACGTATTGATAACAGTTCGGGTGTTTTTTGCACTCTTTGGATATGGGATTTTGCCTTGTAAAGCTTCCGGAATCTCGAGAGTAGCAGATAACGATTGACCTTCGACTGGAATAACTCTTCTTGGTGCTTCTTCTATAGACATAAGAATCGTGTCTAATTATAAAGATAGGTAATCCAACCTTACGGCTGGGCTCATTGTAGACTTGAGGGTAACGTTGCTAATTTTGTCATTTCCAACTGATGTGATAAAAGTTTTTATATTTTCTTTTAGCTTTGCATCGTCAAAGCTTATTTTTCCAACTCTAGCGTGAATGATAGGAGCCTCAGATTCTGTTTTGAAATTGATTTGTCCACCTGCAAGTTTTTTCACGGCGCTAGCCGTGTCTTCAGTTATTGTGCCATTTTTAGGATTTGGCATAAGACCTCGTGGTCCTAGGATTTTTGCTACACGAGCAAGTTGTGGCATCATTGATGGAGTTGCAACAAGGACATCAAAATTGATTTTTCCTTTAGCAACTTCTGCAATAATTGTGTCATCAGCAACTTTAATAACGAGTGTTTTACCTGTGCCGTGTGGAAGTATAACCTGACCGCTAATACCTTTTTCTTTTGTGTTGATGTGAAGCTCTACAGTCTCATCAAAGCTTGATTTTTTGAACTTCTTGAGAGCTTCCAAAGCTTGATCTATAGTGTATGTTTGGGTTTTTGAAACAAGCGTGAGATTTGACTTATGTCTTTTTGACTCTGTTTTTCCTTTTGCTTTAGCAAATTTTTCTTTTTTTGCTTTCTTTGCTGGCTTCGTCTCGTCTTCTGCGAGGCGAGCAGGCTTTTCTTCTTCAACTGTTTCGACGGTTACTTTTTCTTCAACTGTAGCCTCTGTTGATTTTGGTTCATCAGTGGTTATAGAAGCGATCATTTCCTCACTTTGAGGGTTAACTTTTTTGCCTTCTGAAGCTCTTTGAGCATTTTTAGCTGCCATTTTCTCAGCCTTTTTAGCTTCTTTTTTTGCTTTTAACTTTGCCTCCTCTTCAGGAGTTGCCTCATCAAATCCTTTAACTCTTATTTTTCCCATGTTATTTAATATTTATTTTGAAAACTGTACGCTGTTTTCTGAGCGCTTTTTTTACTCCTGTACCTTAATTCCCATTGATCGGGCTGTTCCCATGACAACTCTCGCTGCCATATCTTCATCTTTGGTATTGAGATCGTCCATTTTCTTTTTGCCAATTTCTATAACTTGTTCTCGAGTTAGAGTAGCTGCAACTTCTCGTCCTGGCTTCATAGATCCTTTTTGTATCTTAAGTTCCATTTTAATAAGCTCTGACATCGGTGGTTTTTTAACGATGAATGAGAAGGTTCTATCTTCATAGACAGAAATAACAACTGGAAGAAGAATTCCCTTTTGATCAGAGGTTTTGTCATTGAATGCCTTCACGAAATCCATGATTGGAAGTCCGTGAGGACCGAGTGCTGTACCAACTGGTGGTGCAGGCGTTGCTTCGCCACCTTTGATGGCAAGTTTAATGTATGTTTTTACTTTTTTAGCCATAAGTCTTTATTTTTTGCTGAAAAAGCAAGCTTTGCTTACTTTTTTTGCCATTCTCAACTTGGCTTCAGATTATATCTTTGCTACCTGAAGGAAGTCAAGCTCAACGGGTGTTTCTCGCCCGAAGATGCTTACAAGTACTTTAATCTTTCCTTTAGCTTCATCAATTGATTCAACAGTTCCCAAAAAGTCTGAGAAAGGACCATCAGTAATTTTAACGGCTTCACCAACTGAGAATTGAGCTTTGTAGACTGGGTCTTTTTGGCCTACGAATGCAACGATTGCTTGGACCTCGTCGTCTCTTATTGGAGTTGGTTTGTTTTGTGCGCCTACAAATGATGTAACACCTGGAGTAGTTCTAACGAGGACCCATGCTTCATCAGAAAGATCCATATTAACCAAGATGTATCCTGGGAAAATCTTTTCTTTTATGGTTTCTTTCTTTCCTCCGCGGACTCTAATGGTGTCTCTTGTAGGGACTAATGCGTCATAAATTCTTTCTTCAAATCCCATTGCCTGGACTCTTTGCATCAGGGTTCTTGCAACTTTATTTTCATGACCTGAGTAGGTATGAACAATGTACCATTTGCCTTTGTAGTCTTTTCTTGCTGGAAGTGGGTTAGCCACTGGAGTTGCTTCTTCCACTTTTACTTCTTCAGCATTTTCTTCAACAACTTCGTCTACAACTTCATTGTCTGATGAGTCTGTTGATTCTTCTTCCGTAGCTTCTGGAGTTGCTTCTTCTGTTGATTCTGATGGTGTCTCCTCGGTTGTCTCTTCGTCTGCTGGAGTTGGTTCAACAGCAGCAGCCATCATGTCATCAAGAGAGACATCTGACGCATCAGCATTTGTTGCTGCGTCCATTACTTCTTCGTCTTTTATTAAATCGTCTGTATTAGCCATATTTGTTTTTTTTATTTTTTACGAAACAAGAAATTTGAGCATTTCAGTAAATAAGAAATCGAGTCCACCCAGATAAATTCCGACAAGAAGTGAGATCCCTACAACAATTAAAGTGAGCTTGATTGTTTCGGCTCTTGTAGGCCAGGTTACTTTTAAAAGTTCTGTTCTTACTTCTTTTATGAACTTGATCATATGATCAATTTTCTTGCTTTTTTAATCCAAAATAATATAGGGACCTTAGTCTCTATCGGATATTAAGAAGTAATTATATCAGATACAGGTTCATTTTGTAAAGACAATGTATCTGATGGAGCTCGCGAGGGCTCATATCAGATATGAGCTGAAATTCAAATACATATCTGATAGAGACTGAAAAGGCTCATACCAGATATATCGAAGATCTCATAACAGAAATGGGAAGCTATTTTGTAAATACTCAAGCTTGAGTAGAGACCGAAAGGCGTTTGACAATTCTTGCTATTCATTTTAGACTTATTCTGCGAGCACTTAATAATTCCGAGCGTAAGCTCAGAGATACTGGGAGCTTTATTTATAGTAAATCCTAATCTAGGCACATGACAAAAATTCGAAAAGCAGTAATCCCCGCCGCCGGTTTTGGAACCCGGTTCCTTCCTCAGACAAAAGCAATGCCGAAAGAAATGCTTCCAGTTGTAGACAAGCCAATCGTTCAATACATTGTTGAGGAGCTTGTTGAGGCAGGAATTGAAGACATTATTATAGTAACTGGTTCTCACAAAAGGACAATTGAAGATCATTTCGATAGGCCATCAATGGAGCTTGCGGAGAATTTAAGGATGGGTGGAGAGAAGAAGATGAAGTTTTTGGAAGAAGCTGAAAGAATAGCATCTATGGCTAATTTCATCTATGTACGTCAGAAAGGGCCATACGGAAATGGAACTCCACTCATGAATGTCCGTTCTATAGTTGGGGATGAACCTTTTATCTATACATGGAGCGACGACTTCATAAAAGCTGCACCGCGATCAAGATTTCAACAAATGATAGATGTTTATGAAAAATATAATTGTTCTATTCTTGCATCGGTAAAAGCAAAATCAGATGAAGACTATGACAGATATGGATTTGCTGGAGGAGAGGAAATAGAAAGCGGATTGATTGATGCAAAGACTATTATCGAAAAACCAGGCAAGATGAATGCACCTTCCGATCTTGCGACCGTTAGTGGTTTTATACTTACTCCTGATATATTCCAATATCTTGATGTAGCTCTAAATAATCTAAGAGACGGTGATGAGCTTTATTATAATGATGCGTTGAAGCTTATGCTTGGGGATGGAAAGAGGGTTCTTGCTTACGAGATAAAGGATGGAAAATATTACGACACGGGAAATAAAATCGAATACATGAAGACGATTGTTGAATTTGCCCTAGCTCATCCTTCAATCGGTGGTGAATTTAGAGATTTTCTTAAAACCCTCCACCTAGAATAGTCTTCTTGAGTTCAAGATCTGCTTCAGTTACACTACATGTATGTTAAATCCTAGACAATTAATTGAGGATAGTCTTGAGAAATGGCTCAAAAGTCGAGACATTTCTGTCGAATTTGAAGTGTCTTTGTCTCAAAATCTACAATTTGGAGATTTTTCCTCAAATATTTCACTTATTGCATCGAAGAAAATCGAGAATTCCAATCCTAGGCAACTGGCAGAAGAGATAATATCTTCTTTACAACAAAACACAGAAATACAAGATATTTTTGAGAAAATTGAGCCTGCCGGGCCTGGATTTATTAACTTTTACCTAAAAGAGGTTTACCTCTTAAATATGTTAACAGAAGTTGCTCAAGATGGTACGACCTTTGGCACTTCGAGTAACGTAAATCCTCCTACCTCGCATCAAGAGATAGCCAGTCAAGGCGGGCAAAAAACTGTAGTTGAATTTGGAGATCCTAATCCCTTTAAAGAAATCCATATAGGTCATTTAAGAAATTTTTGTATTGGTGAAAGCTTTTCAAAGCTTTTAGAGTCTCAAGGAAATGAGGTTATACGCGCCAATTATCAAGGAGATGTTGGTATGCATGTTGCAAAGTGTTTGTGGGGAATTATGCAGCGGATAGCGGATAGCGAGGAATTAACTGTTAAGGATCTTGCCGAGGGCTATATTTTGGGTGCAAAAATGTTTGAGGAAGATGAGAATGCAAAGAAAGAAATAACTGAGCTCAATAAGAAAGTCTACAATGATGATCCCGAAATAAAACCCTTATGGGAAGCGGGGAGAAAAGTGAGTCTTGATCACTTTGAAGAATTATATAAAAGAGCAGGCATTCACTATGATAAATATTATTTTGAGTCTTCTACGGCAAAAAAGGGGAAGGAAATAGTTCTCTCGCATATTGATGACGGCGTGTTTGAAAAAAGTGATGGAGCAGTTGTTTATAGAGGTGAAAAAGATGGACTGCATACTCGTGTTTTCTTGACGTCCCAAGATTACGCAACTTATGAAGGTAAGGATTTGGCTTTAGCAATTTTAAAAAATGAAGATATTGCCTATGACCAATCTGTTGTTCTGACAGGCAATGAACAACTCGAGTATTTTCATGTAATGCTTGCGGCACTTAAAAAAATCTCACCAGATCTTGCTTCTAAGACTAAGCATTTGACCTTTGGGCATGTTCGGCTTAAAGAAGGGAAAATGTCTTCTCGTACAGGAGACGTTATTACTGCATCGTGGTTACTGGACGAGGCGGTTTCTCGGGTAAAAACAGCTTTTACTGATATGGATGAAGACACTGCAAATAAGGTCGGTATTGGATCTGTAAAATATTCAATGCTTAAATTTTCAATTCCTGCTGACATCCATTTTTCTTTTGAAGAATCTATAACACTTGAAGGTAATTCTGGGCCGTATCTTCAATACGCTTATGTCAGAACGCAGAGTGTGCTTTCTAAAAGCGAGAATCAAGAATTAAGAATTAAGAATGAAGAAGTAAGAAATCTTGAGAAAGAAGAGTCAGAACTTTTACGATTTCTTACCCAATATCCATACCATGTAACAATGGCTGCGCAGGATTTTGCTCCAAATTTACTATGTAATTATTTATTCGAGCTTTCTCAAAAATACAATTTGTTTTATCAGAAATGCAAAATTATAGGTGGAGAAAAAGAGACTTTTCGACTGTCCCTTACAAAAGCAGTAGGAAATGTACTAAAAAATGGCCTTACGATACTTGGGATTGAGACTGTTGAGAAGATGTAGACGTTGGTTCTATTGCTTGTTTTTGAGACTCAATTGTTCTGTCAATCAAGTCATAAATTGCATTTCGTAATCTATTATTTACCTGTAGCCCATCATAATCCCGAAATACTACTGTGGCGATTGCTTCAGTTGGTGTGTATTCGGGATGGTGGTCACGCCCAACAGTTGGATTAACATATCCATTTGTATGAATTTGTCTCCTGCTGTGTCTATCAACATCCCAAAGTTGTTCGACTTGCTTGTGAGTATACGTTACTTGCCCGGATTCTAGATGTTTTTTTACTCCTTCAAGTACTACATTATTAATACCTGGGGCTAATTTTTCTAAATCAATTTCTTTTCTAACATCTTCAACGGAATCCATCTTTAAAGGTACAGCAATTTCGGGTTCAGGAGTGATAGGAGTTGGATTTGGTTCTGGCTCATCAGGGAGAGTTTCTAGCTTTTTATGTAGCTCTTTTTCCGAGTTAATGAATTCCGTTACGGACAATCTGTACTGATCGGTTTTTGGGTCGTATAAACGAGTTAAAAGTCCTCGCATTCTATTTTCAACTGATTCAGCAGATCTTTTTAGAAATTCTGCTTCTGGATGGTCACCCAAAACAGCGGCAACTTTTTTTATTAATTCACCTTCCTGAATGATTTCTGGTTTACCAGTGTCAAGGTCATGTAGATATGCTTTCACAAGTAATCCAGGATTTTGCGAAAAATGATATAGAACCTTTTGAGACATAGGATCATGGCCCTCAAAGAAGGTGAGAGTATCATCCTCATTCTGAAGTTTTTCCATGACTGTTGTGAGAGCAGTTCTTCTAGAGCGATCATTTTCCGCTATATTTAGTCTTTCCTCCTGACTTCTTTTGATGAGTTGGACACAATTATTATGAACTTCAGACATTTCTTCAGGTGCCTTATGCTCATCATCGCGAAGAATCAGCCGAGCAAGTGACGCAATTTCCTTTATTCCTAGATTATCTTTTCTAACGCCTTCCGGAGTAGTATCTGGAAGAAATGATTCAATGTCATCTTGTGGTAGAAAGCTTCTTATTGTGGATTTAATCTGGGATATTGCTTTCTCGGGGTCATCTGAACCCGTAAGGTCTTTGACATTATCAAGCGTTTTAAGCTCGTCGTCATTGCATTTACCTTCAGCATTTCTCAGTTCTAAATAGTTAAGAGTTGTTTGAAGCGCAAAGCGTAGATCAAGCTGATCAAAAGCGTCACCCTTTAAATATTCCAACGCTTGGGAAGGATTTGATGGTTCTGCAAGAAAATGATCTGTGGCTAGTAAGTAACCGTATGGAACCCCTTCGGCAGATGGTCCTCTTTCTTGTCTCCACTTTGCTTCTGTTCTTGCAAAGCTTCTCTGAATTACAGCATCATAATCCGCTTTTGACCCCCCTATAGGTTGTTCAACTGGTTGTTGAACCATAGCTTCTGATGCTTCATTCATTAATTTACTATATCGTGTGTCTTATATTGAAATCAATAATAGAAGAGCGAAAGCTTGGTTGCACTCACATGCATCCTGTGAGAGAATTATCTCCAAATGCATTACCACAGAAGTATTCTCCCGAATGGCGTTAGAGTAATTATTGTCCCAGTTCTTGGCGTTGAATCAGCTACAACGCTTGTTATGTATGGAGCTGGAAGTAGGTACGAGGAGCACAGAAATAATGGTGTATCTCATTTTTTGGAGCACATGGCTTTCAAAGGTACAACAAATAGACCTTCAGCACGAGAAATTTCTGGCCTTATTGATGGAATTGGTGGAGAATTTAATGCTTTTACCGGAAAAGAATATACAGGATATTACATAAAATCAGCAACAACGCACGTAGGGCTTTGTCTTGATGTGTTATCTGACATGCTCAAGAATTTACTCATGGATCCTTCTGAAATTGAAAAAGAAAAGGGCGCTATTTTGGGCGAGATTGGTATAAGTGAGGACAACCCAATGCGAAATATTGGGGACGTATATGAAATGCTTCTCTACGGAGATACCCCACTTGGATGGGATACCGCAGGAACTCCGGACATAATAAATTCTATGAAGCGAGACGACTTCGTGCAGTATATGGGAGAGCACTACAGTGCCCATAACATGACAGTTGTAGTTGCAGGAAATGTCCATGTCGAAGACATGCTAAAGAAAATCGAGAAACATTTTGGAGATGTAGACAGATTTAAGGTTAAGAGTTACCTGCCAGTGCACGAAAAGCAGATACACCCAATAGTTAGAGTTAAACACAAAAAGACAGAGCAGGCACATTTTGCTCTTGGTGTCAGAACAGTAGGTCTTGATAACAAAAAAGACAGATACCCCCTAAGTGTTCTTGCATCAATCTTAGGAGGAGGTATGTCATCCCGTCTTTTTTATGAAATAAGAGAACGTCGAGGATTGTCATATTACGCAAATACTGGCTCAGAACACTATCTTGATGCTGGATACCTTGCAACATGGATAGGATCTGATCCTAAGAGGGTTGATGAGGCAATAAAAGTGACGGTTGATGAATATGTAAAGGTTGCTCAGAAGGGTGAAATTGACGATGAAGAACTAAAGAAGGCAAAAGAATATATGAAAGGACATTTTGTGCTGGGGCTTGAAGATACGCGATATATTGCAGTTATGTACGCTTCTCAAGAAATTTTGGAAGAAAAATTGACAGATCCAAAAGCAAGCATTGAGAGGATTGATAAAGTGACAATTGAGGACATCCAGAGGGTTGCAAAAGAGTACCTGGACACAAAAGCATTGAGCCTTGCCATTATTGGTAATTTCGACGAAGATACAAGCAGATTTGAAAAACTTCTGAAGTAGATATGCCTGAGGAAAGTGTAGAAATGCCACATGAACAAGCGTCAGATGCAGGTACATCCAACTCTTTCCCGTTGACGGAGGCAAGCGGAGGTCAGCAGCCAATAGATGAGTCTTATCCATTTATTGAGGCTGCAGGTAGTGCTCCTGCAACGGTTGTTAAAGCAAAAACACAAATCCAAGAAAAATTAAGAGCAAAATTTCCACTTCAAGAAATCGTATTTCCTGATGGGAAAGTCGTTTATAGGGATATGCGACCTGCAATTCCTAATTCTGATCATGATGAGCCAGTGATATCAATGGTTGGTGCTTTTGGGGATCAAAAAGACGTAGGGGATACAATGGCAGGTGTGGTAGCTGGCGGAGAGCACGTGATAACCCTTGATTTTGAAGGAAAGGGAAGAAGGGTAAAAGGAGAAGATGGGTATTCAAGAGAGCTTAATAGACAGGCCAAGCTTTTGGGTCAATTTATTGAAAAAATGCCTCAGAAAAAAGTAAAACTTGTTGGACATTCAATGGCAACAATAAGAATTGTCTCAATGCTTAAGCATATGCCACATTTAAGAACAAGGGTTGATGGCGTTATTGTAATAAGTCCGATGGGTTTGGGGGGCAAAGATAATGCAGTTTCGATTGTGAGGCGAAGACTCAAGGAAAATGAAAAGGCAAAAGACTTTAGTGATGAGCAGAAAGAGAAAGAAGCCATCTATGGGGAGCAGGCAAAAAATTTCATGTTGAACAATATAGAAAGAACTGTTCGTGAGGTTGTGGGAATGGGGGGTGCAGATATTTATGATGATTTTCAAAGGCTTCATGAGTGGGGAATTCCCGCAGTAATTATTCAGGGGGATACGGATGAACTGAACGCTTCTCAAAGAATATGGAAGAATATTGCTGAGAAGTCAGTAGGCGGCAATAGATGGGGGCAGCCATCACTTATTAGACCGGAAAAAACTAAAAAGCCGAATATATCGGAATATTTAGTTGATCTAGCTGAGCAGGCAGAAAGAGCTTCCGAAATAGCCGAACGCGTTAAGAAGGCTTCCGAAATGGGTGAGGATATCCAAATAGCTGAAGAAGATCTACCAAGAAAGGGTAAGAGGCCAATTAGGGCAAAGGATTTGACACCCGAAGAAGCAGGCATAGCAAAACAGTTTATTGATAGAGAGCTTGCCATAACTCAAAAGGCACGTGAAAGAGGAGACTACCCTACGGTACCAATTAGTATGGTGGGGGGTGGACATGAGATTTATGCAAATGACAGAATGAGCGGGATAATTCTTGATGCAATAAAAAAAATTAGAGCAAAAAATGTTGGCAAGGCTCAGCTAGCAGATGTTCGGGAAGAATTTGCTTCAGAAGCTCCTCTGGAACCTCCAGTGTCAGAAGCTTAGCTCAATGGTATCCGAGTGGGTGGTGAAGAAAATTCGGTCATTGGATGACACGAATATTGAGGATCTAATAGATCTGCTACCTCTGTAGCAAAGTTTTGAATTAAATCTGCCTCATCAACACGCATGTCCCCTATGTTGACCTCGCCTGAGTTGTAGGGCAGAACATTTATTAGATCTTCACCATCAGGTTCTGCAAAAACTATTCCCAACTGGAATACTCCTTTATCTCTTGAGTCAAAATCGATTTTCACATCGTTTCTCCCCCATGTATCAAGACGTAAGCTTAGTTTTTCTGAAGGAGCATCGATATGGTCGTCCTGGTAGTTAGGTATACGTACTTCTACATCTATTCCACCTTGATTGTAAGTAAATTTGTAGTCGCCTTCTTCTGCGAGTACATCTTCTTTCTGCGCTTTTATTGTAGTGACTTTAATAAGAGTATCTATTGCGCTTCTCGCAATTTTTCGTTGTTCTGGTGATGCTTTTTGATCTAATCGTGCAAATTTTGTAGGTTCATCAGCAGGAACTTGTATCCCTTGCTCTTTCATTCCCCTAACTCTTCCTTCTATTGCTCGCATAACCTCAGTTATGCGGGCTGCTTCTGCATCAACCCTTTGATTGTAATCAATTTCCCCTCCTTCGCTCATGATGCTAGTATAGCAAACCTTGTCTAGCTCCACTATTACTATCCCATAGTGAATTTGGTATAATATCCACATGAATCCATTTGAAGCAGGTATAGGTAATGTAGAACATGCCCCGCGAGAAAGAATGTCTGATTTGGAGATGGGTGGATATTTAGCTGCTGTTGGCAACAGCGAGTCGAAAGCTTTACTCATGGCAGGAATGTCAACTCGGCCTGACATGGTTTTTTCTCGTTCTGATTTAAGGCAAATAATGAGGCAAGCGCAGAAAGTGCCTGTAGGTGAAGTAGCTAATGAAACGTGGGACATACGAAAGAGCATTCTATGGGGGTATTGCTGCCCTTCCTTTGAAGATGTGGGATTGGTTGCTCAAAAAGTAGTTGATTCACAAGATAACTTGTATGGATACTCCCTAACCCCGACAGGAGGTCAGGAAGGAGTGGCGTTGTCCGGGTTGTTGCTCAATTTTTCCATGGAATCCGGAATTCCTCTTTATTATGGCTTCGGAAGTACAAAATCAAGCTCTGTAAGAACGGAAATAATAAACTCAAACGGAGTTGAAATGAGTGTTCGAAGCCGAACACCCGGAAGGCAATATAAGATTCTTCGGAGTCTGGTTCATGCAGACACCCCGAGACGGTGGACTGATTTAGTAGCGAATCAAGGAGATGAGAAGTTAGCCGAAGACTTATTAAATCTTTCACGTGCGGGAATAATTACCTATGAGGTAGGCGATCGAAAAGGATTTGCCTCATATATTCCGGCAGAAGTTTTTCCTGAGACTTTTCCACGCTCATTTGGTGAAAATGTAACTTTAACAAAGGAAGTTTACTTGCTAATAAAAAGCGGTAGTCTATCTGCTATTACTCCAAACGAGGTTTTGAAGGCATTTCCTCATCGGGAGAAGGAGGCAGATATAAAGGGGAAAATTGCAGGAATCTTAAAATATTTGGAAAAAGGAAATTACCTTCAGAGCATAGGTTTTCATAAAGAAGATCAATCTCGTGCCTATCTAAATGAGCAGCAAAGAGAATTAATATCTCCAGTTATAACCGATCTTGAAGCTTTTCAAAGAAGAGATCCGGAAGTAATGTCTCGTGGCAAGCGGTATGCAAGAGAAATTTTCTCTGACCCACACGCAGTAAGAGCTCTTTTAGCAAAAGCACGAAGATTTTCTCCTAGCGCAAATCCTCCAGACGGAGACGACGTTATAGAGGCACTAAGAGATATGATTTTTAGATCCGAGACGCCGTTATCGAACAGAGATATTCTCATTATGCTTGAGGAGCAAGGAATACATGTTGGTAGGCTTACTGCACGAAAATATATGGAGGTTCTTCAAGATGAAGGCGTTGTGAAGGTAGTTGAAGACAATAAACAATTACACTATTGGGCAAGAGTTGACATAACTGCAGCATAGTTCTTTTATTGCTTTTTAAGCTACGTCTTAGTAGAATTACAAATATGGAAAAAACAGTCGTATTAGTTAAACCAGATGGAGTCCAAAGAGGGCTTATTGGTGAAATCATCGCAAGATTTGAAAATAAGGGCCTTAAGCTTTGTGCTCTTAAAATGATGAACATGACCGATGAGATTATTGATGAATGGTACGCTCATCACAAAGAACGATCTTTCTTCCCTGCACTTAAAAGTTTTATGACTTCATATCCAATAGTTGCAATGGCTTGGGAAGGTGTAGAAGCTGCATCGGTTGTTAGAAAAATGATCGGTATTACCCAGGCACGACAAGCAGAGCCAGGAACAATCAGAGGAGACTACGCGATAAGTACTCAAATGAATTTAATTCATGCTTCAGAATCAAAAGAAGCAGCAGATAAAGAGATCGGAATAATTTTTGCAGACTCAGATCTTTTCACTTGGGAAAGAACTGACACCCCTCACCTTTACGGCGCAGACGAAAAATAGCTATAACTATTTTTACGGTGCAGACGAGGAAAGATGGTTATGCCCACAAACGAAATTGTTAATCGACCCTCACAACCGATAAATCCAGATCAAGAACCTCTAAGACCAATTAATACAAGCACCGTTTTTCAATATTTAGTTGAAAGAGACAGAGCTTCCCTCAGTAACGAGCTTCCTCTATATACAACCTTCGTACGAAATCATAGAAATGCTGTTAGTGCACTGTATGCTTTTAGCGAAGCTAGTATTGAATCAATGGAACGAACGAATGACGCAATTCAGGTAAGTTTGGGTAGATCTATTGATCTTGCTTCATCAATAAATGTAGGAAGAGCTTATATAATTCTGAGGGAAAAGTTCCAAGATTCTGTGGGAGACACAGACTTTGTAGACTTATTTAAGACAATGGTTGCATATAACAATGACAGAGTCTTTGGGCGCCATGATTCAAGTGAAGAATTCAATCGAAGAATGCTTATGGAAGCCAACTCAGGACTGCAAGGTGAGTGGGCACAAAAGCACGTTAAAAATATTCCCGCATGGTTTACTGGAAATAGGGCTGACTGGACTAAATTTCTTTCTGAGAATGGAACTTTTGATACGCTGATTTATGGTGACAAGGGCAGAACATACCCACCGGGCGTTCAGAGAGCAAATACAATTGAAGGAAATTATCCAAATTGGTTCTTTGAGCTTGGTGAGCATCTACCAGCAAGTGAAATTGTAGAAAGAGAATTATCTGAGGATGAGAAAGAATTCGATCTTTCAAAAGATCTTGTCCATGCTTTCGCGAGAAAGTTTGACACAATTGATGACCGCTACAAAACAAAACATGCTAAGCACATGGATTACTTTGAAAAAACTAGACGATCCCTTGGGGAAAATAGTACATCACTGGTGCGTACAGCATTGTTTTTACGGATATCTGATGAGACTGCGAGGGATGATAAAGCCTATAATGACCTGACAGCAAGTGTTGTTCAAGAATACTTGGATAAATTTGGCTATAGCGATGAAGCAGTGTCCTTATGGCTAGAAGAAAAGCTAAAGGACGCCAAGAGGGCAGTTGATATGGTTAGTCTTAAAGAGGTTATTGATTGGTTCAGTAGAGAAAGAAGTGACGCAGAATTATATGAATTAAAGAAAAATGATAAAGGACGCTATAAGTTGGTTAAATTCGAACTAGGTTCCGTATTAGGACATCTAGACACTAGTGAAGTTGGGTACTTGCAAGAGTTGGCATCTTCAGCACAGAATCCGAATGAGGTTCTTTTCGAAATTGCGAGATTATTTAGTAAGTATTTTTCAATGGATGAAGCAAATCAGAAAACCCCTCTCGCAAAAGACATACTTAAGACACATCGCAAATGGTTGGAAACACATCAAGACCTATTGCTAACGTTGGACTCTGGCCAAGTTAAGAAAGACATTCCCCAAGCTCCACAGGCGCCCACAAAAGACGAACAGGAAATAAAAGAGATTGAAGAAGAAACGCAAAAGGTAGGAGATCAAGTAAATAGCGAAAGCTTTAGTGGTAGAAAAATATATGTTGCCCACGACTACAATGATGCAAGGCGAAATGAAATTGTTGGCGACAATTTAGATGAAAAAACAAGATGTCTCGACATGCTTTTTCAAGCCAATAATGAAGCTTTTTCAATTAAATCGACTAGCATAGTGCGGGCGATCGATTGGTTTTTGCAGATGCCTGAGTCAATACGAAGAGTTTGGATAAAAGAAACAATTAATGGAATAGAGTACTATAAAATTAAAAGAGGACCTGTCAGAATATTTTGCAGAATAGACCCTGAGACAGATGAAGTTATATTTTTCCCTTATCAAAAGAAAGCAATGAGTTACGATTTCACGCATTAGTTAGATAGTGAACTGGCTCTTATTCAAGTTCAATTGCCTGTTCAATTGTGAAATTCCCTACTTTTGTTCGTACAAGACTTTCAAGATAAGCTCCTGTGCCAAGAATTCTGCCTATATCGTAGGCGAGTGAGCGTATATATACGCCAGGCCCCGTTGCCACCTTGAGTTTCAAATGTGGATATTCATACGAAAGTAGGGTGATATTCATTATTTCAACACTTCGTGCTTCAAGTGTAACTTCTTGACCGGCCCTTACCCGTCTATGTGCGGGTTTTCCCGATATTTTCACGGAGGAATAAATGGGTGGAATTTGCTCAATTTTACCAACAAATAATTTGATCACTTCAAGTATTTCATCCTTTGAAGGCTTAATATTTGTATTTACATTTTCGATTACTCCTTCTGCATCATATGTGTCACTTTGAGCACCTAAAAAGATACCAGCAATATATTCCTTTTCACCCTTAACATACTGGTCTAACAGTCGGGTATTTTCACGCCCAACAGCAATAACCAAGACTCCTTCTGCCATAGGATCAAGAGTTCCTCCATGACCAACGCGTCTTATGCCTGTTTTGCGCCTAACTGCATTCACGACATCGTGAGAAGTGATACCTTTAGGTTTGTTGACAGCAAATACACCTTCCATATATCGTGTATTATACCGTAAGGTAGAAGCTTCGCTTCATATCGATAAAATCGATTGAAGAAAAATTCATAGCGGTAAAACCGCCTGAAAGGAGATTCATACCGTATGCTAGAAGCTCTGCTTCATACTGCAACATCGAACATGCGCATAAAACTTCTAACCCTTAACATTGAGCATGGTGGAAAGCTTTTTGACAATATCGTGAGGCTTATTGAAGAACAAGACCCAGATATAGTTCTGTTCCAAGAAGTTTATGACAGTAATTTACAAGATCGAGAACAAAGATTTAGGGCTTTTAGTGAATTCGGCAGTATCTTTAAAGAGAAATTACCCTTTAAGGCTTTCCAGAGCTCTTGCTTTTTTATTACTGAAATTGATGAGGGTGCAGAGCATGGTAATTGTATCTACAGCAAATTTGAAATAAAAAGTAATACAAAAACTGAGTTAAGCGTGCCATATACCATAGTTGATGAAAAGGGCACTGCTGACTATTCAATTCACCCTGCAATAACGCAGAACTTAGAGCTAATCGTTGATAATCAAAAGCTTTATGTCTACAACATACATGGTGTTTGGGGGAGGGATGGGCTTGATAGTGCTACCAGAATTGAAATGGCAAAAAGAATTGCCTCAAAAATTAAAGGAAAAACCAATGTTATCCTTGCAGGAGATACCAACTTTACTATGGATGCGAAAAAAACTGTACAAATACTTGAGGATGCAGGAGTAGAAAATATATTTGGAGAAACCCTTATTTCAACATTTAATATGAAATACAAAAACAATCCTGGATATGCTACGGCCGCAGTTGATATGATATTTACAGGAAAAGGAATCAAGATTATCGAGAAAGAGTGTCTTGATGCTGATGTTTCGGATCATTTTCCGCTTACTGCAACATTTGAATCGATATGATCATAAAATTTGTGACACTAAATATTTGGTTTGGAGGCAAAATTTGGGACAATATGACCAAATTCATTAGTGAAGAAAAGCCGGATATTCTTGCAATCCAGGAAGTATATGACGGTCACGATCAAAATCTTGAAAAAAGATTTAGGACGATGGAGGAATTTTCAAAAGAGTTTGGTGATTTTCTCCCACATAGCGCATTTGGTGCAACAGTCTTAGATACTGGTGTTAACGTCCTCTGGGGTAATGCTGTATTTTCAAAATTTCCGATTCTATCCTCAAATACAGTTCTTTTTGATCTTCCCTTTACAAAATATGATTTTCGAGTCGATTCCGATCCTCGTTTGGCTGCTGAAGGAATGCTTGAGACAAAGCTTGATGCAAATGGAAAGGAGCTTTTTGTCTATAGTTGGCATGGAGTTTGGAATAACCATGGGGGTGATTCAAAAGAACGATTGATAATGAAAGACGTAATTATAAAAACCTTGTCAGGTAAGGAGTCGGTGATCATAGCTGGGGACGCAAATATTAGGCCAGATACAACTGTAATGCATGATATTGAGGAAAAATTGAACCTTCATAATGTATTTGGTGGAAGTCTTCCTTTAACATTTAATATGAATCACAAGGACAATCCAGAGTATGCTTCTGAGTCCGTTGATAAAATATTAGTTACAAAAAATTTAAGAGTTGTGAGTAGTGAGATGCCAGATGTAGATGTATCTGACCACTTTCCATTAAAAGCTATTCTTGAGCTTTGAGCGTTGAGAGTATTTTATCCATTTCCGCTAGAATTTCAGCAGTAGAGCTTTCTACTTCATAGCTTATTACACCAAATAGTGTAGGTACACCGAATGTAGAAATAGAATTTGTGCTATTGCCGCAGAAAGCATATGAATTTTTACCAACCTCAACTCTTTTAATTGTTAAGTTCCCCACTTTGATATCAACGTGGCTTGCATTTCTGTAATCACTGAAAGGTCCCTCAGGCACATCACCTTCAAAAATACATCCCCCGCCTCCCATTGGTGCTTGGTAGATTTTAATTTCATTTTTACCCTTGGTGATCGTTAAAGTTTGCGAAACTTCATTTTTAGATTCTTTTGCTACCCAGTCTGCAGGATGCTTTATGTTAAAAGAATAGAATGAAGAATCTTTTAGCTTTGGGATATTTGCGCTTTCCCACTTCAAGGTAATGTCTTGGACAGGCGAGGCGGATGGCGGTGAGGATGGAGTATTTTGAGTGGCAATCGTTGGAGTTGGCGTTGTAGGTATAGCAACAGCTATCTCATTATTTTTCTGAGTTCCAAGATAGACCGCTGCAGCCCCAATAACGAGTGCTAAAAAAATAATTGCGCCAACGAGTGGTGCGTTGTTATTCTTTTTGACGATCATAGGTTGAGGCTTTGGGAGAGTGTTCTCCTTTGGCGTCTCGACTGTTGCTTCTTCCATATAACCATTCTTCCATTAAAATTAGCTGATTACAAGCAGGCTTATTCTAATTACATTTGAATAATTGCGGTAACAACAGGTTCTGTGATCACTTCCCAGGGTAGTGTTATATATTTTCCAGAGACCATTTGGTGTTCACCTTCCCCCGCTAACACTGATTTATACTCCGCCATGTCTGTTGGATCAGTGGACCTTGAAATTCTATGAAGACGATTATTAACATCCACAGGTCTTGTCGAAGGTGTTTCGAATCCTTTGTTTTCTAAGCACCAATATCTTGTAATTCCACCTTGAGTGACGTGTAGATTTTTTGCTGTACGTGAGGCCAATGCAAATTCTTCCGCGAGTGGAAGAGTTAACTCTTGGGGTCAAGTGGGATCTGAATAAACAAGGACTTCGGCATCGGGTGGCATTTGATAAATTGAAGGAGGATAGCTATTAGCATTTCTGACTAAATGCCAATTATCTTTTCCAAAATTAACGATTCCTACGGGCCCAGATGCTTCCAAAAGCAATCGAAGAGTATTTAAGTCAGGTGGAAAATCTAATTGCTGGAACTCGGGCTCAAGAATTTCTTTTGCCAAAAATTGTTCAACTGCATGATATTGTGCCTCCATTCCCGAAGATGTCTCTAGGCTCATGCCGACATTATAAGATCAAAGGGTTCTCAAAACAGCACTGATAGTAGATTACATACTCTAGTCGTAAGCTGTTGCTGCGCCTAAAATCTTATTTTGTGATGGGGGACAATCACCCCATGAGTTCTGATTCTTGTGAGTGGGGATATGTTCTTCAAAGAGATATAGTTGGGAAAGTAAATTTTTGCTATTGTAGTTGTGGTGCGACAAAATAATCACCAGGAGCGAGATTTCTTTCAGAGGCAAAAAGTGGTGAGGGTTGTGGTTTGGTTTTGTCAGTTTCTGAGACCACATCTCCTATTCTTGTTATAACACCGCTTCTCATAGTTCTTACATTTAATTTCCCTTTTTTCATGTCTAGATTGACCGCGTCTTCCGTTATTGAGCTCAATGTTCCAGGTTTTGTTGATTCTGCATCCTGTGCTGTTGCATCATAGATTGTGTATTCTGCACCACTTTCCATAACGATATATGCCCCAGGATTGCCAGTTCCCGCTTCAACTTTATGTTGAGCTTCAAGAGCAGTCTCTTCAGGACTAATTCTCAGATGGTCCTTATTCATTGGTGGTTGATAATTTCCTCTTCCTCTTATTTGTCTTTGGCCTGTGTAAATTATTCCTTGATCTTTGGCTTTGGACATCATGTTGAGAACTTGAACCATAAATTCAGGGCCTTTAACAAGTAGTTGCTGAGAAAAGAAAGCAGAGTGCGCACGAGGGCCTGCAGATCTATCAATTTTTGTCATTGCAAGTACCGGTCCTTTGTCTGCCGTGTCATTCTCCGGGTCATTAACGGAGCCTTTAGGTAATGGCCCTTCTTCAGGTTCAGTGCCATCAGGGTCATCCATTTCATCGTCTCGACCTAATGCATGCAGGCTAAGGTACACTTCTTCCGCTCCATTTACGAATTGCCACTGGGTGGCGTTTGCGCCTCTATGTTGGGATTCGATAAGGTTTGAAAAATGACTTCCCCACATTCCTAATTTTGCAATTTTGGCAAGTTCTGGTTTTACAAAGAGTGTCAAATTTGCGCCGATTATTACATCTGGTTTTACATCTTCTTCAAGTCGTTTCAGTTCCGCTGGATCATCGAGACTGCTAAATTTATTTTCTGTTATTCCAAGATCTTTTGCTTTTTGTCGTATCGGATCAAGAACGGGATTTTTTTTAGTTACAGCGGGCCCATAGACTTCAACTATTTCATGCACTGAGCCTTGAACGGCATCAAAAAAAGAATTACCCATAGCACCTTTTCCTGCAAATACCACTTTTAGTGGGGTGATGGTTTCTCCTGGTTCTAAATTGACAGCAGTATCAATTCGACCATCTATGAGCTGGTACTGTTGGGGTTGGTCTATAACTTCCGATGGTTGGGGTGCTGCTTCTGGTCCTCCTGCTGCCATAATGAGAATTTACTAGAAGAGCAGATGTCTGTCAATATATGAAAGAGAAACGTGGGCTTGTGCTAAAATAATGAATCAAACGACTCCGGAAGCAAGCTTGCGGAGTGGTTGAGTAAGACTCCGTAAGCCAAGCTTGCGGAGTGGTTGAGTAAGACTCCGTAGCTTAATGGTATTCGACTTTGTGCTTTGCACAAAGGTTGAGCACCCGGTCTACATTTGCTGTCGTAGCTTAATGGATAGAGCAGCCCCGTCCTAAGGGGAAGATTGGAGGTTCAAGTCCTCTCGACGGCACATGAAACAGCAATTGAGTGATGGGAAGATTGGAGGTTCAAGTCCTCTCGGGGTCACCATGGCAGGTAAATCTCAAAGATTTCTTTGGGCGGATGTTATTAGAATTATTGCAATCTATTTAGTAGTTGCCGTACACCTGAGTTATATACCAAAGTATATTTCTTCAGATAATCTTTTTTATTACATACATTTCGCCATAGCAAAGACTTCAATTCCACTTTTTGTAATGCTTTCAGGAGCACTTTTGCTCACAAAGTACGAGTCGTATAAAGATTTCTATCTAAAAAGAGTGAGAAGAGTTATTTTCCCCTGGATATTTTGGTCATTTGTATATATTTTTTTCCTTGGACTGCCATTATCTTTCGGAAGTTTTAAAACATCACTTCAGGCATTTTGGTTCATGCCAATGGTAATGGGGTTATATATTTTGACACCTGCAATAAGAAAAATAACCGTTGGCTCAAGCAAAAAAGATGTAGGAATAATTATTCTTCTCTGGTTCATAGCCGTATCGATATTTCCGTTTTATCACAATTCTCCTGCCTTCCCATTTAGTCCAGACAGTGGACTTGTAAGACAAATTATAAGTTTTGTTGGTTACTATTTATTAGGGTTTTATATATTTAGATTTATTAGTGACACTAAAAAGAACATATTTATGGCAATAGTATTTATGTTGGTAGGACTGTTGACTGTAATACTAAGTTTTCTCTCAAAGAGTGGTATTGCGCAAGAATCTTTGTATTATTTTGATTACATATCTCCCGGGATAGTTTTGCTTTCAACGGGACTGTTCGTAATAATTTGTGCAATTTCAAATAGATTTGGATCTTTTCTGCTTCAATACAGAAATGTGATTTCATCAATCGCTGCTGCATCATTTGGAATTTATTTTATCCATTCGATTGTTTGGAAGTACCTTCAGGAATTTGCTTTTATGAAAAACAATCCGGCACAAAATATGCTGGTTAGTGTATTTGTTGTATTCTTTTTGTCCTCTTTACTAATAGTATTTTGCAGGAAAATACCGATAATGGGAAAGATAATTTCATAAAGTGTCATTTGGTGCCTTCTTGACTACTACTAGGCATTGAAATAAGATATAGGGAACATGACCGACGGTCTTACAAAAAAACAAATAAAAGAATTAAGAAAGCTTGAGAAAATGCAAAACAGAGGCATTGAGCAAAAGAGCAATTCATTTAAGTGGATTGCAATTTCTGTAATTTCTGCATTATTTCTTCTAATGTTTGTTGGAATAATTGCAGTAGCAAAGAATAAAAATAATCCCAAAACCGAAGACGGGAAAGTGACTATCGCAGACAATGGCCATATAAAAATGGTAGAGCCAAAAACGACCGATTCAACGGCATCAGCGGAAAATAGCAAAGTAGTTACCCTGGTTGAATATGGAGACTTCCAATGTCCAGCATGTAAGTTGTATTATCCTGATGTCAAGCAATTACTTGTAAATAACCCAGGTAAATTGAGATTAGTATTTAAGAACTTCCCACTTATAAATATCCATCCAAATGCAATGGATGCAGCAATTGCTGCGGAAGCTGTAGGGAAGCAGGGTAAGTATTTTGAATTTATTGACATTCTTTATGAAAAACAGACTGAATGGGCTGAGCTTAAGGTGCCTGATGATAAATTCGTTGAGTACGCAAAAAGCCTGGGGATTGATATTGATAAATATAAAAATGACCTAAAAGACCCAGCAATAACAGCATTAATTGATAGTCAAAGAAATGAAGGTATAGCAAATGGTGTTACCGGGACCCCAACATTCTTCCTTGAAGGTGTAAGGCTTAACACTCCTGCAAATCTTACTGAATTTCAAAAAGTGATTTCAGATGCTATTGGTAAAGAAGGAACTTCAGTCAAAACTAAAGACTCACCTTCACCAACTGTTGGTAGTTCTGTTCCTACAGCTCTTCCTCTTCAGGAATAATATGGATCCATTAGCCAAAGTAGTTATTGATGCCCTCTCGATGCTTACATTGCTTGGTCAGATTGTCGCTATATTTCTTTTGGGACTATTAATTTTTAGAAAAAGACTACTTACAATTAAGAATACAAAAAAAATTATTACGCTTATTTCTGAGAATTATATAACCATAATTTTTGTCATAAGTGCAGCAGCGACAGTTGGTAGCTTAGCTCTTTCAGAGATTTTAAATTTCGTCCCATGTAAGTTGTGTTGGTATCAGCGAATTTTTATGTATCCAATAGGACTTATTTCACTAGTGTCTCTTATTTTTAACGAGAGTCGTATTAAAAAGTTTGTATTAGCACTTTCAATTGTGGGTATCTTAATATCTACATATCACATCTTAATGCAGGTATTTCCTAAAGCATTTGAGTGTAGCGATGAGGTTGCAAAATGTAGTGCTGTTCAATTCGCGCAGTATGGATATATAACTATTCCTGTTATGGCATTTACCACCTTTGCGCTAATTATTCTTATTAGTCTTCTTGGAAAAGAAAAGTAGATAGTTCTTTTATAGAGTTATCTATCTGTAGGTTGGGGTTTACTATATTGATTCCCTGACATAAAGATTCCAGTACCTTTTATCTCCTTCGTATTTGGATCTTCGACTACAATTTCACCCCACATGCCATAATTGTTCCCTTTTTCATCAGTGTCGAAGCCTTTGGCGATCCCGCTAGGGTATGTTGCACCTTTTACTTCGCGTATCATAACGTCTAGTGGATTCAGACCAATTCCTCTTTCAGCAATTTCTTCCGGAGTTAATTCATTATTATCTTGCACTTTAGCATCGTCTCTGAATGTAGGGCCGATAGGGCGGTTGTGATTGTCGTTTACTTTTTGTAGTTGAACGTGTATTACCTCACCCGAAATTGGTTTTCCAAACCAGTCTGCGTTGGAATTGGCCTCCACTGCTTCATTGGCCATAAATCCTACTGTTGTTACTCCTGCGGCTCCCAACCCAATAGCAGCACCCCATCTGGCAAGTCTTTGTTTCATGGTAGGGGGATTAAGATTCTTATCTTTTAAAAAATTCTTAGCAGTTTTTGCGTCATTCGCGAAGTCAATTAGAGGTTCAGCCTGGTGATCTACTTCAGATTTTTCCTCACTCATTATCTCATTATTCTAAAAGATATTATATATGTCAAGTAATTTTGCTAGAATAGATATTATGAATGAGGAAAAAGAATTAATAGTAAGGGCTCTTGTCATACGAGATAGAAAAATATTGGTTTGTCAGACAGTCGGACGAGATTATTTTTTCCTACCTGGGGGTCACGTTGAATTCAATGAAACAATGACAGATGCGTTGAGACGCGAACTTTATGAGGAGATGGGGGCAATACTGAAAGACGCTGAATTTATTGGAGGTATTGAGAATTTATTTGAGCAAGAGGGTGTGCAAAAACATGAAGTGAGTTTTATCTTCAATGTCGACATAGATTTAAAGCATATTGTTTCAAAAGAGTCTCACGTTGAATTCTTTTGGTTCCCAATGGATAAATTTGTCGATGCGGTAATTGCGCCACCAGCATTAAAAGACGTAGTTCTTAAGTGGATTGCAGAGCGCGAGCCATTTTTTATAGAAGAAAGAAGAAAGTAATAATTAATTAAATGCCTGTCCCTCCCAAGAAGACTCACATTCATAAAATAAATCCTGCAGTAATAAAGTATCTTGCCATAAGAACTTTAGGCAATTTCTTGATTCTTTTTACAATTTTTGGAGTTACAGCTACGTTCGGGCCTGCTTTATATTTTGAAAGTCGTTACCAATTAACTCAATTTTTTGACATAAAATATGAAGTTGTAAAAGAAACCCCCACCTCACCCTCGGAATTTACTAAAATTTTACAGAAAGGCCAAAAGATCAAAAGGCAACCTAATTTATTTGATGAAGTTCTTAATGGAGATCAAGAGGAGATATTGTATCCGGAAGATCCATCATTTACTGTTATGATCCCCAAAATTGGGGCCAATGAGAGGGTTACGCCAAACGTTGATCCAAATAATGAGAAAGAATATCTAGAAGTATTATCAAGAACAATTGCTCACGCAAAAGGGACATCGTTCCCAGGATTAGATGGGACAACTTATTTATTCGCTCATAGTACGGATAACTTTTGGTCGGTAGGACGTTATAATGCTGTCTTTTATTTGCTTAACAAAATGGAGATAGGAGATGAGGTGGTCCTATTTTTCAATGGTAAGAGATATAACTACACTGTGAGCGAGACAAAAATTGTAGACTCAACGGATACTCATTATATTGATAGCGCAATGGGTCAGGGAGAGCGAGTAATCCTTCAGACCTGTTGGCCTCCGGGAACAGCTTGGAAAAGACTTCTTGTATTTGCGACTCCAAAAAAATGAGTGCATTGACTTTTGTGCTTGATTCAGGGAAAATACACTAAATGGCACATAATACTATCTCAGTTAAAGAAGCCCTCTCTTATGGGTGGGAGACTTTTAAAAAGAATTGGCAGTTTCTTGTTGTCACTTTCATAATTGTAATTCTCGCAGGACTTATTCCTCAGTGGCTTCACGATTGGTCTCGTGAGAATATGCCAAATTTGAGCTTCATTTTTACAATTCTTGGATGGTTTGTACAGATGATTACTGGCATTGGTACGATTGTAATTAGTCTTAAAATCGTAGATGGCAAAAAGCCAACCTATGATGATATTTACAAGCATTACAATCTAATACTTAATTTCTTTTTAGGATCTTTAATTTATGGGGTAGTGGTTCTTGTCGGATTTATATTGCTTATTGTCCCTGGAATTATATGGGGAATTAAATATCAATATATTACATATCTAATTGTTGACAAGAAAATGAGTCCTATGGATGCTTTTCGAACAAGTGGAAAAATTACAAATGGTGCAAAGCTCCAGCTTTTCTATCTAGGCCTCGCATTCATTGGTATTACAATTCTAGGTATGATCGTATTTGGACTTGGTCTTGTAATAAGTTGGCCAATTGTTATGCTTGCTGGAGCTCATGTATACAGAAAATTATCTCCTAAAGCGTCCAGCTAGTTGTTCTAGTTTGTGATTATTTCGAATAGTAAGTGCTCTTGAAATTCTCGTTAAATACCTGTTAACTGTCTTTGTAGTCTTCTTGTCCAAGCATTTCGCAAATCTATTTTTGCCTTTTTGCTTTTAAGTTTTTCATTTCTTTATGCCTGCCCAAGCATTTTACTCATTTTTGTATTTGATTCTATCGGTTGTACTTTTTCCTATCGCTACATTTAATTTATTGATTCTTAATACGAATTTTATTCCTGCTGTAAAGTCTTTTGTTATTACCACCTCTTCAATGGAGCCTGCAATTCCTAAAGGCAGCATCGTGTATACGCTTTCGAAATCATCGTACAAAAAGGGGGATGTAATAACATTCCAGCAAAAAGGAAATGTGTCTCATCGTATTGTTGGGGAAGAGGTGTTGGGAGGAGCGACATACTATTCTACAAAAGGAGATGCCAATAACATTTCTGATTCTGTACTTATTACAGACAAAAATATTTACGGAAAAGTATTTGCGGTAATCCCATATGTAGGAGAGGGAATATTAATATTGAAAGAGTTGTTGTAAATAAAGCAGAACCGTCTTGTCCGCCTGCCATCGCTTTGCAAAATGCATTGCGTGCAGGCCCACGCTTTTTCTAGTATTTTTTCTTCGCCGTATGGCTTTTGCCACTTCAAGAGAGTAAAATACCCATAATTTGCTTTGGCTCGCAAAGCTGTTCGCATGCTTTGAAAAGCCGTAGTAAAAGCGTTCTTTGAAAATGACTGTTGTATTTGCCATGTTGGCACTTTGAGAAGAAGAAAGTAGAAAGAATAAAGTATAAAGAGCTTAATACTTAATTCTAGATCCTTAATTCTTATTCTTAGTGTGCCGATATGGCACAGGAGTTTTTATGTTCTTCGAACCTGGCATAGGACGTCCTTTTACGCAGACAGAAATGCTCGCGGCAGAGGACTCCATCGCTGTGCGCATCAAGCGCACTGAAGAGGAAGAAGTCCATACCTTTGGTCCTCGACCAACACCGGATGAGGAGGCAAGGATCTTTGGGTTTCCTCGCAGGACACTGCTGAAAGACCCGTCAAACACGGAGGACAAGTAGGTGCCTACACTGACACCGACCCGTCCATCCACTACGCCCAGGCCCGGCGAACTGCCGGGCCCTATTCGTAGGCCCGATGGGCCGATCCGAGATCCTCGGCGGATCAACATCCCGCCGAATCAACCCCCGGCACCGCCGACACCCAACAGGCGCGTATAGCGCAAGGAGGACCAATAATGGAACAGCTTCCAATGGAAGAGATCCTTGGGATTCTTCGGGATCCTGCCATATCAAAGCCGGTTGATCCGAGCTTCGACCTTCTCCTCGTTCTCGCCGTTCACGGCGAGATCCTGGTCTGGTATGAAGGTCCTGGCAATACGGTTGTGCAGGTGGGTCCAGACGATCCGGACATCGATCTCCTCATCGAGGAGAAGCGTGGCCAGTGGCTTGCCACTCCACGCATGGCAATTCGCGACGCCGTGCATTTCCGCTCACTGAGCGTGGCTGATCTTCGACTTCGCGTCGAAGGTGTGGCTGCGGTCAGTTGGAGATCAAGCAAGGCCGCGGAGTTCTCGGATTTCGTCGCCGCCGGTCGTTATGTCCCCGCGCGTAACTGCCATCACTACCTTCCGCGCCTTCGGGTTCAGCCTGAACCGGAGGGAAGTCATGCTGCCTGATGTAGCGCCGGATCACGACCCAGTCTTGCCGTTGTTTTGCGACGACTGCGGAAAACCCCGCGGGATTAAAGGGCAATGCCCATCCTGCGGAGCGAGTCTCCGGCAACTGACCCTTGCGGGTCCCAGTCGGGTTTTCAACCGGAAGCCGGCTATGCCGGCATCGTGACGGCAACAGTCATCTTTCTATCCCCTCCGGTCCGCCTTTTGGCGGATCGGAGGCCCATCTTCCCTTGCGACTTTGAGGCTTTTTTGTTAAAGTTGAGTCTGCAATGCTTGTATCATCCCCTAA
Source organism: uncultured Gammaproteobacteria bacterium (assembly GCA_964511305.1). GTDB lineage: Bacteria > Patescibacteriota > Microgenomatia > Levybacterales > GWA1-39-11 > JAUSNA01. The sequence continues at coordinate 24,411 of CAZEEU010000004.1, read as the reverse complement.
GTCACAAAAGAAAAAAATCATCATAACTCTTATTGCAATATCTGTAGTATCAGCAGTTATTTTTCTGTACAAAACTTCACCCCCAGTGTTATTTGCACAAGGAATATTGCAGTCTATCTTTAGTGCCCCAAAGTCATATTTTTATTCCCTTGGAAAAAGCGCACGAGATGATCGTGAGAATACTCTCAATAAAAAAATTAGATCTCTTGAGCAACAAATTGTGAAGTATCAAATTATGGAAAAAGATAACGAGGCATTAAAGAGTCAATTTACAGTTAGTGGGGAGACAACGCAAAGCATGGTGGCTGCAAAAATTATTGGAGTTCAGGGTGAAAATCAAAAACCTCACACATTTACTGTGAATGCCGGGAAAGCAGAAGGAATTTCTAAAAATATGACAGTGATTTTTGAAAAGTATTTAGTAGGAAAAATTGAAGACGTTAGCGAACATTTTTCAGTGGTTATAACCCCATATAATCCCAAATTTCAGGTGCTAGCTAAGTTGCCGGAGACAAATGCAAATGGCATTGTAATCGGAAGAAGCGATCTTATTCTTTTCGACGGAGTTCTTATAACAGATCAACTTAAAAAGGGTGGTGTAGTTGTTACTAAAGGAGAAGTTGATCGCGATGGAATTGGTGTTATTCCCGATATGATTTTGGGTAAGATTTCATCGATATCTAAAAGAGAAACAGCACCTTTCCAAAGCGCTCAATTGGAACCTGCAATTAATTATCAGAAACTAACCAATATATTTATCATTTCAAAAATGTGAGTACTAAAAATCTTTCATATGGACTTGTAGCTCTCGGAACAATTGCATTATTTGCTGAGACATCTTTGGTAAATTTCCCATTTATTTTTTTCTTAGGCGCAGCGCTTCTCATTTTAATTAAAAGCGTTAGGTTATATGCTTTTGTTTTTTTCTTGGCATTTGCAACCGATGCATTGCGAGTAAGTAACTTTGGATTGACACCATTATTTTTAGCTGGAATATTATCACTAATATTTCTTTATGAAAGATATTCTGGATCAAGTGATTTGTTAGTTGCAGGGATTGTTGTTGCAGCCTCTGGATTTTTTTACACACGACTGCTTATATATTCGACTCCCCTGACAGTTGGATTTTATATAGCTTTTTTGATTGGTTACTTTGCATTCGCTCAATTACGAGCAAGTAAGAAAATTTTTATATGAAAAAAAGAGGAAATGTCGGACATGCTTTTTCAGATCATATATTTGAAGAACGTGTTAGAAAAAAAAGAGGAGGCAGTTTTGGTCGGCCTCTACATCTTTATCGATTAATACCACTGGTAATTTTATTGATGATTTTTGCCTTGCTTTCGATGCGACTTTTTACCCTGCAAGTCGTAAGAGCTTCGTATTATTCTAAATTGTCAGATGCAAATAGAATTCGCACTGTCCTTATTCCAGCTCCACGCGGAATTATTTTTGATAGAAATGGAGTTGCACTGGTTAGAAATATACCTGCATTTAGCATTTTAAAAAATGGTAAAGAAATTGAATGGCTGGATCAAGAAGATGCGTTAAAGCGACTAACTCGCGGGGAAAGTATTCTTGCTACGGTTAAAAGAGAATATGTATATAAAGATTTATTTGCTCACGTACTGGGATATGTTGGTCAAGTTAATTCAGATGAGGTATTGCTTCCGGATTTTAGAGATTACGGGCTATCTGATTTTACTGGAAGAATGGGACTTGAGGAAAAGTATGAAAAATTTTTACATGGCAGAAATGGAAAACAGTTATATGAAGTAAATGCAAAAGGTGCAAGAGTGAGGCTTCTTGGCGAAGAAGAGGCAGTCGAGGGAGCAGTTCTAAATACCACTCTTGATGTTAATGTCCAAAAAGCTGCTACCAAGGCAATGGAAAAAGTTGATCGAGGAGCTGTCGTTGTGAGCGATCCGCGAGATGGATCAATTCTTGCATTATATTCAAAGCCCTCATTTGACCCTAATTTATTTACTCGAGAATCAACATATACTCCTGTCGGAACATACAAAAAGAAAGAAGATATTCTTCTTGATGGGGAAAAATTCCCACTTCTCAATCGCGTAATTGGCGGCATATATCCTCCTGGCTCAACTTATAAAGTAGTAACAGCGCTTGCAGCACTTTCAACGCAAAAAATTAAAAAAGACACAGAATTTGAAGATACCGGAGTGCTTTCTATTGGGGGAAGCAAATTCGGAACATGGAATTATTTAGAGTCCGGCAGAACGGAAGGTGCGGTCGATGTCGTAAAAGCCCTCGTTCGTTCAAATGATATTTTCTTTTATCAAGCGGCAATGAAAACTGGCGTTGATACGTTACACGATTGGTCACTTACTTTAGGGCTTGGGAGAAGAACTGGTATAGATCTTCCCGGAGAAGAAGTTGGGACCGTGCCTGATCCCTCATGGAAAGAAAAGAATTTGGATGAGCAGTGGTATTTAGGCGACACAATCAATATGAGTATTGGCCAAGGATATCTTGAAACAACTCCTATCCAAGTAAATAGATTTACCCAGCTCATGGCAAATGGAGGAGTGCTTATAAAACCTCATCTTATAAAAGGTGACGTTCAGATTATTAAGAAAGACTTTATAGATAAAGATTATTTGGAAGTTGTGAGGGAAGGATTAAGGGGTGTATGTGAGCCTGGGGGAACGGGTTATCCACTATTCAATTTTAAAGTTAAGAATGACAAAATAAAAATTGATGGATTGGACTACGTAAAAGACGCCTCAGCAGGAGCAAATTTTGTTCATGTGACAATGGGGTGCAAGACGGGAACTGCTGAAGCGCATGGAGATGATGCAGACCCACATGCATGGTTCACAGTATTTGCACCATTTTATAATCCAGAGATTGCAATTACTGTAATTGTTGAAAATGGAGGACAAGGGTCATCGGTTGCCGGTCCAATTGCCAGGGATATTTTAAAGGAATATTTCGAGAAGAAGAATTAGTCTGTTTCGCAAATAATATTATCTATTTTCCACTGATTATTGATGAAAGTTAAGCTGACTCTGCTTTTTTTCTTTAGGTCCTGACTTTTGGGAGGAATACTAATGCTAGCCATAGCTGTAACTTTCCCATTTAGGTCCGTAGACTGAGACCCCCTATATATTGAAATATCACTTGAAGAAATGTTTTGATTTGGACAAAGCATTTCTATTGGCTTACCGGACATACTGAAAGCTGATGACAGTGAGGCGCATTTTGATTTTGTTTTTCCCTCAGCCAAACAATCGAGATGTGAGTTATATGCTTTTTTAAGAACTTCCCAAAATTCTTTTGGATACTCTGTCTTTTCTGGCAGAAACTTAATGGTGGATAGAATCTTAAGATATATGTCATTCTTTCCATGTTCATTTCTTATAACTAGATATCCTCTCGTTGTAGGTCTTCTAACAAATGACACATCCGTTAGAGTTGGAGAGGTAACGTCGTCCTTTGTTTTTCCTGATAAGCCTTCATAAGAATTAATAACAACTGGCTTTACATTGATAATTTCCCAAGTGCTTTGTCCATCACTGAATTTTGTTAAGTTTGTAGCTAATTTTTCATCAACAAAACAAACTTCAATCGTTTTTCCATCTTGGGGTAAATTGACCGGCTCTGAACTGTCAGGATTTCCCAATGGAATATTTGTAAAACGAGTGCATGAATCATTTAAATAAGAACTGACTGTGTAAGAGGTTTTAAGTGTAGTAGGGTATTTAATTGTGAAGTTTTTAGTTTCATCAGTAAAAATAGGCCAATTGTCAGTTAGATTTTTATCAGCATTGGTGGATGTATCTTTCGAGACGGGAGAAGAAGTCTGGCGGAGGAAGGCAATGATTAACGCTAATGCAATTACACTTAGTAAAAAAATAATCAATCCAACTGCGAATTTTTTATTTTGAGAAGATTTCGTGGTTATTTCAGGAGTAGGAACGTATGGAGAGGAGGGGATCGGCGTAGCACTGGTTGGATTAGCTGGTTTTTTATTTTCCATGTTTTAATTAAGAGCTAGGGACAACTATCGTGCCCAAATTTTTTCGTGTATCTTGAAGATCAAGTAACTCTCTCACCTTATCTCGTAGGCCAAGTGTACGAGTTATTGCTGTTATTTCGCGATCACCAGATTTAACCCCTTCGATTAGTCGAATTAGATCGTCTTTAGAAAAAGTGTCTTTTTTGCCTTTCACATCATCAGGAAGTTGATTTATTGAAAATGCAAGTTGATCCCACGTTTTTGCATTTTCTATTGTTGGATTAATTGAATCGAGCTGATCTGGAGTTGGAGTTTTCATTTGCCCATTCAGATTTTTAACAATTACATTTCCATTTTCAGTCCTTCCCGAAACAAACCAGCCATCTTCAATTGTACCGTCGGATCTTTTTACGTTTACCATTGTTCCATTGGGGAGTCTGTATGGTTCCTCCTTTTTGAAAGTAGGGGATTCTATCATATTGCCTGCTTGCGTTTGATTTCCGCCTATCTCTGCAACAAGAGTTGTTTGGTCATCCATTTTTGCTCCCGCAAGAGAGCGCTCTCTTGCTCGAGTAGTAATAAATTCTGCCGCTTTGTCGGGAGAGAGTCCTTTTGAAAGTGCTTCATGAAATGCTGCCTCAAGACTCCCCTCAAGAGCATCTACTATCCCGTCGCTTACGGTTATTATCTGATCTCCTGACTGAAGATCAAATGACCGCATTTTGGGGTCAATATCCCCCTGTCCGATAACCTGGGTCAGAGTATTGGGTTTGCCAATTTCTGCTAAATTGTCATCGATTGTGAGTTGTATTAATTTATCTCCCCGTCTGACATAAATCCTACTGTCTCCGACATTACCATAGACCAGCTTCCTTTCTCCGTTTTTTCCTTCCCACACAACACTTAGAGATGCTGTTGTGCCCATATCTCGAAACTCACCAATGGCTGCTTGTTTTACGGCATCATGAGCCTCTAGAAGAGTACTTTTAACTAGTCCCGAGGCTTGATCTAGACTTAGGTTTGGATCCACATTGCCCCCGTTAATTCTTTCAGATATTACTTTTTGCGCAAGAGAAGACGCTTCAGCTCCTCCTTTGTAGCCACCCATCCCGTCAAAAACTCCAAACACTTTTAAGCGCGATTTTGTGTCGGTTAAGATTAGTGCGGTATCTTGAGATCCTTCGGGATGCTTTGTGCTTGCAAGGCCGGACATTCCCGCTTTTATTTCAGGATTAGGAGTATTTCGTTCTGTATGAAGTTGGGTTTCTGGTGTAAAATCGGGCATATAATTATGAAAAGACAAGAAATGCCCAGATTAGAAAAGAAATTACAAATCCAAACGCAGCAATTATTATCCTTACTAAATTCGCCTGAAACATACCCTTAGAATCATTCACAAGAATAGTATTTCAACAGTCTAAGTTTTTGTCAATCTATTTTTGATTTACGTTCACATCAACTTTGTCCGGAATATTGATCTGTGGAGTACCAGCATTGAATCCTCCCATTATATTTCTACCAAAAAAGTAGAAAAAGAATATAAATATACCTACTATTACTAGTATTCCAATTAGCATCACAATTCCATTACTTCCGCTATCTGAATCATGTTCATGTATTACTTCAACCATATTTGTCCACCTCCTTTCGTAGTCTGTATAGTTTGAGTGATGACCAACAGCAATTATTGAAAATATTGTAAGAGAACAATAAGGGAAATTATGCTTAGATTAATAGAATGGACGTCTTTTCATTAGGTTTTGCCGTTAGTAATTTAGGTCCAAAAAGTTATCAAAAGCTTCTTGAGAAGTTTGGAAATTCAGAAAAGGCATGGACTGGTGCAAGCTGGGAATACAAAGAGGCAGGTGTTAAAGGAGTAGCTCTTGCTAAGTTTGAGCATTTTAGGAACACGTTTGATTCTAAAAAGTACATACGGCTTTTAGAAAAAGAAAACATACAATTTATATCTTTTTTGGATAAAAAATACCCCAAAGGTCTTAAAATGTTACCGGATCCTCCAATAGGACTTTTTTGTAAAGGAAATACAGATCTTTTGAAGAGTAAATTTTCAGTTGGTGTTGTAGGGACAAGAAAAATTACAGAATATGGAAAAACTGTTACAGCTACATTAGTAACAGGATTAGTAAATCATGGAGTATCCATTATCTCTGGTCTTGCAATTGGAGTTGATGCTGCGGCTCACAGGGCAACGATAGAGAGTTGTGGATCTACGGTTGCAGTTCTTGCATGCGGGGTTGATTGTTGTAGCCCTTCTGAAAATTACTCTTTATATAGAAATATTATCAGATCAAATAGCCTTATAATCTCAGAATATCCAGTATCTCTTAATCCAAATAAAGGAACTTTTCTTGCAAGAAATAGGATTATTGCGGCTCTAAGTGATGGAGTTCTCGTAACGGAGGCGGCAGAGGGTAGTGGGTCGTTGGTTACGGCTGACTGGGGTTTTAGACTTTCCAAAAAGGTTTTTGCGGTTCCTGGATCCATTGATTCGCCCATGTCAAAAGGCAGCATTTCTTTGCTTAAGAAAGGAGCTATTTTAGTTACAGAGGTTGAGGATATCCTGAATGCATATTCCAAGGGTGAAAAAAATATAGGTAAAAAAACGACAACAAAAAAGTTAAATCTCTCGAAGGAAGAAAAAACTGTTATCGATTTAATTCAGAGTGAAAGTATGACAACGGACGACTTAGTGAAAAAGATTAAATTTGAGGTACGAGTTGTGTCGCGTATTCTTTCAGGACTTGAATTAAAAGGCGTTATAAAGAATGTCAACGGAAAATGGTCTTACTGATACTGTATAACTTTGAATAAGCATATTCAGGAGCCAACTGGCGAGAGTAGTAACTACTTACTATTATAGGATTAAACTAACAGCCGGGATCATATTGCGAAATTGAGGAAAAAGTGGTATTCTTACAGCTTGTGTTAAATAAATAATGATGGCAAAAAAGCCACAGAAAAAAAATGAGTGCATCAAATTATTTCGATCAACTCGTGGGCATAATTGGCGGAACAGGGCCAGAAGCAACCAATTATTTCACCTCTTTACTCGTTAAATTACGAGGACATGTTGGGAGCGATCAGGAGCATATTCCATTTCTTCTTTTAAATAATCCGCAAATTCCAGACAGATCAAAGCACTTATTATTCAATGGTGAAAGTCCACTTCCGGAAATGGTTGAGACAGGATTGTTGCTAAAACGTGCGGGCGCTACTTTTTTAGTAATTCCCTGTCATACAGCACACGTATTTACAGAGGAGCTGGAGGCGGGCGTTGGACTGCCTGTTATGAATATGATCGACTTGACCATCACGCACCTTAGTAAAGCATTCGGAAAGAAGATAAAAGTTGGCCTCCTTGCAACCGACGGCACACTTACAAGCAACACTTACAAGCAAGCAATCGAAAAAATCGCACCATCCATGTCTTTAATTACACCAAGCAAGAAATATCAAGCAGACGTTATGAAGGCAATTTATAAAATCAAAAAATTCTCCGCTGATGAGCAATCATTTAATTTACTCAATAATGCAGCTCTTCAACTTATCCGTGATGGAGCGTCTGTAATAATTCTCGGATGTACCGAAATTCCACTTGCGCTGTCTAAAGAAAAGTGCAATTTTGAGCTTGTTGACCCCATGGAGATCCTCGCAAAGAGCGTTATTGAAAGAACGCTCATGAGCAAAAAGCTTTGGAACTCGCGCTTTCTCCCAACTCTTCCAATTATCACCTCTTCCTCAGGCTTCAGCAACGAAATAAATATCTAGTAATAAGCCCATAGTACTTGACATTTGAGCTGAAAGTGCTATAATTCTCATCTATATATGTCAGAGTTTGCACCAATACCTCAAGACCTTTCAGTAGAAGCTATTGGCGTTTCATACGCAGGTAGACCTGTTACAGAATATTTGAATCCAGTAGAAGTTACCCAGAAATTAGTTCAAATCCCATCCCACGAGAGTGAGCGAAATATTGGCTTGTGGATTGCCGGATTCGTGGCCGAGCATGGACCAAGTGGCTTTAACTCATACAGAATTCCGTCAGAAGACCCCAATAAGGAAACTCTTATTGTCGCAAATAGCGACAAGCCAGATCTTATCGCACTTACCCACATTGACAATGTAGGCCCATGGGTTGTTGGAAATGAAGAAGGTCAAGGAAAGTATGACCCATTTGGGGGAGTAATTGATGGGGGAAATTTATATGGATTAGGTTCAGCTGATCAAAAAGCAGGAAGTGCTGCAATGTTGACTGCCCTTGCGTCATTTAAAGGACGAGAGCAAGAACTTCCAAAGCTTATGCTTGCATTTACGGGTGATGAAGAAGGAGATTTTGCTGGTATCAATGCCTTAGCTCAGCATTTCAAAAAAATCCAGGCAGAAGACCCAAGCTATAAGCCTTCTTTTGTGCTTACAACAGGATCTGACGGAGAAATTGGATATCAGTGCCGTGGCGTTGCAGAATTAGAAATGGTTCTTCGTGGTGAAACAGGACACGCTGCAGTAAAAACACCTGGAACTAAAGAAACTGTAAATGCATTTCAATTAGGTTTTAAGGCAGTTGAGACAGTTGCAGAAGAGCTAAAGGCTCGAGAAGCAACGACTCTTGGGGTAACAACTTACAATATGGCAGCAGGAACAGCTGGGCTTGTTGTTCCTATTGAGGGTGGGACCGAAGTAAGACAGAATCGTGGGAATAGAGTGCCGGATTATCTTAAGATTCGTGCTGAATTTAGACCAAATGGAGATTCTATTAATGGTCAAAAGATCGATGAGCCTACTATTGCTGGACTTATCAGAGAAGAAGCAGAAAAGCGCGGTTTAAGAGTAGAAGATCACAAGCAAATTTTTGATTTTCCTGCATGGTTGGGAGACCAACAAGAGTCACAATGGCTTGTTGATATTATAAAAAGAACCACAGGAGTAAGCGATGTGCCTATTTGGAATGCATCTCAACATGGATATGAGGAAGGCGCTATTTTGTTTGACGCATTATCTAGGGGAGGAAAGTCTATTCCTGCAGCAATATTTGGATTTGGTAAGAGTTCTGTCTTTCACAAACCAGACGAGCATGTAGAGGTAGAGAAAATTCCTATGCATCATGACGTTCTCGTAGAAGCATTCAGACACCCTCAATTTAAGAAGAAATAATTAAATCGTTTCCTTCGGAGTATAGTTCAAGACTAGTTTATACTGAGGAATTTTTGTTAAATTAAAGTGTTCTTTCCATCCGTTGTCACCTTGGCCAGCGTCAAAAACAGTAGATTTTTTATCCATTGCACGCTTTATTTGAGTAACCACCAGTAGCTTACTTAAATCCCTCACGTCGTAGTCATACCCGACGTTAATTGTCGTATAAGTGCCATTATGTACAATGGCAAAAGAGACTGCTTTTACCTCATTATCAAGCACAATTGTCATTAGATCCACGTCAAATCTTTCTAAAAGTTCACGATAAATCTGTTGTCTATCAGGCATGTTGAAAGATGATCTTTCTCCAAATCTTTCAATGCTTAGTTGGAACATTCGTTCTAGATCTTCTTTGCCGCCATCCCTTATTTCAGCCTTGTATGTTTTATCAATCTTGTTGAGCCTATTTATTAATCTTTGTCTGCTTACCCCATCAAGATTTGTCTGCATGAATGATTCAAAGGTAGGGAGTTTAACAAGATCTAATTCATATCTATATAAGTAGTGCTCAGCTTCTTTTCCATCAACTAAACACGGCTCCTTAAGTGAGGAAAGAACCGTTGGTTCTTTTATCTCCTGCAGAAATTGAGGGATACAGTTTTCGTACTCTTTATTTATAAAAACTCGATTGTTGTCAGTATCAAGTCCGGCAAAAAATTCGAGAAACGGGACATCCATGGCAAGAAGCTTTGGGCTCAGGCCTTTTAATGTATTTCTTTGAAGAGGGAGTAGCCCTACGGGCTTTTCTCCATCGAATCCTACAATAAAATGAAAAGGGAAATTATATGATTTGGTCCATATATCGCGAAAATCCCACTCATCATCGATAGTTTTTTTGGGAGAAAAAAGATCCCAGAATACTTTTGCTTCTGCAGGATCTTCAATTACTTTAAATAGCAATCTACTCATGTAAGTGTATTATACATGCTGTTTTGAACTTGTTCAATCTAATTGATTTTATAGCCAGTTTCAACTATAATAATTTGCTTAGAAAAAAGTTATGTCCCATAGCAATCAAGAAGTACATGATCATGATCGCAAGGTGATGGCCAGAAGCTTGAACCTTTCACTTGAGAAATTTGACGGGTTGGTATCATCTGCCAATTACGCATACGAAGTGATAAAAGATCTTGGTCCATTCTATGGCAAGGAAGAAAATAAAGAGCCCACTTTTCGCATTCCAGCAGAACCAGTCTTAATGCCAAGAAATTCTGAAAAGAAATTGACTTTACTCGGAAATGATCTTCTCCATTTGGCAAAAGCGCTTCAAAAACTACCCACCAACGTAAAGAAGAAATTAGCAGACGACTTAGATTTTAGAATACCTCCCACCTGGAGAATAGACGTAATCATAGACTCAAGAGGTAGGTCAAAAGTAAATGAGATTGAAGGTCAAGATGGTGCAAGCGCTCTTATGATTGCAGAGCAAGTGGCATATGGTATTCAAAATTTGAATGATTCAACTGCTGCAAAGATAGCAACTACTTTGATAAAAATGTCTGATAGTAATAAGGTAGATCCGTATAAAATTGCCCACATTAGAGTTGATAATCAACACAACACAAATGCTAATAGATTCATCAACTTTATTGAGAAAGTTTCTAATAGTAAGTTAAAAATAGATCACATCAACGAGAATCATATTGTTGAGGGAAGTGTAAAGCCAAAGTGGGAAGAGTACGCAGGAGTAATTGTCGAAACATCTTACCCACCACAAAAATTTTACGACATGGGGCTTAAGAGAGAACAGGTTATATCAGCCGGGGTCAATAACGCATTTGTTAATAAGGGTGTTTTTGCCTTATTCTTTGATGATGAGTTAGAAAAATTTTGGGAAGAGCAACTGGGGAAAGCCCGGAATCGTAGATTACGCAATATTCTCATACCTTCTTATTTCATCAACTCAGTTGAAGAATTAAGACAAGCAAGAAAGAAAGGAAAAGTTGTTAAAGTTAGTTGGGCTGGTGAGAAAGCATATCTTATCAATAGGTCAAAAGGGGTTGCGATTCCTGATCCTTCAGTAGAACAGGGGAGCGATGAAAGATGGAATGAACTTGAAAAATTGCTACAACAAGGAATTAGGATTATTGCCCAGGACTTTGTTGTTCCAGGAAAATTTGCCTCTTATCTTCGCAAAAAAGCCATAAGTCTTGAATACGTAGATTGGTATAACAGAGTTTGCGTTAAGTATGTTGCTGAAGGAAACCCAAATGCAGACAAGTTGCCATCAGTTGCTCTTACAGCAACTGAAGTAACACTAGGACCAGAAGTGGTTCCTGCTGGTAGAAAATGTGCATTCACAGCAGGTATATATAGATAAATCTTCTTCTACTCGATATCTTTTCGTTTTTTTCTATTTAAGTACAGTAAATACGGAGGGATAGCAAAAAGATTGACAAGACCGGCAATTATAAAAAGTAATCTAAATCCATAAGCAGCTGCAATAAATCCTCCAAGTGCCGTTGCAAGAGCCATAGAAATAAAAGAAGAGGCATCAGCAATGCTCCATTCAGAAGCTTCTTTATTTTTATCAAGATGTATTGAAAAAAGTGCATTTTTTGCAGGAGCAGCAAGTCCTAGCCCAATGCCCGCAAGTGCATAGAATGAGAATAATTGCAGAATATTCGTTGCAAATGAAAAAGCAAACCATGCACATGACAACAAAAGAAGGCCAGAGATTGTTGTAATAATTTTACTTCTGTCACTTTTCTTTGAGAAAAAACGTGCACTAATAAGCTCTGCAACAACACGGGCTATAAAGTAGCAGCTATAGCTTGATGCAGCCAGCTCAATAGAGCTTCCGACTATATTTTGTGTCGCAAAAATTGCAAAAATTGGAGTAATAAAACTCCATGAAGACCACAAAAAACATTCTGAAACTATGTAGGCTTTAACGATCGGATCGACCTGTAGGTAATGAGAAGGCTTATGACCTAAGAAAGGTTCTCGTATCATAATTTTATCATAACACCATGATCTAGATCATTTAAAGTTGGAGTACTACTAAATATGATTTTTAATAAGCATGTTCAATAATTTAAAACAAAACTGGAAATCTGGTGTTACTGTTTCTCTTGTCTCGATTCCTTTGTCGGTTTCCCTAGCTATAGCAGCAGGTTCTACTCCTGTGGCTGGAATAATAACGGCTATATGGGCAGGATTATTTGCAGCAATTTTCGGTGGTTCAAATTTCAATATAGTGGGTCCTACTGGCGCACTGTCTGGCATTCTGGCAACATACGCTTTTATTAATGGAGCTCAAAGTCTAGCAGTTTTGGCTATTGCTACTGGAGTCGTAGTTATCTTATCGTGGGTCTTGAGGCTTGAGAGATATTTAGTTTTTATTCCTGCAAATACCATTCAAGGATTTACTTTAGGAGTGGCATTTATCATTGGCATGAACCAAACAAATTTTGCATTAGGCTATCCTAAATTGCCTGGGCACGAAAAATTTATAGACAACATCCTTGAATCCTTGAGACATATCGACAAGATATCCTTCGAATCATTAATTGTGTTTGTTCTATTTTTTCTTGGAATATTTATTACAGAAAAATTTAGAAGTCGGATAAAAATAATTGCTAGTTTGCCTGCAACGGTTATATTTGCGTTCATTGGAATCCTTTTAGGGTATGCTTCCTCAACGAATGCCTTGCCATTTACCCTTCAAACGTTAGGTTCTAGATACTCTGATTTATCAGCTCAACTTTTTATTTTTCCTAATTTAACCGTGCCATATAACTGGAATTTCATCGCAACCGCCTTAACTGTAGCATTGATAGCAATAATTGAGACAATGCTGTCTGCGCGTATTGCTGACTCTATGACTAAGACAAAACATAATAAAAGAAAAGAAATGTTGGGATTAGGTATTGCAAATTTGGCCTCTGGCATTGCAGGCGGAATACCGGCAACTGCGGCTCTGGCGAGAACATCGCTCAATATAAAAAGTGGGGCAACGAACAAAACCTCGGGAATAGTTAACGCAATTGCAATAATCCTAATATCATTTTTTCTGCTTCCATACTTTAAGTTTTTGCCGCTTACAGTAATTGCCGCAATACTTGTTACAGTTGCTGTAAGAATGATTGAAAAAGAGCATCTTGTAAGAATGTACCGCATAGACAAGAAAAGTTTTTGGATAGCAATGGTTGTCGCATTTATAACGGTTTACGAAGATCCAATTATGGGAATATTAGTTGGGGCAGCAATCTCGATGTTTTTATTCCTCGAAAATTTATCCCGGGGACAATTTGAAGTAATTGCAAATGATGCAAATAAAAAAATGATAGGAAGAGTTATAAGTTCTAAGGCTGAAGATTTTATAAAAGATTCCCACACTGTTGTATATTCGATCAAAGGGCATTTTACTTATATAGATAGTCAGGAGCATGTTAGTAGATTTGAGACTGAACATGATCATCACAAAAATATAATTCTGAGAATGAGAGAGTTGTACTTTATAGACCTTGACGGTGTCGATGCTTTTGAAGAAATAATTGAAATACTTGAGAAGAGAGGTATCAACGTATACATTACTGGCGTAAGTAACATGATATTACCGTTACTTCAAAAAAGTAAGCATTATAAGAAATTAGAGAAGGAAAATAGAATTTTTCCAAGGACTTCTGATGCTCTTCGTGAACTTGGATTTAAACTATAATTGATATATAGATGGTTTTGTGTTAGAATTTCAATTATTCCAAAGACAGTGAGTGTGTGACAGACAGAAATCTCACCGAGGAGAACGAAAGTTTTCAAACGTCGAAGGATCGACGTTTTTTTTTGCAAAAAATATATGGCATCACAAAAAAATATAACATCGCTCGAAGATATTAAGGCTAAGCTAGCTGTAGCCCAAGCTATCTTTTTAGTTGATTATGCTGGACTTACACATATTCAATTAGAAGAATTCAGAAATGAACTTGCTAAGGTGAAAGCTGAGGCAGCTATTCTAAAAAATACATTAGTAAATATTGCTCTCCAGGAAAAAAAGATTGACGCATCTGAAAAATTAAAAGGACCACATGCTGTAATTTTTGCAAATGAAGATCCAATTGGAGCAGCAAAGACAATTCTTGCATTCAATAAAAAATATCAACTTCCAGTTGTTAAGTTTGGAATTTTTGAAGATGCAATAATCGATGAAGGTAAAATCACAACGCTTTCAACAATTCCTCCAAAAGAGGTTCTTCTTGCAAAGCTTTTGGGATTACTCAATTCACCAATTACAAGTCTTGTATATGACTTAAATTTCAATACTCAGAAATTAGCACAATTGTTAAAAGCAATTGAAGAAAAGAAAGGAAATGCTAGCGTTTAGTTAACAGCGCATAGCGTACAGTTAATAAAAACTGAACGCTGTTTACTGAATACTTTACGCTCAAAAAGGAGGTGACGACATATTATGGCAAAACTATCACAAGAAGATTTACTAAAAGCAATTGAGGAAATGTCAGTTCTAGAACTTTCAGAGCTTGTAAAAGCATTGGAAGAGAAATTCGGTGTAACAGCAGCAGCCCCTATGATGGCAGCAGCTCCAGCAGGAGCAGCAGCAGGAGGAGAAGCAGCAGAACCTGAAGAAGAGCAGACAATCTTTAATGTCGTCATTACTGCATCAGGAGCTAACAAACTAGGCGTTATTAAGACTCTTCGCGAATTGGCCCCAACATTGGGACTTAAAGAAGCGAAAGACTTAGTTGATGCTGCTCCAAAAGAAGTTTTGATGCAGGTTAACAAGAAAACAGCAGATGAAGCAAAAGAAAAATTAACAGCTGCGGGAGCAACTGTTGAATTGAAATAAGCGAAGTTAAACTTCACTTGAGCTTCACTTGCTTACAAAAGGACCGAGCCTAGCTCGGTTTTTTTGTGTCTAATTCTTAATTGTTGCTGTTTGATGTTGATATGCGAATAAGGATTGAATATTACGCTCAATTCCATTATAATTACCGGATATGGCAATGAAATGCGACAACTGCAGCAAAGGTATCATGTACGGACACAAAGTGTCTCATGCAAAAAACCGAAGTAATAGAACTTGGAAACCAAATCTTCACAATAAGACTGTTGTTGTGATGGGGAGAAAAGTGAATGCAAAACTTTGCACAAAATGTATTAGACTTTTTAAGAAAGCAGCTGAAGCATTGGTAGAACAAAAAGCTCAGACATCAACAATTCCAGTAGCTACTGCTTAATTTAAAGTAAACTCCCATTAAATAAGATTTAATTTTCCTAGCAATTCTTTTCCTTTTTCTCCGAATCCATTTAGAAAGTCTTTATAATCTAAACAAGTCCTAGTTTGATTAAAAGATTTCTTCCTTCCTCTTCATATCCGTTAAGAAAATCTTTATAGCTCATCGGATTCTTTCCCTCTGGTTGTATCTTGTTCTCTGGAAGTAGCTTAATTCTTAATTCTTTGTCCTTAATTCTTGCAATAAACCATACACCAGGCCATGGATAATATGCTCGCACTTTGCGAGCAAGTTCTAATTTAAAATTTCTAAGTTCTAACTCTGAAGATGAAAGCGTCGATATATCGATATATCCGTCATTCTTTTTTATTTTATATGACCATGATTCGAGTGTATGATCTTGCGGAGTTTCTGCTATCTTTTCTCCTTTTTGTATCTTTGTCACAATATCTTCAGTTAAGTCTGCACCAATCTCAAAAAGTATTGATAGAAGATCTTCCGCGGTTTCGTTTCCAGTAAGGCTATATGGTTGTTGCGCAAGAATTGGTCCGTGATCAACTTTGTCATCAAGTTTTATGATACTAACTCCAGTTATAGGATCTCCACTAAGAAGAGTGTATTGAATTGGAGATGGTCCCTTGAACTTAGGAAGTAGAGAAGGGTGAATATTTATAACTCCATGAGGTAAAGTATCAATAAGGCTTTGGGGAATTATTTCTCCAAAAGAAGCCAGGATGGCTACGTTGTGATTAATGATTAATGATTTTTGATTAATGATTTCAGATGCATTTGAAACTTGAATTGTTTTCAAGTTATTTTCATTGCAAAATTTTAAGAAAAGTGAATCAGGATTTTTTTCAGTCGTGACAACCAGATCAAGACCGAGAGGAATAAGTTTTTTTACGACTGGTATTGTGTACCAACCGCTACCGAAAAATACGACATTTTGATTCATTTCTATATTATATAATGAGTGTGTGAAATTTGAGCAGGCGTTATTAGGTAAAGTATTTCTTATTATTTTTGCGTGCATATTTATTCAGGTTATTTATAAATGTATTATTACAACTCCAAGTGAGGGCGATAGCGTTGACTACCACATTCCAATTGCCAAGTCCTTTATTTCTGGAAATATAATAAATCCGGCACACAATCTAGCAGTAAAGCACACAAAATATTATCCTGGAAATACAGAGGCTCTTTTGAGCGTTTTTTATCTCGAAGGAATTCCACTTGGCCTTTTTAATGCTTTCGGAATTCTAACCCTATTGTTTATCTGTATACGTTTGGGAATTATTTTTAGGTTAAATATCCATACCAGTATAATTTTTGCTGTTACTATATGTACACTAAATGCAATCCTCAGATGGGCAGATACTCAAATTGCAGACATCTGGCTTTTGAATTTCTTTTTGTTGTCATTAATATTTTTAGAAAAACCAAAGAAGTCCGCGAAATATTTTTTAAAGCTTGGTTTGGCGTTAGGATTATTGATAGGAAGCAAATACAGTGCACCTTTTATTGCAATTATATTGCTCATCTTTTATGCCAAGAAAATTTTACCTTTTGTAAATATTTCACGAATGTTTTCTTTCTTGATCCCGATTAGTATATTTGGTTTCTCATGGTATATAAGAAATATTTTATTAACCGGGAACCCTTTATACCCCCAAGCATTTTTATTTTTTAAAGGAGGGCAGTCAGCAATATTGAATTTAACTGTAGCGAAAGTAATAACAGGTTCTTTGAGTGGACTGCTTTCTACGTTAAATAGTTTTGTTTCAGAATTTCTTGCATGGTCGCTCATAATTCCAGGAGTAATAATTCAATATTTCAGAACGAAAGAAACAAGGAAATTGAAACTGCCATTTAGATTGCTATTTCTTGCGTTTGTTTTGACTTTATTTTTTATCAATCTTCCATCTGCAAATCAAACACACATAATGACATCTTCATTTAGGTATTTTCTAAGTGCGTTAGTACCGGCAATTTTATTTGTATTTATTTATTTTGACAAAATCAAGAAAGTAGAGTTGCTATCGGTTATGTCATTGGCATCACTACTATTAGTAGAGTTCCCGTTGGGATATTATCCAAAACTTTTTATTGCAACCATTCCAGTTGGTCTTATTATCTATATTTGGGGTTATAAATTTATATGTGAGAAACTTGGGAAGAGATTTCTTCTCTAGCTATATTTAAATTGAAATTTCCTCAAACTCGTCTTCACCTTCAGCATTTTTGTGAGATTTGAATAATTTCTCTCCTTGTTCCATGACGTGTTTTGTAAAAAGTACACCGTTTAAATGGTCCACCTCATGTTGAATAATAATTGCAGGAAAGCCGGTAAATTCTTTTGTAAGCCTATTGCCATGTTCGTCGCACCAGGACATAGTAAGAGTTTTTTTCCTCGTTACATTTCCCCATATGTCAGGAATTGAAAGACAACCTTCCAAGAGCTTATTTCTGGAGGATTCAGGCTTTTTCTTTTCTGTTTTTTCAGAATTTGTAAAAGATGGTATTTCGGATTCATCTGAAAACTTTTCTATAACTGGATTTATATATGTCGTTACACTAGATTTTTCAGTTGGCTTCATTTGAAAAATTCGTAGTGGAAGACCTACTTGGGGTGCAGCAAGACCGACTCCTATTGGGTCCTTGGTAGCAAGGAGGGTCTGTTCCATGCCACTGATGATTTCTTTCAATTCCTTATCGAATTTCTTAACATCAGAAGCTTTATCAACAAGAATTTTATTTGGTGTAGTAACAATTTTGTACATGAATTTTGCGATCAAATTAAGTTAATTTGAGATTTTAGCATTATACTACAAGCTCTTGAGAAGATCTTCTGTCTGTTTGTCTCCGGGGGCAACATTTTTTAATACGAAATTAAGTATGTCTGAAGCTTGCTTTTTCTTCTGGCTTTTAATGGTTGCGTCTTTTTCTTGCTCTGCTTCTTGGGTTAAGAAAAGTGCTTGCGCATAATATGCATCACGGTAGTTAGATTTTAATTTTATCGCTAATTCTAATAGTTTTTTGGCTTCTGCTTTTCTGCCAACCTGATCATATATAAGAGCTTCATTATATACGACCTTAGCATCGGTTGGTGCGAGTTCTCTAGCCTTTTCAATAGCAGCGACAGCATCTGGTAAAACAGAAGTTGAAAGTTCTGCAAGAGAGAACATGACGCGAGTTCTTGCCTTCCAGTACACAACATTATTTGGGTTATCTCTTGCTACTTCGTCGCTAAGATCCTTAGCGCGGGTTGCGTATTGAGATGCTGTATTGAGATCTTTTTGTTGAGCTGCTGTTAATGCAAGTGCTGCAAGATTTACTGATAGCTCGTTCTTATAAAGATCTTCCCCGCCCCGCATTTTTACAGCTTCTTCCAACGAAGGGTTTGCTTGTTGGAAAGCATTTATTCTATTATAGTTATATCCAAGTCCATAGTTAACATCTGCATTCCAATAATTAAGAAGAAAAATAATTGAGTAAAGCGAAAAAGCTCCAATTCCGATAATTACCATAATTCTACCTGTTCCTGGACTTTCGGAAGTAACATACCCTTCGGTTGAATCATTTGGAATTAGTAGATATTTTTCAGCAGGTTTTGTGCTTGCCCAATACAGTAATGGCAACAGGAAGGTTAGTAGGTTGACGATAACAACGGAAAAACCAAAGAAATTGCTAACCATAATTCCAACAAAACCACCAATAAATGCAGGTAAAAGAGGATTGCCTATAAGTTTTCTTTTCCACTGTTTTGCCATAATTTTGAAAGCAAAAAAGAGAAATGAGGCGATGAATAGTAGGTATGTGCCCAGTCCGAAAGCACCTGTTGTTGCTAAGTAATTAAGGAATTCATTGTGAGCTTTGTTATAGAGGTAATCCCATTCAGAAGTTAAATTATGCTCAGCCGGTCTGAATTTATAATATGCAAATGCATACGTTTCAACGCCGCTTCCAAAGACTGGATATGCTTTCCAAATATCAACAGCGCCTTTCCATACGATTTTTCTAATGTCTCCTGATCCGGTTATTCCAGCTTCCAATGCAGGTTGTGCAGGGGCTGCAACAGGTTGCTTTGCAGCTTGAGGAGTAGGGGCCGTTGAAGATCCCTGTTGAGGTTGGTTAACTCTTTGCATTATTGAGTTAACATATATTTGGGCAACTGGATTTTTAGTTATAAACATAGTAGCGATGAAAAGAACCTGCAGCATAAGTAAAGTCAAAAATCCTTTATGCTTTAGCGTTGTGATAAGTGAGAAGTTGTGTTTTCTTAATGTAAGTATTCCAAAAATTAGAACGAATATAATATTTCCAACCCAAAACCCTACAAAGCCAGACTGAGAAAGTGTCCATCCTAGATCAAGATAGAAAAGAAATGCCAGAGACAGATGGAGTAGGAAGAGGAGTCCAGCTTTTGTTAGTGGATTTTTGAAATTGACTTTTTTTGCTGCATTAACAGTCAATGCTGATGAAATAGGAACCAGGACCAATAAGAATGCTGCTAGCCAGTTTGGCTGTCCAAGCGTTGAGAACATACGGATTTTTGGTTGAAATGCTTCAGTCCAACAACTAACATCCATTGTGCCTCTGAATATAAAACACGTTGGATCATAGCCAAAATGTGATGGTAATCCCCAAAGCGCCACTATTGCGCCCGAAGTTAGCAATATTGCCAGGAATTTTTTGAGAGTCCCAAATTTAAAGGCAAAATGAAAGAAGGTAAATGAGGAAACCACTGCTTCAATTAGGAAAAACGTCTGCATCCATCCAACTTGTGGGGTGCCACTTTTCGCATATTCTTTAGAAAGTTCTGATGCAATAAAGATGCCTATAACGAATGAGAAAATACCAGCAAGGAGAAGGTATATGTTGAATTTTTCATTTTCTTCTTCATCTTTTGAGAGAGAGAAATTGCTTACAAAAGCATAGTAAATAAAAATGTAGGAAAGTGTTGAAAGAAAACCTCCATTAAATCGAGAATAATATCCCCAGAATGAAGTATGTGGATCCATTGATATTACAGTTGCTATGAGCTGGGAGGCAAAGAATAGCAATAGTGGAATATCAAATGGAGTCCTTCTGATTTCAATTTTTCTTTGAATAATAGCTTTTGTCCCCCATAGGAAAAAGATAATAAGTGCATAGATATAGACGAGCCACATTTTGTTAAACTCAAAAAGCTCGGATGTGTAGGGATGCATTGCAAGCGGCACAGTTCCTATAAGAAGAGTGAACGTCAGTTTGAGGGCAGTATCAATCCTATCTATATGTTTTCGCATTGGAAAAAGTGTACCATATAAAAAGATCAAAAGGCAAAATGCAAAAAGCAAAAATAACTCGATTTAATGGTCTAAAGCTAATAATCCCTGGTCTTTTTTGTATGTTTACTTTGGCCTGGCTTTGTAGAGCGTTATTGTTGGGATATTATCCGGATTTTAATACTCAGTATTATTCGGCAAAATATGCTTTTTCTGGTGTGAATCCGTACTCTCCGAACGTAGGGCTTTACACTCCTCAGGTGTATCCACCAACAGAATTCTTTTTCTTCCTACCATTTACACTTTTCCCCATTCAGATATCAGCCTTCTTATATGTATTTATGTCTTTAATTGCATTAGTACTGTCGATCGTAATTCTTTCAAGAACATTTAATATCAAAATATTTTCACCTGTTGGATTAAGTCTTGCAGGCCTGTCGTTTGCAATGTTCCCGGTTAAATTCACTTTAGGCATGGGGCAAGTTAATATTTTTATATTACTTCTAATGGTGCTAGCGTTGTATTTTTTGAAAAGCAAAAAGGACAAAGTCTCGGGGGTTATGGTAGGAATAGCATTTATAATCAAACTCTTTCCTGTATTTGTTCCTATCTTTTTTCTAACAAAATTGAAATCCAAGGTTCTGGTAGGGTTTTTGATAACTGTTATTGCAGGAATTTTGATCTCTTTATTAGTGCTTCCTCAAAATATTAACATTACTTTCATTGCATCATTTACCGATCTTGTTGGTTCATGGAAGCTGGATTATTATAACCAGTCGATTAGCGGTTTTATTGGAAGGAACTTTGGCATAACGGAAGTAGGGAGTATTGTGAGGATGACATTAGGTGGGTTTTTGTCAGTTTTTGTTTTCTTAATATTAATAAGAAAGAAAAGTAAAAATTTTACAGATCTTAGTTTGATCTTTGGAATACTTATTGCCCTAAATTTAATCCTAAATACTTTTTCTTGGCAACACCATTTTGTTCTTCTTCTTATTCCTCTGTACGTTACCTTTTCTTATTTGCATGAACATAAATATCGATGGTTTTTATATTACTTCTTGGGATTGAGTTATTTTTTAACTTCTATAAATATGAGCGATCCGAGTAAATACTCAATTCTCTATACATCTCATGTGCTGTATGGAGCAATTATCCTATTGGGGCTAATGCTCTATTTATTAACAAGACAGAATAGTCTTCATCCCAAGGTTTAATAATAACTACCTTTAAGCTATACTACTGGATATGTTCGATAGTATATTTAGCCTCTTTTCCCACGACCTTGGTATCGATTTAGGGACTGCAAATACTCTTGTCTATATTCGTGGAAAAGGTATTGCAATTAGAGAGCCTTCGATTATTGCGCGCCATTTAAAATCAAAAAAAATTATTGCTGTTGGAACCGAAGCTAAGAAGATGCTTGGGAAGACTCCGGGGACAATTGAAGCAATAAGACCATTGGAGCATGGTGTCATTTCTGATTTTGATGGCGCGACATATATGCTTTCTTATTATATAAAGCAGGTCCATGAAGCAGGGAGAAGGATTCCCATTTTGGCTCGTCCAAGAGTAGTAGTTGGAATCCCATCCGGTGTAACAGAAGTTGAGAGGCGTGCAGTGTGGGAATCAGCTCTTACTGCAGGGGCTCGCGAGTGTTACCTTATCGAAGAACCAATGGCAGCAGCAGTTGGTGCTGGGGTATCTGTTTTTGAGCCAACAGGAGTTATGACCGTTGATATTGGTGGAGGTACAACCGAGATTGCCGTAATTTCTCTTGGGGGGATAGTTGTAAATAGGTCTTTAAAGGTGGCTGGTTATGAAATGGATCAGGCAATTATTCACTACATTAGGCTGCGTCATGGTCTAATTATTGGGGAAAAAACAGCAGAGGACGTAAAGCTAAAAATAGGAAGTGCGTACCATAAAAACCAAAAACCAAAAACTAAAAACGTAGAAGGAGAAGATTCAGAGAGAGTCGCTTTAGTAAGAGGTCGAGATGTAGAAAAAGGATTGCCAAGAAGTTTGAGAATAACTGAAAGCGAAATTCGTGAAGCAATCGGTCCGGTTATTAGTCAAATTGTTGATAGTGTTATGGAGGTAGTTGAGGAAACGCCTCCCGAATTAACTTCAGACGTATTGGAACATGGAATTCTTCTTACTGGGGGAGGAGCTCTTATTAAAGGAATAGATGAGCTGATTGTGGAGCGTACAAAGCTCCCTGTTACGATTGTTGAAGACCCGTTAACAACTGTTGTTAGGGGTTGTGCAAAGCTTTTAGAGGATCAAAATTTGCTTAACCAGGTCAAAGTAACCGGCGGCCTCCGATAGAATAAAGTATCCGCTTAATTATTCTTAATACTTAATTCTTGGCTCTTAATTCTTTTTTAACTTTCCGTGTCTGAAATTATCTATCGGGTTCTGTACAAATTTTATGAGAATCAATGAAAAGAGGATAGTCCCTATCGTAATTGGGAGGGTATTAAACAACTTAGAATCTGAGTGGGGAAATGAGTAAATAATTTTTGCGATTATGAAATGGGACATGTAGATTGGGTACGATAGTTCTCCAACAAATCTGTCCAATTTATTATTTTTCGTCATTTGAAAGAAGAAGGAAACGCCTATCGCAAAAGGAACATAATACAGCATTCCAGTGTAGAAATCGTGCTCAGGTACACGCCCAGGAATTAATTGGTAGAAAATAAGATATGCCAAAAAAAGAAAAAAGGCTATGTAATAAAACCTGTTAGGTTTGATTTTTTGAATTTTCTTGTAGACATATTTATATGAACTTATCCCAAGCAGGAAATAAATAAGAAAACTTAAAAATTTAAAAGATTGAAGATTGGGCGATACATAAGACATTGGCGCAATTATTCCATGAAATGCAATGAAATAGAGAGCGACAAAGAATAGAAAATTCTTTTTGATTTTCAGAAGAAATGGAACGATTAAGTAAAATAACAGCTCCATTTGCAGCGACCAAGCCTGGTATAAGAATAGATAACCACCAGCAATATTATTGTCATTAATTGAAAAATAGTCTTTTGAAATTATAAGAGTAAGATTTCTTACTATAAAATTAACGCCTTCAGTAATAGCTTCAAATCCATTGAGATGAGCGGAATAATGGAAATAGTGTGAGATCGCATTGTCATCGCCACCAATATGAAAATATGTTTTTGTAAATCCAAGCCCAAGGGTTAGAAAAAGCATAAGCCAGTAGATGGGAAAAATCCTCAAGGTTCGGTTGATATAGAAATGTAGGGTAGATTTATATTTCCCATCTAAAATTAAAGCCATATAAAAGCCAGAAATTATAAAAAATGAAAAAACAGAAGGTCCTGCGGGGAAAATAAAAGACCCATTATCCAAGGAATGATTTATCAAAACAGAAAGCGCAAATATAAGTCTTAGAATTCCCATGGGAGTAGTATACTGACGAAAAATATTGAAGTAAACATCTCCACATTTGAGGTTGACAACTTTGGGGCAATGAAGTATCATATACCTACATGAATTTGAGGTTAAAGGCGATTTTGTCTTTAAATTCGGGAGGATCTATGAAATTTACAGTAATGCAAAATTCTTTTTCTTCCTAAAATCTTCGGAAATTTAATTTCTAGGACTCATTTTCGCGCAGCTCATTAACAAGTAAATAGACGTTTGAAAAGTGGTAGGAATTTCATGGCACTGCCATGAAGCCCTCCGAGTAATCGGAGGATATTCTGCTTTTCAAATTTTTTTAAGGTTCTTT
>CAZEEU010000003.1:0-80573 GCA_964511305.1 uncultured Gammaproteobacteria bacterium | reverse complement strand
ATGTAGGCAGGTCTAAGTAATTTTTTGACCAGCCTCATTTTCATGTAGGCAGGTCGAGATTAAAAACGAACGGGAACAAATAAAAATAAGTTCAGGGGCAAAACAGAACTGGTTCATTATATGTCTTGACGTAGCATGGCTGTCAAGACTAACAATCTGTATATATATAGAAATTAATGTATCATCTTAGAAATAATCTTGTAGTAAATTTTAGCCTCACTTCCTTGACTTGGAAGCCTACTTCTAGTACAATGTTGAAGTCGTGGTGGTAGTCAAAAGCTTGCCACCATTTTTCGTAATTATGCCAGCAATACAAAGAAGCGAGTTCTCACTCGCACTAAATCAAATAGCACAAGAGCGCGGTGTTGATCCTGAGATAATCATGGATAGTATTAAGACTGCAATTCTTGCTGCGTATAAAAAGGACCATGTAGTCCCAGTTCTTGAGGCTTTGGAAGAAGAAGAGGCTGAAAAGGAAGCTGCAAAGTATTCTGCCGAAATTAATTCAAATACAGGAGAGACAAAAATAACCTACGAGGGAAAAGATGTTACTCCTCCGGGCTTTGGAAGAATTGCAACACAGACTGCAAAGCAAGTACTTCTTCAAAAAATTAGAGAGCGTGAGAAAGATGCAATCATGGCCGAATACACAAAAAGAATAGGAACGGTTGTTAATGGTATGATTCTTCGTTTTGCAGGAAGTGCAATTGTGGTTGATATTGGTAAAGCAGAGGCTATTATCCCACAAGCGCATAGAATTCAAAATGAAAATTATTATCTGAATAAGAAGCTTGCTGTATATATAGTAGAAATTGCTGAGGATGAGAAGAGAGGCCGTGAGATCATCGTTTCAAGAACCCATAATGGTCTTTTGGAAGGACTTCTTCGACGTGAAGTTCCTGAAGTTGCAGCAGGAAGCGTTGTCGTAAAGGAAATAATGAGAGAGCCAGGATCCCGTGCAAAAATTGCTGTTGCATCAGATCAATCAGGAATTGATCCAGTAGGTAGCTGTGTCGGTCAAAAAGGAGTAAGAATTCAGGCTGTAATTGATGCAGTTGATGGTCTTGAAAAAATTGACGTTATTCAGTGGAGTAATGATCGCACGCGTTATATCGCAAACGCACTTTCTCCGGCTAAAAATCTTACTATAGAAATAAATGAAAAAGAAAAGTCAGCAGTTGTTAAGGCTCCAAAAGAAGAACTACCGTTAATTATTGGAAAAGAAGGTCAGAATGTAAGATTGGCAAGTAAATTAACCGGGTACAGCATAGAAGTCGAAGGAACAGATGAGCCAAGCGTTCCTGCTTCCGAAAAAAAAGCGTAGTATGAGAGTTATTACTTTTTACTTATGGAAAAAAATATCGTACAACACTTACCCTATCCTCCTGTAGTCTCAGTTCTGGGTCATGTCGACCACGGTAAAACCACTTTACTTGATTCCTTCAGAAAAAGTAATATTGCCGCAGGTGAAGCCGGAGGTATTACTCAGGCGATTGGTGCTTCAAAAATCGAAATTGTTCACGATGGGCAGAAACGCTATATTACCTTTATAGATACTCCGGGGCATGAGGCATTTTCAAATATGCGCTCCCACGGTGTGTCAGCCGCAGATATAGTACTTTTGGTAGTTGCTTCAGATGACGGTATCAAGCCGCAAACAAAAGAATCAATTGAAAAGATTTTAGCCTCAAAATTGCCATTCATTGTTGTAATAACAAAAGCTGATGCTCCGGGTGCGAATATAGAAAAGGTAAAGCAGCAATTAGCAACTGAAGGTGTTCTTTTAGAAGGACTAGGCGGAGACGTTCCTTTTATTGCAGTAAGTGCTAAGACAGGGGAAAGAATTCCAGAGCTTTTAGATTTAATTGTTATTGTTTATGATTTTTCTGAGGCTAAAAAGGATGCTGCGATTCCATTTACTGGCGTTGTTATTGAGGCAAAACTCGATAAAAGAAGGGGGATTTTGGCATCTCTTATAGTTAAGAACGGCACAATAGTGGTAGGGGATAAGGTATACACTCAATCAAAAGAGGTTGGTAAAATAAGAGCCCTTATTGATTCGACTGGTGCTCAAGTGAAAGAAGCTCTTCCTGGGGATGCGGTTGAAGTGCTAGGGCTTACAGAAGTTCTTTCTGCAGGAAGCGTCATTAATACGGTAAGTGCAACTGAGGTAAGTGCCGTTGTAGCAACTGAGAAGATGAGTTCAATGGACTTTTTGGCATTACTAAAAGACAAAAAAGAAGAAAAGTTGCCTGTTATCATAAAAACTCAAACAAGCGGAGAATTTGAGGCTATAAGTGCGGCTTTGCCTGATGATATTCAAGTAATTTTTGAAGGACGAGGAGAGATATCAGCTTCAGATATTCTCATGTCCAGAGACTTCAATGCAATCGTTGTTGGATTTAATGTTGACATCGAAAAGCAGGCAAAGGTTCTTGCAGAGTCAAGTAACACTTTCTACAGAACTTACAATATAATTTACAATTTATTAGATGAGCTCAATGACGCTTCGGCTTTGTTAAAGGAACGTGCTATGAGAAAGATTTTTGGAAAAGCACAGATTCTGGCTACTTTTGAAGGTAATGAAGGACAAATATTGGGTGTAAGAATAATAGAAGGAAGACTTGCGGTGGGAGATAAAATTATTATTACAAAGGGAGAAAATGAATCACCAGAAAGCAGTATTGCTTCACTCAAGCAGGGCAAAAAGGATGCTAAAGAAATCGGAAAAGGAAACGAATGCGGCATCATGATAGACCCCAAAGTTGACTTTACTATAGGTGATATGATAATATCCTACAACTAGCTGGCACTTGTTGCATATCATGTAATATAGGCCTGTAGTTTGTTAAATATGAATCCGACAATTGCGCAGGAAATAGGACTATTAAAGGACTTTTTGATACAACAAAACGACCTTGGTATTGTCATTGGTAGTCATCAAAATCTCGATACATATGCAGCCTCGCTTAGCTTGTATCTTACCCTCGTGCAGGCTGGTAAAAGAGTTCAAATAATTTCTAAAAAATCTCCCACTGTTGAAGTAAGCGGTCTTGTTGGGATTGATAAGGTAAAAGAGGGATTTGTATCTGGCAATAATTCAAAGCTCGTAATATCTCTTCCATATATTAAAGGTGAAGTTGAGAAGGTTCTCTTTACTGAGCATCCAGACCCTCAGAATCCAACTAACATTAATTTCCATTTAACTGCTGCTCCAGGCAAGAGCATCACTCCTTTTGATCTTAAAGACGTAAAGTTGATTTGGGATGGGGGAGCACCTAATGCAATTATTGCTATCGGTGTTGGAACAATTGATGAAATCTCTCAAGTTGCAGATCCAAATAGTGTCAAGATCGTAAATATTGATAACTTCTCAGGCAATAGCCGGTTTGGAGATGTTGTAATTGTTGATGAAAGCTTTTCTTCTTTATCAGAAATTATCGGTAAAGTAATTAAAGACCTTTCTTTGCCTACCGATTTAGATTCAGCTCAAAATATCCTTGACGGAGTGTTGTTTGCAACAAGAAATTTCACAAAGCCAAACACTTCACCTCTCGCTTTTGAGGCTGCATCAGCCGCTATGTACGTAGGTGCTCAAAGGAAAGGTAAGATGCCACAATCACAAGTTCAACAACAACCAAATATCCAACAAGACAGAAGGCAGCATGATAGACCAGCTCAAAATCAAAATAGACAACAACAAAGAGTTGCTGAAAATGATTTCCCTGCAGTTCATATGCAGAACAGAAATCAACAGCCTAGACATAATTCTCAACAGAGAAATTCGACACAACAGCAGCCAAGACCACAGCAACAACAACAGTTTGGTCAAAATAGACAGCAACAGCAGCCAAGACCACAGCAACAACAACAGTTTGGTCAAAATTCCAGAGACATTGAGGAGTTGATGAGAAAAATTAATGAGGAGAATGCTCGTAGATCAGGAAGCAATCAGCAATTTAATCAAAATAGACAGCAACAAAATAGACCAGTAAATAACCCTATGCCAGAGCCCATGAATAATCCAATGCCAATGTCTAATAGAGATGTGATACAAGATTCTATGCCATACGAAGAGCCATACCAAGAGCCTCAAATTCAAGAAGCGCAACTTGTAAATGAGCCTAGAATGAGTATGAATGAGCCGATGGTAGATGCGCCTATTCAGAATGATCAGATGCCTGAGGATACGCAATATAATCCTCCATCTCCAAGTGAAGTACCTGACGACTGGTTAATGCCAAAGGTCTTTAAAAGCTCCAAAAACAACAATTAGTTGTATTCCAGGTTCATATTTGTTAAAATACTTGTCATGCCATTAACAACTACCGAAAAAACAGTTATTATTAAGGATAATGCAGTCATTGAGGGGGACACTGGATCTCCTGAAGTGCAGATCGCATTACTTACTCATAAGATTACAAAATTGACAGATCATTTGAAAATCCATCAAAAGGACTTTCACAGTAGACGTGGACTTTTAAATATGTTATCAAAGAGAAGAAGACTTTTTAATTTTCTTGTAAAAGTTGACAAAAACCGTGCCGAAGGCATCGGAAAAAAAGTCGGCCTCGCAAAATAAGCGAAGCTTGCTTTACTTCGGAAACGAAGAATGTTGACCTCGCAAAGTAGTATTAAATAATCCACAATTACTTGTTTGTTGGTGGGGGAAGTATAAAAATTAAATGAAAAAAATCTCAAAATCGTTTGACGTAAACGGTAAAACAATGACTTTTGAAATGGGTGAGCTCGCTCAGCTCGCTACATCAAGTGTATTTGCTCGAATGGGTGATACAACATTGCTTGCTACAGTAAGCATGGGTCGAAATGACACTACTCTTGATTATTTCCCTCTTTCAGTTGACTACGTAGAGCATTTATATGCTGGTGGAAAAATCAAAGGATCAAGATGGGTAAAGAGAGAAGGACGTCCAACTGACGAGGCTGTTCTTACCGGAAGACTAATTGACCGATCAATCCGACCTCTATTTCCAAAAGAGCTTAAGAAAGATGTACAGGTTATTGTTAATGTTCTATCAGTTGATGGTGTAAATGACCCAGACATCCTCGCTATTAATGCTGTAAGCGCAGCACTCTCATTCTCAAAAATCCCCTGGAACGGACCTGTTGGCGCTATGCGCGTTGGTGTTCTTGCTGATGACGAAAAAAATACACCTGTAACTAATCCAGATGTTGCAAATTCACTCTCTCTTGATTTGGTTCTCACTGCAAGTTCGACCGGACATACACTCATGGTTGAGGCTGGGGCCTTACAAACTCCAGAAGATGTTGCTCTAAGCGCTGTAACATTGGCAAGAGAATGGGGAAGCAAGATTGTTGAATTTATAAATGAAGTAACAAAAGAGATTGGAGTTGCAAAAATTGATTTAGTTAAGGATGAAGCAAAAGCAGACTATGTAACGCTTGTAGAAAAGACTTACAAGAAAAATATAGTTGATGTTCTAGAGGGTGAACTGGGAGAAAATGTATCAGGAGATCTTCAGAAAATTGTTGAAGTTATTGCCGAGGCTGAGGCAAAAGGAAAGAAAGAAGGCGAAACAATAGACAAGAAAAAGATATTTGAGGCTGTTGATTATGTTTTCAAGAAAATTATCAGAGAAAATATTGTTGAAAAAGAGAAGAGATTTGATGGACGTAAGATTGATGAGGTAAGAGATATCTCAGCATCTGTTGGATATATTCCAAGAGTCCATGGATCTGCTCTTTTCTCAAGAGGTCAGACTCAGGTTCTTTCAATTGCAACTCTTGCTGCATCTTCATTCAGTCAGCTCGTTGAGACTCTGGATGGCGAAGAAACTCACAGATACATGCACCATTACACATTCCCTCCTTTCTCAGTGGGTGAGACAGGAAGAATTGGAAGTCCAAATAGACGTGAGATTGGTCATGGAGCACTCGCAGAACGTGCAATCCAGGCTGTTCTTCCTCCACTTGAAGTATTCCCATATGCAATAAGAGTTGTATCTGAAGTTCTTTCATCCAATGGATCAACATCGATGGCATCTGCCTGCGGATCAACTTTAGCTCTTATGGATGCTGGTGTGCCTATAACAAATCCAGTTGCAGGAATTGCTATCGGACTTATGACTCTTGACGATAAATATAAAATTCTTACCGATATTATCGGACTTGAAGATTTTGCAGGGGATATGGATTTTAAAGTTGCAGGTACAAAAGATGGAATTACAGCAATCCAATTAGATGTTAAGAAAGACGCTCTTACAGATGACATGATCGCAGAGGTATTTGAGAGAGCTAAAAAGGCTCGACTTGAAATTCTAAAGGTCATGATGAAAGCAATCTCTGAATCAAGAGCAGAGGTCAGTGAGTTTGCGCCAAAGATAAAGATGGTTAAGATTGATCCTGAAAAGATTGGTGGATTAATTGGCCCTGGTGGAAAGATGATAAAGAGTATTATTGCTTCTACTGGAGCTCAAGTTGATGTAGAAGATGATGGAAGTGTATCTATTTCAGCAGTTGATGAGGAAGCAGTTAGAAAAGCTGTCGAATGGATAGAAGGTCTTACTCATGAAGTAAAACCAGGAGAGGAATATGAAGGAACCGTTAAAAGAATGATGAATTTTGGTGCATTTGTCGAAATTCTACCAGGTAAAGAAGGACTTGTTCATGTCTCTGAAATGTCTACAGACTATGTTCAAGACCCAGCAGACGTAGTTGCGCTCGATCAAAAAGTTAAAGTTAGAGTTAAGGAAATTGATGATATGGGAAGACTTAATCTGTCTATGAAATTTGGAGAAGATGCCGATAAGCCATCAAAAAGACCAGAAGGAAGTGAAGGAAACGGAGATCGTGGAGGAGACAGAGGTGGAGATCGTGGAGGCCGTTCAGGTGGAGGATTCCGTGGAGGACCCCCAAGAAGCGGTGGAGGATTTGGTGGATCAAGAGGCGGATCAGGAGGACCAAGACGTGATTTTGGTGGCGGAAGAAGTGCTTCGGGAGGATTTGGCGGACCAAGAAGTTCTAGTAGTAGACCTGCTGGAGGAAGAAGTTTTGGAAGACGTTCAAGTGTAGATAAAAAACCATCATACGAAGGTGGCAAGCGCGACGATTGGAGAGGATAAAATTGTGGCATGGCACGCGAGTACGGTAGTCTCTACCAGTTAGAATCACCCCCAGAAAGTGAAAAATTCCCTTTAGATGCAATTATTGTTCTTGGATCAAGAATATCAAGAGATAATAATGGTTCTTATATCTATCCAAATGGAGAATCAAATTCTGCCGGTATAAAATACATGGGAGCACGCACGCGTGCGCTAGGGGTAAGGCAAGCGTTAGATGAAAAATTAACGAATAAGTTCTTGATCACCGGCGGGAAATTCACCACAGATAAGGGTAGTACCCAGTCAAGATCTGAATTATTCACCCAATTTGCTTCACAAAGACATCATATCCCGAAGGATTCACTAATTTCCATCGGGGAAATCGGGAACACGCTAGGTAACCTTCAGGATGCTCAAGAATATATAGGGAACCATTCCGAAATGTTAAGCTGCAGAAAAATTGGACTCCTTTCAAATTTTTTTCATCTTCCACGCGTTATGGCAACTGTGGACGCATATCATCTTTTTCAAAACGAGCCTGTAGATCTTTTTGTGCTGAGTGCTGAGGAATTAATGATCCGCAGAGATCCAAGGTTCTCAGCATCTATCAGCAACGCATATCGATCTTCCGAAATGGGGGAATTTATACAAAGAGAGCTCCAGGGAATAAGAGATTTGAAAAACGGAGTCTACGCGCCTATTAGTCAAAAGCAGTACTAAATTAGCTCGCAGGCCTTATCCATTACCCGATTAAATTTTTCATTGAATTCTTTGAGCTTGTCTTTGTATGGTAGTCTTGTACGTTGGTCCATAATAAATCCTCTATTGTATTCAATTTGAATTCCAACTACTGTATTTCCAAAGTCATTTTTGGGATTTCCATAATGTTGTATTATGTGGCCTCCTTTAAATATTGTATTTATTTCTACCTCTATATGTGGAAGATCAAATTCATATGAAATATAGTCCCTAATTTTTTGAATAAATTCAGGAGAGCACGAAGTAAATCCATTGTTTGGATCTAGTTCACCAGAATCTTCAAGCCCAAAATTGGAAAGGATAAATTTTGGCATAGTTCTTTCTCCTCCTGGCAGTTTGCGATCTCTCTTTTGTGTAAGCTCGTCAAAGTCTCCTGTATCATGTTGGTCCCATAAAATCACCCTTTCAAAACCTAATGTTCTGGATCTTTTAATAAGATGTTCTATCTCATTGTGGTATGGGTCGTAATATGTTCTAAAGCATTCTTCTTTTTCTTTTTCAGTAAGTTCTGCACCATCTTTCCAAATGGTGTTCCCATGAAAGTCTTTCAATTTGAAAAGTGACAGATCTCGTGGTTGATTGAGGCTTCCAAGTCCTCTTGAGATTTGGGATTTTACGTTGCCTAAAGCGTTGTGATTGTACGCTGTGACAGCTGTGTATTTGTCAGCAAATTCACCTAGTTGCCAAGGACTCAACTTTACACGGGAAGAGAAGGGACCAAAGTTGTCTGCGTCATGTGGGGCAGAAGTAATGATGGGAAGTACCATGCAGTGGCCTTATTATACCCTAATTTTGATATACTAAAAGTATGGATACTGCCCCAACTCCTGATGCTGGTACTCAGATAGCAAAGCTTGATGCTCTCATAGCAAAAGCAAAGCTTCCTGAAGACCTTGATATGTCTGCTCGAGCTATGGTTGCTAGGCTCAAAATAGTAAAAGATCAGCCGTCTTTTTACACGGAATACGACACAATTTCTCGGTATATCACCTGGATTACTGCTCTCCCTTGGGGATCAGTTTCCCAAGACGTGTTGGATCTCAATCACGCAAAACAAGTACTGGATCACAATCATTATGGACTAGAAGTCGTAAAAGAGCAGATTTTGGAGTTTCTTGCGATCATGATTTTGACAAAGGCTCGTTCCGGGCAAGCAGGATCAGATATAATAGCGCGGGCTCCGATTCTTTCCCTTGTTGGACTTGCTGGTGTTGGTAAAACCACAATCGCTTACTCTATTGCCGAGGCTTTGGGTCGAAAGATAGAAAGAATTCCTTTTGGAGGAATGGGAAGTGCCGCTCAACTTAGAGGAAAATCGAGACTTTACTCTGATAGTGAACCTGGCTTTGTTATAAAGGCATTAAGAAGAGCTGGTACTTCAAATCCAGTTATACTTCTTGACGAAATAGATAGAGTGAGTGAGGAAGCGCGTGCGGATATAATGGGCGTGCTTGTAGAATTACTTGATCCTTTACAGAATAAGGCATTTACTGATCATTTTATAGACTTTCCTGTAGATCTATCTCAAGTATTATTTATAGCAACGAGCAACAATACAAAAGATATTTCAACAGCGGTGGTAGACAGACTTGAGATTATTCAGATGCCTTCCTATACTGATGATGAAAAAATAGTTATTGGCAAAACATACGTTCTTCCTAAGATCCTTAAGGACTCAGGGCTAACAGCTGCCGAATTTGAAATTGCAGATGAGGTATGGCCGGAGGCACTAGTAAGACCTCTTGGGTACGATCCCGGAATCCGTGGACTCCAAAGATTGATACAGGGAATAGTTAGAAAAACCGTCTACTATATGATGCTTGGGAAAATTCCTCATGGACAAAAATTTGTAATAGACAACTCAAACGTCAAAACCTTCGTAAGCACTTGGTAAGTATAAGTTTTGATTTTATTAGGGTATAATTAAATATTAATGGATCGTAGCAATGTAGTTCCTCCACCAATGCCCCAAAGTTCTGTGACTATACTCCCTCTTGGCGGAATAGGATCAGTTACTAAGAATATGTACCTATATATTTATGGGAACGATATTCTTATTGTTGATTGTGGGATGGGATTTCCCGATGCCAGCACTCCAGGAGTAGACTTTTTGATCCCAGATATCACCCATCTTAAAAAATTACTTACTCAGGGTAAAAAAATAGTTGGACTTCTTCTAACCCACGGACATGAGGATCACATTGGCGGCGTACCTTTTGTAATAGGTCAATTGCCAGATTTTCCTATATATGCGACGCCTCTTACCACTGCTTTTACTAACGAGAAATTAAAGGATTTCGGCCTTAGTCAGAGAGTTGTTGAGGTTAAATTTAAGAAAGACTTTAAATTGGGGTCTTTTATGGTCAGATTCCTTCATATAACTCATAGCGTCATGGATACCTCTAATATATTTATAAAAACTCCAGTTGGTAATTTTTATCATGGAAGTGACTATAAATTTGATCTAACCCCTCCTGATGGCAAGCCTTCAGATGTCCATGGAATTGCAGCAACCGGGACTGAAGGAGTTCTTTGTATGCTTTCTGATTGTCTCGGTGCTGAGCGCGAAGGTCATTCAAAGTCTGAAAGAAAGATTTCTGATAGTTTTGAAGCTGAGTTTAGACGCACAAAAGGTAGAGTATTTGTAAGTACTTACTCTTCAAATATTTCACGAATGAATCAGGCAATTGAAGGAGCACTTAAATTTAATAGAAAAGTATGTTTTATGGGAAGATCTTTTATAAAAGCTCGAGATATCGGTCGACAACTTGGATACGTAAAGCTTCCAGCAAATATGGAAGTAAAACCCCAGCAGGTGATGTCTATGGACCCTTCAAAGGTTATGATCTTGATTCCTGGAAGCCAAGCTCAAGAAGAATCAGCACTCGTTAGAGTTGCTAATGACAATGATAAAGCGTTGCGAATAGATAAAAACGATACTGTTATTTTCTCGGCAGATCCAATCCCGGGAAATGAAGTAAATATTTATAAGTTAATTGACACTATTGCTAAAAAAGGAGCACGTGTTATCCATTCAGATATGTCAGATGAATTTCACGTATCAGGACACGGTTCTCAAAATGACATAAAGCTTCTTGCAACTCTTACCTATCCTAGATTTGCTTTTCCGATCGGAGGAAATTATAGACACATGGTCGCATTTAGAGGGCTTATGAAGGATCTTGGAATGCGTGACCAAGACGTTGTACTTCCAGAGTATGGGCAGGAAGTCATTTTTACAAAAACAGCTTTTCGCTATGGTGCAAAAATTCCATTGGCCACTGTATATGTCGATCAAATAACCGGTGAGGAAATGGAGAAATTTATTCTTGTGGATCGCCAGAAAATATCTGAGGAGGGAATTATGATAGTGGTTGTTGAAATTGAGGGAGAGACTGGAAAAGTTGTGTCAAAGCCCGATATTATAGCTCGAGGATTTGTATTCCCTGAAAAAGATGGATTTGTAAAGCAGCTCAATGAAGAACTGCTTCTTGAGCTCAGTCAAAAATCTCCAAAAAGTAATAATATGGGAGTATATAGAAAGATAATCCAAAGAACGAGCGAGAATCTGCTTTATAGAATGAAAAGAGAGCCTCTTGTCATCCCCATTGTTATCGAAGTGTAGTGTTATACTACCTGTAATGCAAATACCCGCAAAAAGTCTTAAAAGTGGCTTTACTATGCCTGTTTTTGGAATCGGAACGTGGAAGGTGGGAGGAATGCTTACTGTTGATACTAAAAATGACGAGCAAGATAGAAAAGGTATTCGCATAGCCCTAGAACTAGGAGTAACACTTATTGATACTGCAGAACTGTATGGAGCTGGGCACGCTGAGGAATTGGTTGGTGCTGCTATAAAGGGATTTGATAGAGATAAATTATTCATAGTTAGTAAAGTTTTTAAGGGTAACCTTTCGTATGAAGAAGTAATAAGTGCATGTCATAAGTCTCTTGAAAGACTAAGAACTGATTATTTAGATCTTTATTTGGTCCATGCTCCTAACCCACAATTTCCAATAAAGGAAACATTTAGGGCTTTAGACGAATTGAAAGAAAAGGGTCTTATTCGGGAAATTGGAGTGAGTAATTTTACGGTTGAAGAGTTAAAAGAAGCTCAGTCCGTGACAAAAAATAAAATCGTTGTTAATCAACTTCATTACAATTTGGCTTACCAAAATCTCCAGGATGCAGTCGACTACTGCCGCGAAAATGACATTATGGTAATGGCATATAGACCAATCGAAAGAGGGGCGCTTATAGAAAAAGAAATTCCAGTAATTTCTGAGATGTGCAAAAAATATGGCAAGAGTAGACCTCAAATTGTGATCAATTGGCTTATTTCCCAAGATATAGTGGTTATTTCAAAGATGAGCAATCAAAGTCACTTGATGGAAAATCTAAAGTCCTTTGATTTTAAGATGGACAAAGAAGACATCGAAAGACTACGAGTAGAAATACCCGAAATTCAACTCCCCGAAACCACGATTAAATTTAACAAATAAGGTTTATTTTCCAGAAAAAACTGATTCCTTGACACTTAGCCTCAATTGACTATAATTATTTCCACTTGCGATGCTTGAGTATAAACATGCAAGCAGAGACTTGATTTAAATATGGGACTTTTAACAGAATATATAGAGAAAAATCTAACTACCGAAGAGAAAGAAGCAGAATTATTGAGGCTCATACAACAATATAATGCCTATAGGAAAACGTTCTTGTTGGTCTTTTCTGCCGATTGGGAAAAGCCAGTTCCCAATACTTCATTATCAATGCAGGATTATCATATAATTGCAGATTTTCTTAGGGGTGCAAAGGGGAAGTCTATCGATATTTATTTAGAGACTCCTGGAGGAAGCGGTGAGGCAGCAGAGGAAATTGTAGAATTGTTACATGATAAATTTGATGCGGTTAACTTTGTAATATCTGGAGAAGCTAAAAGTGCCGGTACGATTATGACCTTGGCAGGTCACGAAATATTCATGACCGAACAAGGTAGCCTCGGGCCAATCGACGCTCAGATGAAAATAGGGAGGAGTGTAGTATCTGCGTATGATTACATGCAATGGGTTAAAGAGAAAAGAGATGAAGCCGATAAGAATCAAAAACTGAATCCTTTCGATGCTACTATGGTTGCCCAAATCAGCCCAGGAGAATTAAATGGTGTGGATAATGCTTTGAACTTTGCGGTTGATTTGGTTCAGGAGTGGTTGCCGAAATATAAGTTCGAAAATTGGGAAAAAACAGAAACTAAAAGTACTTCTGTCACGTCAGTTATGAAGACTAAGCGCGCGAAAGAGATAGTAGAGAATTTGATTAATCATAAAAAATGGCGCAGTCATGGTAGATCACTTAAAATTCATGATTTAGAAACACTAGGTTTGCGAGTTAACAAAATAGACGATGATCCTAAGTTTGCAGATATTGTTTACAGAATTCAAACCATAATCAAACTTTTATATAGTACTACTAATATATATAAAATATTTGCTACCGAAAATGATAAGCTTTTCCACTTTTTTGGGATCTCGAACCCTGGTCCTCAAAATATCACAAAAGAGACAGAAGTGGTAACGGCTAACGTAACCTGCAAAAAGTGTGGCTCCGCTTATAATTTTTATGCCAAGTTTATACAAAACAAAAAAATAGATGAGGATTTTAATAGGCAAGGCTTGGAGCAATTTCCTAAAGATAATTTATACAAATGCAAAAAATGTGGGGCGGAGTTGAGGCTTGAAAAAATAAGAGATGATATAGAAAGCCAGAGTGGTAAAAAAATTATTGATTAGTTAATATAAAGATATGAAAAAATCAAAAAACGAAAAGACTCAAATAACCATTGAGAAAGCAAATATTATTGAATTCGTTAAAAAAACGAAAAATGGTGATTACGGGCCGATTAATAGTGAATCACTTCCGTATGCCCGAGTTGAAACTGAAACCCAAAATTTAGACGACCTTTACGTATACGGCGTTAAATAATCCCCCCTGTAAGGTGTTTCTTAAATAATATACAATAAAGTCACCCGCCCCACATCAAACAAAGATAGTGAGCCGAGGCAAGCTGCCCATGGATACAAAACGCCCCACCCTAGACTGCGCTTATTTCTCAATGGAATTTATGTTGGAGTCAGATATTCCAACCTATGCTGGCGGACTTGGGGTATTGGCTGGAGATCTCATGCGCTCCTGTGCAGACATGAAGGTTCCTGTGGTTGGAATGTCTTTGGTCTACAACGACAGCACATACCGGCAGATTATAACCACCGAAGGCTCTCAGGATTACGAGTCGTTAGTTTGGCATAAGAATGATCAACTCACGAAGCTACCAAATAGAGTTGAAGTTACTATCCAAGGACAAAAAGTTATTGTTGGCTGCTGGAGGTATGACATAACAGGAATTGATGAGTTTGTTGTACCTGTTTATCTGCTAGACACTGACTTTATAGATAATTCTGAATATGCAAAGAGTCTTACGCAAAATTTGTATGGGGGTGGAGTGAGACTAGATCAAGAAGTGCTCCTGGGGATTGGTGGCGTTAAGATGTTAAGAAGTCTTGGATATCATGACGTCAAAACATTTCATATGAATGAAGGTCATGCTTCTTTTGTGCCTCTTGGGTTGCTTTCTGAAAAAGGTTTTGATGACGAAGCTGTAAAAAAATTGTGTGTCTTTACTACGCATACGCCAATTCCTGAAGGGCATGACAAATTTGATTACGATTACGCATATAAGATTGCAGGAGACAATTTACCTTGGCATATAAAAAAAATAGCAAGCGAAAAAGAACTTCATACAACAATTCTTGGCATGAGTATGAGTAATGTTGCTTTTGGTGTTAGCCAGAAGCATGGACAGGTTACGGCTGCAATGTTCCCTCAGTTCCATATAAAGGCAATCACAAATGGTGTTCATCACAGGACTTGGATAGGTACGGAGCTTGCAAATTTATACGATAAATTCCTACCAGAATGGATACATAATCCTGGCGTATTTAAAGAAGCAGTTGATAGGATTCCTGATGATGAATTATGGCGCGCACATCAGTCTGAGAAAAGCAGGCTTTTGGATCATGTTAATAATCATTTAACCTCAGTTAATAGTGAGGAAGAAAGGGAGAATCCACCAGAGCCAGAACAATTCGATATAGATATTCTGACTATATCTCTTGCAAGACGTCTCGTTCCTTACAAGCGACCACTCTTGCTGTATTCTGATCTTGAGAGACTGCTTAGTATTGGTGATGGCAAATTGCAAATTATTCAGTGTGGCAAAGCAGCTCCCGGAGATGAGATGGCCAAAAATTTTGTAAGGGAGATTATAGATATTTCTAAAAAATTAAGAGGTCGTATAAAAGTTGTTTATTTAGAGAATTATTCCCCACTACTTGCTCGCCAGTTGGTTAGGGGGTCGGATATCTGGTTAAATACCCCAAGGCGACCTCTTGAGGCATCGGGTACAAGTGGCATGAAAGCAGCTTTGAATGGAGTGCTTAACTTTTCAATTCTTGATGGGTGGTGGATTGAAGGATACGAGCTTGATTCTGAATCTGGATTCTCAATCGGCCCAAATGATACGAGTCTTACTCCTATAAATGATGACAAGCAAGATATAGATGATATGTACAATAAACTTCAGAATGAAATTATTCCTCTTTATTACAACAACAAAAAAGATTGGATTCATCGCATGAAGCACGCAATTACACTTGGTTCGTTTTTTAATACAAATCGTTGCATCCAAGAGTATAAAGAGAAGGCCTGGAATATCTAATTTTCAAATTCAGTTCTAAAATGCTTTGGTGAATTGGAATTTGATTATTGCTATAATGACATACTATGGCCAAAAAGAAAAAGGTAAAGAAAAGAGGTTCTTATAAAAGAAGAAGTAGTGGGGGAGGCCTAAAACTCAAGAAAGGGACAATTTACACAGTATCCGCCGTTAGTCTCGTTTTTGCAGCTATTGCATGTCTAGTCTCCTATACCAGAAGTGGCTCTGCTCTTATGCAGCTCAATGATTCTCTTGTTAACTTTTTTGGATTCTTCTCATTTTTGATCCCAATTGTATGCGTGCTTGTGGCGCTATTTATACTCCAAATGAAAAATAGCCTTTCCCGCCCGAATATCTCAATTGGTTTTATTGTCTTTACAATTTCTATATTAGGTCTTTTCCAGAGTGGAATGGTCGGACATGATCTTTTTTATTATCTTAGTAGTATCATCGGGCCAATTCTTAGCGTGCTCCTTTTTGCATTAGGCGCATTTATTGGATTTGTAGTGTGTATGAACCTTTCATTTACAGAGATTGGTATGTACGTATTTTCGTCCGTTAAAGGTGCAGGGAATGGAGTTGGAAAAGCAGCAGTACCACTTCTTAAGACAAAGGATAAATTCGCAACAGATATGACTCCTATGAAGATAAAGGGAATAGATGATGGTCCATCAGACGTTAAGATTTCCGAGGCAAAACTTGAAGCAACGGCTCCTGCAAAATCAGCAGCACCTACTATGACATCTGCCCCAATGCCTAAAAAAGGAGTTCTTCCCGAAGAAATGATTCTTAATAAGCCTTTGGAGATGGGGATGTGGGAATATCCGCCTTTCTCACTCTTAACTGAGAACAAAGAAAAGAAGAGAGACACGGGAGATGTTAAGAGAATTGCAGGGACAATCGAAAGAACCCTACAAAGCTTTGGAATAAAAGCTCAAGTTGCTGAAATTAATGTTGGACCTTCTGTTACTCAATATGCTATTCGTATTCCTGAAGGTACCAAGCTTTCAAAGATTACCACTCTTGCAAATGATCTTGCTCTTGCAACAGAAGCACCCGGAGGACAAATCAGAATTGAAGCTCCAATTCCAGGTAGAAGCTTGGTGGGTATTGAAATTCCGAATACATCGCTTGAATTTGTTGGTCTTCGAGCAATGCTTGAGACAAAAAAGATGCAGGAGACAAAATCAAAGCTTGCTGTGCCACTTGGACTTAATGTTTCGGGTGACCCAGTTGTTGCAGATATTTCGAAAATGCCTCACGTACTAATCGCTGGTACTACCGGTTCTGGTAAATCCGTTATGGTAAATGCATTTATTTCATCAATTCTTTTTAGAGCTTCCCCTTCAGAAGTTAAATTTATTATGATCGACCCTAAGAGAGTTGAGTTGACCGGTTATAATGATATTCCTCACTTGTTATCTCCGGTGATTGTTGAGGCAGATCAATCTGTTTCTGCTTTGAAATGGGCTCTTAAAGAGATGGACAAGAGGTATACAAAATTCGCAGAAGCTGGTGTTAAAAATCTTGATAGTTATAACGAGCTTGCCGGTTTTCAGGCAATCCCATATATCATAATTGTTATGGACGAATTGGCTGACCTTATGGCTCTTGCTCCTGTTGAAGTTGAAGATAGTATTGCGCGTCTAGCCCAGATGGCTCGTGCTACGGGTATTCACTTAGTTCTTGCTACGCAGCGTCCATCTGTTGACGTCATTACAGGTCTTATCAAGGCAAATATCCCTTGCCGTATAGCATTTAATGTGTCATCAGGAATTGACTCAAAGGTTATTATTGATGGCCCGGGGGCTGAAAAGCTACTTGGAAAAGGAGACATGCTGTATGTCCCACCGGATCAAGCAAGACCTACTAGAATTCAGGGTACTTTTGTTTCTGACCAAGACGTAAAACGTTTGACTAACTTTATTAAGTCAAAGGGAATTCCTGTTGAATACACCCAGGAAGTTATTCAGCAAGCAGTAAATATTAAAGGTCGTGGAGGAATTACAACAGTGGGCGGAGACGAGGGTCGTGATGATCTTTTTGAGCAAGCAGTTCGTATGATTTCACAACACGACAGGGCCAGTGCTTCTCTTATTCAAAGACGCTTGCAGGTAGGATTTAATCGTGCAGCCAGACTCCTTGAGCAATTAGAAGAAGCTGGTGTTGTAGGTCCTGCTGATGGATCGAAGCCTCGTGACGTACTTGTAAGAAATGCTGACGAATTCCTCAGTGGCCCCGCGACGGAAGACATCAATAATCAATAAAGTACGCTAATTTTATGAGAAAAATTTCTGAGATTCTTGCCGATACTCGTATTGAAAAAGGCTACACTCTCGAGCAAGTTGTAAGATCAACAAAGATAAAAAAACTTTTTTTGGTTGCAATTGAAAATGGAGAGTATGAGAAGCTTCCGTCGGAGAGTTACGCGCTAGGATTTGTTAAAAATTACGCTTCGTACCTAGGGATTGATAAGGTCAAAGCTGCTGCTCTCTTTAGGCGTGAGTATGAGGGAAGCAAAAATAAAATGCTCCCTACCTTTAAGAGTCAAGAAAAAAGCGTTAGGCGAATTGTAGTATTCACTCCCCGAAACATAATTATTGGGCTCGTTATTTTGGTGATATTTGGATATATTGGGGTTCAATATAGTTCATTTTTCCTAGGTCCTCGGCTTGAAGTTCTATCCCCACAAGATAGAGCAGTAGTAAGAAATAACATTGTTGAAGTAAGAGGGAAGACAGACCCATACGCCACAGTTCTTATAAATAACGAAGAGTCTTATGTTGCCTTAGACGGAACATTCAAAAAGACGTTATATCTTTTTGAAGGACAAAGACAGATAACAATTGATTCTAAAAATAGAAACGGGAAAAACACGAGAAGAGTTATTGGTGTAACAGTCCGCTAATTAATACTCTGAAGACCTCTCTCAAGCGCTTTCCTGTAGCTCCAGTGAAAGAGAATAAGCGAGAGCACAAAGTATATTGTGCTTAATGCGAAGCTTATTCCATAAGCATTCCAATCAAATTTTCCCTCAAAAATAAGTTGTCTACCCAGCTCATATATGTAGCTTGATGGGAGCACATGAGAGATTGATTGTGCCCATTGTGGAAGAATTGAGACGGGGAAATAAATTGCTGAAAAAGGGGCAACCGCCCATGGGACGGTCCATGCGAGTGTTTGGATCCTGGAGCCAAACTTCAGAACGACCGATGCAACAAGGAGTCCAATTGTGCAGCCAAAA
This sequence comes from uncultured Gammaproteobacteria bacterium, assembly GCA_964511305.1. GTDB lineage: Bacteria > Patescibacteriota > Microgenomatia > Levybacterales > GWA1-39-11 > JAUSNA01. Next base: position 61,717 of record CAZEEU010000003.1, on the reverse strand, counting down.
GTAAACAAAACAATAGCAAAGAGCAGCAAATAAGGACCGTAGATAAAAATATTGACCTTATACATTGCAAAGGCGACAAGCGAGGCAAATCCAAGACTAATTAAGCCTTTGATAACACCCATTATAAAGAGTGATACTACCCATTCAGAAAATTTTAATGGGGAGACGAAGATATTGGATAGATTTCTATCCCACAATTCTGCAAGTACATTTATAGCGACTTCATTTTGAGCTCTCCATGGGATAATCCATAAGAGTACACCGCAAATGATTGCATTGATTTGTTGAGACGAATTTGGTGCGAGAGATACTATATAGTAGCCTGTTAATCCCCAAATGATGATATCAAGAACTGGCCAATAAAATACATCACTGAGTCGGTCAAAACTTCTTCTTAAATTAAAGAAGTGTCGAAGTACCATACCGTAGATTCTGGATAATTTCATATTATTTATTAAGTGATACTTTCAGGAAATAGTCTTCAAGAGTTGGTTTGTTAATGCTTATCTCGTTATATTCGATATTGTCCTCAGAAAGCTTGCGAAGAATTCTAACGACTTCTTTTTCGATTGTCGAAATTTTTATATACCTTTTCTCATTTGTAAAAGTGATATTGTTCTTTTTACAGAATTCGGAAATTGCAGATAGACTCAGCGGTAACAATTCAATTTCTACAGCATCAATTTTTCGCGCCAATTGAATTGGTGTGTCATTTGCTATTATTTTGCCTCCATTGATAAAAATAACCCTGTCGCATATCTGCTCAACCTCTTTCATGTTATGAGAAGTGAAAATTACGGAGATCTTTTCTTCTTTTCTTTGTTCTAAAATAAAATCCCGTATGTATTTTGCAATATCAGGATCTAGAGACGCTGTAGGCTCATCCAGTAATAGAACTTTAGGGGAATTTAGGAATGATTTTGCAAGATTTACTCTAGTTTTTTGTCCTGCAGAAAGACCCTCAACCCGTCTTTTCATAAGTGTAGACAACTTAAAGGTCTCCACAATCTTTTCAAGTTGTTTTTTTCTATTATTTACAGAATATAAATAGGAAAGGAATGTTAGATTTTCTTCAACTGATAAGTTCCAGGGAAGACTTGTGTATGCCGTTGAGTAATTAATTTTACTAAGGATTTCTTCGCGATGTGTAAAAAGTGACTTATTAAAATACTTAATATTTCCGTCAGTAGGTTTAAGGGAGCCAATAAGCATCTGAAGTGTAGTTGTTTTACCTGCTCCATTTGGGCCCAAAAATCCCAATATTTCACCCTCTTCAAGGTCAAAAGAAATTGAGTCAACGGCTTTAAAATTGCCATACATTTTTGTGAGATTTTCAACAACCAAAGATTGCATGACATTAAGTATAGCAAGAAGTTGACCTATATTTGTACTGATTTGAACTAGTTGTTATATATTGATTTTGAAATTTTCACATGATAACGTGTTAGACTGTTAATTATGATAGATACTGTCCAAGCTGTACTTCTTTTTGTTATTGTTCTTCTAACAATTCTTTTTGTTGTATTAGGTATTCAGGTTTTTTATATTCTCAAAGATCTTCGCCAAACAATACGTCGTACCAATAACATCCTAGAGAATGCCGAGAATATTTCTTCAAATGTTACTAACCAAATTGAATCTTTCTCAAATATGTTTGGTGGTGCATCTGCAATCGGTTCTTTGGCAAGCGTAATATCTTTGTTCAGGAGGAAAAAGGAATAATATGAATGAGAAAAAAGGGCCAAGCGGATTGTTGTTGGGGCTTATAATTGGAGGCGCTATAGGTGCGCTTATTAGTACTAAAAAGGGACGCAAAATTCTTAAAGATATAGCTGACTATGGTCTTGATTATGTGGGCAACACAATCAACCTTGATGATATCGAAACAATATTAAATGACGAAGAGGAAGAAGTTATGAGTGGCGAGATGGAAGCTGCAAAAGGATCTTCAGCCGCAAAACCAACCCAAGAAAAAGAAGATTTATTATCTCGTCGAAGAAGATTATTTAAGGGAATTAGGAAAAGCTAATAAAGATATGGTATATATATGTTAAAGCTGCCATTGGCAGTTTTTTTTGTATTCATATGAAATTTCTTGAAAAGTTAAAGGGTAAATGGAAAGAGGGAAAATACGTATGTGTTGGTCTCGATCCTGTAGTTGAAAAGATACCAGGGTCTATTAGCGGTGATGATAGGATTTTTAAATTCAACAAAGCGATAATTGATCTGACCTACGATTTGGTTGCCGCATATAAGCCGAACTCTGCATTCTATGAAGCAGAAGGGGCGAAGGGTGTTGAGCAACTTTTCAAGACAACATCATACATAGCAGAAAATTATCCAGATATTACTATTATTTTTGATGCGAAAAGAGCAGATATAGGGAATACGAATGAAGGTTACAAAAAATTTGCTTTTGAATATCTCAAGACGGATTGCATAACTGTTCATCCTTATCTTGGGCAAGAGGCTTTGGAGCCATTTATCAATGATGCCGAAAAAGGCGTTTTTGTATTGTGTAGAACTTCAAATCCGGGAGCAGGAGAATTTCAGGACTTAGAGACAAGCAACATTTTACTGTACGAAAAAGTAGCATTTCAGGTAGCTAATCATTGGAATATGAAAGACAACGTCGGGCTAGTTGTCGGTGCAACTTATCCCCGAGAGCTTCGGAAAGTGAGAAATATATCGGCTGAAATACCTATATTAATCCCTGGTGTCGGTGCTCAAGGCGGAGATATTGTCGAGACTGTCAAAGCTGTGAAAAAAAACTTCATAATCAGCTCATCGAGAGGTATCATTTTTGCTTCAAGTGGATCTGATTTTGCAGATGCAGCAAGGTTTGAGACTCAAAAACTTCATGACCAAATTTGTACAGTATTAGGAAGGTGATATAATCTGTTCTGATGAATGCAAAAAGAGAATTAGAAAAAATTGGATGCATTTACGAAGGCCACTTCGTTGGTACGAGCGGGAAACATCTTGCTGGATATTGCAACATCGACCCCCTCATGGTTCATGTTCTGTTGGTTAACAAATTAATAAAACAACTAGTTAATCCTTTTAAAGAGGACAAAATTGAAGTTGTTGTTTCTCCTGCAATTGGGGCTATCCCCTTCTCACATTGGGGTGCATACCATTTATCAAAGATGAATAAGAAAGAAGTTCTAGGGGTGTGGGCTGACAAAGTAAAGGGAGTCGAAGTTAAAACTTTTGCTTTTGAAAGGCAAGGTTTTACTGAGGCAGTAAAAGGCAAAAGAGTATTGATACTGGAAGATATTATTAATCAAATGTCTTCAATCAAAGCAACAATTGAAACAGTAAATAATGCAGGTGGAAAAATAGTTGGGGTAGGATCAGTTGCTGCGAATAAAGGAGTAAGTGCTGAAGCAATGAATGTCAAAAAGTTTGTAAAACTGGCTGATATTTTTTATGAAACATGGTTTCCTGACGAATGTGTAAAGAGTGGGCTTTGTAGTCGTGGTATTCCTATAGTTGAGGATATTGGACATGGTGATGATTATAAAAAAGAACACCCCAAATATAAAGGCGGCTACATAAAGCTTTTGAGCAGATGATCCCAAAGAAAAATATGAAGAATGTAGGATCCATGCGTAGCAAAAAACTACGAAGTAAAAAACGACACATATGAAAAGAGTAGTTTTTATACGAAGTAAAAAACGACACATATGAAAAGAGTAGTTTTTATTGGTGGAGGAACTGGAGGCTATACAGTTCTATCAGGTCTTCGGGAATACCCTTACGCTCTTTCGGCAATAGTTAGTATGTCTGATGACGGAGGCTCTACGGGAGTTCTTCGAGAAGAATTTGGAACACTACCCCCTGGAGACATTAGGCGTGCTCTCATAGCACTTTCAGACTCAAATAGAAAAATTTTGTCAGAACTTTTTAGCTTTCGTTTTGATGAAGAATCTTCTTTGAAAGGACATAGTCTGGGAAATCTCCTACTTACGGCACTTGAGAAAATTACTGGAGACTTTGGAAGCGGTGTTAAAGAGGCAGGCGAAATTTTAAATATTAAGGGACAAGTTCTGCCAGTAACTTTTACCAGAACTAGGCTTATAGCAACTTTAACTAACGGTACGAAGATTGAAGGTGAGACAAATATTGATATCCCAAAACATGATGGGACGGTCAAAATAGGCGAAGTGCATTTAGAGCCTGAAGCCACAGCAAATCCTGAAGCGATCTTGGCAATAGAAAAAGCCGATGTAATTATCCTAGGTCCTGGAGACGTATTCACAAGCATTTTGCCAAATTTGGTCGTATCAGGAATTTCAGATGCTATTAAAAATTCAAAAGCAAAAGTCATCTATAACGTAAATATCATGACTAAATTTGGAGAAACAACCGGATATAAAGCACTAGATTTCGTAGCAAGAATGGAAGAACATATTGGAAAAGGAAGAATTGACGTTGTAACGGTCAATACGGATCGACCAACTGGAGATATCGTTAAAAGATATGAAGAGGAGAATGTAGAATTTGTTGAAGACAATCTTGGGGAGGAAAATGTTGTTCGAGCTGACCTTCTGCGAGATGGACAATTCTTAAGACACGACTCAGAAAAACTAGCGAGAGTATTGTCAGATATAATTGATAGTTAGAATTAAGTATTAAGTTATGGATACAAGCAAAAAAATCGAGGGAATAATTACAAATCTTAAAAAATTATTCCCAAATCCCAAAACGCCACTCAATCACTCTAATCCTTGGGAATTATATGTAGCGGTCGCTCTCTCTGCTCAACAGACTGACGTAGGTGTAAATAAAGTGACGGAGACTCTTTTTAAAAAATATAAAAAGTTAGATGATTATGTAAAAGTGACTTTTGAGGAGTTTGATCAGGATATAAAATCTATAAATTTCCACAAAGGGAAAGCGAAAGCAATCCTGGAGGCAGCAGGAATAGTAACTGAAAAATATAAAGGAAAATTGCCTGAGACAATGGAGGAATTGATAGCACTTCCATTTATAGGGCGCAAAACAGCCAATGTAATCCTTCAGGAGGCATTTGGAAAATCAGAAGGTATTGTCGTCGACACTCATGTCCGAAGACTTTCAAATTTATTTGGCCTTAGTAGTCAAAAAGATCCCGTCAAAATTGAAAAGGACCTTATGGCAATAGTCCCTCAAAAAGATTGGCGCGAATTTGGACTGGGTATGATTTATTACGGAAGAGTGTATTGCAAAGCTTCTTGCAAGCACGCAGAATGCCCTCTTAGAGAATTTATATAGCACTCATCTCGAGTTTTTTGCCTCAGTCTGCTACAATACCTACTACATGACAGCTTCAGAAATTCTTAATAAATACATCTCTTTTTTTGAAAAGCGTGGACATATACGAATTGAGAATTCTTCACTCGTACCATTGAATGATCCGACCACATTATTTACCTCTTCAGGAATGCAGCCACTTGTGCCATTTCTTCTTGGAGAGCCACATCCGTCAGGGACAAGATTGGTCAATGCTCAGAATAGTTTTCGTGCCCAGGACATAGATGAAATTGGGGACAATAGACATACAACATTTTTTAGAATGCTTGGTAATTGGTCACTTGGAGATTATTTTAAAGATGAGCAAATCCCATGGCTTTTCGAATTCTTAACAGAAGAGTTAAAGCTCGACCCAAAAGACCTTTATGTTACTGTTTTTGCAGGAGACTCTACTATCGACAAAGATAGTGAAAGCAAAGAAATTTGGAAAGGGTTATTTGAAAAGAAAGGAATTGATCCGGAAGGCAAAATTTTTGAATATGACGTAAAGAAGAATTGGTGGAGCAGGTCTGGACCTCCAGACAAAATGCCAATTGGCGAGCCAGGGGGTCCTGACACAGAGGTCTTTTTTGATTTTAAGACACCACATGATAAGGCATTTGGAGAAGAGTGTCATGTAAATTGTGACTGCGGAAGATATTTAGAAATTGGCAATTCAGTTTTTATGCAGTACATCAGAACGGAAAAAGGATTTGAAAAGCTTCCAAAACAAAATGTGGATTTCGGAGGAGGCCTTGAGAGGCTTGTGGCTGCCACCGAGAATAAGCAGGATGTTTTTGAAACAAGCCTATTTTATCCAATTATTGAGGCTATAGCTAAAGCTACAGAAAAGAAATATAAGGAAAATGCCCGAGAGATGCGAATTATTCTTGATCATTTCTTGGGTTCAATTTTCATTTTGTCAAATGGAGTAAAGCCTTCCAATAAAGAACAAGGATATATTTTAAGACGGTTAATCCGTCGTGGTTTGGATAATTTTTATCTTCTTTCGGGAAATGATATTTCACCTATTTTAGAAGCAATTGTAGATGCATACAAGGGAACAGACCCAATTCTTGTGGAAAAATTCGAAATGATAAAAGGTTCAATTCTTGAGGAAGAACAAATGTATCAAAAAGCCCTTTCCGGAGGACGGAAAATGATCGAGCGCGAAATAGCAAAAAAATCTGAAGAGGTAACAGTTGGAGATGAGCTAATGGGTGTGACAATGATTTCTGCAGACACCGCATTTCGTGCAATAACATCCTTTGGGCTTGGTCCAACTCAACTTGAAAGTCTAGGTTACACTTTTGACAAGCAAGAGCTTGCAGATAAGATAAAAGCACATCAAGAATTGTCCAGAAAGGGTGCGTCTCAAAAATTTGCCGGAGGACTCGCAGATCACTCAGAATTAACGGTTAAAGGACATACCGCAACTCATCTTATGCATCAGGCATTAAGAGACGTATTGGGGAATTCTCTACATCAGACCGGTAGCAATATTACTCCAGAGCGGGTACGTTTTGATTTTACTTTCGATCGCAAGGTAACTGAGGAGGAGCTATCAAAAATGAGAGAGATTGTGCTTTCAAAAATTAAAGAAGATTTGCCTGTACATTTTGAAATCATGCCGATTCAAAGGGCCCGTGAACTAGGGGCAATTGGATTATTTAATGATAAGTATGCAAAAGACGTAAAAATCTATTTTGTAGGTGGTCCAAATCCTAACACCAAAAGGGACGAATCGTATTCAATTGAATTCTGTGGAGGTCCTCACGTTGAACATACTGGGTTGATTCAATCATTTGATATACTTAAAGAAGAAGGCGTTTCCCAAGGGGTAAGGCGCCTTTATGTAAAAGTGAGTTAAATGAAGTTTCCTGCCATACCATTCCTAACTAAGACTGTTAATACTGAGTTTTTTCTTGCTCTGATTTTCGAGTCAGATAAGATTTCTTCTATTCTTTTTAAAGAACAAGAAAAGACTCTCGTAATTCTTGCCTCACATGAAGCTCCGATAGATCTTGAAAGAGCATCTGCGGAAGATCTTATTGTTGTTTGCGATACTGTAATCTCGCGCATTGAAATGAGTCTTCCTGAGGGGGCAAGCTTGGAAAAGACAATATTTGCAGTACCTTACTCGTGGGTAGAAGAAGGGAAAATTAAATCTGAAAGACTAACACAACTTAAAAAAATTAGCCAAGAGTTAGCACTTACTCCAATGGGCTTTATAGTCTCCATTGAGGCAATAACTGCCGCTTTACAAAAAAAAGAAGGTGCACCAATCAGCGGAATTTTTGTTGAGCTTTCAGATAGATATCTTACTATTTTTATTGTTAGAGGTGGAAATATTATCGATGTAAAACATGGGGTTATAGAAGATGGAGTTGAAGCAACTGTTGAGAAGTTGCTTTCTCAGGTGACGAAGCTTGATGTTCTACCTCCAAAAATAATTTTACTACACAATAAAGAAGCAGAGGCAGTATCGCAGAAATTCTTATCTCATCACTGGACGAAAGAGCTCCCATTTATGCACTTGCCCCAAGTTGCGATTCTTGAGAAAGGTTTTGAGAATCAAGCAATTATTACTGGCGTTGCATCTCAATTAAATGTAACGGTAAGCGGTGAGATGGTCATTCCTTCAAAAGAAGAGGATGTTGAAGAGGAATTTGTTGACGAGAAGAGTGATGGGGATTCATTTGGATTTTTAAAAGACGAAGATATTGCGCTTATTGCCTCCCTCGCTCTGGTTCAAGATGTTCCTGCAACAACTCCAGAAAAAGAAGGTTTTGAATTCAGTGAAGAGCCCCAAGTGCCTCATGCAGTTATAAAGCATCATGGAGTTGAGCAAGTTGAAATTGCTGAAAGTGAGTATGAAGAGGATCAACCAGGGGAAGACGAGATATATTCTGAGAAAAAAGGGATAAAAGAGTCCTTGGCATCATTTTTTACTCCGAAATCTTTATCAAGAATTCCAAAAATGATTGGGAGTGGGAAGCAGTTTGTTGTGCCTCTTGTTGCGTTAGTTGTTGTGATTGTTTTTCTTGTAATCTACTATTCGGTGATTGTTAAGGCAAAAGTTGTTGTATTTACAGACCAGAAGGAATTTGCGCAGGATCAGATGGACATAACGCTTAGTACAAGTGGAGACTCTTCTTTTGAAGATAAAGTTCTTAAGATATCGACAATTGAGCAAGAAGTAAGCGGGGAGCAGTCTCAGGAGACGACGGGTAAGAAGGATACAGGGCAGAAGGCAGCAGGAACAGTTACAATTTTTAACAAGACTGAAAGCCCCAAGCAGATAGAAAAGGGCACGACAATCACTTCGTCAAATAATCTTGAATTTACTCTCAATGATTCAGTGAGTATTGCTTCAACAAGTTCCTTTGCCACTTCATTTCAAAGCGCGCAAGCAAAAGTTGCTGCATCAAGTTTTGGCAAGGAATATAACCTTCCATCTCAAACAAACTTCACCATAAAAGGTCTTGCCACATCTGATGTTTTTGGGAGAAATGACTCTGCGTTTTCAGGTGGTACAAAAGAGGAGATTCAAGTAGTTGCAAAGAAAGATCTTCAAAGCCTTGAGTCTTCTGTCACAAGTAGGCTTTTCGATAAAGCAAAGGGAGAAGCTGAAGGATCGTTATCAGATAAGGATGCTATGGTTCCGATGTATCTATCTTTTGATTTTAAAGAGAAAAAATTTGATAGGAAAGAAAATGATACGGCAAAGACTCTTAAGCTTGTGGCCTCGATTGTCTATACTCTTGGTGTATACAACAAAGAAGAGCTCTTGAAATTTATTTCTTCATCTGATGAATTCGATATTCCTCAAGAATTTAAGCTTTCCGATAGCGAAAGTACAATAAAGATATCTGATATAAAGCAGGATGGAAAAGATCTTTCAGCAAAGCTCTCGTATAACGCTATTTTTAAGCCGACTTTTGATGAAAATTCAGTACCAAGTATGGTTACAGGCAAGGGATCAAAAGAAGCAATTGATAAGCTGAAACAAACTCCAGGTATTTCTGATGCATCAATTCAATTTGAAAATGCAATTCCCTTTCTGCCTCAAATTGTGCCTCTCAATGTCGGGAATATCAGTATCGAAGTTAAAACTCAATAACCATGCATAGATATTCATATGGAAGAGGGGGATTTTCCTTTCGTCAAAATAAGAAAAAATTTCTTGGCCTTTTCATTATTGGGTTAGGGCTAGCGACGCTTTTATACTTTTTCTTTCCATTGATTTCATATCACCTCTATCTTTCATCAGCCTTTGCAGGGAGCGAAATCCAGTCTCCAATACCTCAAAGGTACGTTCTCAATGGGTCAAGTCCGCTCGGTGGCCTAGTAAGCCATGGATTTAAGAATGTAACTTCAAACTATAAAGACGCGAGAAACTGGTTCCCATACCAGGCAAATCAGGAAGCTATTCATGCCCAGACTCAGATTGAAGTAAAGAAAGTCGATGAGTATGAATTTTCAATTCCCTCCCAGGGAATTAATAAGGCAAAGGTTTCGGCTATTGACTTCGATCTTTCTAAGCATTTGGTGCAGTACTTCACTACATCCAAAAGTCCCATTGAAAAGGGAACGTCAGTAATATTTGGACACTCGACTCTTCCGCAGTGGTTTGACCCTAAAAATTACATGGCAATTTTTGCAAAACTTCACACATTAAAAGAGGGAGATGATTTCGTTCTGACTGTTGATGGTAAAGATTATACTTATAAAGTCTTTTCTATTGGAATTACTGACCCTAAAGATCCAAACATTTTTTCCCAAAGCTTTGACAATAGCTACATAACATTGATTACTTGTACGCCTCCAGGAACAACTTGGAAGAGGTTAGTTATTAGAGCAAGTCTTCAAAGCTAATATGGATTCTAATAGCCAAAATTACACGCCAACTGCAGAGGATCAAAAGCTTCAGCGCTCCTATATACTCTCCGTATGGAAAGATAGGATATATAGATTTTTTTATAACATTTGGCCATCTGTAAATAGAGTTCTTTCATTTTTCCTGTATCATCTATTAAGAGTTGTAAAGGGATTTTTAAAAGTAGCCCTTTCTCAATTCCACCCCTGAAAAATATGGTACCTAACGAGCAAGCCCTTAAAGCAATACAAAAAAAATTAGTCGGCAAAGCACTCAACTATAAAGAGATCTTTGCAATCATGGATGAGATTGCAAATGAAAGACTAGGTGACGTTTTGACAACTTATTTTGCTGCCTCTGGATATTCAAAAGGTTTTAGTTACGACGAAATTTACTATCTCACAAAAGCCATGATAGAGACAGGGGATAAGCTTAAATTCAAGGGAGTCGTTGCTGACAAGCACTCTATTGGAGGTCTTCCGGGGACAAGGGCTACTATGGTAATTGTGCCAATTATTGCAAGCGCAGGCTTTTTGATTCCTAAAAGTTCGTCTCGTGCTATTACGACTCCCGCAGGTACTGCTGATTCTATGGAGTGTCTTGCAAGTGTTACTTTTACAGAAGATGAGATATATAAAATTGTTGAAAAGACCAACGCATGTATTGTGTGGGGTGGAAGTTTTAAGATAGCACCGGCGGATGACCAGATAATCCATGTGGAGGAGCCTTTGGCCCTTGAAAGTTTTGACAAGATTTTAGTGTCTGTTATGGCAAAGAAGATTGCATTTGGTTCAAATCATGTCGTTATAGATATCCCATATGGTCGGACAATGAAAGTGCACCACAAAGAAGATGGGGAGAATTTAGCCAGGAAATTCAAATATATTGCCAAAAAATTCAACATAAAGCTTGAGGCAATTCTGTCCCATGCATATGAGCCTGCAGGAAATGGCATAGGGCCACTTTTGGAAGCTGCCGATGCTCTAAAAGTTCTTGAGCAAGATCCTACTAGACCAATGGCTTTGGAGAAGAAGTCTCTTAAGCTTGCTGGTGAACTTTTAACATTATGTCTTGATAGTGCTGATGAAAAGATCAAGGAAGAGGCAAAAAAATATGACACTACTGAAAAATGGGCTGAAAGCATATTGGTAAGTGGGGAGGCTCATAAGAAAATGATGGATATAATTGAGGCTCAAAAAGGAGATCCCACTATTATTTCTTCCAAGCTTCATGCAGGTCCAAAGACTCATGAAGTGAGGTCCGACAAATCAGGAACTATAAAAAGAGTAAATAATCGAAATGTTTCACTTATAGCAAAGATACTAGGAGCTCCGCAGGATGCAAGATCAGGATTATTTTTGAAAAAAAGAGTTGATGATGAGGTAAAGAATAACGAAAATATATTTGATATGTATGCTCAGACGGAGCGACATTTACAGGAGGCAGTTGACTCATTCCGTAACTTCCCAATCTACGAAATAGAATAGACTAGTAGTTCTTTGTGCTAAAATTAATTAATGGAGTATCTATCAATTATTGCAACAGTTGCTGTTGTTCATCTTCTCGCAGTAATTAGCCCTGGTCCTGATTTTATGATGATTACAAGAAATAGCCTTGTGTATTCCAGAAAGACGGGAATGTATTCGGCACTTGGATTGGGTTTGGGAATTTTAGTTCATATTACCTATTCACTGGTTGGAATTGGGCTTATTATTTCCCAATCTATTGTGTTATTTACTGTTATTAAATATCTTGGAGCTGTGTATCTCATTTACATTGGATACAAATCACTAACTGCAAAATCAAATAGTGCCCGTGATAAGGCGTTTGAAGTACGACCCGATATCACTCCGCAAAAAGCGCTTCGTATTGGATTTTTGACAAATGTTCTTAACCCAAAAGCGACTTTATTTTTTTTAAGCCTATTTACGCTTGTAATAACTCCGGGTACGCCCTTGTTTGTTAAGTTGATCATGAGTGCTGAGATGTCTATCGTTACTGCTTTATGGTTCATGTTCATAGCGTTCATTTTTTCACATCACGTATTAAAAAATAGAATTCAGAAAGTTCAGCATATAGCTGAGAGATTTATTGGAATTGCCCTAATCTTTCTTGGTTTGAAAGTTGCTTTCTCGACCTCAAAGTAGTCGTAGGAGGGTGTGTTAAAATAGAAAAGATTTATGCGTAAGATTCTTACAGTTGCGATAATTGGCATTATTATTTTCGGTATATTTTCATTGTGGTGGCGAAATGGCCTTGCGGCTGTCAACTCAAAAGACATATCAAGTAAAGTATTTGTAATTCCAAAAGGAGCTGCTGTAAGAACAGTTGGTAATGAGTTGAAGACTCAAGGGTTAATTAAAGATCCAGTAGTATTTTTCATATATATAAAGCAGAACAAAATGGACCAAGCCATCCAGGCTGGATCATACAAATTGTCTCCTTCAATGGATTTGCCTAAGATTATGGATACAATAATGCACGGAACTGTTGATACCTGGGTGACAATTCCGGAGGGATTAAGATCCGAGGAAATAGCCGAAATTCTACAGCATGAAATTCCTACGTACGAACCAAGTTGGGTTGCTACTCTTAAAGCAGAGGAGGGATATCTATTTCCTGATACATACTTAATTCCTAAAGATGCAGACGCAGCATCTGTTGTTTCTATATTAAAGGGTAATTTTACAAAAAAGATTGAAGAGATTGGACTGTCCCCTGAAGACCCAAAGCTTGATGAGATAGTAATCCTGGCGTCGCTTATTGAGCGTGAAGCCCTACGGGACGATGAAAAGCCTCTCATAGCATCTGTTATATATAATAGGCTCAATGATGGGATGGCTCTTGATATTGATGCAACGCTTCAATATGCCAAAGGAAAAAATGCTACAGGCAAGTGGTGGTCAGTGCCAATGGGGATCGACCGGCAGATTGATTCGCCATACAATACATATAAGAACGCTGGTACGCCTCCTGGAGCAATAGCGAATCCAGGGATAGAAGCTATAAAAGCAGCAAAAGAGCCTGCTTCAAGTGGCTACTATTATTACATCCATGACACTAAAGGTAACGTGCATTTTTCCAAAACACTTTCAGAGCATAATCAAAATATAGAGAAATATCTGAACTAATCTTGAGGCTAGAGCGCAAGAAAGGTATTGACAACGCATTTTTTTTCCTGTATATGTAAACAACATGTAAAAAAAGATGGGTGTTTATGCACTCATCGTTTTTTTTCGTGAGTTGGAACCAACTTCAATTTTATTTCCGATGATCAAACAACAAAAACTAAGACAATATTGGGGCAAGCAGGTAGCAAAGCTCCCAGAAATGGATCTTTTGGGGATTCAAAAGGCATCTTACAAGTGGTTCATCCGCGAAGGAGTAGAAGAAGTTATTAATGAAATTTCCCCAATAGAAGACTTTACAGGCAAGAACTGGGAACTAAGTCTTTCAGAATATAAGCTCGGCGAACCTAAAATCACAGAAGAATTGGCAATGAGAAAAGGTCTCACGTTCTTCTCTCCATTAACAGTAGAAGCAACCCTCCTCAATAAAAAGACCGGAAAGAAAGTAACTCAAGAAGTTTTTCTTGGTGAAGTACCAAAGATGACTGAAAGAGCAACATTTATCGTAAACGGTATTGAGAGAGTCATCGTAAATCAGATTGTAAGAAGCCCAGGTGTATTTTTCACTGGAGCAGAAGATCCGATTACAGGGAAAACTCTTTACACTGCAGAACTAAGACCTGTTCATGGTTCATGGCTTGAAATCTCAACAACCAGAACAGACATGATTGTTGTAAGAATTGATAGAAGAAAGAAATTCCTCGCAACAGTTTTTCTTAAATCCTTAGGTATCGAAACAAACGAAGAGATTTATGAGAAATTTGCAGACACCGAGGGTGCTGATATTATTCTTAAGAATACTCTTGAAAAAGATGAGGCAAAAGGATCTACTGATGCGCTTATTGAAATCTTTAAGAAGCTAAATCCTGGAGAACCAGTTGTTATTGACACAATAAGACAAAATTTCAGAGATACATTCTTCGATCGAAGAAGATATGACCTTTCAAGAGTCGGAAGATACAAGATAAATAAGAAGCTAGACGGACTTAATAAAGATGTTGAGCCAGAAGTTGTAACTCTTGCTGTTGAGGACATCATCGGCATTATGAAATATCTAATTGGTCTATCTCAGGGTAAGGGTAAAGTTGATGATATTGATCATTTGGCAAACAGACGCGTTAGGAGCGTTGGTGAATTAGTGCAAACAACTGCTTTTAGAGTCGGTGCCCTAAGACTTGAAAGAATCATCAAGGAAAAGATGTCTTTGACTTCAACTGATGAAATTTATTCTCCATCACACTTTATAAACGCACATCCAATAATTGCAGCTATCAATGAATTCTTCAGAACCTCTCAGCTTTCAGCCATCCTTGACCAGACAAATCCACTTGCAGAAATCGACAATCTAAGACGTCTTACCGTTATGGGTACCGGTGGTATTTCAAGAGAAAGAGCATCATTCTCGATTCGTGACATTAATGCATCTCAATATTCAAAGATTTGTCCTGTAAGAAGCCCTGAGGGTCCAAATATCGGACTTGTTACGTATCTTGCACTTTATGCGCAAGTAAATGAATTCGGATTTCTAGAAGCCCCTTATAGGGTAGTAGTTCAAGAGAAAAAAGGAAGCAAGCTTGTCACAAAGGTTACGAGCGAAATTGTATATCTTGATGCTGACGTTGAAGCAGACAAATTCATTACCCATGCAGATATTGCTGTAGATGATGATGGATATATAGTTGACGAATTAGTTCCTGCACGTCACCGTGGAGAATATCTTGAAGTAGAAAGATCAAAAATCCAATATATTGACGTTATTCCACGTCAGGTAGTTGGAACTTCAGCATCTCTTATTCCTTTTGTTGACCACGACGAAGCAAATCGTGCACTTATGGGAACCCACATGCAATGTCAAGCTGTACCTTTGATAAAAACAGAGTCTCCAGTTGTTGGAACCGGTATGGAAGCAACTGTTGCTGAAGCATTGGGAAGAGTTGTAAAAGCTCCATTTGATGGAGAAATAAGTTTTGTTGATGCAAATAAAGTAGAACTTACCGGTAAAGATGGAAAAGTTGAATTTAAAATAGAAAAGTTCAAAAGAACAGCACAAAATACTTACTTCTCAGAAAAGCCAGTTGTATTTACAGGACAAAAAGTTAAAAAGGGTGATGTTCTTGTTGATGGACCTGCAACAGACAATGGAGAACTAGCACTTGGTAAAAATCTTCTTATCGCATACGCTTCATATGATGGACTTGGATATGAGGACGCTATCGTTATTTCTGACAGACTTGTTAAAGACGACGAATTGAGCTCTGTTCATATCGAAAAATACGAAGCAACTGTTGTTGATACCAAACTTGGGCCGGAAGAAACAACAAGAGATATACCAAATGTAGCTGAAGAAGATCTTGCAAATCTTGATGAAGAAGGAATTGTAGTTGTCGGTTCTGAAGTTAATCCAGGAGATATCTTAGTTGGTAAAATTGCTCCAAAAGGAGAAACAGAACTTACAGCAGAAGAAAGACTGTTAAGAGCTATTTTTGGAGAAAAGGCACGAGAAGTAAGAGATACATCTTTGAGAATGCCACACGGAGAACACGGAATTGTCACAAGCGTTCAGGTCCTTGATCGCGATAAAGGTGATGAATTAGAACCAGGCACTATCAGAAAGCTTCTTATTGAAGTAGCACAGCTTAGACACGTTGTTGTTGGAGATAAGCTCGCTGGACGTCATGGAAATAAGGGCGTTATCTCAAAGATCGTTCCACAGTCAGATATGCCTTATCTTGAGGATGGAACACCTGTGGACATTATGATCTCACCTATCTCAGTGCTTGGCCGTATGAACCTAGGACAATTGCTTGAAGCACATGCAGGGTGGGCAGCAAAGAGATTAGGTGATAAAATAGCAGTTCCAGTATTTGAAAAGACAGAAGAAGAAAGGCTTTTTGCTCTCATGAAAGAAGCTGGAATTCCAAAAGACGCAAAAGTAAAGATGTATGATGCAAGAACTGGAGATGCATATGAGAATAATGTAGTTGTAGGAATCGGATACATCATGAAGCTTATTCACATGGTTGAGGATAAGACTCATGCTAGATCAACAGGTCCATATTCTCTTGTTACCCAACAGCCTCTCGGAGGAAAGGCTCAAATGGGAGGACAGAGACTTGGAGAGATGGAAGTTTGGGCTCTTGAATCACATCGGGCAGCTTACACACTTCAGGAAATGTTGACAATCAAATCTGACGATGTCGCTGGTCGTGCGAAAGCATTTGAGGCAATCATCAAAGGAGTAGACATTCCAACGCCTAAAGTTCCTGAATCATTCAAGGTTCTTATCCGTGAGCTTCAATCTTTGGGTATGAATATTCAACCTACAGCAGCAGTTGTAGTGCAGGATGAAGAGGAAATTGAAGCAAGTGAGGAAGTTAAGAAAGAAGCAGAAGAATTAAAGGAAGTGCTTGAGAGTCAAGACGTTGAAACAACTGAAACAGATGATGTTCTAACACCTGAAGCAGAACTTATTGTAGAATCTGTAGAACAAACGGAGCCTACAGCAGAAGATCTTACTGCACCAACGGAAGGAGAGGAGAACTAAATTAACTATGGAACCACAAGACGGAAACCAACAATATAGAGACGGAGCTTACACTCCAAAAGTAACACATCGAAAAAACGATGTAATTAATATCTCAGACTTTGAGGGTCTTAGAATTACTGTTGCATCTCCAGACGATATAAAGAATTGGTCATATGGAGAAGTTACTAAGCCTGAAACAATCAACTACAGAACCTTCAGGGCTGAAAAAGACGGTCTTTTTGACGAAAGAATATTTGGCCCTACGCGTGATTTTGAGTGTTACTGCGGAAAATACAAGAGAATTCGCTATAAGGGAATTGTCTGTGATAGATGTGGAGTTGAAGTTACATATTCACGTGTAAGACGTGAAAGAATGGGTCACATAACCCTTGCAGCACCTGTAATTCATGTATGGTTCTCGAAGGGATCACCTTCAAAGCTTTCAACTCTTCTAGGAACATCTCAAAAAGAGCTTGAATCAATTATTTATTACGCAAGTTACTTAGTCACAACAATTGATGAAGAAAAGAGAAAAGAGGCTCAGTCTAAGCTTGAAGAAGCAAAGCAGATGAGACTTGATGATCTTAAAAAGACTATTGAAGACGAAAAAGCTAGACTAGCAGCAGAAGAAAAAGAAAAGCACAAAGATACAGAGACTACTCTTAAGAAAGAGCGAAAAGAATTAGTTCTTGAAGAGCAAAGAGTAAATTATAAGCAGAAAAATGCAGCTCTTGATAAGAGACTTGAAAATGAAGGAAGTCGAATTGAAGAAATTTTTGACAGAATCGGAGATATAGTAAAAGGTCTTAAGACTTGGAATGTTCTTTCTGAAGAAGAATATGTAAGACTTCTTGAATATGATGTAATCATCTTCTTTGAGGTAGAGACAGGAGCCAGCGCAATTCTTCATGCTATCGAGCAAATGGATATTCCAAAGATCATTGGAGAACTCCGTGAAGAAGAAGGAAAGTCTTCAGGTCAAAAGCAATTGAAGCTTCTAAAGCGCCTGCACCTTATCGAAGCTATCAATGAAGCAGGATTTGACCTCTCGTCAATGGTTCTTAGAGTTCTTCCAGTACTGCCACCAGACCTTCGTCCAATGGTTCAACTTAATGGAGGAAGATTTGCTACATCTGATCTTAATGATCTTTATAGAAGAGTAATTAATAGAAATAACAGACTTAACCATCTTATCTCTCTTGGAGCACCTGAAATTATCTTAAGAAATGAAAAGAGAATGCTTCAAGAATCAGTTGATTACCTTATCGACACATCAATAAGGGCTTCGTCGACTCAAAGACAATTTAAGTCCCTTTCTGACGTGCTCCGTGGAAAGCAGGGAAGATTTAGAAAGAATCTTCTTGGAAAGCGTGTTGATTATTCTGGACGTTCTGTAATTATCGTTGGTCCAGAGCTTTCACTAAATCAATGTGGACTACCAAAAGAAATGGCACTTGAGCTATTTAAGCCTTTTGTTATCCGTGAAGTCATTGCAAGAGGGCTTACAACTCCAAATGCAAAGGCTGCAAAGAGATATATCGAAAAGAGACCGCCAGAAGTATTTGATATCTTGGAAGAAATCACAAGAAATCACCCTGTGTTGTTGAATCGTGCTCCCACCCTTCACAAACTAGGTATTCAGGCTTTTTATCCTGTACTTGTTGAAGGAAGCGCTATTAAGATCCATCCTTGTGTTTGCGCAGGTTACAATGCTGACTTTGACGGAGATCAAATGGCTATTCATGTACCTCTTTCACAAAGAGCTCAGGATGAGGCAATCCAACTCATGATGCCAGCATCAAATCTCTTAAAGCCTGCTGATGGTAATCCTATAACTCTTCCTAACAAAGAAATGGCACTCGGAACTTTCTACCTTACAAGTATTGATGAATCAAAGAGAAAAGAGACTCTTCCTATGTTCTCAGAGCCATCTGAAGCATATCTTGCTCTTTCTCTAAAAATGATAACGCTTAGAGAACCTATCATAATCAGATTTGACGGAAAGATTCTTGAGACAACTTTGGGACGAATTATGTTCAATGAGGCTCTACCTCTTAAGATGCGATTTGTAAATGAAGAAATCAAGGCTTCAACAATCAGAGAAATCATCACAAAGGCAATGGTTGATACTTCAGAAGTTGAAGTTGCAAATCTTATCGACAAAATTAAGGAAATTGGATTCTATGCAGCAACAATTTCAGGAATTTCAGTATCAACATTTGATTTGAAAATGCTTGATAACAAAAATACGCTTATCGATGCAGCTGAAAAACAAATTCAGAATATCGAAAACGAGTATCAACAGGGTCTTATCACTCTTACTGAGCAGAAGAGACTTATGAATCACGTATGGCTTGAAGTAACTGAAAAGATGGCAAATCTTACATGGGATCTTTTTGCAAAGAATGACATTGTTAGAATAATTGCTGATTCAGGAGGAGCACGTGCAGGAAAAGATCAGATCAAGCAGCTTGCTGCTATGAGAGGTCTTATTTACGATCCACTAGGACGTATCGTTGAGCTTCCGATTAAGTCTAACTTTAGAGAAGGTCTTTCAATCTTTGAATACGTAAATTCAGCTAGAGGATCTAGAAAGGGTCTTACTGACTCTGCTCTTAAGACAGCAGATGCAGGATATCTAACACGACGTCTCGTTGACGTTACACATGATGTTATTATCCGCGAGGCAGACTGCGGAACTACAATGGGATACCATATTCCTTTGGAAAATCGTGAGAATGTAACTCCAATTGTAAATATGCTTTTGGGAAGAGTTGCACTTAAAGATATTGTTTCAAAGAAAACTAAGAAAGTTTATGTAAAGAAGGGTGAAGATATTGATCACGAGAAATTGAACGAGATCCTTAAGGATGATTCAGTTCTCTCAGCAGATATCAGAACACCTATGTATTGCAGACTTAAATACGGAATGTGTGCAGCATGTTACGGATGGGACCTTTCTTCATACAAGAGAGCTGATCTTGGAACACCTGTTGGAGTTATTGCCGCCCAATCTATCGGAGAGCCTGGAACACAGCTTACTATGCGTGTTAAGCACTTTGGAGGAGTTGTTATGAGCGACGTTACACAAGGTCTACCTCGTGTGGAAGAACTATTTGAGGTAAGACGTCCAAAGAATTTGGCACCAGTTGCTGAAATCACAGGTAAGGCAAGTGTTGAAAAAGTTGAAGACGGATACATCGTTAAAGTTAAGAATACTAAGGTAAAGCCTGTTGAGGAAAGAGAATACTTTGTTCCTCTTGCATCAAGTCTACTTATTGAAGACGGAGAGCAAGTCGTAGCCGGAACACAGCTTTGTGAAGGACATTTGGATCCAAAAGACGTTCTTAAAGTTGGCGGACTTGAAAAAGCACAACAGTATCTTATCAACCAGATCCAATATGTGTATGAGTCCCAAGGTATTTCAATTCACTACAAGCACTTTGAGACTATTGTTAGAAAGATGTCAGATAAGGTAATGATCGAAACAGCAGGAGACACTTCTCTTCTACCTGGAGATCTTATCTCAAAGCTTAGATTTGAAGATGAGAATGCAGCAGGTATTGCAGAGGGTGGAGAACCAGCAACAGCAAGAGAAACAATGCTTGGAGTTACTAAGTCAGCACTTGTTACTGACTCATGGTTGTCAGCAGCTTCATTCCAAGAAACAACTCAGGTGCTAACAGATGCTTCACTTGAGGGTAAAGTTGATAATCTTATCGGCCTTAAAGAAAATGTTATCGTTGGAAGACTAATTCCAGTACGAGAACATTTAATGGATAACTATATTGCTCCTGTCGAAGCTGATCAGCCGGTTGAGGAGGTTGTGACAGAAGAAATCGCCGCTGAAGAAAAACCTGTAATTGAAGCTGAATCAAAAGCTGAGGAGGATACAAAGGCTGAAAAAGTTGTTGACGAAGCAATAGTAGAAGAAGATGAAAAAGAAGACATACCAACAGAAGTATCTGCTGAGGATACTGCTCCATCTGATGAGGCCGCTGTTGAAGAAGCAGTCGAGGCTATCAAAGAAGACCCTGAGGCTGGAAATACTTCAGAGTAAGAGATATAATACAACACAAGCGTTTAGCGTTTAGCGTTTAGAAAAAAAATTTAAAAAATCTAAACCCTAGGAACTAAACCCTAATTAAAATATGCCAACACTTAATCAATTAGTTAAAAAAGGAAGAGCCAAAAAAGGCAAGAAAATCAAAGCAACTGGTTTGCGAACTATTTTTAATGCAAAAAATAGAGCCTATACAGAGAATCCATCTCCACAAAAAAGAGGTGTAGTCACTTTGGTTAGAACAATGACTCCAAAAAAGCCTAATTCAGCTCTTCGTAAAGTGGCTCGCGTTAAGCTTTCAAACAGAGAAGAAGTTACCGCATACATTCAAGGAGTTGGACACAATCTAGCAGAACACGGAATTGTCTTAGTACGCGGTGGTCGTGTAAAAGACTTGCCAGGTGTAAAATACCATTTAGTTAGAGGTAAATTTGACCTTGCTGGTGTACAGGGAAGAAAGACATCAAGAAGTAAGTATGGAGCAAAGAAAGGAGGCGGCGCAGCAGCCGCTTAGTATATATGCCAAGAGGACATAAAACAGTTGAAAAAAGAAAAATGAATCCAGATCCTATTTATGGATCTACTTTGCTTTCAAAATTCATAAATAATGTTATGGAAGACGGCAAAAAAACCGTTGCCCAGAAGAACGTTTATAATGCATTGGATATCCTTAAGGAGAAGGGTATGGACCCAATTCAGTCTTTCGAAAAAGCACTTGATGCTATCGCTCCAAGACAAGAAGTTAGAGCAAAAAGAGTCGGAGGAGCTGCTTATCAGGTTCCTATGGAAGTAAGAGGAGCAAGAAAAGTTTCACTTTCAATCCGATGGTTGCTTGACGCAACAAGAAAAAAACCTAACACTGATTATAAGAGTTTTTCAGAGAAATTAGCTTCAGAGATCATTGCAGCTCTTAATAATGAAGGTGAAGCAATAAGAAAAAGAGACTCAGTACACAAAATGGCAGACGCCAACAAAGCCTTCGCACATTTTAGATTTTAATCTCCCGATTCTGAATTTTATTCCATTTCTACCTTTATAAACACTGGTTTTTTGGCATTTCTTGCTCCATTCATAATAACTTTTACTTCTTCTCCGTCAAGATTTGCATAAAACTCCTCTTCTCCATTGTGGACGCGATCTATTTGTTCTCCATCCACTATTTCCTCAGTTGGTTTTGTAGTAAAGTTAGTTCCTGAGTATTCTTTCTCGGCATCATCCAATAATGAATCTAATTCGTCTAGTTCCTCGATGTGCTTTGCTTTTTCAATTGTTTCTGCAAATGGGTCAACTGAGCCATCCCTTTGAATACGCTTTATCGACTGGCTTTCAAGCTTCTCTCGATCCCGGTGTTTTTTAATAGTATCCGCGACCGCTGACCCATCGATTCTTGAAATGTACTGTCTAAGCCACTTATAGTGCACTAAAGCATATGCTTTAACTATTTCTAGTCTCCTATTTTTATTGGCTACTACATCTTCTTCAAACCATGCTTTTGTAATAGTAATAGTTGTTTCATCTTCATCCTCTTCTTCAAGACCTGCTACTTCTTTCCCTTTCATGGTAGGAGTTGCTTTTGTATCAAGTTCCTTTTCGGTTTGAACCTTAGTTTTTTGAACTTTTTCTGTTGCGAGCATTTTCTCAAGAGCGTCTTTATCCATTACTTGGGTTTTTGCTTGTTTTTGTAGTTCTGGCAACGGTTGAGTAAGAGTAACTGTTACCTCTTTTGTGTCGGGCATTAGTCTTACCTCTTCTCTTACTGCTTCAAGAGCTGTAGTAGTAGTTTCTATTTGCGTACGAACTTCAGGTTGAAGTTGGGGTGAGTCAGTGGGAGTGGCCTCTACATGTGTAACAGATGCAATATTCGTTGCTTGCTCAGAAGACACTTCGGTTTTTGGTTGAACAGATGCCTCGGCTTGAGTTTGGTCTTCAGTAGCAAGAGCGCTTATATTTTCTGGTTGAGCTGTTGATGCTGTTAATGTGTTTTGCGAAATAGAATTCTGTTGTTCTACTTTAGTTGTAGCTTCAGAAGCTTCCAGTTGGGTAGATGCGTCAGATGCTGTCTCAATCGTTTGCTCTGCATTTTCTTTTAAAAGAGTTGGTTTTTCAGTGCTCTGAGCAGGTGTTTCTTGAGTTCTATATCCTTTTAATTTTGAAGTTGGACTTTCCCAGAGCACAGTTGAGTTGGAAAGCATGTCAGTGAACTCCTTATTTTTATCACTATGTGTTACTGCTCCTTCATCCTCTTGTTTAGTTGTATTAGTCTCCGTGCTTTGTGCTGGTTGATCAAAATTTCCAATTCCTTGCTCTTGATGAGGATTTGAAATATCAAAAAGAGACTGACTGTCCTGAACTTGCGTCTCAAAAGATTCTGATCGTTGAAATTCAGAATCTTTATCCATTCCATTATTGATATCAATAATTCCTTCACTTGAATTAGAACGGATATCCTTGAATATCCCTCTTGAGGAAAAGGAAGAAAAATTTTCAGCCCCCATTGGTTGTGTGGGAGCACCATTTGTTATTGGTTGTGCTATGGTTGGTGCGAATTCACTCATAATTAAGGCTATTGTATGCCCGAGGGTAGGGCTGTGCTTCACCGCTACCTCACAAAAACCTAACAAAATCGCTTTTTTGGTATAATCCCTTTTACTTTATGAATACTTTTTCAAATATATTTCTCGTGGCTTTCTTTTGTTATTCGGTTATTGCGCTTGTTCTTGGGGTAAGAAAAAAGAAGAATCCTTTTGGATTGGTAAAGTGGTTTTTGCCAATTGGGGTTTTTGTGTGGATTGATGCTGTGGTATTTGGACTTTTCTTTGCCGTTGTCACACTTTTTTGTCTCCTTTTTCAGCAATGGATTCTTTTTCTCCTTATTTTTTCAGTATTCTGGACTATACGTTCTATTGGTGAACAGATTTATTGGTTCTTGGAGCAATTTGCACATGCACACAGAAATGCGCCTCATACATTGTGGCCAAAAAAGTGGTTCAAAGGAGAAGAGACATGGATTGTAATGCAAACTACATGGCAATCATTAAGCGTTATAGGGGTAATTGCTTCAGCGTGGTTATTTATGAAATTCTTATTTCAATAACTATTCAACAACTTCTACGGTTGTCATTTTGTCACCTTTTACGATTTGCTTAACTACATCCATACCTTCCTTAACTTTGCCAAAAATTGTGTAATTTTTTGGTAGTGTTGTGTTATCTGCAAGCATAATGAAAAATTGTGACCCATTTGTATTTGGTCCTCTATTTGCCATGGCAAGTACTCCTTCTTGGTAACCGGCTTTGTAGCTTTCAGTATCAGGATTTAATTCATCCGCAAAAGTTGCACCAAAAATAGAGTAGCCTCCTGTTCCGTTGCCATTTGGATCCCCTCCTTGAATAACAAATCCAGGTTCTACTCTATGGAATGTGAGGCCATTGTAATACCCCTTTTTTGCATGGGTTGCAAAATTTTGAACTGTTTTTGGAGCGTCATTTGGATAAAGATCAAGAACAATATCTCCTTTGGCTGTGTGTATAGTTATCACTGTGGCAGATAGTATATCAGATACTGGGGTTGTAGGAACAACTTGCTGGGTTGGTTGTGCTTGTTGTTGTGCTTGTTGCTGCTGAGCATTTTGATCATTCTGAGTATTATTGAGTTTGAAAGAAGGCGTTGGAGATACATCTCCTAGAGCGTCTAGAGGATTTTTACCATCATTGCTTGAAAAAGCTGCAACAAAAACTGCAGTTAGCAAGAGTATGCCTATAACGACAAATGGGACTTTGTTCACGTCAATTAAAATACAACAAATCAGTTGACGAGTCAACCTCCTTGAATTTCTAATTTACCTAATTATTCTAATTACTCTAAATTTCCAAACTTTGCCTAGAAATTAGTAATTAAAGCTTAAAAATTGTGGGATGTTATATCTAAAGAGTGATAAGAGTTTTGCTTGAGTTAGTTAAAATTTCAATACCGTTAGTAGTAACCAAGCATGTGTCTTCAATTCTGACTCCTCCAAGTCCTGCTTTGTAAATTCCTGGTTCAACGGTAATTACCATCCCGGGGGCTAATTTTTCATCAGAATATGGGGACACCATCGGCATTTCATGTACTTGAAGCCCAACTCCATGACCGAGGCTGTGGGGGATATCTGGATATTCAAGCTTATTGAGATGACTATTGGCAATCTCGTGAGCT
Organism: uncultured Gammaproteobacteria bacterium; assembly: GCA_964511305.1. Classification (GTDB taxonomy): domain Bacteria; phylum Patescibacteriota; class Microgenomatia; order Levybacterales; family GWA1-39-11; genus JAUSNA01. The sequence continues at coordinate 36,650 of CAZEEU010000003.1, read as the reverse complement.
TTTTTCAGCTCGAATTCTTCCTTCATGTGAGTGCGTATGTAATCAATTGCTACTTCTTGTGCTTCAAGAGTTGCATGGTAAATTTTGTGCATTTCTTCAGTGGGTTCTCCAAGAAATACAGTGCGGGTCATATCACTACAATATCCCCCAATTTTTGCTCCAAAGTCGAGAAGTACAATATCTTCTTCTTGAAGCCTTGTGCCGTTGGACAGATGATGTGGTATTGCTGAATTCTTGCCAAAAGCAACAATTGAGGAAAAGGATAGGTCGCCTCCTTCAAGTCTCATGAAATTTTCTAATTGTGCCTTAACTTCGGTTTCGGTAACTCCAGGTGCTAATGCTTTCAATATAAAAGCATATGCTTTGTCAGTGAGTTGGCACGCTTTTTTTACATTTTCTGCTTCGGCGCTATCCTTTATGGTTCGCACATCCTCTACGATATCAACAGTCGGGATAAATTCTATGTTGCTAAATTTCTCCTCAAGATCAGCAGCCTCTTTATAGGTAATTGATTCCTCTTCAAAACCAATTTCCTTAAGGCTTTCGTTTTCGGCTGCTTTTTGAAATGCTCTTGAGAAAGGATTATCTGAAGAAATTTCAGAGAGTTCTATAAATGGTGCATTAGTTCTAACCATTTCTGTGTATCTTGCGTCGGTAAATAGATAAATTGACTTTTTGGTTATAAGAATGCGCGCTTCGCGTTCTTCGATAGAAAAAGCATGAATACCAGATAAATACGCAATGTTATAGGGAGATGTAATAAGCAGGGCTTCAATTTCGTGGTCAGAAAGATTGTCTTGGAGGGACTTTATTCTACTTTCAAACATACGGGTATTGTATCAAACACATACGCAATTGACACTGATATACGATTCGAATATATTAAATTATGAAACGCTCCATTGACTCTGTCCCCCATTATGATTTTAATTATTGATTTTGGTTCACAAACAACTCACTTAATTGCCCGACGGATTAAAGAATTAGGCGTTCCAGTCTCTATAATTGAACCTCATAAATTCCGTCCAGATATATTCCCAGAACCTAAAGGAATAATACTCTCAGGGGGTCCTGCTTCTGTCTATGAAGATGGTGCGCCAACTATTGATCCTGTGATATTTTCCTTAGGTATTCCTCTTCTTGGAATATGTTACGGATTGCAGCTTATAGCGCATCTCAATGGTGGGGCTGTCGTTCAGGGAAGAAAAGAGTACGGTCCGGTGAAGGTAGACCTTTCAATACGAGGGAAAGAAGTACTATTTTGCCGCAATGTATTGCCAAGATTTACAGCTTGGATGAGTCATGGAGACGAAATTGTAAAAGTGCCAACCGGGATGAAGGTCTTTGGGACAACTAAAAATATGAAATTTGCGGTCGTTGGGGATGTGAAGAAAAAAATGTTTGGGTTGCAATTTCACCCCGAGGTAGAGCATACAGATTTTGGGCTAGAATTATTAAGAAATTTCCTGACAATTTGTGGAATCACAGTAGGTAAGCAGACAATTTCCCCGCTAACTCTTGTTGAGGATATAAAAGAAAAAGTAGGAGATAGCTATGTTATTGGTGCGGTCAGCGGAGGAGTTGACAGTACGGTTGCGGCAGTTCTTACCGCAAAAGCAATTGGAGACCATTTCTACCCCATCTACGTAGACAATGGCCTCATGCGCCATGGAACTACAGATCATGTAAAAGCAATATTTGAGCATATTGGTATAAAGCCAGTAATTATTGATGTGAGAGCTGAAATGCTAGTTCTTCTCAAAGGCATAAAGGATTCTGAAACAAAAAGAAAAATCATAGGGAGACACTATATAGAAATATTTGAAAGAGAGCTGGATCGACTCGAAAAAAGTGGGGTTAAGCCCGAATTTCTCATGCAAGGAACCATTTATTCTGATGTTATTGAGAGCAAAGGCACGAAGCATTCCTCAAAAATTAAATCTCATCATAATGTAGGTGGTCTACCAAAGCACATGAGAATGAAGTTACTCGAGCCCGTCAGAGAATTTTATAAAGATGAAGTGAGGGCAATTGGTCTTAAGATGGATCTGCCAAAAGAATTTGTGTATAAGCAGCCTTTCCCTGGACCAGGATATGCTGTCAGAATTCGTGGAGAGGTGACAGAGGAAAGGCTTAAGATGGAGGAAAAGGCAGATATTATTGTTCTTGAGGAATTGGAAAAAGCAAAGTTATTGGATAAAGTATTTATATCTTTTCCTGTTATGACTGGTGCAATGTCTACTGCAGTTAAGGGGGATGGGAGAAGCTTTTCTGAAGTAGTTGCTTTGCGTGTTGTTGAAAGTAATGACGTTATGACTTCAACGTGGTCACGTCTTCCTTATGATGTTTTGCAGACGATATCATCACGCATAGTAAATGAAGTGCCTGCTGTCTCTCGTGTAGTTTACGATATATCTACGAAGCCTCCAGCCACTATGGAGTGGGAGTAGTCGAGACTTGGTGATTATCGTTTGGCAATTATTTCGTATTGGTTCAAGCTAGTTAGAAATCAATTTCCGCTTTCTTTTTTCACCTCAATTTGATAGAATAACTCATAAGACCTTTCGAGGTCGTTTTTTTGACCAAAAATATATGGCAGGCACAGCCCCACAAACAACAGTTACAAAAGACAGAAATGTCGCATTAGACAAAATCCGAAATTTTGGAATTATCGCGCATATTGATGCAGGTAAAACAACAACTTCTGAGCGTATTCTTTACTACACAGGACGTACTTATAAAATTGGAGAAGTTCATGAAGGAGCAGCAACTATGGACTGGATGGATCAGGAAAGAGAAAGAGGGATCACTATCGTGTCAGCTGCTACAACTACATTTTGGAAAGACCACAGATTCAACCTTATTGATACTCCCGGTCACGTAGACTTTACAGCTGAAGTTGAAAGATCTCTTCGTGTTCTTGACGGAGCAATTACTGTTTTGGACGCAGAAGAAGGAGTTCAGTCACAATCCGAAACCGTTTGGAGACAGGCTGATAAATACAACGTTCCTAGAATTTGTTTCATTAACAAAATGGATAAATTAGGAGCTGATTATGAAAAGACAATCCAATCAGTTATTGACAGACTAGGGGCAAATCCAATCACAATTGGACTTCCAATTGGAGCTGAAAATGATTTCAAGGGTATCTATCATGTCCTAGATCAAAAGTCATATATTTGGAGTGGCGAAGAACTTGGTGCTAGCTTTGAGGTTCTAGATGAAATTCCAGATGGAATGGCTGACATGGTCAAGAAATACCGTGAGCAGATGATTGAAAAGATTGCTGAGACTGATGACGCCTTACTTGAAAAATACCTCAACGGAGAAGAAATTGGTTACGATGAGCTAAAAGCTGCTTTAAGAGCTGCAACTATTGCATACAAGGTTGTTCCTGTTTTTGCCGGAACATCTTTGAGAAATAAGGGCGTACAGCCACTTCTTGATGCTGTAATTGATTTTCTACCATCTCCTTTTGATCTTAAAACAGTAACCGGAATGAATCCAAAGACCGAGCAAGAAGAAACAAGAAACTTAAATCCAGAAGAAGCATTCACCGGATTTGCATTTAAAGTACAAGTCGATCCTCATGTAGGAAAAATTACTTATGTCCGTATTTATTCAGGAAAGATTGTTTCGGGAAGTTATGCATATAACTCAACAAAAGATATCAAAGAGCGTGTTGGAAGACTTCTTCTCATGCATGCAAATCAAAGAGAAGAAATTAAAGAAGCTTTTGCTGGAGAGATTGTAGCAATAGTTGGATTTAAAGACACGATAACTGGAGACACTCTTTGTGATGAAGCAAAACCAATTGTTCTTCAGAAAATTACCTTTAGAGATCCAGTTATTTCACTCGCAATTGAGCCTAAAACAAAGTCAGATCAGGAAAAATTGGGAGCTGCCATGAAGAGACTCATGGAGGAAGATCCTACTTTTACCGTTAAGATCAATCATGAAACAGGACAAACAATCATGTCAGGTGTTGGAGAGCTTCAGCTTGAAATTATGGTTGAGCGCATGAAGAGAGAAATGGGAGTTGAAGCAAATGTAGGAGCTCCTCAAGTTGCGTATAAAGAAACAATAAAAGGCCAAGCAAATTCAGAGTTTAAGTACATTAAGCAAACCGGAGGAAGAGGACAATATGGTCACGTTCTTTTAACAGTTGAATCAAAGCCTAGAGGAGAGGGATTTGAATTTGTAAATGCTATTAAGGGAGGAGCTATTCCTGCAGAATTTATTCCTCCAGTTGAAAAAGGTGTTAAGGAAGCAATGGAGCGAGGAGTTATGTTTGGATATCCACTCGTTGACGTAAAAGTAACTCTTTATGACGGAACGTATCATGACGTTGACTCTTCTGAGATTGCATTTAAGATCGCAGGTTCTCAGGCTTTTCAAGCAGGTGCTAGAAAAGCTGAAGTAACTCTACTTGAGCCTATCATGAAGGTTGAAGTAACAACCCCTGATGAATTTATGGGAGACGTTATTGGAGACCTATCAGCAAAAAGAGCTCAAATTTCAGGATCGGAAGAGCGTGGAAATTCAAGAATTATTTTGGCACAAGTTCCTCTTGCAGAACTTTCTGGGTATATCACGACGTTAAGATCTCTTACTCAGGGTCGTGCAAATGCGTACATGGAACCATCTCACTATGAAGAAGTCCCTGTACAGATCCAAGAGCAAATCAAAGCAAAGTCTAACTTCGTTCCCAAAGAGGAGTAACTGATGTCATATTCGGCTCAAAGGCATGAATCATCTCTACTACACCAAGAATTTTCATAAGTTCTTCGCCAAAACCATCATCAACTCTCCATTCTTCAGGTTGTGACTTATATTTCTCATAAAGATCCATTAGATTGCTCATATCTATAACGTATTGATGTGCACCAAAGTCATTATGCAATTTGAATGCTTGAAATTCTGGTGTTTTTTCAACTGTTTTTTCAATCCACTTTCTTGCCTTTTGTGATGCCCAGTTTGTCTCATCCCAAATTGCACTAAGAAAATTCCTACCGATCGGTGTTTTATTTTCTTCTTTAAGTAGGCGGAGAGTTTTGACGGCTTCAGGAGAGCGGTTCCATGCTGTTTCAATACGTTCTCTTCGATATTCATTGCTCTCTTCATCGAGATATCCTATCATTTCATCCAAGGCAAGCCCTTCATAAAGCAGTGGAGCAATGGTAAAGTCATGCGTAGCAAGGAGCGGTACAGCATATGACACGCCAGGCAAAGGTTGTTCTTTTGATGCCATTTGCATTATTCTCATAGCCTCAATGCCTGAAACATGGGTTTTATATTTTTCCATGTTCTTATAGTCGGCGTATTTAAGCACAAACTTTCTTTTCCCCTCAGGTGTATCAAGTTCTATTGGATAGATATTGCTTTGAAATTTTATCCCTTCAAGTGGTATATCGCCTGTTTGGATTTTTCTGAGAAGGCCAGAATTACATAGTAAAACTCGTCTCCCCTCGCTGGATGCAATAAGGGTTGCAGGTTGTTCTCCTGCCATTGTGTCCTCGGTTTTGTTAAGAGATGCATAGACTTTATTTCCCCATGCGTCATTACTAACTGCTATTCCCGAAGTTTTTTGAGGATCGGTTTTGGTACGTATGTCGAAATAATCCTGCATTTCATGGAGCTCAGGATAGTGCGGAAGCGTTGGTTGGTTTTCTATGGAATCTGGTACATCTGACATAGAGATTACTATAACCTAAATGAATCTTCTGCTGCAATTGCGTGGTAAAATTACATGTAATGGATAGTGGGTTTCCAAAAGAGATTTCAAAATTCAAACTTATCGTCAGTGACTTTGATGGTACTCTTGCTGGTGCAGATCTTATTGTCACCCCTATTGTTGTCGATGCAGTAAAAAGATGGATGGATAGTGGTAGGTTGTTTACTATTGCAACTGGTCGACAATTTGGCATGATAGAGGAAGAGTGTAAAAAGCTTGGGCTTACCTCACCTGTAATTGTGAGAGGAGGGGCGGAAATCATAGACCCTGTAACTGGTAAATATCTAAGCCAGGATTTAATCGAGAAAGATATTGTTGATGAGACTGTGCGATTCTTGCAAGATAACAAATTTGACTTTTTGGTTTCGATAGATAATTTTATGTACTCAACTTTTAATTATCCTTTCGAATTCGCAAATGTAATACAACAACCATATAGAGAATTCACCATACAGTCTGTACCGAAAATAGCAGTCAGGGCAATGAATATTGACATGGAGCAAGCCAACAAGCTTTTGGATAAATTTGAGACGTCTCATTCCAATTTGAATATTCATAGAACACATAATCACATAACAGGTTATGGATGGGATATAACATCTGTTAGAGCTTCAAAACTCCATGGAGTAAGCAAGTTAATAGAAATACTGGATGTTAAAAGAGAAGGGATAGTAGGAGTAGGGGATGGTTATAATGACTTCCCTCTACTTGAAGCAGCCAATTTAAAAGTTGTTATGCAAAATGGCCATGATGAGGTTAAAGCAATAGCTGACATAATAGTACCTAGTTATGAGAATGATGGCGTAGCCTATTTAATAGACCGCTTGCTTCAGGAATCTTAATATTTAGTATAATTCAAGGATATGGCAAGGAAAAAAATCTCCGAGTTTGCTGCAAAAAGAATAGTGTATTCTTTTCTAGAGCTTCCCTATAAAGGCATTACCGTCAATACTAATGATGAGTATTACGACGATCTTCTCTCCAAAATGGAAGAGGGTGTTAGATATGTCCTCAAAGTTGATCAGGGGGTAAAACAACGGAAGAAGAATGGACTAGTTGTGCTTGATGTTACGCGTGCAAATGCTCATTCTGAAATAGAAAAGTTAAAAGAAAAAGGATTTAATTATTTCATTCTTGAAGAATTTATCGAGCATGAGGGTGGTGAATTTTACTTAGCAATAGAGCGTGTACGTGAAGGGAAGAGAGTCCATTACTCAACCCAAGGTGGGATAGAAATTGAATCAAATCAGGATTCAGTAACTACAGCAATTCTGACTGGCTACACGCAATATAAAGATATCGCCACGACTCTAAAGATTTCTGTCGAAATTCTTGAAAGTATTATAACCTGCTTTGATGAGTATTACTTTTCATTTTTAGAAATTAACCCACTAGTTGTAAAAGGAGATAAATTCTATTTTCTAGACATGGCAGTTGAGGTAGATAGTGAGGCCTCATTCTTTGTAGAAGGTGCATGGAGTAAAGATGATTTTCGAGAAGGGAGCCGCAAAATAAAGACAGAAGAGGAGAGGGCGATAGAAACACTCAAAGAGACCACCCCTGCAGCGCTTAGCTACCAGGTTCTTAATCCGAATGGATCAATATTTGTGTTGTTGTCTGGAGGAGGGGCGTCACTAGTCACTGCTGATGAAATTTATCAAAAGGGTAAAGGAGATTTGTTAGCAAATTACGGTGAATATAGTGGAAGCCCTACTGAGGAAGAGACATATTTATATGTCAAAAATATTTTGACTGCCCTACTCCGCTCCACGTCCCATAATAAATCAATTATTATATCTGGAGGTGTGGCGAATTTCACTGACGTTAGGATTACTTTTAAAGGAATAATCCGTGCCTTAAGTGAGGTTTCAGGTGATTTGAAATCTCAAAACGTGAAAATCTTTGTAAGACGTGGAGGTCCTCATCAGGAAGAGGGCTTATCCATGATGAAATCATTTTTAGAAAAGACGGAATTACTGGGTGAAATTCATGGACCCGAGCTCGTACTAACTGACATAGTAGAACCAGCTCTGAGACACGCAGAGTAATGATCAAAAACCAAGCACCAATGATCAAAAAAATGAAAGCATGTTTGGAGTTTGAAATTTGGATTTTGAAAATTAAATAAATATGGATATTCAAAAAATAAGAGAGGCACAACTTAAGATAGTGGTTATTGGTAATCATCCCGGAATCATTCAGTCGATGCTTGACTACGATTTTTTAGTTGGGCGCACTTCTCCATCAATCGTTGCAATTGTAGCTAGTGGCCGAAATTTTAACCGATATTTTTTTGGTAAAAAAGAAATTTTATTAGCGGTCTACCCTACGTTGGGTCGTATTCCGTCTCAGATCAAAAGCCAAACAAATACAGTACTCAATGTAAGTTCTGGGAGGAGAGTTCTTACTTCTATGATTGAGGCAATAGACACTTTCCCAAATCTTATCTTTGGGACTATTTTTGCAGAAGGTGTGCCTGAAAAGCATGCTATTGACCTTTTTGAATATGCAAAAGACAAAAATGTATCTCTTGTTGGTCCTTCAAGCGTTGGTGTTGTCATTCCAGGCAGTTGTAAGGTCGGTGCAATTGGAGGGGTTAGTCAAAAACAAATTGTAAGTTCTGGTTTGCTTTCCTCAGGAGGGGTTTGTGTGCTTTCAGCATCAGGTGGAATGGTCAATGAAATTATAAATACGGTTAACAGGACGCATAATAAAGTAAGTTTCTCTCTCTCTTTTGGTGGAGATAGATTTCCGCTTTTTGAGCCGGTAGACGCTCTCATGGCTGCCCAAAAAGATGAGAAGACAAAAGCAATTGTGTATTATGGGGAACTTGGAGGGGAAGATGAATATAAATTGGCAAAGCTACTTGAGATCGGACATATAACAAAGCCTGTTATTTGTTATGTAGCAGGAACCATTTCGGATCTTTTTGAGACTCCACCTCAATTTGGTCATGCAAAGGCAATGGCAGGGACTTCTGCTGAAGGAGCAAAAGAAAAAAGAGAAGCGCTTAAAAAAGCAGGCGCACAAGTTCCTGAGAGTTTTTCTGAATTTGTGAAGATGATGCAAGACCTTCCCGACTACAGCTTTAAGGAGGTCAATGGTACAATTGAAAATATGGATGACCGAAAACATGCACTGATTTCCTCAAGTATTTCAAAAGATGTAGATGGAGAAGTGCAAATCTTAGGTGAAGATTTGCTATCGCTTGCAAGTAACAATGGTTTTGCAAAGATCATTGCTTCAATGTTTTTGGGTAAGAAGATTCAGTCACAAGACACTGAGGAGTTGGTGGACTTTATATTGAGAATAAGTGTTGACCATGGACCATATGTCTCAGGGGCTCTTAATACCATTGTTAGTGCTCGTGCTGGAAAAGATCTGGTGAGTTCTCTATCCTCTGGGCTTTTAACGATTGGCCCCCGTTTTGGAGGAGCTCTTAATGAAGCAGCTCGTAATTGGTTCTCGGGAGTTGTTGACGGGAAAAATGCTTCTTCCTATGTTGAAGAATTTGCTATTAAAAAACTTTACATTCAAGGAATTGGGCATAAAAAATACAGAACCGATATGCCTGACCCAAGAGTAGCAGCTCTTAAGGGATTTTTGGATAGACTAGAGAAAAAAAGATTTACAAATTTTGCATTAGAAGTAGAAAAGGTAACTACAGAGAAGAAGGGGAATTTGATTCTGAATGTTGATGGTACTATCGCAGCACTCCTTCTTGATTATCTTTCAGAAAAAGAGGGATACAGTGACGAGCAGCTATTGGACCTTGTTGAGCAAGAATTTTTCAATGCACTTTTTGTACTCTCTCGGTCGGTTGGATTTATTGCCCACTACTTGGATCAAAAAAGGCTTGATGAAGGACTCCTTAGACTTGAAGAAGAAGATGTTGCTGATGCTTCTTCATTCTAATCAATTTCTAATTCCTAAAACCTAATTTCTAAAATTTATGCAGATATATAACGATGTTCTACTCTCAACTATTCTCTGGTATCAAATTGGTGGCGTCGCCAAGATTGTTCTTGATGTTGCTTCAAAAGAAGATTTATATGAAGCTCTGGCCTACATAAAGGAGAATAATATTACGAATGTTTTTGTCTTGGGTCTTGGGTCTAATCTTCTCTTTCCTGATGAAGGGTTTGATGGTGCAGTTATCAGATTTCAGTCACAAGATGATGGGCAAGGCGTTAGATTTTTGGAAAACGGAATAATTGAAAGTTTTGCAGGAGAGTTCTTGGATAGCGTAATTCAAGCACAATTTGAGTTAGGTCTAGTAGGTCTAGAATGGGCCGGAGGGCTTCCAGGAACCGTTGGTGCGGCTGTAAGAGGTAATGTGGGGGCATTTGGCGGAGAGATAAAGGACGTTTTTGTAAAAGCACATTGTATTAGGCTTCTTGAAGACGGAAGTTTTGAGGAACTGACATTAAACCATGATGAGATGGAATTTGAGTATCGTTCAAGCAAAGTTAAGAAAGAAAAACTTATTGTGGTGTCTGCTCAATTTCAATTGCGTGACGGTACACAAGAAGAATTATTAAATGCTCACGAGAAGTATTTTGAAAACATAACATATCGTCAGGATAAGCATCCACTCGACTACCCAAATTGCGGAAGCGTATTTAAAAATATTTCAAAAAAAGAAGAGGTTGATAGAATCTTAGAGTCTTGGGATGACATCCGTGAGTTAGTAGATGGTAAGTGGCATGGAAAGGTAAGCATGGGATACATAATCGATAGGCTTGGATTTAAAGGAAAGCAGATAGGGGCGGCCAGGGTCAGCGAGAAACACCAGAATTTTATTGTGAATATGGGAGGAGCAAAAGCTCATGACGTGAGAGCAATAATTGCAGAAATTGAAGAAGAGATGCAAGAATCCTTCGGATTCACCCCCGAGATCGAGGTAGAAATTGTCTAATGTACGCGGGGTCCTGTCACAGCATTAGCCCATTTGCGAGCATTTCCGCCCACTCTACTTATTAATTATGTATCAGATCGCTTGCGTCATGTTCTCAATGGGCGCCCAATACTGTGCCACCCCTCAAAACTACCTGTTTCTCTATACAAGAGGCGATATTTCAGTTTCCATACCCCTTTTTTTAAATGCATCCCCCACTACCCACTAATCACTAGTCCATCCCTTGGTAGTGTGATATATTTGGGGTATGAAAAAGGGAATTGATTATATTGGCGTAGGAATTGGTGCAGTAATAGTTGATAAAGATGGCAAGATGTTGCTTTCTCAACGTGGGCCAAAGGCTAAAAATGAGCGGGGGAAGTGGGAATTTCCAGGAGGTGGAGTAGAATTTGGGGATACAATGGAGGCAACTATAAAGCGCGAGATGAAGGAAGAGTTAGGAATTGATATCACAACCTATGAACAGCTTCCAGTACTTGATCATATACTTAAAGAAGAAGGACAGCATTGGATAACCTCAGGATTTATATCAAGAATAAAAAAAGGAAAGCCAACAATAAAAGAGCCAGAAAAATGTAGTGCGTTGGGATGGTTCACGCTTTCTGAGATGGGGAAAATGGATCTTTCAGTGCCTACGAAGGCTTATATGAAAATTCTTAAGAAAATAGGGTACTAGTTATTTCGGAGAGTTATCAAGGCTTTGCCACAGAATTCTGCACGCATATGTTCTATATGGACTCCATTTCTTTGATATTGCCAAAAGCTTTTTATCAGTAGGCTTTTTTAATCCGTAGAGTTTTATCATTGCATTGCGAAGCCCCAAGTCACCGACTGAGAATACATCTGGACGTGCGAGAGCAAACATCAAGAACATCTCAGCAGACCATGTCCCTATTCCCTTTACTTTAGTTAGATTTTCAATAATCGTTGACTCTTCAGCTTCTTCAAAAGTTTCGAGCAATAATTCTTTTGCCTGCACCTTCTCCGAAAGATCTTTTATATATTTTATTTTCGGATACGAGATTCCACAGGCTCTTATATCATCATCAGGGAGGCTCAATATTTCTTTGGCATTGATTTCTTTTTTGAATAACTTTTCAAATCTTCCAAATATTGTTGAAGCTGCTTTTACAGATAACTGTTGGCCAACTATTGCCCTAACAAGTCGGATAAAATGATTTTGACTTTTTTCGAGCACAATAGGATCGATACTACGTGCCAACTCGTAGAGTAAGGGATCAACTTTTTTAAAATGAGAAATTGCTTCTGAATACATGAGGCTAGTATACAATGATTAGTGATAGAATATGGTATGGATTTACCAAAGAAAGGCCCTCGACTAACTTTTTCAATCGCAGATATTCCTCTTGGTATTGCTCTTGAAGAGTACTTCTTGCTTGCTTCACATCTTAAAGTTGATGGTCTAGAGGTTGTAGTTGGATGGAAAACACGATTTTACCTTAGCAAGCTTGTGAGGCTTTCAAAGAGATATAGTGTACCAATACTTTCAATTCATCAACCTGCATGGTCGGTTGCTGGATTCTGGCAGGATGAAAAGGCCCTTTATTTTGCAAAGAAATTTGATGCAAAATTCGTCGCTCATCCCCTCGCCAATCAACATATTAACTCTGATAAGTCCAAGGCTTATTACAAGTGGCTTGTAGAAATGGGAAAAAAATATGAAGTAGACATTCTTATTGAGAATATGACAAATGTATACCAACTAATGCCAATGCTTCACTATGTGAGTAAAAAACACCATGATAGCGCAACAGATTTAGAATACTTCGATACTTTATGTAAAAAATATCATTTCGGTTTTACATTAGATATATCTCATCTTATGGAGCCAGAACCTCAAAAGGCGGACGGATATGCCGAGATAAGTCCATTTTTAAGAAATATTCACCTTTCTGATTACACAAAAAAGAAAGAACATATGGGGCTCGGAGATGGTGACCTCAATTATCATAGTTTTTTAACCTATCTTAAGGAAACAAAATATGATGGGCTAATAAATCTAGAGTTATGCCCTCGCATCCTTAACGCAAGAGAAAAGTACTACAGAGACATCGCTAAAAGCGTAAAAATAGTTAGAGAGTATTTTCCTTTGTAAATATGTCTCTGAGCTTCTAGGGATATTGCCAAATCTGTAAAGATAGTACGTGAGTACTTTCCACTGTAGCTTTGGCAATACCCCTGAGTGATAGAGGCATCGCTTCCTTTTTCTCTCCCTTCAACTTGACATCCCCCTCCCGCATCCTTAATACTTAATACTGTATTCTTAATTCTCAACGAAGGGGGTGAATTATTATGGCTAGTAAAAAAAGTACAGTACAAGATAAAGATAAGTCTATGAAAATCATGCTCGTTATTGCTCTTGTGATTGCATTCGCAGGAGGTTATTTAGTTGCGCGTGCAAAGTACAAACCACAGATACTCGAATTAAATAAAATGGTTGCTGATAAAGATATGACCATGGAGAAAATGAAATCTGATGCAAATAGAGTTGTTATGAAAGATGGCGCTATCTGGGTAATTCAGAATGGTGTTATGAGTGCATTAGATCATGAAATGTCATTTACTAATGGCGACAAGATTAATTCAGAGGGGAAAATCACTCAAAAAGACGGAAAGGAAGTTTTGCTTCAAGACGGTGACTCTGTAGATATGGACGGAAATGTTTCTCATAATGCAGACAAAGAAATGAAGGCTGAAGGCGAAACAGGTTTTTAATTTACGAGTACTTTTGAAGAAGTTTGATGAGTGCTTCCTCATTCCAGGAAAGGCCTTTTATAATGGGTTTTTTGTCCTTGTGATTGTCAAAATGTGGCACAAGTAGCTTTTTTGTGTACGTTTTGATAACGGTTGGGTGTATGTAATAATTTTTGCATACGCTTACTGTATTGTTGAGGTGGGAAGCGACTTCTTTAACCATCGATCGTACATTTTTTTGTAGCGCGGTCTTGTTCTCAGCGTCCCCAAGAGTATTAAGAATTTTCGAAGATAAATTTGTTGCTCCCCAAGTCCTAAAATCCTTTGCTGTGAACTCATCTTGGGTAATCTCTTTTAAGAATTCGTTAACGTCCTGCGAATCAACAACATGTTTTCTGCCTTCTTCATCAATGTATTGAAAAAGCTCATACCCAGGAAGCTCAATACATTTCTTAATAGTTTTGGCAATTATGGGGTTGGTTACTTCAATAATGCTTTCCACTCCATGCTTTCCCCGGAACCTAAATACCATATCATTGCCTTTCACTTTTACATGACGATTATGAAGAGTTGTTAGCCCATATGAATCATTCTCTTTCTTATATTCTTCGTTGCCAATTCTGACAAACGTATGCTCTAGGAGCCACACAATTGTTGCTATTATTTGTCTTTTATCCAGGCCAGACATTCCCATATCATGTCTCACTTTTTGACGTATCTGAGGTAAAGATAGGCCAAAATCTATCATTTTGGAGAATTTATTCTGCTGAGTTATCTTTACCCAGTCTTCATGATAAATATATTGTTTGCGGCCTTTTTCATCTATTCCTGTTGCTTGTAGATGCCCATTTGCACGAGGGCAAATCCAAACATTTCTCCACGCTGGTGGAATAACCAGCTTTTGGATTCTAGTAAGTGTTTTTTCGTCTTTAATTTTATTTCCTGTCATATCGTAGTACGAAAAAGTATTACGATTTTTTTGTCTGAAAAATCCAGGGATATTATCAGGTATATAACGAAGTGATTCTGCCTTTAAGTCTTCAATTAAATTTTTGTCTAAATTGTCCATTGATCGTATTAAAAGCGTACAGTATTTGAGGTTGGACTACAAGAATTAGAGTTTTACTACGTTGCAAGTAAGAAGAGGAACACTGAAGTGTATTGAAAGGATATTGAAGCTAAGAATTTTGTTTGTACATACAAGCTTGAAGGTTGGGAATGTAGCAACTGGAGTTGGAGTAGGAGTCATTGTGATGCTAGGCGTTGGTGTACTAGTAACACTAGGGGTAACTGTCAGTGTTGGGGTAGGTGTCATCGTAGGGGTAGTAGTAGGTGTTGGTGTGACGCTAGGCGTTGCCGTAGGAGTGACAGTAACGGTTGGAGTTGGAGTCATAGTTGGGGTTGGTGTTGCGGTTGGAGTAGGAGTGGCAGTTGGGGTTGGTGTCATTGTTGGAGTAACGCTTGGCGTTGCTGTGGGGGTAACAGTAGGTGTAGCCGTAACAGTTGGTGTAGGAGTCATTGTGGGAGTAGGAGTTGCAGTTGGAGTAATAGTTACTGTTGGTGTCGTAGTTGGAGTCGATGTGACTGTGACGGTAGGCGTTTGGGTTGGAACTGGTTCAAGCGCTGAAACACTGTTTTGTGGTTGTGCAACTATCCTAACGATAAAGTCGGAGATATTATTATTTGTGTCCTCTCCGTTCCCCATGAGCATATCAGCTCCGCTTGACATGCTTGTGTAGGTTGATAGAGAATTAGCTTTTCTTTCAAGACTCTCACCAGTATTTGGATTTGCAGAAGCTGAGCCTTCACGGTCACTAGCAGTTCCAAAGCCTACCTTATCAACTAGAGTCATACCCGCATCACTATATAAAAGCACTGTGTTATTTGAAGCTAGCTGAGCTCCTGCGACTGAAAAAGTTTTATCAGCTGCAGCATTACCCATATATCCACTCTGAGGAGTTATTAATACATAACCACGAGCTTTAATAGTTCCGGAAAGAGAGGAGACAAGATTCGATTCATTTCCTGCTTCGGTTTTTTTGGTCAATCTCCAGCTTTGAAGACTAATGTCGTTATTTGTAGGATTGTAAAGCTCTACAAACTCGTCACTTGTCGTGGCTCCCGATATAGAGACCTCAGAAATAACTACGGTATTTGCTGTTGCGGCTTGTGCATCTGGAGCATTTATAACGAGAAGAACTGCAAGAATTGCAAAGAGAAAAATAGCGAGCACCTTGGACAGGAGGGAATGCATATAACTATTTATATACCAGTATCAAGATAAGTCAATACATCAAAAATAAGTTCAAATTTGCATCGCAGGTTCAATGCATCTATAATTTCTAAAGATGGAAAGTGCACAACCGACAGTGCCTAGCTTCTTCACGTCCCTCGTTTTTAGAGTCAGTTTTATCGTCTCTATAGTCATAATTACAATTGGTTTTTTGATAACTCATACTGCATTAACAGCCCACTCTGAGTCAGATGTAAAGTATCGTCAGGAGAGTGTATTTTTGGGGGCAGGACTTGCTGCATCAAAGAGAGAAATTATAAATCCGCCACAGGCACCAGACGAAAATAAGATAATTGCAATGAGTTTTGAAATCGACAAAGTAACTCCAACGCCTACCCCGCAAGTAGACGCTTCCGGAGACGAAATTTGGTATAAAATTGCCGATTGCGAGTCTCATAGAAATTGGAAATCAGATACTGGAAATGGATATTATGGTGGACTTCAATTTTCATTGGGTGCCTGGGCCTCTGTCGGAGGTAATGGAAAACCATCTGATGCATCCGCTGAAGAACAAATTTCAAAAGGAAAATTACTTCAATCTCGTCGTGGATGGGGTCCTTGGGGAGGATGTTCCAAAAAACTCGGCTTAATTTAAGTCAAATCTTCGAAGAACTTTTATCATATGATACAATTAGCCTCAAGATTATGAATAATGTAGTACTTTTGGATACCGAAACAACAGGGATAGATCCTTTAGTTGATCGCATGGTGCAGCTAGCATATAAATATCAAAGTAAGTTAGTTTCTTCATATTTTAAGCCTCCTGTTCCTATTTCTGTGAAATCTATGAGTATTTCTCACATAACTAATAAAATGGTTGAAGACAAAGAAGAGTTTTCCTCATCTCTTATGAAGCAAGAAGTTCAGGAAATTCTTAAAGACAATATATTAGTCGCTCATAATGCCGGTTTTGACATAGACATTTTATATAAAGAAGGAGTTCAGGTTAGTAGTTTTATTGACACATATAAGCTTATTAGATATTTAGATAAAGAGAATGAAATACCAGAATATGGATTACAGTATTTGAGGTATTTTCTTGATTTTGATTTGGATGCGCAAGCACATGATGCAGCAGGTGACGTGTTAGTTCTTGAAAAACTATTTGAGTATCTTTACAAGCGCATGGAAAAGGAAGGAAATCATAACATTTTAGATACTATGGTTGAGATATCATCAAAACCGTTACTTCTTCGGATTTTTAACTACGGTAAGCATAAAGGTAAAAAAATTGAAGAAGTTCTTGCGTACGACAAAAATTATTTGGAATGGATGTTAGAGCAAAAACTAAATAATGAGCAATATGATGAGGATTGGATATTTACTCTCAAGCATCATCTAAAAATAAACTAGACTCTCATTGCAAAACCCTATCTTTCTGATACAATTTCATGCATGTCAGAAAGACAAATTCCATCATTCGACGCAGCGACTGGGCAACTATGGGTTTGCGCACATGAATCAATAGGGAAGCGACTAGCTGAAACTCCACTTGAAGATTATATCGGAAAAGCCGAAAACGGGCAGAACCCAGAATATAGATTCGGGGTTTGTGAGGATCATATACCATATGAAGGATTATTGAACACACCACCACATACTGAAGCTGAAAGGTATGCGCAGCTGTTAGCTCCAATTGAGGTTCAAGACATGGGACAGCTCACTTCTGATTTTCCTCAGACTATAGAGCAATAATTTCTTCTTGATATGGCAAGTTTTGGTGTGGTATATTTCTTAAAATGAACGCCGAGATTCCAAAGAATGCGGTAGTTGTATCGGACAGTGAGCCGCTAGCTACTCGTCTCAAAGAGCATCCGCTCGGGCCAGGACAATATTATTATTTTCTCAGGGATAGAACATATGATGGATTGCCTACGGAATACGATTTATACACTCTATTTGGAAAAATAAATACTCATTTTCTTACAGAATGTGGTATTGATCCTGAGTCTGCAACCATTGATAATGGACAGACCGAGTTATTTTCAGAAATTCAGTCATTTATAAATAATGGACAAGCGAATACGAACAGCTAAAATATTTTCAAAACTTCTCGATTCCCAATTTAATATCGGCGGTGTTAGATTTGGATTAGATCCGATTATAGATCTTATCCCTTGGGTGGGGGATGTTATTGGTGTTTTGCTTAGTCTTTTTATCCTTCATATAGCATACAAGGTGGGTGTATCAAAGAAAGATTTTCTAAAAATGATTCTTAATATTGCTATAGACTTTTTAGTTGGTCTTATACCGTTCTTGGGAGTTATATTTGACGTTGCATTCAAAGCAAACGACAAAAACGTAAAAATACTTGAAACATATTCTCATGGTAAGTATGTAGAGGGTAAGGTTCTTGACTAAAGTTTCATAACTGGCTCTACAATAAGACTCTTATTTCTTGTGCAATCATCTTTCATTTTGTATATTCCAATATATTCTGTTGACTCTGGAAGTGATATTTTTTCTTTCAATATTAAATACTTTTCAAGGCCAACAAGATAAGATGAACGGCTTATAAAATACATAGGCTTCCCATTTTTTTCCAGAATACATTCATAATTTTTAAGCTGATCTCCAAAGTAATCACTTTGAACGTATCCAGTTTGGATATTCTTATTTTTTTCAAAATATATATTCATTGCGTTTTCAGGGTTACCCGCATTTTCTGCAAACAGGATAATAATTTTTCTATCCGCCAATGCTTCTATTTTAGGAATGAGCTTATTTACTCCATAGCCTGATAGTTGGCCGGCAACATATCCATTGTCAGTGATTCCTGGGATCATGCGTGTGGTATGAAAATATGTAGCAGGAGAAAAGATTTGTAAAAGAATTAAGTAAAGTGCTGGTATTAGGCTGAGAAGTAGGATGCCCAGCCCAATTGTTTTATTTTTATCAATAAGTTTCGAAAAAACATAGCCTGCGGGTAAGAGAAGAAGAGGCGTATAGCTTACAAGGTATCTTTGGACTGCTTGTCTTACTGTTAAGGTTTCTAGGATAAGTGGGACGAGTACTAGTAATACAAGCAAAAAATGTTTTTTTCTGAATTGGTATAAACCACATAAAGCGGCTATCAATATAAATGGTGTTAAGACAAAGCTTAATATAAGCACATTTATAGAAAGATTAGATACCCATATACTTATTGGAAAATGTAGTAATTCAGAAAAGGTCAAGCCATAGCGGGAATTTCTTGATAAAGTTGACCAAAAAATTGGGTTAATAAGAAGAAGAACTGATCCACCAATAAACCCTGCCGATATTAACAGTAGTGATCTTGCGATCATGCGATTTTTCAATTTATATGCTTCATAAACAGTCCCAACAATTGTCGAAATTAGAAAAATTATTGCATTCGTTTTGATGAAAAATCCTAACCCTGTTATAAGTCCTGAAAAGATGGCGTTTTTTGGAGAGTGAGATTTTATTGATCGAATAAGGAAATATGTTGACCAAACCCCGGAGGCTGCAACCCCTGATTCCATTAGCGTCTGCCTGTTATAAAAGAATATCAGCGGAGTGACTATGTAGAGAAGACTTGTTACATATGCTGTTCTTTTACCAAAAAGGAACCTGCTTAAAAAGAAAATTCCTACAAGGGTAATGAGTCCAAAAAGGATCGACACAAATCGACCAGCAAAAAGAGGGTCATTTATGAAATGGACAAAAATTCCAAAGAACCATATCATAAGTGGTGGTTTGCCGTCATTTACTGAGTAATAAAGCATTCCGGGTTTGGTTGTTGATCGTATTCCCCAGTCAAGATAAATACTTTCGTCATTAAATATTGGGAGTAGCGTTAAATTTGCAGAGGTTAGCAGTAGATAGAAAGCACATAGGGCGATAAGTATCTTGTCTTTCATCTATAAATATCATATATCAATTGACACTCTTTTGACTGGGTAGTACACTGGCTTTCTTATGAATACGATTACCTGTAAACATTGCGGAAAAGAAATTGAAATTACTGAAGCTCTACTTCATCAGGTTGAAGATAAAGTAAAGAAAGAAGTATCAAAATATCACGAGGAAGAGATTGAGAAGGCAAGAATCGATGCTGCACAAAAAGCCAGAAAAGAGCTAGAAGAAAAACAATCCTTAGAATTTGCGGATTTAAAAATCCAGCTTGAAGAGCAAAAAAAGAAAAATGAAGAATTTCGTGAAGAGCAATTAAAACTTAGGGAGGAGAAAAGGCAACTTGAAGAAGACAAAAAGGACTTCAAGCTAGACATGGAAAAACAAGTAGAGATGCGGTTGAAAGAAAGTCTTGAAAAAGAGAATGACAGACACAGAATCAAAGAACTAGAGCTTGAAAAAAAACTCTTAGATATACAAAAGAAGAATGATGAAATGAGGATTCAGCTTGAGCAGGGGTCGCAACAAACTCAGGGAGAGGTTATAGAGTTAGATTTTGAAAATTCATTAATAAAGATATTTCCTGATGATGAAATAATACCAATTGGCAAAGGAACAAAGGGAGCTGACGTTAGACAAATTATAAAAACTCCGAAAGGCACCGTATGTGGCGTTATTTTGTGGGAGACAAAACAAACAAAGTCCTGGGACAATGATTGGCCAAGAAAACTTAAAAATGATTTAAGAACAGAGAAGGCAAACATTCCGATAATTGTTTCTGCAGCTTTTCCTAAAGAGATAAAAGGCTCAATGGGCTACATAGATGGGGTTTTAGTTGTAAATTATCAAAATGCGTTAGTCATAGCTGAGGTTATGCGTCAAAAATTAATTGATGTTGCTAGGCAAAAATATCTTGCTGAAAACAGAGAAGGCAAAGGAGAAGCGTTATACGAATATGTAGTAAGTCATGAATTTTCTCAGCAAATAGAATCAATTCTTGAAGTACACCGTGAGATGGTGGATCAAGTATCTAAAGAACGTGCTGCTTTTGAAAAACAATGGAAGACACGCATAGAGTACTCCGAAAAAATGCTGAAGAGTACGGCTCGTATGGTAGGTTCTATTCAAGGAAAGATTGGTACTGCAAATAACCTGCAGATAAAAGGGCTTGATATGCTCACGTTAGACTCAGGTCCTGAGGATGAATAACTATGATTGAGTGCGACTATTCTTTTGAAATGCTATACAGAGCTGCATTTAAGAAGAAAATTCCCATGAAGGTTAAAGTAGAGCTTCAGATGCTTCCTCAAGATAAGATCAACAGTTTGGTAAATGAATGGGCATGTAAAGCCAAATGGAGAACGGAGGAAAAAATAGGAGAAAGAGGAGTTATTTACTTGGCTTTTTACCCTTAATATCAGGCAGCTTTTGTAGCAATTACTTCCCCAATGCCCTCTACCAGCTCAAATGCAGGCGTAGGCTGATGAGGTTCCAGCAGGTGTCTGTGCTCGTCAATTACCAAGTGATTATAGGATGCATTACTCTCCCCATTCACTCTTATTGAAGGGTCTACAAAAGACTGCGGTAGCAAAAGTTGCTTAATGGTTTCTGTTTTTCCCGCAAGACCAATAACAACAGGGCCCATATGCTTATGTTCTCCCTCTATAAAAGTTTGGTGGACCCAAACCGAACCCTTACGCACCACCTGTTCTCCAAGTGCTGTATATAACCTTCCTTCGATTACGGTTTCCCAACTCATGGTATAAATTCTCTCTAATTATGTTGTACTCTTTTTTCTTGTTAATTCCAATTCGGATCTGCTCTAACGCCGTTTTGTCTAGAAGTTTTTTGAATATCGACTCTTAATGTATCTGCAAGAGACATGGGTTCAGAACTTCTTCCAAAAGGCAGAATGCTTATTATTCTGTTTAGGAATGCTGGCCGGTTCTGTTCCATGGCTATTGGCCTTGCTTCTGCCTCAACTCCCAGCGAAAGAACTCCCTCAGTTCTTCCGCCAGGGGTTGGTTCTGATGTTTCGAAACTCATAGCTAAAGTTTAGATTCTTGCAAAGAACAAAACTTGACTTAAAGTAACCATTCTTTGAGACAATTTCCTGACAGAACAATTACTTCTGACTTTAATCTGACAAAACTTGTAATTGTAAGAAGGCAAGACTAAAATTCACCTAGTGGAAAGCCATATGGAGGAAGTGCAATACCCATTATCCTTTAGAAAAAAGGATGCGCAGAGTCTTGGGCTTTATATCAAGAATCGGAACAATGTCGTACTTGTAGGAATGAAGAGGGTTGGAATTAGCAATTTTCTTCGTTTTTTTCTTCACAAACAAGGCATAGCAAAAAAATATATAGGGGATGGGAATCATCTTTTTATTTCAGTTGATCTCAATGATTTAGTTGAGCGTGAGTTATACCCATTCTGGGTGCTAACGCTTAAGAGAATTGAAGATAGCGTGATGTCTTCAAATGTTACGGAAAAAACAAAAAAATATATAGAAACCCTCTTCTTAGATAGTATTCAGTCTCAGGATCTTTTTCTAACTATTGATTCAATTAGAAAAAGTTTGGTTAAGCTTGTTGAAGAGGGAATAAGTCCGACAATCTTCTTTTTGAGGTTTGATAGAATGCAAAATGTCGTTACTCCCGAATTTTTTGCTAATTTACAAGGGCTTATAGATGCAAGTCATAAAAACTTATCGTACGTAATAACTAGTGTAAGAAGCCTTGAGTCATTGTCCCCTGATGTTTTTACCCGAGCTTCAGTATCAGTATTTGCCAGAACAATGTATATGACTCCGAGTAGCAAAGAAGATTCTATGGTCGTTCTTAACGAGATATGTAGACGGTATGGGCTCGATTTTCCTGAAAATACCAAATTAAAGATTCTTGATATAGTTGACGGTTATACTCAGTACTTACAATTTTCACTTTCATATCTTCATGAAAAGAAAAATAAATCTGTTCTGGCAAATATTGAGGACGAACTTTTTATGGATGAACGAATAGCTTTTCAATCGGAGGAGCTTTGGGAGTCTTTAGTTCAAGAAGAGCAGGATGTACTTCTGAGGCATATTAAAGGCAAGCAAATAGCGTCTGATGAGAAAGAAAAGGCAAGCTATCTATGGAACACTGGTATTCTCTCAGCAAGCGGAGTTTTTAGTAGACTTTTTGAAAGATACCTACAGAATAAGGAAGGAAGCTCAAGAGACACAAGCAAACATGAGCTTTCAAAAAAAGAACATCTATTATTAAAAATTCTGGAGGAAAATCGTGGAGCTCTTTGTGAGCGCGAGAAGATCATTGAGTGTGTTTGGCCGGAAGCGGCTTTATACGGTGTATCAGATTGGGCAGTGGACCGCCTTGTTGCTCGACTAAGGAGTAAATTGAAGAGCTCAGATTCTGAATACGAGATAGTTACTGTAAAAACAAGAGGATATAAATTGGCCTAGGAGGCTAATTTGACTGCGTTAAGCTCGCTTGACAGCAATCTTGGCTACGCTAAGAACCTGCTTCGCAGAACCTTGGTTACGCTAAGAACCTGCTTCGCAGAACCTTGGCTACGCTAAGCAAAGCTTGGTGCAAACTTCGTTTACGCTAAATTGGCGTAAGCCAATTAGCTGCGCTAAACTGGCTTGATCTAATGCAAGCCAAATTGGTCGAGAAGCTTCTGATTTCCATCTATTTGATATTTCAAGAGTTCTGCATAAAGTCCCTTTTGAGAAGAAAGTTCTTGTGGTGTTCCGTAGTTTGAGATCATGCCATCCTCAATTACGATTATTTTGTCAACGTTCTGAATTGTTGAGAATCTATGAGCAATAATAATTGTAAGTCTGTTTTTCATTAAGACTTCTAGAGCTTGTTGCACTTCAAATTCACTTTTTGCATCAAGCGAGGAGGTTGCTTCATCAAGAATCAGTATTGGAGCATTTCTTAAGATAGCACGTGCAATTTGGATTCGCTGTTTTTGACCGCCTGATAATCTGACTCCTCGTTCTCCGATTTCGCTATCAAGGCCTTTGGGGAATTTTAAGACAAAGTCATATGCATTTGCTGATTTTAACGCGCTGATAATTTCTTTGTCCGTTGCATTCGGCTTGCTGTAGGCGACATTCTCTCGTATTGTTGATGAGAAGAGCTCATTCTCTTGAAATACAAGTGAGATATTATCTCTGACGGACTTATGGGATAGTGATGAGTATTTTTTATCCTTTAAGAAAATGTCTCCTGCAGTCGGAGTGTATAGCTTCATAATAAGATTAACGATTGTAGATTTTCCGGCCCCACTATGACCTACGAGCGCTACTTTTTCATGTGGCAAAATCTTGAATGAAACGTCATTAAGTACATTCTCAGACTCCACATATTTAAAAGATATATTTTTAAATTCAATTGATGGATCAAAAATAGCAACTGTTTTGCCTCCTTCTTTATAATTCTCAGCAGACTCTAGGTGTAAGATTTCAAGATACTCTTTGCTTCCCTGTTCTGCTTGTTGTACTTGAGTAAGAATAAATGACATTGCAAAAAGAGGTATTCTTGCTTGGTTAAAGAGTTGTAGTATTAAGACCATTTCTCCAATAGTAAGCGCTCCCGTATAGGTGTTGTAAAAAACTAAGATATTGATTGCAAACATCACAAGAACAAGAGACATGTTGCGAGCTAAATCGAACTTGTGATACGTTGAGCTCTGTTTGGCAAAGATCTTATTGATCTTCGTAAGACCATCAGACACCATTTTGTATTCGTTTTTTTCTTGAGTGAATCCTTTTACTAATCTGATGTTTGAAATAACTTCATTGATTCTGCCTCTCGTTACATCTTCAATTGCATTTTTCTTTGCCTCTTCCTTGCCCCATCTTACGGTTGAGTAATAGGAAAGTAATAAATAAATAGGGAATAAAATAAAAGTAAAAAAGGCAATAGGAATGTTGTAATAAGCAAGAACAGCAACGGTAAAGATGCTTTGCAAGAACATAGGAATAATAAAGTTAGAAGCACCATTTAGGAAGCTATATACAGTTGTAATGCCGCGATTCAGTTGGTTAACAATCTTTCCGGAAAGCTGCCCATCAAAATAGCTTTGAGGAAGAGTAAGCACCTTATCATAAAATCTCTCGGTCAAGAACTGGCGAAGTCTTCCTGCAAAATGATCGCCAAGTCTATCTGTAATAACATTGGTGATAACGCCAATTACATTAAGAAGAAAAGCAACAACAATTAGAGTAATTAGCTTGCTTAGGTCTCCAGTTTTGTGATTTAAGTGTCCGACAATCTCATCTACTATAAATTTTGAGAAAAGTGGAGTTGCCAGCTGAAGTGCAGAGGATACGACAATAAGGACTGCAATAATAACAACTAGCGGGTGAAGTGGTTTTGAAAGCTTGATAATTTTCCCAATATTTTTCATAGGATCACGATATTATAACTC
Source organism: uncultured Gammaproteobacteria bacterium (assembly GCA_964511305.1). Classification (GTDB taxonomy): domain Bacteria; phylum Patescibacteriota; class Microgenomatia; order Levybacterales; family GWA1-39-11; genus JAUSNA01. The sequence goes on along the minus strand of CAZEEU010000003.1, from coordinate 11,690 downwards.
AGATGTAGTTAAAATTAACCATTTTGCTCCTTTACGAGTAAATTGATTTTATGATATAAATTTATGGTTTGATTTCAGACAAATCCACAATCATATCTGCCATTAACAAAGCGCTCTATGCGCTTTTTTTGTAACTTTATGAAGGGAAAACTTATATTAAAAGACGGAACTGAAATTGAAGGTGAAGGTTTTGGCGCAAATAATTCAGGAGCTGGTGAGGTTGTCTTTTCTACAGGCATGATGGGATACCCGGAAAGTCTCACAGACCCTTCTTATAAAGGCCAGATATTAGTACTTACTTATCCATTGATTGGCAACTATGGGGTACCGGAAAAAGCACTTTGGGAATCGGACAAAATTCATGTATCTGGGCTTATTGTAAGTGACTATATTGCTACTCCTTCTCATTTTCAAAGTAAACGATCGTTGGGAGAATGGTTCAATGAGGAGAAAATTCCGTTGCTAGAGATTAAGGACACAAGGTTCTTAACCCAGAAGATTCGCGAAAAAGGTGTGATATTAGGCAAAATTGTATTTAATAAAGACATTCCCTTCTACGATCCTGACAAAATTAATTTGGTGTCGCAGGTTTCAACACAAGAAATCTCTTCTTCTCATGCCAATAAAGTAACTTCAGGGAAGAATATATTATTAATTGATTGTGGAGCAAAGCGTAATATTCAAAGAGCTTTTGTTAAGAGAGGCGCAAATGTAACGACTGTGCCTTGGGATTATGATCCTTTTACTGATCGCAAAGCACCTAAATTTGATGCTGTAGTTATCTCAAATGGTCCCGGAAATCCCAAACTCATAGATAAAACAATACAAGTAATTAAAAAATTTCTTGATGCAAAAATTCCCATTTTAGGAATTTGTCTAGGCCATCAATTGCTTGCTTTGGCAGCAGGAGGCGACACAGAAAAGCTTAAGTACGGACACAGAAGTCAAAATCAACCATGTCTCATGGCAAATTCTAGGAGGTGTTATATAACAACACAGAATCATGGATTTTCAGTATCGGAAATTCCGCAAGGTTTTGACGCATGGTTCACAAACGCAAACGATTCAACGAATGAAGGAATTATCCACAAGAAATTGCCTATTATGTCCGTTCAATTTCATCCGGAAGCAATACCGGGACCTATTGATACGGAATGGATATTTGACTTCTTTTTACAAAAAATATGAGTGCATTTAAAAAAGTGTTAGTTCTTGGATCAGGGGCTCTAAAAATTGGTGAAGCTGGCGAGTTTGATTATTCCGGATCCCAGGCGATCAAGGCCTTAAAGGAAGAAGGAATAAAAACTGTGTTAGTGAATCCAAACATCGCAACAATCCAAACATCCGAATATTTGGCAGACACTGTTTATTTTCTTCCCGTCAACGACTTTTTTGTTGAAAAAGTAATAGAAAAAGAAAAACCAGATGCTGTAATGCTTTCTTTTGGAGGCCAAACTGCCCTCAATTGCGGCTTGACGCTTGAAAAAAGAGGAGTATTTAGCAAGTATAACGTTACGGTTCTGGGAAGTTCTGTCCAGACGATTATGCTATCAGAAGACCGTCAGGAGTTTGCTAATCATTTAAGGAAGCTTGATATTGCTACACCACAAAGCAAAACAGCAAAAAACACGAAAGAGGCAATAGTGGTTGCAAATGAGATTGGATACCCAGTTATGATTCGTGCCGGATTTGCGCTCGGAGGGCAAGGATCTGGTATTGCTTCAAGCGAAACAGAATTAAGAAAAATAACCGGAACTGCTTTTTCTTTTGTAAAACAAATACTTGTTGAGAAATACTTACATCATTTTAAGGAAGTTGAATATGAAATAGTGAGGGACAAATATGATAACTGTGTTGCCGTTTGTAATATGGAAAATATGGATCCATTAGGGATACATACCGGTGAGTCGATTGTCATTGCTCCTAGTCAAACATTAACCAACTATGAGTACCATGCGCTCAGAGCTACTGCAATCAAAATAGTAAGAAGTCTAAACGTGATTGGCGAATGCAACGTTCAATTTGCTCTCAATCCAAGTCCGGCTTCCGGCAATAATCTTGATTATTATGTTATTGAACTTAACCCACGTCTTTCAAGAAGTTCGGCTTTAGCAAGCAAGGCAACAGGGTACCCTTTAGCATATGTTGCAGCAAAGCTTGCGCTGGGAAAAGGGCTAACCGAACTTACAAATAAAGTTACCCGTGCAACACAATTCTGTTTCGAACCCGCTCTAGATTATGTAACGATAAAAATTCCGCGTTGGGACATTAGTAAATTCAAGGGCGCAGAGGAGTCTATTGGGAGCAGCATGAAATCAGTGGGGGAAGTCATGGGTATTGGTCGTACTTTTGAAGAGGCATACCAAAAAGCAATACGAATGCTAGACCTTAATTTTGAAGGAGCTACGGATGACATTCCGCTTCTTAATACTAGTAAGCAAATTAAGGAACGTTTGGTAAAACCTACTCCGACCCGTATGTTTGCTATCTCGAAGGCGTTTAAAGAAGATATGTCGGTTGAAAAAGTTCAGCAGATGACAGGTATTGATCCTTGGTTCTTATTTCGTATAAAAAATATTGTAGATCAGGAAAAAGAACTTACAAAAAATACAACGCTTGATAAGACTGGTCTACTAAAACTCAAGCAAGTTGGGCTATCCGATAAAAGAATTGGCTTGCTTGTCGGCAAAAAAGGTCTTGAGATTAGGCAATTAAGGAAAAAATTAGGAGTTGTGCCAAGCATTTTTCAGATTGATACACTAGCAGGTGAATTTCCAGCTCAAACTAATTATCTCTACATGACATATAACGGAGGTCACAATGACGTTTCAGCGTTGGGTAGTGCTTCAGTCATCGTTCTTGGATCTGGGCCATATAGAATTGGGTCATCAGTTGAATTTGATTGGACTTGCGTTAATACGGTTTTGGCTCTCAAAGATAACAATAAAAAATCAATAGTTGTGAATTGCAATCCTGAAACAGTTTCGACAGACTATGACATTTCTGATAGGTTGTATTTTGAGGAGTTAACCTTTGAGAGAATAGCTGATATTTATGATTTTGAGAATCCACTGGGAGTAATAGTGTCTGTCGGAGGTCAGACGCCAAACAATAGAGCCCAAGCGTTGGATGCTTATGGGTGCAAAGTCTTGGGAACTTCACCAGCTGATATTGATCGTGCTGAGGATCGAAATAAATTCTCTTCTCTTCTTGATTCGTTATTAATACGTCAGCCGACCTGGAATCGCCTATCAACATTGGCAAAAGCTTCAAGCTTTGCAGATGAAGTTGGATTCCCCGTTCTTATTCGGCCTTCATACGTGCTGTCCGGTAGCAATATGAAGACGTGCTATTCGCAAGCAGAGTTAAAGGAATATTTGCGTCAATCTTCTTCTATCTCCGAAGAATTTCCTGTAACAATTTCAAAACTTATTGAGAACGCTCGTGAAATTGAAGTCGATTGTGTAGCTCAAAATGGAAAAGTTAAAGCATTTGTTATTTCGGAACACGTGGAGAATGCAGGGGTGCACTCAGGTGATGCAAGTATCTTGCTCCCTCCCCAAAAGCTTTATATGGAAACACTAAGAAAACTTAAGAATATTGCATATAGTATTGCTTCAGCCCTTAACGTAACCGGACCATTTAATATCCAATGTTTGGCTAAAGATAATAACGTCTCAGTTATAGAAGTTAATCTTCGTTCATCAAGAACATTTCCATTTGTTTCAAAAGTGACAGGTGTGAACATGATAAAACTTGCCACAAACGCTCTTTTTCAGAAAGACATTCCGAAGATTCCGATAGATTTATTGGATTATAACTTTGTTGCTTCAAAGGCAGCTCAATTTTCCTTTGCACGCCTTACGGGGGCAGACCCCGTATTAGGTGTAGAAATGGCATCAACCGGGGAAGCTGCCAGTTTTGGACAGAGCGCAGACGAAGCATTTTTATTGGCAGAATTGAGTGTGGGTGGCAAGATTCCGCAGAAAGGTATTTTTGTAAGTCTAGGCGGAGAAGAGAATAAGGTAAAATTTCTTGAAAGCGTACGTGAGCTTGCCAAGCTTAATTTGCCATTATATGCAACGGAAAAAACGAGAAAGTACCTCCTCAAAAGAGGAGTTACAACACGAAAGCTATATAAGATTCATGAAAAAAAGTATCCAAATATTTTGGAATGTTTTCAAAAGGGTAAAATCGATATGGCCATAAATATTACAGACAAGGGAATTAAGAAGGACATCAATGACGATTTTGCTATGAGGCGCGCAGCAGTCGATCAAAATATTCCACTTTTCACAAATTTACAAAAGGCAGAATTATTTATAAAAGCGATAGTTCAAAATAAGTTAGAAGAGTTGCCGATTAAGTCGTGGGAAGAATATTCAAAAATGAACTCTCTAAAAGATTAGGTTTTATTCCTTTCCTACAATTACGACGCCATCTGCGTCACCTGTATAGTCTGATGTAGCACTACCGATAGTATAGTCATCGCCAAGATCCTTTTTGAGCATTTCAAGATAGGCTTTTTTAGTACTCTTGAGCTGAATTTCTGTCTTTTCGTAATCGAAATTATCAGCATTGCCTGAGGATGCTACTGTGTACCCTAACTTTTTGAGTGCATCTGACATTTTTGTTGCTGCGCCGGCTACACCACTACCATTTTGTACCTCCAGGCTCAGATTTGACCTATCAAGATCTGAAGCAGACGCTTTAGTAGGCGTAGGTGTCCCTTTTGTCGTAGGAGTCGGTGATGTCTTGGATGTTGGGGTAATCGAAACTTGCCCCTTAGGGGTTGGTGATTCTTCGGGAGTTGGGGTTACTTCTGTAATTGTAGGAGTTGGTGTTTCTTGAATTGTTGTGGGTGTAGGGGTAAGGGCTTCATCAAGTTCTCCTTTTCCTCCCGTTGCAATAATTGCATAGGCAACAAGTGCAATAAGAACAATTACTCCCAATATAATAAGAATGACCCTTTTTTTATTGCCAGAGCCCTTAGAAGATTCATATACATATGATCTTCGGGAAGGATTTAGAAACGATTCATTTTGAGGTGTGTCTTCTGCCATGAAATTTAGAGATATGATACCACGATTTACCCATTGTGCAAACAAAGCATAATTTTTACTAGTTAAATAATACTCTTCCCTAATTCTTATGTTTTTCTATCTGGGTTCTAACGAGCAAGCATTATAGTAGATTAATGTATCAGCAGGAATTAATTCTTAAGAAAGGTAAGGCAACATTTCTTAGTGAATTTAGAAATGCTGGGAAGGGGATCTCCCGTTTTTTTGTTGAAGACCAAAAATTAAAAGACAACATCCCCAAAAAGATACAAAAAGAGGGTCTAGAAGAGGCTCAAGCTACACTAACCCGAGACTTTAACTTACAAGGAGAAAAATTTGATGATGTAGTTAAAAGAGCTCAAACCATACTTTTTAAAGCACGAACAGTTTTTCCCTTTGAATTCTTTCCAAGCGACCTGATAATTGACATCACAAAGGTAACAGTTGTTACACGGAATTTTTTTCTCTCAGGTAGAACTCAAAGTATTAATGTGAAAGATATTATGGATGTTGTAGTTGAGACGGGGCCTTTCTTTTCTTCAATGAAATTTCTTGATATTCGGGGGGGTTGGTCACAAGGAGGTCAGATAAGAATTAACTATTTAGCCAAAAAAGATGCAAGGCATGCCCGTGAAATCGTAGAGGGACTTCTTGCAGCAAATAAAGCAGGAGTTGATATAACAAAGATTCCCAGGCGTGAATTAATAGCTCGACTGCCAGAACTTCGCCGTTCTCAAATAACACCCGCACCTTAAATTAAAGATCGTCTATGATACAATAGCCTCAATATGAAGGGGATATTGTTAATTTTGGTGGTTATCATTGGAAGTCTTTTGGTTTGGAATTATGCAAAACCCGAAGCTGTAAAAAAGACAATTAAAACAATTGAAAATAAGGTAGATCAAAAACCTATCATTTCTCAGACGATTCAAAAACAATACGTATTTGTTCCATATTGGACATTTACTAAATCAATTGTTACTGATAGTGATTATTCTTTGATCTACTTTGGGGTTGGAGTAAATGATCAGGGTATTGAAAAAAATGACGATGGGTATTTGAAATTAAAATCCTTCGTAAAGTTAACTCCGAATGCCAACGAGCGTATTTTAGCAGTCAGAATGACCGACAAGATAATTAATGCCAAAGTTCTAAAAAGCCTTGATGTTCAGAAAAAAATTGCTTCTGAAGCTGTAAGTCTTGCTTTGGAGAATAATTTTAATGGCGTTCTTTTAGATTATGAGACTTCTGCCTTTGGATTTGATACAACAACAAACAATATAACTTCTTTCTATAAGCTATTCTCTCAACAAGTTAAAAACAACAATCTCCTTTTTTACTCAACTGCATATGGAGATACGTATTTTAGAGCACGGCCATACGATATAAAGAAAATCAGCGAGTTGTCAGATAAAGTTTTTATAATGGCGTATGACTTTTCAAAATCCCGGGGAAATCCCGGACCAAACTTCCCTTTAAACGATGAAGGAGTTTATGGTTATGATTTTGAAAAAATGGTTTCTGATTTTCAAAAAGATACTGATAACCGAAAATTAGTTGTAACTTTAGGTTATTTTGGGTATGACTGGCGTGTTGCAAAGGATGGGACTGCGGTAGCATCTGGAATTTCTTTAAGTACCAATGAAATTACAACGGAATTTATTGAGGATTGTGAATATGATTCTTGTAATTTAATGAGATCATCTATCTCTTCAGAGCCTTCAATAAAATACGTTGATGATGGAGGAGAAGATCATGTTATTTGGTTTGAGGATGTAGATTCTGCTAACAAAAAGAAAGAATTTCTTAAATCAAAAGGCATACTTGAGATAGCCGACTGGGCATATTCATATAATTAATTACTCCAGGCGAGAAAGGAAGGGGAGGGAGAGCTTGATTTCCTTTTTCTTTCGAATGAGCCTATCACTATCAAAAAGTGATGTCCCGAAATCTACCTTTTTTGACTCTATTGAGGGGTAAAGCTTCTTGGCCTTTGCTTCCATATCCGAATTTCCAAAAAATAACGAAGCTTGCTTTTGTGTATTCTCGGAGAATTCATAAATTGTTACACCGGTTGCTCGGAACGCGACATTTTTTTTGTATATTTTTTCAAAACCTTCCTTGAGTTCTTTTCGTATGCTCATAGGATATGAGGTTGCTTCGGGAAGTTTTATTTCTATGCCATGATGATGAAAAGATTGGTCTTTAAGGTAGATAAAAACCCTTTTGACTGCATAGTTGTAATTTCTTGCTTTGAAAAAAGAATCTTCAACATGCCCCAAAATTCGCGCCCATAGAATATCGCGATCATTAGTTGCAGGGGTAACGGTTTGGGATCTGGTTATTGATTTATATTCACGCTTTGCATCTGGGTTGACGGCATAGACCATCTCTCCATTTAGCTCGCGCCAAATCTCATGGAATGGCTTTGAGAAATATTGCTTTACAAAAGCTTCTGATTTGTGAGCAAAGTCAAAAGCGGTTGCCACGCCAAGCTTATTCAGAAGAGCTGTTGATTGGTGACCAATTCCCCATACTTTGCTTATTTCAGTATCTTTTAAAAGGCTATCTATATTTCTTCCTTCGCAGATGGTCAAGCCTGACGGCTTATTTTTATTAACAGCAAGTTTTGCCAAGGATTTAGTTACACTTACCCCCAAAGAGACTGTAATTCCCAGAGACTTTTCAATTTCCTGCTTTATAGCGGCAGCAATTTGTTCATAGCTCATATGTAGGGGTCTGCGCATGCCTTTGAGGTCCGCAAAGCCTTCATCAACAGAATAGACTTCAACGCAGGGAGAATACTTCCTCATTACAGTAAACATTTTTTCGGAGAAAAGGTGGTAAATTTGATAATCCGAAACAGTTATTGTGACGGTAGGGAATTGTTTCTTAATTTCCCAACAACGCATTCCTCTCGTTACTCCTAAAGCTCGTGCCTCATAGGACACAGCGGTTGCAATTCCTCTTTCCCAGCCAGTAACTACGGGTTTGCCTTTTAGCTCTGGGTGTACGGCTTGGGTAACTGAGGCAAAAAAAGCATCTCCGTCCAGGCAGAGAACTGCTTCAGGCCATGAGATGATCATAATACATTTTGAAAAATCTCCTTACAAGATTGAGGCTTTTTTTAACCATACGTTAGTATTTTCTAACAACGCTTTTGACGATTCCAAAAATTTCTAGGCTCAAATGTGGGTAAAAGTCGGGATATTTAGGGTTAGCAGATCGCAGAACCACTTTTCCTTCAATTTTCTCGATAATTTTTAAAGTCCACTCGCCATCAATAAGAGCAAGTACAATTTCTCCTCTATTTGCAGATTTGGCTTTTTCCAAAATAACTATATCTTCTTTATATATACCTATTCCCTCAAGGGAGTCTCCTGCTACCCTGAGCATGAAAGAAGATCCAGGTTTGTCTACTAGATATTCATCAAGAGACATGAAATTAAGGTCTTCTTCTGCCCCTGTTGGAAATCCGGCTTTTACAGATCCCAACAGGGGGATTTGGAAGAAAGAATTGCTGGGTGCTAACTTCCCCGCAATTTTGTCTAAATAACCCTGCTCAACGAGTTTTTTGATGATTTTGTGGATGGCATTTTTTGATGCCAACCCGAAGATAATAAGCATTTCAGAGTAAGACGGAAGCCTTTTATTCTTTTTATAGAAGTTTTGTAAGTCTTTAATATATGTTTCTTTCATATGTTGTTTGTACTTTTCTACCGAGAAAAGTACCAAAAGCTCTCACCACGGTTTTGTTTCATGCTCTACGAATTTCATCCACTCACTGAAAATTGAAAACTCGCTGCGCTCAGACATTCAATTTTCCGGGCGTTCTTTTCTTCAATTCTTCATGCATTCACCAAAAAGTGGTGAAAGTAACTGTGATAAGAGTTTTTAAGGAGCAAAAACTAATATAGGTGAACGATTGTTCACTGTCAATATGATCAACTGTATCAATCCTTGCGGATTGATATTAAGATAGATGCATGGAAGGATTTGTTGAAGTATTGATCAGATCGGGAATCGTTTATTTATTCATTATTTTCGGAATTAGAATTTTTGGAAAGAAAGAGCTTTCTCAATTATCTGTTATAGACCTTGTCTTTATCCTTCTTATTAGTAATGCTGTCCAAAATGCGATGGTAGGAGAAAATACATCCCTTGCGGGAGGGCTTATTGCTGCATTAACTTTATTTTTATTGAATTATCTTTTCAAAAATCTCTTTTACCGTTCTAAAAGAATAAGTGGGTGGATTCAAGGAGAGCCTTTGATGCTTGTGTATCACGGAAAAGTAGTCCCAGAGCATATGGCAAAAGCCAAAATCTCAATGGCTGAGCTTGAGGCTTCAGTAAGAGAGCATGGGGTAGAGGAAGTGTCTGAGGTTGATCTTGCAGTGCTTGAGGTAGATGGAAATATAAGTGTTCTTTCTGACAAATTCAAAAGGATTACTACAAAAAAACGCCATGCCCACAAAGTAATATCCTCTAGTTTGTAACCCAAACCACCCTTGCTTAATACTTAAATCTTTCTTCTTAATTCTTATTGAAGTATCCCCATACCCCCTTTGAGATATTTGCTTCTACCTCCGCGGCCTTTAATGGGGCATTTGTTTCTGACATCATTACTATCACATAATCTCCTTTTTTTGAAAAAACAATTCCTGCATCATGCTTAACTCCTCCTAATTCACCAGTTTTGTGCGCAATTGAAGTGTCTGTTGGTAAATATTTGGGTATCCTATCATTTAATTTTTGCCGCTTTAATATTTCTATCATTTGATTAGAAAAGTCCTTTGAAATCAATTCTCCTTTGTAAAGCATTTCATAATAGTCAGCTATGTCGTCTGCAGTTGTTGTTGGTGGTGCTCCAGTTTTGGAGTCTGTGAGGTGATAAGAGAGAAGAAATTGTCTTACCGATGAGTTTTTTATTACATAAGTAAGGAGAATTGCTGAATAGTTATGGGAGATGGTTATCATCTGCTCAACTGCTCCCTCAACAGTATTGGAAATTGTACCTTCAGACAATTCAGCATCTTCACCAAGGTCAAAAGCTTTATTTAGCATTGCTATCTCTGCTGAAATAGGTTTGTCCAAGGTCAACTTGCCATCTTTTATTTGTTGAAAGACAGTTGCCATAGTCCACAACTTATAAAGGCTAGCAGAAGAGTACACCTCTGCTTCATTGTAGTTATAGTGAGCGCCTGTTTTAAGATTCCTTATAACGACAGAATAAGTTCCGTTCTCCTTTTCAATAAGTGGGAGGACTATTTTTTCAAGCTCTTTTGATTCGCTGAGGGTGTCGACCACTTCTATGCTTTTTTGAATAGGTGAGGCAATCGGCTTTAATACTTTAGCTTCTAGGGTATCGCTTTCGATATATTGAAGTCTAATATAAGCAGATGTAATGAGAATGCCAGTAAGTATGAAGAAGAAGGCTCCTCGTTCCCAAAGTGCCATTGGATGCGTAAGGATAAGTTGATAGAGGAATACGATAAGAAAGGCAGCAAGACCAAATCCGATTAATGTTACAAAAATCATTGCCCCATTATACGATCTTAAAGTAAGCTCTGGAATACTAAAGTGGACTTTATTAGGATGCTACATCAAGGTAAATGTGCGTGGTCATTCCACGTCAAGAGCTTCCATTCGGTTTTTTCATAGTAACAAACTGTAATGCCAGTGTTGGTAGTTTTTAATACATTTTGAATGTGCTTGTACTCTAGAAACGTTAAACTTTCACCAATCAACAGGATCCCCAAAATAAAACGTAAGAATTCGCCATGTGTCACTACTAGAATGTGGTCCTCACTTCGGCTAGCAATGATCTGAAGAGCCTTTATTGCACGAGACTTAACATCTGAAAAGTTTTCTTCATCTGAGTAATGCCATGAAGGATCGTCTGCATGCTCTTCGGTTAGGGACATAACATCCATAACAAATTGGTCCGCCTTATTCTTCCCAATAAATATAGAAGGGCGTTTGGCTTCCCGTAGCGCTTCTATCTGAATATGTTCTTTTTGAAGTTTTTCGTTAATTATTTCAGCCGTTTGAATCGCGCGCTTCAAATTGCTTGAGAGGACAACCTTAATTTGTATGTCGGTAAGTCTCTTAGCTACAAACTGTGCTTGTTCAATTCCTTTTTGAGATAAACTAGAGTCAAGCGGTTGATATTGATTTTGTGCATTGAATTCAGTTTGGCCATGTCTTACAAAGTAAACTTTCATTTCCATAGTATATCAAACTTAATTTGCCCCAAAATTGGGTATTGACGCAATAAAAAACATATTGTATTATTCTTTCACACCTAAAAAACAGGTGTTTATTTTTGGCAAAACAATATGGCAACAGCAAAATTTGACAGAACAAAACCACACGTCAACATCGGGACCATTGGTCACGTTGATCACGGTAAAACCACTACAACTGCAGCAATCACACACGTGCTTGCAAAAAAGGGATTAGCAGAAGCTAAGAACTACGCAGACATCGACAATGCTCCTGAAGAAAGAGAAAGAGGAGTTACTATTAATATCTCTCACCAAGAGTACGAAACAGCTACTCGTCACTATGCTCACATCGACGCTCCAGGACACGCTGATTACATCAAGAACATGATCACTGGTGCCGCTC
>CAZEEU010000002.1:0-88043 GCA_964511305.1 uncultured Gammaproteobacteria bacterium | reverse complement strand
GCAATGGAAGGACTAGATTTTAATTAGTCTTTCCTGCCACTTTTCAAGCGTCTAATACTTAGTTAAATGAAACCTCGCCACGTGCGAGGTTTTTTTGTGCCTTTTTGTCTGTCGCCCTGAACTTGTTTCAGGGTCTATATAATCTCATCATACAAATCTTTGAAATCAGGATTTTTCTCTTTTATCAAATTTATTTTCCATTGCCGATGCCAATTCTTTAATTGTTTTTCTCTTTTTATAGCTTCATAGCTTGTATCGATAACATCAAAATGAACAAGCTTGTTTATTTTATATTTGGAAGTAAAACTTTCAACAACAGAATTTTTATGTTCCCAAACTCTTCGGACTAAATTGTTTGTTATTCCAATGTAAAACACCGTGTCCATACGGTTTGTAAGTATATAAACGTAGTATCGCTTTGACATACATTTATGATACAAGATCCCGAAATGAATTCGGGATGACATGGTGGCGGATCGGTTTTTTTGTGGGAAAATTAGCGGGTAGTTACTGTGGTCTTTCCGGTACTGAAATCTCCTATTATTGTTGTAGTCTGGCCTTTTTTGACTGTGAAAGTTTTAGTAACTGGGACCTTGCTACTCTTCGTCTTTCTATTTGAAATCGAAAAGTACGCATAATAATTACCAACAGTTAGTTGCTGTGAAATCTTGCCTGTCGACTGAGTGATTAGTTTGCCAGAAGTTGTAAGCAGTCTTATTGATTGAGCATCTGGTGTGGTTGCTATATAAACATAACCATAATTTCCAGGGGTAGGTGTCGGAATTCTAGATGGAGTAGGAGTAGAAAGCCATGTAGGAGTAGGCGTTCCTGTTGGTGGGGGAGGAGTTAGCATTGGGCATTGACGTAGAAATATATTAAGGTCGTCTAAATTAACTTTACCGTCTTTATTGAAATCAACCTTTTTACACTTGTCTGTTATGGTATTTTCCTGAGCGCAAGCAACAAGCATGGAGTAATCAGCCTGATTAACAGTTCCGTTTTGGTCAATGTCGCAGGTTATAGGAGGAGTAGGAGTAACTGTTGTCTGTGGGCTACATGATGTTCTGCCTTCGCAAAATTGAGAGGCATATTTCATCATCTCTTCATAGCCAGTGCAGCTAGGAGTGCTAACTGTGGTTGTAAAATTGTCATAGCAACCAATTAATATCGTCTTGTATGATCCAGATTTGCACCCGTCCTGTGTAGCCGAAAATGTATTTATGCCTTTTTTGCAGTATTGGGAGGGCGCAGGAGTGATTGAAGGAGGATTTTTTGCGACTGTTATTGGACTATTTTTTATCCAGTTTACAACGCTTTTTGCCTCATCCAGCGCAGCGATATTAGCATTTGAAAAACCAATGGTTGATGAAGAAAGACTTTTGCCAACGAAAGTAATATTTGCAATTTTTGCATAAGAGTAATTTCCCATATCTGGAAGAGTGCTATTGCCCTCAATTGTTCCTGCGATCCTTACTTTTCCAGATTCAGGTGTTGATGTCGTTATCAATCCTGTGAAGGGGTAAATGACAGATGAGCCGATATAGCTTATCGCTTTACTGTCATACGAAATTGTCACGTCAAAGCTCGTTATTGGTTTGCCGGCACTATTATTAAGCACAACCACAGTATCAAATTGTTGTCCTAGACCTACTTCAGTAGAAGGAAGGTTGAATTCTAGGCCTACGTCTGAAGAAGCCCTTTGTCGAAGATCCTGGTTCTTGCTTACCTGTTGGAGGGTAGCAAGACCAGCTACGGCAATAACAGCTATAAGAACAATCGCTCTAAGTCTATGATTTTTAAAAATCCCTTTTATTTTTTGCATATTTATTTTTTAAATCCTCTAAATTCTCGTAGCCAAAGATTGTAGTCAAATATATCAACCATTCCATTCCCATCGCAGTCTGCAGATGGATTTGAAGGCTTGCCACCATTGATAAATTGTTTGAGCCAAGTATTGTAGTCCAAAATATCAAGGTAGCCGTCTCTATTGAAGTCACATCTAAATGCAGTGGGAGTTGGGGTGCTGGACGGGCGCATTGTTGGCGTTGGTGACATTCCGTAAGTTGGTGTGGGAGTTGGAACTGAGGAATTTGTAAAAGCTCTTAGTGCAAGATTTGTGAACTTCAGTGATGAGGTAGGGGATTTAAAAGTAATCTCATGTGTTATAGCTGTTTGGCCAAGCACGTGTTGTACTTTTTGTCCGAATTGATCAACGGGCTTGTAATAAAGCCAGTCAGCTGGGCTATTGCCATTGTATGTGCGCAACTCACTGAGGTACCAGAAGGTTCCATCGTATGCAAAATACATATTCATGCGCATTTCTGCTCCATTTTCAGCTATCCATTCAGCTTCAAGAGTTGTGTATTTTCCAAGATTTCCTCCTGGGTCTGATGAAAGACGGGTATATTTCGTCGGAGCTTTATATATTTTTCCGCCAATATTTAGAGTAAAGTCATTCGCTGTAAGCGTAACATAGCCGGTTTTAAGAGACATCGGTGTCTGGTGTTCATGGGTTGGGGTTGGACTAGGAAGGGCTGAGCAAACAGGGAATGTTGGTATGGTCACATTAAGATATGAGCGAATTAGTAGGACATCGTTTATCGTAAGCTGTCCGTCGTTGTTAACATCTGAGGATTTCTTTTGTGATGAATTTGGAATTTCTAGATTTACTATAAACTTTTGTATCAGTTCTACATCAGAGTCTGTTATATACCCATCAAGGTTTGCATCTCCATATTGTTGACAGGGGGGGTTAATTTTAGCTGATGGCGTTGATGTAGGATACGGAACTTTTGTAGGATATGGAGTTGGAAGGTACGGTGGGGCGGTTGGAGTTATCATATCTAGCTGGAATATATCTCCATAAAATATTCCAACAAAACCTGAAACTAAATTATTTGTACTTGTATAAGTGGCTCCGCAGCCACCAGGTCCGTTAGTTACACTGCTAATGGAAGTATTGAACCCATTTATATAATCGCTTAAGCTTTTAGAATTACGGAAGCTTCTTTGTATATCTCCACAAGGTTTTAAGTCATTGTTGGCATGAGGTATTTCAAATGTATAATATAAATTTCTAAATTCTGTTAAGTTATTGGTATTAGTCCCTACATAATATATTTTTCCAAAAGCTCCATACTGTCGGTAATAAGTACTATTTTTATTAAATGCCATAGAGTTGATAAGAATGTCAGCTCCTTTACCAATGTAGTTGGGTTGATCACCTGAGTTAAATGCTTCAATGAATATCCCGGCAGAAGAATTGTTCGAATATACTCTGGTTCCTGGTTTTAGGGATGAATCCACAAGTAATGGTCGGCCAAAACAAAATGTACCTACATAAAAGCCAGGATTTTTGTCAGGAGTCGAATATAAATCAACGCATCCGTACGTTAATATTTTTACTGGATCTGATTTGAATATGCCTTGATCATTTCTTGTGAAAGCAATTTTTTGTTCTGGGTATCCGTCAGCAAAATTCACAAATCCGGTAAGTGTAGAAATACTTGTAACTCTATTCCCGGAAGCGGAAAATACTGCGTTTACCCCAAGCGCACCACCTTCAGGGCCTGGTGTATATCGCGTGATCGCATTTTTGATTTCAAGATCAAAGTACTCACCAGTAAGCGAGTCTTGCACAGCATTTATGGTTAATTCAGAGGCTCTTTGGCGCAGGTCCTGTACATTCTGGCTCAATATTACTGTGAGCGGAACTGCTAGTATCACAAGCAGAATAAGAAGGAATTTGAGATGCTTGAGCGGATGAGGAACTTTATCCAATATAAAGTTCTGGTAGGTCTGGTGAGCCCGATTTAATAAATTCATTTGCGAATAAAAATCTATATTTAGCTAATAATATATGTGAATGGTTGTCAATGGGGATGAGGGTTTTTTCAGAAATAAACTACTCAGAAAACTGTGGGTCATCAAGTAGTGCTTGGTGTTCCCACTGATGTGAAATATCAGTCCCACAACGTTTGGAGATTTGTTGTGGGTCATGAAGGATTAAGCATAACTTGCCCTACAGCGCAGGGTCGTCACTTCGACCTCGTTCTAAGTCGCTATGCTTGCGAAAATTTGAAAAAAATAGTTCTTTTTCAGTGGGTCATGAAGGAGTCGGACCTTCGACCTCGTTCTTATCAGGAACGCGCTCTACCGTTGAGCCAATGACCCATGAACGTATATTTTACTAAAGTTATCTCTTTGAGGCAAATGCAATTATATTTATCTAAAATGGCTTGACACTGTTCCCATAACCATACACTATATATAGGTATGGAAAATTCCCCACTAACAACAGAGCCTCCTCAACTCGCACCCCAAATGCCACCCGCTGGAGAGAAAGCTGCATTTGGAGGCATGAAAATGCTCATTATCCTATTTGGATTGTTAATTCTGGGGGGTAGTGTGGGTGCATACATTCTGACATATGGCGGAAAAGGTATTTCGGTGAAGTCAAATCCAGCACCAACCAGTGCTGTTAGTCAGAAAGCCCCATCAAATTCGATAGTATATGGTTATTGGCAAGATACTTCCTCATACATAAATTCATTTGATCTTACTACTAACAAGAATACTTTGTTGGCAAAATTACCTTCGAATGTAAAGCACGTGAAGGTTATAAGTCCTACGAAAATTATGTATATCAACAATACTGATGACCGAGATTATGGATCAGAGATTGTTGTGCGTACCCTTACTGATCAGAAAGAAGTGGTTGTTCTGAAAGCTGATGCAGGCTATGGAATAGATGACTACGTTGTGTCTGCTGATGGTAATTATCTTGCAGCATGGCAAGTTGCGCCACCACCTAATTCTACACATCTTCGAGGTGGAGGTTCAAGGATTATAACTGTTCTCGTTGGTGATAGTACAAAAAAGTACACAATATATGATGAGCCGACAACATCTCCAGTCCACTATCCTGTTGCAGTAGCAAATAGTGGCGATGTTTTTTATGACAAGTTCCTCGCAAATGCCGACGCAGGGTGGGCTTATGGGATGAGTTATTCAAATTTTACTGGGACAATAAAAGGTGACATTGAGTCAATGGCAGCGGGAACATATGGTTCTCAGCCCATTCAATCTCCAGATGGTGCTAAATTAGTTTTTGCTGGATATGATGGGAGTAAGGGTCCTGGCACAGAGGTGGTAAACGGATTTAGACGAGCCATTGTTAGCCCAAACACGGTTGAGACTTTTGATTTAGCAACAAAAGCACGCTCAGTTATCGCGACTTCAAGTGAGGGTGTATATACTACCGCAACTTGGGATTTACAAACGAATAGTCCTACGTATACATTTCTTTCAAAAAATACCGAGGAATCAGGCGCTTTTATATATAATACAGCACGCTCTCAGTCAACCAAACTTAAGCACGATGGCGTTCAATCTATGCTTGCTGGAGGAGCTTTCTTGACTTCTGATCAGGCGGAGGGAGATGCAGCTGTGGGTAATTTGGGCTCCAAATATACTCCTTCTAGCTCTAATTTGTATGTCGTAAAGGCTGGGGATGACGCCGGCCAACGAATAGAAGTTCAGGGTTCTTTTCTGCAACTTATCGGGATAACAAAAAGCGCTTATTTCTCGTCTACTATCAATGCAAATGCAGCGTCTGGTAAGTCGTCTAATAAGCAATTAAAACTTCAGACCTTAGGATTTAAGCCAGCACTAGTTCCTCAAAGAGTAGAGCAACAAAGCGGTGAGAAATGCAGAGATGTTGCGGCAGCACAATGCAATGCGTTGCATGGAACTACATTTACAGGAGATCAGGCCAGAACTGGTACTGGAAATGCAGAGTATGATGCATGTTTTAAGGAGCACTTCGCGACCGTTAGAGGTAAAAACGCATCCAACAACTGTGTCGATAGCCCGCTATATCTTTATGGGCAAGAGGGGACGAATGTGAAAGTTAGCGCTGGAACAATTCTTTATTCTCCAAATGTGCCTTATTCTCAAGAGGGATTTAATATAATTCTTCAAAAGGAAGGAAAATTTAGTGCAAATGGTAAGTCAATTGAAAGCCTCTCATTTGATTACAAGCCCGCAATTAAGACAAATAGACCCAGTGGGGGCGTTGTTGTTCCGAGATCAGATATTGAGCGTACTGTTCGGTTATTTAGCGAAAAACTTGGACTAAATGAACAAGAGACATTTGACACAGCTTTATATGCTAAAGATAGCGTAGATTCGCCTTTCGTATTTATTTCAATATATGACGATAAAACATCAAAAAATATTTTGCCACTTTATTTTGAGCCTATTCCAGATTCCTATAGGAATATAGTTTTTTACCTGGAAAGGCGTTATGAGAAAGATTATTCTACCTATCAGTTGCCTATCTTTGAAAAGGTTAGAAGAGATGGATTTACTGCAGTTGAAATTAGTTTTATTGTAAGGTAGATTTTTTATCATCTGTTTTATGGTTTTATCCGATCGCGACATCAAAGATTATATTAAGAACAAAAATTTAGTTCTGTTCATTGTTTCAGTATCATTATCACTTCTTGTAGTATTGATAAATATTCTTACCAATAAAATAACATCAAAAGACATGTTTGAAATGGGGTTTGCATTGTTTATTCTCTCTTTTACTACTCTAACTTTTAACGTAAAAGGAATTCTTGCCATGCCAGAACTTTTTATGTCATATTATGATCTTATCTTTAATTTCTTGATATCGGTTCTCATCATAAGTGGTGCCACAGGATTTTTTGCAGGTATTCTTAATAAGAAAAATAGAATCAAAGTAATGTTGAAAATGTTTTCATTAACTTTCTTCGCACCGGTTATTATTATCTTATTTATCTATTTTATTTCCAATATTTTGTTTTTGATTCTATTGTCAATTCAATGCAATGGCACTTGTTCCATGTGAGATGTCACAAACGCAATTTATCTTACCAAACTAAATACTCGTATTGCGAAATCATTTTTCCTTCTGTAGAATGATGAAATAACCGCAAGCCCTACTGCCAATTATGGTTTTATCCGATCGCGACATCAAAGATTATATTAAGAAGAAAAAGATTGGTATATTGCCGGCCCCAGATTTCAAAACACAGTTGGGTACCTGCTCTTTAGACCTTCGTCTTGGAGATAAATTTAGAGTTTTTGACCATAGCAGGAATGCCTTCCTTGACCCTACGAAAAAAGATTATACAAACGAAATTACAACTGAAATAAAGATTAAGAAAGGTTCACCATTTATTATGCAGCCAGGGGATTTTGTGCTTGCCGTTACCATGGAAAAGGTAAGAATTCCAGATGATCTTCTGGGAAGGTTAGAGGGAAGATCTTCATTGGGGCGACTTGGAATTGTTGTACATTCAACTGCAAGTATTTTTGACGCAGGATGGGACGGTAATTGCGTTTTGGAGCTTGGTAATCTTGGGCGTATGGCTGTTGCTTTGTACCCCGGAATGAGAATTTGCGCTATGGCTTTTGAGCAACTATCAAGTCCTGCAGAGACCCCATATACAAAAAAGAAAGACGCAAAATATAAGTTCCAGGCAGGTCCTCAAGAAAGTAAGTATAACCAAGATAAATAACGCCTAAAACTTCACTGCGTGTAAGTTCCAGGCAGGTCCTCAAGAAAGTAAGTATAACCAAGATAAATAACGCCTAAAACTTCACTGCGTGTAAGTTTCAGGCAGGACCACAGGAAAGTCGATATAATCAAGATAAGTAATGTGCCTGATCCTTTGCTTCGCTAAGTTTCAGGTTGGACCTCAAGAGAGTAAATACAATCAAGACAAGTAGCGGACAGTAGACAGCGTTTAGCGGCCAGTTCTAGAATTTCTGTACGCTGTTAACTTTACGCTGTACACTCTAAAGTGCTAACAAGAATATTCCAGCAACGATCACGACCAAAATTCCACCAAATATACCCAGAGTAGGTACGAGTCCTCCTGGTTGTGCTATGGATGGTACTGGAGTGCTCGTTGCAATAGGCGGCAATTGTGTAGGGGTTGGTGATATATGAGCAATTACAGTTGGTAGGATTGTTGGAGTTGCCGTTGGAGGCACAGTTGGAATGGACGTAGCTGTGGGAGTAGCAGTTGGTTTGGATGTAGGAGTTGGTGTGCTTGTTGGTACTTTTGTTGGACTAGGCGTTGGGGTAGGAGTTGCGGTAGGAGTCGAAGTTGGTGTTGGCGTTGCTGTAGACGTGGGTGTCGAAGTTGCGGTCAACGTAGGAGTTACCGTATTAGAAGGGGTTACTATTACAGTTGTTGGTGAGGCAGTTATTGTGGGCTCTTGGGTTGTAGTAACTGATAATGTAGGAGATACTGTTGTTGATGGGGTAGGGCTATCAGTAATAGATGGAGTTGTCGTTGGAGTAATTTCGGAGTCTAACGATGGCCCGAAGTCTGCAGTCCAATACCAGCTATTTCCACTTTGAACTCTAGCAATACCAATAACACTTCTTGCAGGGCTTTCCATTTCTTCTTTATGCCCCATTGTTGAGGCGAGCCAAGCATCAAATGCGTTTTGACCGGTTGCACCAACTTTTGCTATATTTTCTCCAATAGGTACGGCGTTGTAGCCAAATGATCTTATTCTGTTTTGGAATTGCCTGCCAAGCGAATCTGAATGATCAGCGGGCAATATATTTCTTGCTGCCATGTCTGTTGACATCCATCTAGCTGCTAGTGTTAATTTTTGGGACACTTTAAGTGGATTGTGTCCTATTTCTTGCCTATGTTCGTTCAAAATCCTAACGAAATTCCATTCTTCTGTGTCGAGAGTAGGACCTTGTGTTGTCGTAGGAGTTCCTTCATCAGCTCGCTGTCTATTGTCCTGGTTTTGTCTAATAAGAAGAGTTGTGACGACAACACCTATAAGAACAAGCACTATTAAGGCAATTAAGATTATTTTTTTGTTCACGGATTAAGTTTAGTCTGTGAGGGTGGGGTAAATCAATCGTGGAGATGGATTTTTGCCTCAAATTTTGATACACTCAACACTCATGGCGCGGTGGTGAAGTGGTAACACGGGAGTCTGCAAAACTTCTATGCGAGGGTTCGATTCCCTTCCGCGCCTCAAATTTACCCCAACTCTTTTGGCTTCGCCCAAAGCACAATGGACTTCGTCTTAATCCCATAAAAATCTTTTGACAAAGATTGTTCTGTGTCTAGGATCACAGATTGTCCCATACTCAGTTAAGATTGCATCTTAACTTCGTTGGGATTAAGTGTGCAACACTTAATCCCATAGTACTTTAATTTTCCCAGGTTTTCTGATATAATTACGCACTGTGAAAGAAATTGAGTTACCTACAAAAGATATTAAGACAGGGGCAAAAGTTGTCGGTAAGGTTGCATCAAACACCTTTGAAGCAGTTAAGCCTTTTGTGGCCCGTTCTTTAGAACGAAAAGTTTTCAACTTAAGAAAGAAATTATCTAAATAATATGAGCGCAGAACACGGACCATCACATGCAGCACCTGCTGAGACGCGTGGACATGAAGCAAGTCATGAGGCTTCTCATTCAGAACCTCAATTTGCAACCTTTGTACATCATGAGGGAATAACTGAGAATTTCGCAGATAAAAAAATCAAATGGGGGGCAAGCCTTGCCCTTGTAGCAATAGGAACAATCGCCATGAGTCATCCCGTGGTAGGTTTGAGTCTGCTTACGTATGCAGCTGGAGATTTTATGGCAGACATGATGGCAAAATTTAAGAATAGATCAAAGAAAGGTATGTTCCCCGAGCATCAAGGTCCATTCGAGCAGACAATGGACAAGGGCGTAAAACGTGCCGGTATGGGACTTACAATCCTGGGAGTTCTAGGAGCTGCTCACCCTGTAGCAGGGGTAGGACTTATGGCATATGCAGCTGGGGACATGGCTGCTGATTTTGCAGCAAAAGTAAGACGTGGAAATACCCCAGTGCTTTCTAAGCCAGGTTCAGGGCACCATTAAAATTTAATTCCCGGAAGAAGTTGCTTGAAGTGGTGGTACTAATTCTACTGTAGAGGTTGGTGTTGGAGTAAGGCCTATAGGTGTCGGGGTTGATGTCGGGGAAGTCACCTGGGCAGGTAGCGATATTGTAGGAGTTGGTTGAGATGCTTGCTGTCTATTATCTTGTTGCTGGCCAAGCTGCTGGATAGTTAAAGGAAGAATAAGAAGCGCAAGTGCAACTGCGCCCACCGGTATAAGTCGCCCGTAATTTCTGTTTTTTGGAATATTAACTTTGGGTCCAGCCGGAATCGGATTTCTGAAATTGTCATTTAATCCATATTTTGGAGCCAAAGGTCCTTGAAATGAATTTTGTGGTATGTCTGCCATATTAGTTACATTATTTCAGAATGCTATCACTTAAATCAACTACAGAAGTTACTTGGGGCAACCTATTTGACATGCTTCATTCATTTGATTTTCAACTATTTCTCTATTAATACTCTTACATGGTGACTCATTTCGTTTCAAAAGTTCATCAATTATCTTATTTTTAAGTAATCCACATGCTATCTTCTTATTGTCTATGAATTGAGGGTTACACGCTATTTTTTGAGCAGTGCAATTTTGAGAGGCCGACTGTTGGGTTATTGTATTTTGTTGATGCTCTTGTTGCCTATTGGAACTAAATCGCAGGAGAATAAGTATTGCTAGGCAGGCTCCCAAAAGTACCGTTGCCGCTACAAGAAGGACATATTGATTCTTTTTCCAAATTTTATCAATAAACATGCATTAATTGGCAGATGTTGGAAGAGGTGTAAGGCGTATCTCAAGGGGAGTTGAGGTGTTGAGAATTGACCCCTGAGCACTCAGTGTTGTTACAGCAGATTTAGGAAGAAAGGTTAGATTAGTAGTTGCAATACCAGCGAGTCTATTTACTGTGAAAGTTATGGTTGCTAAGGTACCATTTCCAGACTTCTCTGCATCTGATGCAGATATCCCTACAGCGTAAGAGATTCTTCCCTGAGTAGGATCAACAGTATTTATAAGCACACTCGGGTTTGCTCCAAAGAAAGACGTCTGGGGAGTCTTAACGCTCACATTCGTTAGCACAGCAGGATTATATGAAAGCTCTATTTGTGCTCCTGCGGCAGGTTTACCCAGAGTATCAATTACAATATTTACCGATTGTGTTGTCGGGCCGGTTGAAGCATCAAGAAGTGGGTTCTCAAATGACAAGCTTGCAAATGGTTGCACTTGGGTAGGGGTAGCTTCTCCCTGATCAGTCGAGAGTAAATTTTGTCCTTGATCCGATCGTACCGCAAGGAAAATAAGAACTCCTGTAACTAGAGCAAGAATCACTATTAGTATTGTCGTTTTTTTAGGCATGTTAGGCAGTATTATTCGAATCAAGTATCAAGAATTAAGTATTAAGCAATTTTCTTTTACTGTCAACTTTTCTCTTTACGCTTTATTCATTGTCCTTAATTCTATATTAGTCTCCGTCACGTAATGCAAACCCGCGTTGTAATATCTGAACATCTATCTCGTCAACACTTCCATTATCGTTAAGGTCTGCAAGACCTCTTATTGCGGATGTGCAAGCTGCCTCATTCTTTACGCAAGCTATCATATAGGTCCAGTCAATAATACCAAGAGTATTATCATTATTTAGATCTCCGCTAATAAGATTCCTTGGAGTTCCTGTCCATATAGTAGACGCATTTGCTACGCCGCCTGTAATTTGCATTGATCCTACAAGGCTTCGATAGAGAGCATTGTTGACCTTAATTTTTGCAGTATACACTCCTGTTGGGAATGTGGTGCCCAATGGGAATTGGCCAAAGTAGGATGATGACTGTGGCACGTAGGTCATGATAGCATCGACTGTTTTAATATTTGCACTCGTATTGTCGTATAGCTTAAGCGTTGCAGTTCTTTGTGGGTGTATTGGGGTTGCATTAAGTCCCAGATTTTCAGCCCCAGTGCCTATACCAGGAAGTGCAATGTTCACATTTATAGCTGTATCATTTGGTGCAAGAGTTGCAGTAGGAAATATAGTTGCCGTAGGCGTTAATGTGGGTGAAGTTGTTGGCTCGGAACCAGCACGCGTGACTACAGTGGCGGCAACTGGCTCACCGTATTTACCATTAGTTGCTCGACTGTGAACCCATACAAAGTAATTCTTTCCAGGCTTAAATGTATAAGAGTAGCTGGTTGTGTTAATTGTTTCGCAAATATCGCCGGTTCTTAAATTTGTATTCGAATCACAACTAGGTGCGTTCCAAGTTGTAGTATCTATTCCATCCTCATTAACTCTCAGATAGTAACCTCCCTCAGCTTTTGCTGAAGCTGTCCATGTTATATTTCGGCTTCCAGAATCTATATTGCCTGATGGTTGAAGATTGGCTGGCGGAATAATGGTCACGTCATAGTTGGGATTTGTTGAGATGGGTCCAACCAGCACCTCATATCCGTAAGTGCAAGTCTCACTGTATTTACCATTTTGACCCTTAATTCTGAATTTAGGTCTATATGTACCATTAACAGTATAAATATGTTCTATGTAATCAAGTTGGACAGGAGAATCCCATGTTCCATTTCCATCAAAATCCCATTCATATCCTGCAATTCCTACTCCCAGTGCATTTGACTTTCCAGAACCATGTAAAGCTACTTTGAGTGGGGCAGCTCCTATCGTAGGTGGAATAGTTGAAACTCCACATTCAGGAACTCTTGGTACAGGGGTTGTGCTAGGGGATACCGTTGGCGATGGAGTGACATATGCGCATTTAACGCAATTGTATGTGCCGTTACTGCCAGACACATCTGTACATGTCTTGCCTACATTATTGCCTAGGTTAACGTAGCAGGAATAAAGTCCAACCGTGCAACCAACATGACTAGAATCTCCACAATATACCTGTGAGCCTGTCGGCTGAGTATTTGGAGAAGGAGAGGGGGCGGTTGTTCCGCTTGGTGCTGTCGTAACTGTAACAGATGTATTTGACGAAACAGTGAGACTGGATACTTCAACTCCCGGCGTTATGTCAGTGTAGGATCCAGACTTAGTAACTAAAGAGTTAATTGCCGTGATGTCAGTTACTCCGATAGTTCCTTTAGATTTAAATATTAGCCGACCAAGATTGATGTCTCCACTAAGAACAGTTGCGTCTGCCGTTGGTCGCAGGAAGGTAACGCTCATGGTACCTGCTGCATTATTTGGTGACGGAGTTTGAAGAGGTGTTAGTAGTGCCGATCTGTTACCGTCTTCGTATCTCACGAGCTCGACTTTATCTTGATCAAACTTTACAGTCGTTTGGATTGCTGTAACATTCACATTTGCTGCTATGGTTCTGGCTTTAAGCTCAATTGCAGTTTCTGTATGCTGTGCTAATTGTATTTGAGAAGGGGAATATGAGAGTATAACTTCTTCTCCAGAAGCCCGTTGTCTTAAGTCCTGGGATTGTTTTACGAGATATAACGTTGTGACAAGAGCACCAGCTACAATTAAACCACCAATTGCCATAAAAATCTGTTTTCTTTTTAGAGTCTTAATATACTGGATGATTGGGTTGTTAGTTTGTTCCATTATTTGTAGCTATAAAATTATCTCTCCATATATTATAGTCAGAAATCGTAACATCCCCACCATTAAAATCAGCGTACTTTGTTCTGTTGGTTGTATTGGCTTCTTTAGCAATGAATTCATCCCGCCATAAATTGTAGTCTTGAATTGTTATTGTACCGCTGCAATTTGCATCCCCTTTGTTCTTGAGTGTTGTATTGGGATTTGTCGTCTCAGGAGGACATAAGACTTGGGGAGGGTTAGAACTATTGCAAGCACGAAAAGTTGTAATTAATTTTGTAACATATTTTCTTATTTCTAATTGATCTTTGCTGTCTACAATAGCGTCATTATTAACATCTGCTCTTGCTATCCTGTCGGGAGTTGATGTTTCAAGGCCAGCCATCATTCTTCCTACAAATAAGGCATCTGCGTCAGTAATCATCCCGTCTGCATTAGGATCTCCAATAATTCCGCATACAAGAGGCTGACTTGAAGGGCCAGGTGTTACGGATGGACCAGACACCGTTGACGATTGACAGGTGCCGATAGTTTTTGGGCTTCCCCTGCGATAGACATCTTCTACTCGATATGGTCCACCACAATATTGACTTGCGCATTGAGTGTTATTTGATTGTTCGCAGTTGCATCCATTTGCCCGGCCACTCTGACTATTGCAACTAGTTGGCTGTGCTGTTCTGGGCGCAACACATTGACCGTTAATGCCTCCAATGTCTGTGAGTTCGCATACCCCTTCATTCACGCAACCGCCAAATATTGTACAATCCCCTCCATATCCAGATTTGCGACTGGTGTTCCCATTTGGATTATCGTTAACTGATTGATCTGCCGGGGGTAAATCATTGTTTTGAGTATTTTCGATTCCATGTTGGTAATTTCCTGTTGTGTCTTGATAACAATAAGCTTCACCTGCTGAGCAAGGTGATGAATTCTGTGTCCATATATAGCTATCTGGTAGTTTGTCTGTACCTGGGATAAAAGCCAAAGTTTTATTTGTGTCTATTTTAGAATTTTCGTTTGATGCATTTATTTGTAAATTCATAGGGATTATAAAAAAAAGGCTTACAATGAGAAAGAGAATTCGAGGAATAATTTTTACCATATCTATATAAGGCCAACTATTTACATAGTAGTGAAGATAGACTTGAGTGTCAATAAGAAGCGCGTTTTTTAGGGAAGCGGGAATTCTTTGAGTGTTCTTTTAACTTCAAGAGCAATTTTTTTGATTTTTTTATTTTCAGCTATTTCTTTCTTAAAATTCTTAAAGAAAGGTCCGCGTTCTTCTTTTATCTCCGGTAATACATTTCCTTCGCATTCCTTGATAATATCAGCAATCCATTGTCCTAGAATCTTCATTTCTTTTTCCTTCATGCCCCGAGTGGCACTTCCAGGAGTTCCAATTCTTACACCTGACGGATAGAAAGGGGGAAGTGTGTCATACGGAATAGTATTTTTATTGGTAATTATCCCCCCAAGCTCCAGAGCGTAAGAGGCGAGTGCTCCATTAACCCCTTTTGACATGGTGTCTATAACAATTAAATGATTTTCCGTGCCACCTGTTGTAAGACGAAAGCCATTTGCTAGTAGAACATCAGCAAGAACTTTCGCGTTTTTAACTATTTGATGAGCATATTTTTTAAATTCCGGGCTCATGGCTTCTTTTAACGCAACAGCGATTGCTGCTGTCTGGTTATCGTGAGGTCCTCCTTGGAGGCCTGGAAAAACCGCCTTATTTATTTTTTCTGGAAGATCTGGATCTTTTTGAATACCTTTTTCAGTTACCATAAGCATTGCTCCTCGGGGTCCGCGAAGAGATTTGTGAGTTGTAGTCATAATGATATGGGCGTGATTTGCGGGTGAAGGATGAGCGCCTCCAGCAATAAGACCAGCAATATGGGACACATCAGCAAGTAAATAAGCCCCACACTTATCAGCAATCTTGCCAAATCTTTCAAAATCAATAATTCGTGGGTATGCAGTGAATCCACATACAATGATCTGCGGTTTTTCTTTTATGGCCAATTTCTCTATTTCATCCATATCAAGGATTCCGTCGCGAGTTACAGGAAAGCTGACAGTTTTAAAATATTTGCCAGAAAAGCTAACAGGTGACCCATGAGTTAGATGTCCTCCAGATGACAGAGCAAGTCCCATAATTTTGCTTTTTAGAGGTTCGAGTAGTGCAAAATAGACTGCCGTATTTGCCGGACTTCCTGAATAAGGTTGGACATTTACAAAAGGAACGCCAAATAATTTTTTTGCTCGCTCCATTGCTAGCATTTCTATGTCATCAGCATTGGCATTTCCCTGATAATATCTTTTCTTTGAATATCCTTCTGAATATTTATTTGTAAATACTGACGCGAGGGTGGATCTCACTTCAAGGGAGGCGTAATTTTCTGAAGGTATAAGCGTTAGAGTATCCCGCTGTCTCTTGTCTTCTTTTTGGAGTATGGCATAAACTTCTGGATCTTGTTGGCTTAGCATCTTGTCACGAGTATATAGAATTAAGAATTAAGAATCAAGAATTAAGAAAATCTGATAATATTTAAATATATGGAACAACTAGTAGAGAAGCTTGGATGGAAAAAAATGGCGGTTATTATAGTGGTGGGATGTCTAGGACTTACGACATTTGCAATAGTGTCCTTGCGAAATGCTGACAACGTTAGTGTGGCCGGCAAATCCAATATAACTCCAGCACCTACAAATGCCAGTCCAGGCATTGTCAAAACGCAGGAAGGTAGTATCACGTCGGTAAGATACAATTCTGAAATTTTTTCAATTGCTTACCCTGA
Organism: uncultured Gammaproteobacteria bacterium; assembly: GCA_964511305.1. GTDB lineage: Bacteria > Patescibacteriota > Microgenomatia > Levybacterales > GWA1-39-11 > JAUSNA01. Next base: position 71,757 of record CAZEEU010000002.1, on the reverse strand, counting down.
AAGCTTTCAGGTTGTAAGTGTAATACCAAACGAAGGCATTTCCGAATACATACGCTTTGTAAGCCCGTCAACAAAAGAGATAAGCGTGGTTGTTTTTTCCCGTCAAAATAACACAATTGAGGACTTATCAAAACCCTACCAGAGTGCCAAATACGAAAGTAAAGAGATAGCGCGTAGCGATATGCCTGGCTATTATTATAAAGGTGGCAATTCAGTTCTGCGTCTTCACGAGAAAGTTGCTTTATTTCAAAAAGGGTATTCAATTATAAGATTACAGCTGTCATATGTAGGGGATAAAGATCCAGTGATTGAGGCTCAGTATGATGCAATGCTTGCTAGTCTTCAGTAGCTATCTTCCAATAACCCCTCCACCCCAAGAGTACTCGCCATTGCATGGCAGCGCCCAGAAGAGGAGGGTCGGTGTCACCCTTTGCCAAAAGGGCAAGCTTCGCTTATTTACCAATAACCCCTCCCCATTCGACGGCTGTAAAGCCTTTTCGTTGTGGAGTAGGAGGAAGAATCAATTTTTCAACTTCTTCAGCATTTTCAAGTGGCTTGAAATACGCGATAAACTCGATAAATGTATCGGGCTTGGGAGATATTGTCACTTCATCAATACGTCTTTTTTCATCTTTTTCTAGAATTGAAACAAACCAATATGGAGACTCAAATGCCTCCAAGCGGGGAAGCCACCACTCAAGGAATTCATCCTTTTCATCCTCACGTGTTAAACCTAATTTTTCTATGAAGTCAGTTAATTCCTTTTTAAGATTTTCTTTTTTAAAAACAAATCCGGCCTTCGGCTGACTCACATTTTGCGCCTCCGACTCGTAGAACAATTCACGGAATGGTTGATCGTTGTAGAAAAGTATTCCATTTGGGTGAGCCATGACATTTGTCCATCCATTCTCTTTTTCTATTTGGGGATCGCTTACAACAACAGCGCCTTCTGTTCTGATTTTGACGTTAACAAGGGTGGGGACTGTGGGGTAGAGGTATATTACTGGCTTGCCTATGCAGTACCATCCGTCTCCCTCCATGGCAAGAGTTCTGCACCACCCCGAATTTTCAAACTCTGGGCATACGGTTGTTTTGTCTCCTGGCATTTTCGATTTAGTGGTATCAACATCAACACATGCGTTATCTTTACAGTAGACAAGCCACGCAATGCAATTGGTGCATACATTTGGGTCAACCTTTTTTGACATATCATGATTGCACGCGTCCCCAACGGGAGTGGGCTTTGGCTTAAAAGTGAGTTTTTTTAATTGAAGATTTTTTTTCTGTGAGTCTCCGGAAGTGACTGGACTTTCGTATTTTTCATTTGGATTAGTGGTTGAGATATTGAACATCTTGCCACTTGTAAGCATAAAGGCAAAAGCGGTTACAAGAATAAGGATGGGAATGACGATATTAATAAATCCTTGACTCTTCATATCTATAAGTATGCCATAAATTCGAGGAAATAGACTTTGGGATAGGTTATGGCTGAATTTTTATATCAAGATCAGCTCGGGAAGCTCTTAATATTTTTTTCTGTCCGTTTTCTATTGTATAGAGCTCTGAGCGCTTTAGATCAAAAGATATAGTAGATCTATCCGTTTTATTGTAAGCTACAGGTGTAAAGGTAAGAGCTGCAATTCTCCCCGATCCCGTAACTGGATTAGATCCTTCGGGAAGAGAAAATGTGATAACTATATTGTTGGGATTATATTTGACCTCGGAGAAAATAGCGTTTGGAAGAAGAGAGGTAGATCCAATTATTGGTTTTACCTTTAGGTCATTTGTCATAAAGGGGTCATAGGTGATAACAATAGTTCCACCTGAAATACCAGCCGTAGTTGTTGTTCCTAGTGTCACGTCAACGGTTTCGGATCTTTTATCAACCGCCGTCAAGTTAAATGTAGAAAAACCTAGCAGAGCTTGTATATTTAGTGGATTTGTAAGGCTTTCAGAGCTTGGTGCTATCTTTTCTTCTTTTATTGAAGTTGATTTGAGTGCAAAGAAAGTAACAAGAATAATAGCTAAAATTAAAACAATCCCCCCAAGAGAAAGGAGAAGCTTTTTATTTCCAGATTTTTTTGGTTGTTCTGGGCTCTGTTGTATTGTGGGCAGTTGTTCTTCCATGTTTAATCTTAATAGGGATTTTGGCAGGATCCTGTTGTGCCTGATCCTACGCAGTATCCTCCGCATCCAGTGCATGCAATATTTGTTCCTGTTGAAGTATTTGAGCTAGGATTGCATGTTCTTCCTGGTAGATTACATGAACCTCCAGCTGGTCCCGCGCTTGGAGGTAATTGACAGCAAGTTGATGTATTTTGGTAGAAATCAGAACAGGCTTTATTTCCATCTGTATTTTGAACCTCGGTGCCGATACATGAATTTACACCAGTTCTACATACTTGGTGGATATTTGATGCTGGAATATAGTCGTTGCATGTACTTCCTGTTGAAATTGGTGTAGGGTTAGTAGGTGTCTGGGTTGTTGTAGGTGCTGGAGTAGAAGTGGGGGTTACGCACTGATTATTTATCCATTGAGTACCTGCGGGGCAGCATCTACCCTCACCTGGGACAGTAAGACATACATTTGGTGACTGACATTGCCATGGGCCTTGCACGGGATTGCACACACCACCTTGAGAAATAGGTACAAAGGTTGTTGGGGTAGGGGAAGCTGTCGTAGTTGGAGTTGGTGTTGTTGATCCACCACCACTCGTGCCAGAAGCGCATTCGTAGAAGTATACTTGTTGTTGGCCGGTTAGACGATCACAGTATTTATCATAACCTGATGAATCAGTGCTCCTTTTTATCCATCTTAAATTACCAGTTGAAGTGGTTGCGCATGTTGCCCCATTGACTGGCTTCAAAGTGCCTAATGTTGGAACAGAGTCTCCGCAATATCCAATTTCAGTTGGCGTTGCTGGTGTTGGAGCAGGAGTTGTGCTTCCAGTACCGGTCCCTGTGCCAGAGCCAATCGCCACAGTCTTTTTGACGCAGCAGGTTAGTCCCGCAGTGCATTGGTGAAACGGTGTAGTATTCGTCTTCTTGGTATCATCGAACCCCCCGGAGCAGCCATCCATACATTTCCACTCAAAACCTTTTGTTCTGTCTACCTCTGTGCATGTGTCTGTACCTCCACTCGAGCCACCACCACTGGTCGGTGCTGGGCTGGTTGATGGACTCTCTGGAGTAGATGAACAATAATTGCCTGGCTGACAAGTCTGTCCAATATAGCAATGCCCACCATCTCGGCACAATTGATTGGGATCCATATTTTCACTATTTGTTCTACAACTAGGAGATTCGCTGGAATAGCCTGAGTACCAAAAGCATTGATGGCTACTGAAGCTTTCGCAGAAGTCTCTACCGCGCTCAGTCATAATAGGTGTTTCACACCCGGTAAATCCATCTTGGCCACCACCGCTACTACTACCGCCACCACCACCTGGAATATTATCACACCCATATTTTTTAACCAACTTATCAAAATCAACAGGTGAAAGTTCAGATGCTAGTTTAACAACAACTGAACAAGCGTCACCGCCGTGCGAAGCGACTTTTGCAAGAACATCATCAATTTCTCCGAATCCCTTTCCGGCAAGTGAAAGTGCAACTTTACCAGCATCTTTCAGATCACCCGTGTCAAGAGCACACAACGGAGAATCAACGCAAAAATTAAGGACGCACACTGGAGGTGGAATTAGGCACGCCGCTTGAGCAACAGGAATTATTGGTCTAGGGGATACTACAAAACTCAGACCAGATAATGCAAAGATTAAAATGCTGGTGAAAAACAGCAATTTTTTAATTTTTGTTAATAATTTCATGCTAACTTTGAGTTTGCACCAATTATATATATCATGTCAAGTCACTAGTTGCATCCCGTTGGTTGGCCGTCATATATTTTTTGTGTTGATCCTCCCACCCAATTTTCTCCATTTTTTGTTCCACCTGAAAATATAGTTATTTTCCATGGTTTTGTATCGAATTGAAGGTCAGATAGTAGAGACATCGTATAATTCTGTAGAGGAGGTGAGAATTCACTAGTTCCATAAACTTCATAAGAGCTTCCCTTTAGTTGAGAAACAGCAATGTAGCCCTTGGAGTTTCCATTAATGGCTACCTGAAACTTTTTGAACTTAGCCTTAGTTAATCCTTCACACGCACCAGGTATAACATCAAGAGTCCAGGTTGCCGGGGCGGTAGTCGCTGTTGGAGAAGTTGATGCGGTAGGAGAGGCAGAGCCAGCGGAGGGGGAAGCTGAACCTGAGTCGGCTACTGCGGATGGCGTTATACTGACGGGGGAAGCCTCATTGCCGGATGATAGAGATTCTACGCCACCTACAAACATTACGGCAAAAATTATGACCATTATAATTATCACTATATATATAGAAGACTGACCCCGTGAAGAATTAAGGGATGAGAATAATGTATTGGGGTCATTTTTAATGATTTTCTTAAATAAAAACATATTGCTTAATTCTTAATTCTTAATTCTACATTCTTTATTCTACATTCTTTATTCATGTTAGATCTTCGGTGTTGGCGTTGGGCCTCCAGTGCAAAGCCTGCTTGTAATTGTTGTAAGAAGTCTTTTGACATCATCTGCTGATTCTGCAGCAAAATAGTTTTCTGGTTTGCTTGCTATGCTTTTTAGCAAGGTTTCCATCTGAAAAACATATTGGCGTTCATCTGGGGCGAAAATTCCAAGGCTATAAACCTCGACTCCTAATCCTTTGATCTGATCTGCTGGATTGGGGCTGTATATTCTTGGGTCTTGATCAGCTCCTGCATTGCCGGGACAGGCAAAACCGGGGCATGGACCACCATCGGAGATAAATATGAAAGTGAACTTCCTATCAGCAGGGAATTTCGGAATAGACTCTTTTAGATGATTGTAGGAAAACGTAAGCGCTTCATAAGTAGGAGTTGAAGATCTTCCACCAATTGCAGTAATTTTTGCCTGGATAGTAGACTTATTGTCTTTGTAATAGGCAATAGGAACATCATTTGTGATATCGCCAGTTGTGAAAGATTGGATTCCGATTATTGAATCATCTCCCGCATTGCTTATAAGCTCTCTTATCGCTTCCCTAAGTCTAGCAATTTTGGCAACTCCAGAGCTAGTTTGTCGATTCATGGAATCAGATTTATCTACAAGTAGATCAATGGTAAGTGTGCTTGCGCATTCTTTGAATTTAAGCGTCTTAAGTTGAAGACCTTTTTGCTCCGGATCGGCGGGTTCTGGGATAACTTCAAGGTCTCCAGTAGGGCCAGGGTCAGAGTACATATTTTTTGGGGCAACCCCACGTGCAAGAAGTAGTCCCATGCCGATTGCGACAGTGATAAAACCAATGGTAAAAATCGTACCGGGACCGGTAAGACTAACTGTAAAACCATATCCACCGCCACGACGCTTATTCTTAGCCATAACTCATTTTAGACGGATAAAGAATAAAGTATCAAGAAGTAAGTATTAAGTAGAAAAGTACAGAATAATTTAATAACAAGATTTTATACTGACTTACAGGTATGGAAAATTTAAAAATTAAGTCGTTTGAAGATTTGTTTGCTTGGAAAAAATCTCACGTTCTAGCCGTTAGAATCTATGAGGTTACAAGAAATTTCCCCACAATCGAACAGTTTGGGTTAACAAGTCAAATGCGAAGGTGTGTCGTCTCTATAGTCTCAAACATAGCAGAAGGTTTTAGCAGAAAAACTTATAAGGATAAGTCTCAGTTCTATTCAGTTTCACTTGGTTCTGTAACTGAGCTCCAAAGCCAATTACAAATATCTCATGACGTAGGATTGATGAATTCAGAAGTATTTCAGGAACTTGATGCTAAGTCCATTGAGGTTCATAAGATCATAAATGGCTTATTAAAAAGTTCAAAAAATATTACAAGAATCTGAATGGACTCTTAATACTTGATTCTTTGTGCTTAATTCTATATAATTACCTTCATAACAACATGCTCTGGATTACTTCCTGGCTGAAAACGCCCCCAGAAGCAGAGGTTTAAAAGGAATAAATAAATGAGACAAATTACACTAGAAGAATTATTGGAAGCTGGATGTCATTTTGGACATCAAGTTAATAGACGCAACCCAAAAGCTAATCGCTATATTTTTGAAGCTCGCGGAGGAGTTAATATCATAAATCTTGAGGCAACTCAGGAAGGTCTTATTGCGGCTGCAGAATATGTTAAAGAACTTGCAGCAAAAGGCGGAAGCATTGTTGTCGTAGGTACAAAAAGACAGGCTCAGGCAATCGTTAAAGAAGAAGTTGAAAGGGCCCGAGAAGTAACCCCAGACACGATTCATTACATCATTTCTCGTTGGATTGGTGGAATTTTTACAAATTTTGAAGAAGTAAAGAAAAATTTCAAAAAGCTTGTTGATCTTGAGAAAATTGTTACTGCTGAAGATCGTGGTGGATACACAAAAAGAGAAGTTGGTATTTTTGAAAAAGAACTAATAAAATTAAAAGACATATACGGAGGTTTATTTACTATCAAGCAAGCACCTGATGCTGTATTTATTATTGATACGCATGGAGAAAATACAGCTGTAAGAGAGGCTGCAAGAGTTGGACTTAAAACAATCGGTATAACTGACACAAATGCAGATCCATCCGAAGTTGATTTTTCAATTCCTGCAAATGATGATGCAGTTGGATCAATCAAGCTTATTACTACATATTTAATTGACGCTTGGATCGAAGGATCTAAGGAAAAATTAAAAGTAGACAACAAAGCAGCCGAGAAATTAGCAGAAGAAACAAGAAAAGCAAAGGTTGCAGAGGAGAAGGCTAAATAATATGGCAATTTCAGCACAACAAATCAAAGACTTAAGAGAAAAAACCCAAGCAGGTTTTGCAGATTGCAAAATGGCTCTTGATGAGGCAAAAGGAGATATGAAAAAGGCAGAAGAAATCCTTCGAAAAAAGGGTTTTGAAAAAGCTGCTAAAAAGTCTGACCGTGAGACAGGTCAAGGACTCGTTGAAAGCTACGTTCATCAAACAGGAAAAGTAGGAGTACTCGTATCAGTGCTTTGTGAAACAGATTTCGTTGCAAGAACAGACGAATTTAAGCATCTGGCTCATGAAGTTGCTATGCAAATTGCAGCAATGAATCCTAAAGATGTAGATGCGCTTCTTAAGCAAGAATACATTCGGGACGGATCAAAGGTTATAAATGATTTGGTAACAGAAGCAATCGCAAAACTTGGTGAGAATATTAAGATTAGTGAATTCAAACGCTCCGAAATCTAATGGCTAACGAAACCCATTCGTCCACCCCAGCCCAAATTCAAGAATCAAGAACACTTCTAGATAATTTCATTGGCGAACGCAAAGATCAGTTAGGTGAAGCTCGTCACATAGTGGAGGATAGTGCAAATAAATTAAGAGGAGCAGGGGATCAAACGGCAGAAGTTTATAGAGTCGCCAACATAGAATTTGGTTCTATTAGGACAATCAATTATGTTCTCATGCATAGTGTTCAAAAAAGAGATGCGGGATGGGAAGCCAAATTAGCTACCCTTGAAGTTGATGAATGGCACAGGCTTCCAGCTGAAATGCTGGAACAATTTGAACTTACATTGAATGAGACTCCTCAAAGATTAATATTGCTGAGTGAATACGTAGGTGCCTCTGTAGGGCAGATAACTGAAACACACAACGCCGATTTTACGAGTTATACTCATACTACAAGAATTTATTAAGCCCCTGTTTTTTGTAAGTAATCCTGTATAATAATTAAATGCTTCTGACAATTATCTCCTTTATTGTAATTCTCTCTATCCTTGTATTAATTCATGAATTAGGCCACTACTTAGTTGCCAAGAAATTTGGGATCAAGGTGGAGGAATTTGGTGTAGGATTTCCACCTCGTGCATTTGGCAAAAAAATTGGCGAGACGGTGTACTCAATTAATTGGCTTCCTATCGGAGGCTTTGTAAAGTTATATGGAGAAGATAATGCAGGTGGAGGATCAGTTAGAGCTAAGAATCAAGAATCAAGTATTAAGAATGAGGAAACAGATATTAAGAGGGCTTTTTATGCGCGTCCCCTTTGGCAGAGAATGGCAGTTGTAACCGCTGGGGTTATCATGAATTTTTTACTTGCCATCGTACTTATTTCTTTCCTCTTTTCAACTCAAGGCGTACCGCTACCCTCAAGCGACGTTATCGTATCAGGTATTTCAAAAAATTCTCCAGCGGAAGTAGCAGGTCTTAAAGTTGAAGATAGAATTTTAAAAATTAATGACAAAGCGATTAGTAAGACTGACGTTTTTATCTCTGAGACAAAGAAAAACGCAGGACACGAGATACAACTTTTGGTCAGGCGCGATGGCAAAGAATTTACCACTAGCCTCACACCTCGACTTAATCCTCCGAAAAATGAGGGTGCAATGGGGGTTAGCATCACAAATATCATTGTCAAGAAATACACATGGTACGAAGCTCCTATATATGGAACAATCGAAGCTGGTAAATTCTCTTGGTTGATATTGTCAGGACTTGGTGGAATGGTGAATGATCTTGTCCATGGTGGAGTTAGGCCAGAAAGTGTTGCGGGTCCAATAGGAGTTGCTCAACTAACGGGAGAAGCCGTAAGAGCAGGATGGTTTGCTGTTCTTTGGTTCGTTGCTTTATTGTCTCTTAATCTTGCTGTACTTAATATCATGCCAATACCAGCTCTTGATGGAGGAAGATTTTTCTTTATGCTTATTGAACTTGCTACTCGAAGAAAGGTAAGTCAAAAATACGAAGGATACGCTCATGCAGTAGGACTAGTTGCTCTTTTGGGGCTCATGCTTCTTATAACATTGCTAGACGTTTCAAGATTGGTTCAGGGAAAGAGTATCTTACCCTGAATACAGAATAAAGAATGAAGAAGAATGTATAAAGTTCTTATATGCTTGATATTTAATTCTTGCTTCTTGATTCTTATTCTGATAACCTAACGGTCATATGGATGCACAGATTCAACAACAAACAAGAAATAAAATGGATAAGGCCTTTTCTGTACTAAGAGAAGACTTTGGGACTGTAAAGACCGGTAAAGCAAATCCTCAGTTGGTCGAAAATATTGTAATTTCAGCTTACAACGGGACAGCAAGACTTAAAGTGTTGGAACTTGCTACTATTCATGTGCAAGATCACCAGACTATTGTTATAACTCCTTTTGATTCATCAGTGCTTCGCGATCTTGAGAAGGGTATATCAGATAGCCAGATGGGGTTAGGTATCGCAGTGGATGGCACAAACATCCGCGTAAGCATTCCTCCCTTGACTCAAGAAAGACGTGAAGAATTCGTAAAACTTATCCATAAAAAAGCAGAAAATGGGAAAATTATGATAAGACAAGTGAGGCAGGAATTTAATGAAGAAGTTGGAAAAGCAAAAAAAGATGGAGAAATTTCTGAGGATGATGAAAAAAGAATGGAAAAAGAGATTCAAAAAATAACAGATGAATTTATCGCAAAAATTGACGAAGCATCAAAAGCAAAAGAGCAGGAGCTCATGACAGTCTAAGAAGCGTTTAGTTTTTTTCCATGAAAATTCCCAGAGCGTTAGAACAGGTTATTGAAGGTTTTGAACGACTACCAGGTATTGGTCCTAAGTCGGCGCAGCGCCTTGGCTTCTATTTATTACATGTACCACAAAGTGATCTTGATGATTTTGCAGCCTCTCTCACAAATCTTAAGAAAAATACAAAGATGTGTACGATCTGTTTTAATATCGGCACTACTGATATATGTGACGTGTGTTCTGATCCTCAACGTGATATTTCAACAATTTGTTTGGTTGAGGACGCGTTAGACGTAATTGCATTTGAAAAATCTGACAAATTTAACGGGGTGTATCATGTACTTCATGGAGTAATTGATCCTCTCAATTCAATTGGACCCGATGATATTTATATCCCGCAATTGATGAAAAGATTACGGGAAACAGCGGACAGCGGTCAGGAGATTGAGGAGATTATTATTGCGACAAATCCTACAATGGAAGGGGAAGCGACGGCAATGTATCTGGTTAAGCAATTAAAGTTCCAAAGTCCCGAGCTTAAAATAACTAGAATTGGTAGAGGACTTCCAGTCGGTGCAGATATTGAATATGCTGACGAAGTAACCCTCACTCGAGCACTTGAAGGAAGAAGCGAGTATTAGGTGTTACGGGTCCTGCCACGTCTAAATCCCCATTTTCGAAAATATTCACCCACTCTACTAATTTAGTAACATTGTTCGCTTGTGAAATTTTCTCGATGGAGCCCCTTCGACGTGTCACCCGTTGGGCAGTTGAATAAGGTTATGCGGCGATGGGTGGTGCAGTTGGAGTTCCTGTTCCTGAATTTGTATCCTCAGCTGGTGCTGTAGGCCCGGTGTCGACAGTACTTAATGGTGTTCCGCTTTGTGCCGTTGCAATTTGCTGAGGTGATTGTGCTTCAGCTGTTGCTCCTGGGAAGGCGAGTAAATTATCTGGAGTTGCGGTACCAAGTGTGGCTGAAGGAGCTTCTGTATTTATTAATGTTGGTGCTATCCCGCTTTGTGCCGCGGTAATTTGTTCTTGTGTTTGTGCTTCTGGAGTTACACCAGGAAGGGCAGACATATTATCTGGCAATACAGAGGCTGAAGGTGCTTCTTCAACGCTTGCATCAGCTCCAATTGTTGTAGTTGTATTTAGATCAGCTGCTATTTCAGGAGAAGTACTAGATGCTTCTGTTGGTAGAGTTGCCGCTGGGAACGGTGTTAAATTGCTGGATTGTTCATTGGCTGGAGAATCTACTGTTTCAGGTACTGCAGATGGTGTAGGTGTAGTGACTGTTTCAACTACAGCTGGTGCAACTGGTTCTGCTGGGGTTATTTCAGGTGCTGCAGGAAGTGTTGTGCCATCTGGTGCCTGAACTTGAATAGGGTTTGCTTTGGGCATAGTTTCTAATGACTGAATTACGGCTGTTGCAGGAGTTGCTGCGGTTTGCTCACTGGATGCAGCTATGCTTGATGTTTCCGCCGATGTTACTCCTGTTAAGTTGGAGGCACTCCATTGATTTTCGTTTGTAGCATTCGCGTTAGGAAGTGGGGAAGCAATTGCTTCAATTGGAGTATTACCTGAATCTGCTGAATTCTCAGTCGGTAGTGCACCTCCGACAGCCTCAGCGTTTGCAACAACTTCATTTGCTTGTGCAAGAACTGGATTTTCAATTGTAAGAGCTGCTGCTCCGTCTGATGGGAGTGGTCCGCCTGTTGCTTCAGCATTTGCAGCAACGTCTGCTGCTTGTGAAAGAGTATCCGTAGGAGCTGTTGGTTCTTGTGATCCGATAGTGCTTGGCTCTGCAATACTACTTGATGCTTGAGCATTTGCTACAACTTCATTTGCTTGAGCAAGAATTGGACTCTCGACTGCAGGAGCTACTGCACCGTCTGATGGGAGTGGTCCGCCTGTTGCTTCAGCATTTGCAGCAACGTCTGCTGCTTGTGAAAGAACATCTGGTACTGCTTGAGGCATTGCTTGTTCTGGCTCTGTGGTTACGGCAAGAGGATCTGGCGTTGATGTTTGTGCATCTGGCAGGGCTGAGGCTGTAACTTCTGCACTTGGAAGACCATCAAGGGGAGGAGTATATGCAGGAACGTCTGGCGCCGCGCTTGCCTCAGTTCCTGTTACGGCAAGAGGATCAAGATTTGGTGCTTCATTTTTTGCTGCATTTGCGGCATCTTCTGCTTCACCTGCAGTTGCTGCAACATTTTTGTCATAGTCCACTATTTCAGGATGTGCAGCTGCATCAGCAGCGACATCAGTTTCTTGAGCAGCTGCAGCTAGTAATGATTCAACTGGGGCAGCGGTCTTTGGTGCTTCAACAGTTGTTGGAACAACGGATGCTTCGGCTATTGGTGCGGTAACCTCTGTAGGTGAGGCAACAGCGCTATCTACAGCGGGAGCAGGTTCTGCAGATGTTTCTGGCTTGTTCCATGCTTCTTCAGCTGTTTTGTGGATCTCATCCATAGCAGCATCAAGCGAACCAGTAGCAGGTGGTGTTTCAACAGGTGCGTCTGGAAGCTGTGAATTCCCGCCAAGAACTTTATTTGCACTTGCTTCTGCAGCTTGAGCTTCTTCTGTAACTCTAAGTACAGGTGGAGTGGTCCCCGCTGCTAGTTCTTGATTAGCTCCAACTGGAACATCAATTTTTGCAATTTTTGGCTCACCAGGGGCAAATCCTAAGCCAGGAGTAACTTCTGCAGGTTTTGGAGGAGGCGCAGCGTCAGCAGTTGCTCTATCAACAATTTCCGTTTTAAAGGGATTTAGTTTGGCAAGAGAACTGAAGAGTCCGCCTTTTTTTTCATTTCCCGCGGCTGCCTGCGTTGCAGCAACTTCACCTGCTTTTTGCGCAGCAATCTTGCCGGGGTCTTCTGTCGAGCTCATATCTCCACCAGGAAGTACATTACTTATTCCTCCAAGTGGTGGATTTTCTATAGCTGGTGCAGCAGAACCGGTTAGACTTGCTCCGCCAGCTTGCTCAGCTACAGCAACAGCTTGATCTAAGACGTTTTCTGTTGTGGGTACTACTGCCTGTGGAGCTTCTGCAACAGCAACACCTCCGGGTGCTAATGGTTCGGACATACTTCTAAGTTACAAGAAAATGAGGTTTGTTGTCAATACTTTGGCGGTTATTTGCCGCCTTTTTTCCAAGGAGTACTTTGAAGCATGACACCATAGACATCAGTTGCAGGATCGATGTCCAAAAGGTCTAATTCCTCCTTTGTGGGCGCGTGGTCCTGAAACTGTACAAAAGGTATGTCAGTAACGATAGCAAGAGGTGTTTGTTCTGATGCCTCACCCATAACAACTGCAGCAGCGGCCGCTATCCCATCCATAACATTCACCGTTGTCATTTTTAAAATTCTTCCAAAGATGTCTGGCTTGCCTTTAAAGTCATTAATTGCGACAAAACCGCTGTAAGCAATTCCAATACCTGTAATTCCATAACGTAGTGGAGTGGTCTTGCTGTCGGTAATAAGAACGCCGACGTTTTTAAGATTAAATTTTTTGTGTAGATGAGAGCTTATTGCGTCAGCGCTTTGCTGTGCGTTAGTTGGCCACAAAACATACTTTCCATCTGCATTTGATTCATCAATACCAGCATTGACTGCCAATATATTATCTTTGATAGTGACAAATAAATTAAAAGTGTTCCCTTCTTTTGGAAGATACATATCTGCTTGTCCCAGAACAAGTTCATCCTTGCTAACCTTATTACTTTCAACAACACTTCCTTCGGATATAGCAACAATTTTGCTGGTGACAACGAGTATAGAATTTTCCTGCAGTTGTGGAATGTATTGATCAATAATTTTTAAAATGTCGTTGTCTTGTGATGTAATCTTGTGAGTTCTGAGGGACGTGATATTCATGTGAGAATTGTACATCATTTTGAACTCATTGACAAAATAAAATGAGCACATATAATCGAAATATGCCACTACCAGAAAGATACGCAGGAGAAGTGCCTGAGATGACGCAGGTTTGGGAGTCAGCGGGTTATTTCAATGCACAAATGGGAATCTGGGGTGCTCAAAGCGAAGCAAGGCATGAGCTATACGGTGAACCGACGGCTGATGAATTACTGCAAATAAAAGGTGCGTTGGTATTAACCCCCGATGAAGTAACTACATTAAATGCCGCAAGTGGTCATGAAACCAACAAATTGCTGAGGCATGTTCAGTCAAAGCTGCCAGATGCTGTGGGGAACCATCTTCATAGGGGTAATACATCAAGTGATGTTTTGGATACAAGTTTGGCTTTGCAGGTGAAAGAGTCAATTGGGATGGTGAAATCAGGCTTTGAGGAATTAGGGGTAGCTTTATTAGAAAAATCAGGAGAGCACCAAGATACATTGCAAATAGGTAGAAGTCATACGCAACAGGCATTGCCTCAAACATTTGAGCGTCAAATGCTAGGGTGGTATGCAGAGGTAATGAGAGGCGTTGAAAGGTTTGATCGAGCTGACCAAGTAATATCAGTCGGGAAGTTGTCAGGCGAAATTGGAACAAATGTATTCATCGAACCGGAGTTTGAGGAGTTAGCATTAAAAAAATTAGGACTAAGGCCGGACGAAGCGCCAACCCAAGTAATCAGTCGCGATAGGCATGCGGAAGTCTTAGGAATAAATGCGATTAATGCTGCAACATTGGCGCGAATAGCTACAGACGTTCGACTCCTATCTATAAGTGAAGTTGGGGAAGTTAGAGAGCCGTTTGAGGCGGGCTCGCAACAAGGTTCAAGTTCAATGCCTCATAAAAGAAATCCCGAGTTGTCAGAGAGAGTTGTGGGTGTTAATCGTAGAATAAGAAGTGCAGCCGCTGAAGAGCTGGACGCAATGATTCTTTGGCTCGAAAGAGATATAAGTCATTCATCAACTGAAAGATTTTCATTCCCTGACTCATTTGGATTATTAGCATATGCTACCAAACTAACCACTCATATTATTCGAAATCTTGAAGTAGATCCTGAGAAAATGGCCGAAAACGTAGAGAAAAGTTTTGGTGCGATATATAGTGGAAGACTTCTGAATATGTTATTGGACCAAGGTGCATATTCTAGGACTGAAGCATACGAATTGGTTAAAGGGTTGGCCTTAAAAGCAATGAAAGAGAAAACATTGCTTTACGAGTTGGCAGTTGATAACTCTGGAATAACGGACCATTTGACTAAAGAGGAGCTTGATGAGGCATTTGATCCAAAATTCTATCTACACAATATTGATACAGCAAAAAAACGTTTAGGCCTCATTACATAATTTACTAGAACTTCGGAATTAGGACATTATCTAAATCTAATAATCCATGCTTATGAAGCAGTAATGAAAGAATGGGGGATTTAGTCGCATACAATAATTTCTTCGGATAATTCTCAAGTACAAGATTTTCAACCTCATGGTAACCCAAAAGATATGATGCGTCTTTAGGAAAACCTCCAGGTTGTGCCGTATCATGCATGCCCCTTTTTACTCTATACGTCATTACAAAAGCTCGTTTTGGATCTAGATCTTCACAAAGGCTTTCATATATTTCACGAAAACTTTTATCTAAGAGCTTAACTGCTTTAATCCTATTGAAGTATATTTCAAAAGCTGAAGGGGTAATCTTTCTTGTAGTAATCTCATTGTATACAGCAAGTCCTTCTCCATAGAGATGTTGATTCCCATATTTTACAAATTCAGAAAGTGGAGTTGGGGAGTTTTTCATATTTTGGGTTTGGATCGCATGACTTTCTATTTCATGAACAATAAGCCTGTCCACATTGCATTCAAATCGTTTAACAGCAGCCCCAATACTAACTGATTTATAACCAACACTTACAATATGAGGACTAAATTCGTCTACTCTAACCTCAAAATCAGTTAAATTATACTTGCTAAGCGCTTCTACAAATTTCTCTTTAATTGCGTATGCATCAACTAATTTATGTTCTATGTACATTGTAAATTCTACTGCCGGAGTATTTGCCAAAATTATTTCGAGTCTGTCCGTGCCCCAGTCAAAAAGACGATGGGCATGTTCAGAAAACGCTTCAGTACCTATTGACGATTTAGTTAGATACAAATTATTTTGATCTTCAAGAAATTGGAAGATGTGCTCTTTTATGTCCTCGGGGACGTCAAGTCTGTCTGCCTTTAGCTTAAATTCATCAATCATTTTAGAAAAATCTGGAAGCTCTGGTTGTTTGTATATATAGATGGGACTATACGAAGCAGATGAATTAAAATTGTCCATTTCCTCTTGGTAATTAAGAGGTGTGAGGGAGGTAGTTCCCAATCGTAAAGTCTTTTTGATTTCTATTATTTCTTGGGATAATTCTTGGAGTTGTTGTCTATTGCTATCAGTCACAAGAATATATGGTAGCACTAAGAGATTTTTTTGTCTATTTTTGTCGTATACTATCTTCATGCAGTTAAATAAGTACTCAGAGAGCCTTATCCATATTTTTGAGAAGGCAAAAGAAGTTCCAATTGAAAGTGCAAATGCAATTAACCCCCTTGTTTCGGAGCTTGCCTCCTGGTACGAAAAATTTAGAAACTCCATAGAATATCGGGATGAAGAAGTCATTCTAAGAGCCTCAATCGAAAGGATTCTAAAACGTCGTTTGGCTTTAGGTGGAAATGGTGCTAGTACGGCAAAGCCTTTACTTAAAGAGTTGGTGTGGGCACGATATTTTCCGGAGAGTATGTACACCGAAGACACTATTACATCTTTGGAAAACGTAATAAATTTTTACATACACTTGAAAACCGAAGTTGTTAAGTCTCACCAAATTAAAGAGGGAGAGATGAGGGAGTTAATGTTCCAGTTAATGTCCTCCGATATTGAAGAGATGTTGCATCCAAACAAAGTTGAAGAGGCTGTGGGGAACTATATTTTCCACGTCCTGCAAAAAAGTATATCTGCCCAAGAAGAAACAGAAGAACAGCGCGATATACAACTTTTTATTGCTATTAGACGTGCATATTCCAAAGATGATCTTGCCTTTTTAAGATACAAATTATTTACGCAGTATTTTGGAGAAATGTCTAAGATGGATGTTGGGGAGGTTGGAGCTCAATTTGGCCATGCACACAAACAAATTGAATCTCAACTTGCGCATCCTGCACGTTTTAAAGTTCTGGGTTATGTCAAAAGACAGATCCCTGCATTTTTGATAATGGAGGATATTTTTGCAACACAAAACAACATTAAAGAACTTGCTGAGAATGAAGAAGAATTAAATACTGCAATCAATGCCGCGTGCAAAAAGAAATATAAGACAATCTCTGAAAAGGTAAGACGCGCAATTATAAGGAGCGTTATATTTATCTTGCTTTCAAAGACAGTCATAGCTTTTGGAATCGAAGGAACATATGAAAGAATATTTTTAGGGCACATTCAATGGTTAACATTGGCTTTAAATGTTATTATTCCAACCCTTTTTATGATAGTAGTAGGGTTCTCAATAAGGACCCCTGGCGAGAAGAATTCACGATTAATATTAAGCAGAATTCATGCTCTCCTTTTTGAGGAAGATCCGAAAGTTGGTAGGGTGATGGCTTTTCCTTCTTCTGAAAAAAAACCGAGAAGTGTAATGGAATTAACATTTGGTATCTTGTGGGTTGTTGCTTTTCTTTTAAGTTTTGGCGCAGTATCACTGGGTCTTTCGCTTCTCGGATTTTCAGCAGTCAGCCAGGCAATTTTTATATTCTTCTTGGCGATCGTAAGCTTTTTGGCATATCGCATAAATATAACTGCTCATGAATATAGCGTCGAGAGCACTCAGGGGATACTCACTCCAATCGTAGATTTCTTCTTCATGCCGATTGCCAGGGTTGGTCAATACTTAACTGCAGGTATTTCTCAAGTTAATATCTTCTTATTTATATTAGACTTTCTAATAGAAGCCCCATATAAGGGGTTGGTTGGATTTTTTGATCAGTGGTTCTTCTTCTTGCACAATAAGAGGGAAGAGATAGGATAAGGGGATACGGGTCCTGTCACGTCTAAATCCCCATTTTCAAAAATATCCACCCGCTCTACCTGTCTATTTTTTATTGATCGCTTGTGAAATTTTCTCGATGGAGCCCCTTCGACGTGTCACCCGTAATTAAGTAAGTTAGAAGATGAGGAAGACTACGCCTGTGAGCATTATGATTGTTGCTATTATTCTCGACCCTACATTTTTCTCCTTTAAAAGTATCCCACCAACAATAACGGTAAAAAGAGTAGATAATTTAAAAACAGCATTTGGATACGCAACGTTTGTAAGTGAAAATGCAGTAAACGCTGCGTACTGAGAACTTGCCCCAAGGACTCCAAGCAAAAGAAAAAGAGGTGTATGTTTTTTGACAAACGCTTTTGATATTTTTTCTCTTTTGAGAAATACGATTACAATCAATACGCTAAATATTCCTACCGAATTTACAAGAGCAATATATGCGGGACTCTGGGGCATTGTTGCAAGAACTGCCTGTTTTTGAAAAATTGGAGTGACTGACCATATAAAATTGGCGAAAAGAAATAATTGCGCGCCACGATTAAATAAGACGTCCTGAATGGGTCTTAAAAAACCTCTCTTAACATCTTTTAAGTTAAGGACATAAACACCAACAACAATTAAAAGAATCCCTAGGAACTTTATAGGGGTTGGGAATTCCTGAAAAAGAATAGCATTAAATATAATCGTAAATACCGGCAGAAACGATGAGAGAGGAACAATCAGAGAAAGGTCAGAAAGCTGAATTCCTTTTATAGAACAAATAAACGCAATAACATCAAGTCCGATGGAGAGCAGCATCATGAAGTAAAAAGCTTCGGATACGTTTGGTGTGCCGCCAAGTAAAAGAAGTAGTAGTATGTCAAATGGAATAATAAAGCCAAAAAATAAAAGCAGGAATGTAAGAGGTGAAATTTCTTTTGAGGCTTTTTTCGTTAAAATATTTGTTGTCGAGCTTGAGGCAGCGACAAAAAGTGAGAGAAAAAACCAAAGCATGAAGCAATTGTAGCAAAACTGAGAGTTATTTAATCGCGAGGAGTTCCATTTCAAAAATAAGATCTGCTAGTGGGGGGATAACGCTTCCAGCACCTTCTTCTCCGTAAGCCATTGTATAAGGAATGAACAATTTTCTCTTTCCTCCAACTTTCATTCCGGGAACACCTTCATCCCAACCTCTAATCACATGACCTACACCGATTTTGGTTTCGAATGGAACGCCGCGATCAACAGATGAATCAAACTTTTCACCATCCTGAAACGAACCGGTATAGTGCATAACCACTGTGTCGCCTTCTTTAACTTCTGCGCCGTTACCAACTACGAGCTCTTCAATTTTAAGTTCTGCGAGGTGTGCCATTGGAAGTTAAAGTATACAATTTTAAGCACAAGAAGTACAGAGCCAAGATATAACTTAATGGTATTATTTAACACCTACAAAGTCTATGTATGGGAGAAAGGAGCGGATTTGATCCCAGAATTTATCTGATAGTCCCGTCGAAAACTTAGAATATTGTCCTTTGTCTTGTTGAGATGTAAGACGTCTTTCATAATCCCGTATTACCTCAACAACCTTGGTTCCTTTCTCATTAAATTCAGGCTTCAGAGAATCATCTTCCATGAATTTATCATGCACTTCCTTAAAGTCGAGGAAAAGATCGCGATGCTCTTGCATCATATCAAGAAATAATTGACGGTACTTTGCGGCCATGTTGGGTAAATATTAAATACTGGAAGACAAATAGTCAAGATAGAGAGCGAATTGACTCTCAATTTTGGTATAATAAGATCTCTATAGAATAGAAAATAAAATGGTTCTATTTTACCCCGAGCAAAGCGAGTGGGCAAAGTTAGGATACCTATGAATAATTATCAGATACTCCTATTTTACAAATATGTGGAAATAGAAAATCCAGTACATGAAATGCGCGAACAGCGCAGGCTTTGTGAGAGTCTGGGTCTTACTGGCAGAATCATCATCGCAACAGAGGGAATAAATGGTACTGTCGAAGGCACCGTTGAGTCAACAGAAAAGTATATTGAGGAAATGTCAAAAGACCCAAGATTTTCTGACGTACATTGGAAAAGGTCAACAGGTACCGGTGAAGCATTTCCAAAACTTTCAATAAAGGTTAGGGAGGAAATAGTTAGTATGCACTTGCATGAAAATGATATTAAGCCATGGAGTGTAACAGGCAAACATTTGTCTCCTGAAGAGCTTCATTCATGGTTTGAGAAAAAGCAGGAATTTTTCATTGTTGATATGCGAAATGACTATGAACACAAAGCCGGATATTTCGAAGGATCAATTCTTCCAGAATTAACAAATTATCGAGATTTACCCAAAATACTTCCTAAGTTGGCGAATTTGAAGGATAAAAAAATACTGACAGTATGCACAGGTGGAGTGAGATGCGAAAAAGCATCAGGCTTTTTGGTGGCAAATGGTTTTTCAGACGTATATCAACTAAGTGGTGGGATAGTGAGCTATATGGAAAAATATCCAAACGAGCATTTTAAAGGAAAGTTATATGTCTTTGATCAGCGAGTACTTATGGGATTTAATACTAACGATCCAGAGCATGAAATTGTAGGTAGATGTGAGAAATGCGATAAGAAATCAGAGCATTACATTAATTGCGATACTGTTGGGTGTCATAGACATTTTATTTTATGTGAGAAATGTATTGATCAGAGTGGTCAAATATGTCCGAATGGATGTACATATCTTCGAAAGCTGCAAAGGGAGAATCCTGTACACACCGAGAATAATAACATTGGGTAACTGATAGAGTTGTATGAATGACTTCCCCAAAATACCAGAAAGCTGGAATGAATTAGTTGAATTGCGTGATTATTTAACCGACTGTAACCCTATCTTTTTAAGAAAGAATGAAGATAGAGAAAAATATAGTACACACCAAAATTCCATTCCAAGAGAAGAATTTCTAAAGATGATAACATCAAAATTCAATGATGAACGAATTGCTCTTATTGAAAATATTTTTCCTCACACAAATGTTTTAGCGCATTTACCTGACGTAATGCATTATTGTCTCTGGAGTTTGGAAGGTGAATTACCGGAAGCAAAAATAAAAGAAGGGGTTGAGAAAAAATTTAAGAATGCACAATGGATTTCAATGACACGAAAAGAAGGCAAAGTTTCTGTTGCTGAAATTTGGCACTCACATATTTACATTCAAAAATAAGAAAATGAATAGCTTAGCTCAATTGAGAAAAGAACTTGGTGCATTAGGAAGTGAGAAAAAAAAGAAATCATCCTCACGGTTTTTTAAAACAGGAGAAGGTCAATACGGATATGGTGACAAATTCATTGGAGTAACACTTCCAGAGCAGCGTGTATTAGCTAAGAAATTTCCAAAGTTAACACTTGCAGATATTGAAAAACTCTTATTATCGAAGATACATGAAGAGCGTTCAGTTGGTCTTATTATTTTGGTCAACCGATATAAAAAAGCAGATTTAGAAATGAAAAAAAATATTTTCGATTTCTATGTAGAGCATATTAAAACTGTAAACAATTGGGATTTAGTTGATGGATCTGCTCCTGAAATAATTGGAGATTTTTTACTAGATAAAAAAGTGACGTTAATTCTATTTTATGCAAAATCAGACAACATATGGCTTAGAAGAATAGCGATGGTTGCGACTCATATGTTCCAACGGGCAAAAAAAGACAATTCATTGACCTTCCAGGTTGCCGATCTATTGTTGGAGGATAAGAATGATCTAGTCCAAAAAGCGGTAGGGTGGATGTTGAGAGAGTCAGGCAAAAGAGTATCTGAGAAAGATCTGGAGAAATATCTGTTAAAAAATTATAAGAAGATGGGAAGGACTGCTTTACGATATGCTATCGAAAGATTTGACGCGGATAGAAGAAGAGAGTATCTTTCTGGCGTTGTCTAAAATTTATCCTAAACTTTGAAATTTCCTCAACTTCGGTATTTGAATTTAGAACCTCTAAGAAAGCAACTATTATTCTTCCTGGAATGGCAGTTATCTTTTTCATGATTTTATTAAAACATGTCAATATTCAGATTTCTGTAATAAATAACACACGAAAATTGTATGATCCCATACATACGTATGGTCTCTTGGGGTTTCAGTTCGTTAGAGGGAGTCGTTAATATGAGTTTTTTGTTTTAGTTTCTTGAGATTAAGAATAGTAACCTTGCCTTTATCAAGAGAAATAAGTTTTTCACCTTCCAATTTATTTATCGCAATCGTAATCGTTTCGCGGAATGCCCCTACGAATTCAGCTATTCTTTGATGAGTGAAAGGAATAGGGAGTGCAATGTTTTTGTCTTGCTTTTCACCAAAACGAAGTGCGCAGTCGACAAAAAAGCTTGCCACTCGAGCAGTAGTATCTGTCAGTATAAATCCTTCAAGTTTTCTTTCTGCATTATTTAAGCGTTGAATAAATGAATGCATAAGGTCAACTACATGCTCGGGATGTTCTGAGAGTATTCTTAAGTATTCATCTTTTGATATTGATGATATTTCGCAATCAGTTAAGGCTTCGGCGCTGTGTCTAAGAATCCCATCTTCTGATGTGATAGAGCGAAGTCCCAATATACTTCCTGGTCCATATAAATAAATCGCTGCATCACGACCACTTTCAGAAAGTCTATATAGCTTTACATAGCCTTTAATTACGCAGTAGATCTTTTCTGAAAGATCGCCCTCATAGAAAATAGTTCCTCCCTTTTTGATTTTTAGTGGTTTGCGTTTGGAGTATTGGGAAAAGAAAGCAGTAAAGTCCGGCTTCTTCCAAAGAGTGCTAAGGCGGCGGGACAAAGACGAAGTGCTTTCCGGCATTTTGTTGATTATATGCGCATGTAATTTCTATTACAATACTTTTGTAATCTTAATTACAAAGAGTGCAAATGAGATTATTGTTTTAACATCAAGAGTTTATTAGAATGCGATTGTGGGAGCAGAACTACCATTTATAAGTGTTGCTGAGGAAGTAAGAGCAGGAAGGAACTCATAAATTATGAAAAAATATAAGATAGGGCTTGTTATTGGTAGATTTCAGCCATTTCACAACGGGCACGTATATTTATTTGAAAAAGCATTCGAGCAATGCGAAAGAATAATCATTGGTGTAGGTAGTGCTAACAGGAAGAATAAAAATAATCCTTGGTCTGCACATGAACGAAGGCTGATGCTTGAAAGGTTTGTTAATAAAAATGGTTACAGTGACAGAGTGATTAAAATAGTAAATTTAGATGATAATCCCGATGATGACGTATGGTTTGAGAACTTATATAAAAAAACAGGACCGTTTGATGTTACGCTTGGTAATAATGAATGGAATAATGAAATTATAAAAAGACATGGAATTGCGGCGATATACACAGGTCTTCACAACAGGGAAGAATTTGAGGGTTATAGAATAAGAGCGCTTATGCTATCAAAAAAAAGCTGGAAAAGTAGAGTGCCACAATATTTAGCTAGTTTGATCCGCGCTTTGTAAAGTTCTTTGGTAACATTAGATAGAGTGGTTATTTTATTCTTTATAGAGCTTATTGTCTTATTCTTTCTTTCTCGTCAATTGACCTCTGAGTTGTCTTTACTTTTTTATAAAATTTTCAAAAGTCAGAAAGTCGCTATTTGGTTGATGGCTATACTTTTTTTACCTGGTACGGTTATTCATGAATTTTCGCATGCAATAATGGCAAAAGTACTTTTTGTGTATGTGGGAAAAATGAGTCTTTTTCCGCTATTGAATGGAAATAGTTTGAAGTTGGGAAGTGTAGAAGTAGGAAAAACAGATATTGTTAGAAATTTTTTAATTGGGATTGCGCCATTCATTGTTGGTACAGCTTTGCTTCTATCCGTTCTTTTTTACTTTTTTACAAACCATCTATTTGGATTTAATTTATTAACAGTTTTGGTTTTAGTTTTTACTTTTATGATGGCAAATACCATGTACTCCTCGAAAAAGGATATGGAAGGAGCAATTGAATTTATCCTTCTAATCGTTGCGCCTATTATTACTCTATATTTCGTGGGAGTAAGAATTCCCGGCCTAACGCTGGAAATTTTAAACGGCCAGAATCTTCAGGATTTTTTTACAACAGCATGTGTTCTTCTGGGAATTCCATTAATTCTTGATTTAGCAATTATAGTTTTTGGAAAAATAGTAAATAAAGTAGATTATTGATCTTTTGAACGCTTATTCTTACAATACTCCAAATGCTTCTTGAGTCGTCATCGTATATAAAAAATAGACATCATTGTTCCAACGAAAGTGAGTGGATTTTTTTAGGAGAAGATATTCTTGATCCTAATGGTGAATATGCCTCTAATTTTTTCCCAAATGTGACTATTGAAGCAAAGGTTGGCGATGAAGGCGGATCTACTATCATTTTTGTAGATAATCCCAAGAGAAATATTCGTGGCAAGCACATAGAGATAAGAGGCACTGAGCTTATAAGAGGAGTAGAAATCCTTTTTCCTGCCATATTAAATGAGGGTGAGGGAATAGAGATATACAACTCATACAAATCTATGGATTTATTGTGCTTGCCAATAACAGTAAATAATGTGCACACGGAAATACAGCAGCCCTAAATTTCCCCGACGCCATCTAGCAGTGAGTCTTCCCATCGTGCCACTTTTTGATCTGGTAGAATAATTGCTTTTGTAGGCATGAGTTCTTTTATAAAGTCTTCTGTGTGACTTACTATCAGTATTGTCCCCTTATACCTTTTTATCGCCTCTAGAATAATTCTTTGAGACATAACGTCAAGATAAGTCGTAGGCTCGTCTAGAATGAGCATATTGAAGTTATCAAGAAGAAGTAGGGCAATTGAGAGTCTGGTTTTTTCACCGCCTGAAAGAGAGCCTACGCGTTGATAGACTTTATCTCCTGTAAATAAGAAGGCAGCCAAATGTGCCCGTATTTTTTCTTCAGGAAAAGCTTTGTAAAAAGCGACGGTTTCAAGAAGATTTTTGTTAAAGTCCAATGCTTCAAGCTCTTGTGAGTAATATCCAATTTTTAAATTTTGTCCTTTTATTATTTCGCCACTGTCAGGTTCTATCTCGCCCATTATCATTTTTATGAACGTACTTTTACCCGCTCCATTTCTACCAATAAGCGCAACCTTGTCTCCTTTTCCTATTGTTGTTGTGAAGTCTTCAAGAATTACTACATCATCAAAGGCTTTTGTGACTTCTGCAATTCTTACAGGAATATCACTTATCGGATGAGGTTCTGGAAGATTTAATCTAAATCCTCTAGCTTCTTTCGGAAGAGGAGGAAGACTGTCTTTTATTCTCTCAATTCTTTTTTGGAGTTGTACGCGTTGCCTGACTCCTTTTTCTGATTTTCTTCCCATTAGACCTACTAAGCTTTTCTC
This sequence comes from uncultured Gammaproteobacteria bacterium, assembly GCA_964511305.1. GTDB lineage: Bacteria > Patescibacteriota > Microgenomatia > Levybacterales > GWA1-39-11 > JAUSNA01. The sequence continues at coordinate 46,846 of CAZEEU010000002.1, read as the reverse complement.
CATTCGCTTCACGTGCTTTGAGGTATTAACAATTTGGCGGGTAAGAAGTGCATCGTGTTGCGCCTTTAACTTGAGATATTGGGAGTAATTACCTTTATATTCTTCAATTTTTGCTTTGAGAGGATCGATTGTCATAACTTTATCGATTGCAGAATCAAGGAGATCAAGATCGTGACTTATAAGTAATAATGTCTTTGGGTATGATGACAGAAATTTAGCAACCCATGCTTTTCCTTTAGTATCTAGAAAGTTAGTAGGTTCATCCAGGAGTAATATGTCAGGTTCTAGCAAGAGTGCACGAATAATCGCAAGTTTGGTTTTTTGTCCTCCAGACAGATTATGTGGCTCTGCATAAAGATCTATATCATTCATCTCAAGTCCATGGATCATTGATAAAATTTCGCGATCTTCTCTGACATAGTGTTCATCAAGGTACTCGCGAAGGGTATTAGCCTTTTCAAGGATCGGGTCATACTTAATTTCTTGAGGAACGAGAACTATTGATCCATCAATTACTATCTCTCCTTCTCGGGGATGTTCTTCTCGCATGAGTAGCTTAAAGAGAGTAGATTTCCCAGCACCATTTGGTCCTGCTATTCCTACGATTTGTCCTTCTCCGATTGTAAAACTCACTTCAGTAAATATCGGGCGAAGATGCGCAAATGAAATGTTTTTAGCCTGAATCATATCCTATATTATACATGATTCTTGTGAAATTAAGAAAAGCTGCTAGATTTAAGTTAGAAAACGAAGATGTTGTCGGTTTTGGTTTCTGATGTATTATCTGTATATTCAAAGGTTGCCTGTATTTTTACATTCTTAATTTTTTCATGCTTTATACAAACGCTGCCTGAGCAGGTGCCAAGGAAAAATTCTTTAGAAACATTACTCTTTCCATTTGGATTAAATGATCCAGAGATTCCTTGAGGAATTCCATTGGCATCATATGTTAGAACATAGCTAACGTTTTTAACCCAGAGGAGTGGTGCAAAATGAACTTTTACGATTGCTTTTTTAGCAACCCCCATGCCAAAGACCCCTGCTACATGGGGAATACGAAAATGTGTTGGTAAGTTTGGTGTGGCTGCTTGGGATGATGTTGCTGTTGGAATTAAGAAAGCGGTTGCGAGTAAAATTGCAAATAGGAATTTCTTCATCTAGATTTAGGATACATAAAATTTTAAGAAGTGTCAATTGGGTGGAGGGGATGATCTATTCTTCAAGCAAGTCAAGGATCAATGTGCTCCAGCCGAAGTTTTGACGCCTATAACCTTCTCCGGTTTCTGGATTGTAGTATTCCCTAAATCCTTCGCGATCGATCATCTCAGTCATTTTATCAACAGCCTCCTTGGCTAATTTTTTATAGCCATGTTTTTGCAGGCCCTTTATAACAAACCAATTTGTGGCAAGCCATGTTGGCCCACGCCATAAGAGTTTTACTTGATGGAAGGGAGTATCACCTGGTACATAATATTTTTCGTCGCGACTCACGCTTGGGAAGGGATAGGGGGTCCAAAACTCCTTCGGATTTTTTAAATGTTCCTCAACAAGCTTTTTAAGTTTTGCACCCTTAAGCCCTTCAAGAAATAGAGGGATAAGTGAGGCAACAGTTTTTACTTTTGCTTGTTTTTCATCCTTTTTATAGAGTGAATAGAATATTTCGTCTTTGTCATTCCAGCATTTTGAAATGATTGCATCCTCTGTTTTTGTGGCAACCATCTCAAAAAAGACAGACTCTGGAGCATTTCCAATTTCTTTAAATAGCCTTGATAGTGCCCTTGAGCTTTCAGCAAAAACGGTATTAAAAAGAAGTTCTTCAACATTGAAGTAATCTTTCTCAAGAATTTTCTTATTGTCAAATTTATATCGCTGGTTGAGAATGTCCCCGCGTCTATAGGTATAGTGAAGTCGAGCTGTTTCAAGTCCTGTATATCCTGCTGCATATTGAAATACAGGTAGCTCGTCCATGCCGCTCTCATTTGGTGAAATTATCGAAACTAAATAATCTTGATCGACATCTCGGTTTTCTAAAAGCCACCTATGATTTTTAGCAAGGGACGGAAGGACTTCTTTGAGAAAGTCCCGATCATGGTCCTTTTGAAATATCTTCTCAACTGATATTGGAAAAATCGGAGGTTGTGTAATGGAAGTAGTTCTTGGCCGTATTGAAATAGCACTTTCTATGTATGCCCAATGTGGCAGCATTTTTTTCTTGCCCCAGAATATTATATGGGGGAGGAAGCCATTATCCCATTGTGCTTTTAGGAAATTTCTTATTTCATTTTTTGCGCGGAGAGTATCGAAATGAGAAAGTACGATCGCATGAAAGGCGGTATCCCAATACCACTGAAACGTATATTCACGATTTGCAGGAGCAATAAATCTATACTCAGTATCCCGCCATTTGGAATACCCAGACATTGTGTTGAGATCAAAAATTCTTTGAGCTTCTGAAATTACATCAGCTTTTTTCATGATTCTTGAGGGATTAATAAATTCGAATGAAAGCTTAGCTATTCATTAGGGTCTGGTGGAAGGAACTCTTCGCCACCGTGGTCTTCGTTTTTTGTATATTCTCCAGCCTTGAGCCATTCGACATATGCACATCCAGTTGCTTTTCTTGCCTTTGAATCCCAACCGCTGGTTGAGCATTTTTTCATCTTCTTACCAGCTGCTGTTGTATAGAGAACTAGCTTATTGCCACAAGTAGGGCAATCTTCATCGAGAGGTTCTGTTGTGCCATTGATCCATTCGACGAAGTCACATCCACTAGCTTTTTTTGTATCCTTGTCCCATTGATTGGTAGAACATTTCTTCATTTTTTTGCCAAACCGAGTCACAATTAGAGTGAGAGGGGATCCACATTTTGGACATTTTTCATCCAAAGTCTCTGGCTCTACTTCAAGCCACTTAACAAAATCACAGCCAACATTTTTTCTTGTTTCTTTATCCCAGGATCCATTTGTGCAGCGTTGTAATTTCTTTCCGGTAGGGGTTGTTGTTATTTCTCCAAGTGGGCTTCCACACTTAGGACACATTTCATCAGACATGGGATTTATGGTACGTATTTTAAGTAAGGAAGTCAAGACGCCAATTAAAATCCTAGATTTTTCTTAACGAAGACTATATTTATCCTTTTTGGGTTCAATTCAGAGTTGATTATCAAGATTTTGCGAGGAGTACTGCCTGACTCAGGTCCATAAACCTCTTTCATTCTTTCGTCTTCAAGAGGAAGAATATGCTGATAAATCCTATCAAGGCCTTCTTCAACATCGCTTACTATCTTTTTTGTTGAGACAATCCATATAACATTCGGTGCACTATATGAGTACGACGGTAGTTGGCTTCCAGATCCTGAGGCAATAACTATTTTTCCATCTTTGGTTACAGCATGAACACTTCCAATTACGTATTCGGGCGCAGCGCCTAGTTTTTGCATTTTCAATCCATCATGTTCCCTATTAAGCTTTTTAAGTTGAGATTTAATTGAATTATATTTTCCCGAGTCATTGAAAAGGGTATCAAGACCAAGTTTTTCAAGAGTTTTTGAAGTTGCTGTCATAACCTCAGACCCTTCAGGAATGAGGCTGGTTGCCTGTGTGATTGCCTCTTCCTCTGTATCAACAACCATAGCGGATATGTTGTTTTTCTTGAGTGCAGCGATAGTTGTATCAATTACAAATGAGGTTGCAAGAGTAGTGTATTTGTCATTTTTCATAGCCTACCGTATACTATAGGGACTTAGTTGTAAATCAACAAGTACCCACAATAATGTGCTATACTATCAAAAAGGAAACTAAGTATGTATTCAGCTTTATTTAAGCCTTTCTTGCAATATTAATTAAGTACCAAAAAAAGTCTTGGCTACGCAGAGCTTGGCTACGCTAAGCAGAGCTTGGCGCAAACTTCGTTTACGCTAAGCAGAGCTTGGCGCAAACTTCGTATACGCTAAGCAGAGCTACGCTAAGCAGAGCTTGGCGCAAACTTCGTATACGCTAAGCAGAGCTACGCTAAGCAGAGCTTGGCGCAAACTTCGTTTACGCTAAGTTACGTTTTTAATAATCAAAATATGACAAAACCAATATCGGTAGGATGTTCTTCAGTAAAAGTGACTCTGGAAGCAATGGGTGGAAAATGGAAGCCTTTGATCATGTTTTTATTGGTTGACCAGACTCTCAGATTTTCTGAGCTTCAAAGAAATATAATTCATATAACTCAAAAAATGCTAACTGAGCAGCTGAGGGAGCTTGAAAAAGATGGGCTTATATCAAGAAAAGTTTATCCCCAAGTCCCTCCTAAAGTGGAATACTCAATGACACCGTATGGTAGAACTCTTTTGCCAGTTCTTGAAACAATGCATAAATGGGGCCAAGCACACAAGAATTCATTGAATTCGAAAAGCGAAGCAGGAAAACAAAAAGCTGTAAGAACCTCAACCTCAACACATCAAGCTTCTGCTATCTAATTCTATCCACCAATCACCAATCACTTAACTTTAATCTGTTGAAATGGAATAGTAACAACCGGATCTTGTGGTGCAACAGTAGGTGAAACAGAGGGTTTATATGCATTGATAAGTACAAATGCAATAAATAATATCAAGCAAACACAAATTATAAGTTGAAGCAGTGAGAATTTAAGTCCTTTCATTCTTTATATATTGTAACTCTTTTTATTGATTCCTTACCATTCTTTAGTTGTGCTTTCATTCTTAAAGACTACATTAGTAATTATGAATGTACGCAATACAAGAATATCAGTGGGAACAGGAAAGGGAACCAGTGTTTTTGAAAATTTAAGTGACGTTCAAAGATACCTTTCGATCGTAAATTACCCAGCGACTAAAGAGGAAATTTTTAAGAAGGTTGCAAGTCAGGGAGCTAACATAAACGTAATGACTCTTGTTCAGGTTCTACCTCCGAATAGAACTTATCATACCCCAAAAGAAGCCCTAAAAGCTCTTGGATTAACCAATTAGTTAGACTTTTAGGAAGTGGCCAACGATAAGACCAATTGTTGTTGCAATTGAGCCAATTATAAAGAGTTCAATGGCACTTCGTAGCGGCTTATGTTCGACAAGATAACCCTTCAAATATCCAATTAAGAATAGTCCAACGAAAGATGACATTATGGCAATTATTCGGGCCTCCGGCTGTCTGAAGAGAAGCGTTGGTATGATCGAAAACATTCCTCCAACTAAGTAAGAAAAGAACATTATAACTGCGCCTATCATCAAACTATCAGTATGCTTTCCAGTTTTATCCATTTGATGTACGGCTTTTTCAGAAGTGTATTGTCCGGCAGCCATTGATGTTGCCTCTACCATAACAGCAACGAGTGCAGCAAGAACGATAATTGGTTTGCTTGATACTCCAGTTGAAATACCAACTACAACGCCAGTCGTACTGACAATGCCGTCCTGCAGTCCAAACATTAGAGATCGAAGGTAATCCTCATGTAATTTCACATATGTAAGTATATCCTTTCTCTCTTGTTTTTGTAACTATGTTTGGTAATATCTAGTTTAAATGCCGTATGAAAAGAACGCAGGTATATTTGTTTCGGGCGACGGAACTACAATGGAATCTGGTCCTCTTTCGGCTCGGAAGGTAGATAGATTAGGTGTTATTGTCCCAGTTGTTGTTTCCAGTAATCCAAACGCACTCGCACTAGAACGAGCAAAAGAACATAAAATCCACACAGAAATTGTTAATCCAAGAGAGTATCGTATCAATGGTAAATTTAAGCCCGATGGTTTTAATGGGAGAGTAATCGAAATTTCAGACAATTATGAGTTAGATATGGCAATACATATGGGATGGAAGGTTTAAGAAAAGAAGGAATGGAAGATTCTACTGTAAGAGTAGTAGTGGGAGGGTCTGAGGATTTGGAGGGCATGTCAGGTGCTGTTAAGGTACTGAATGATTTTGGAGTAACGCACGAAGTTATACATTATGAACCGGAATTTTTACAGAAGATGGACTCAGGCGTTGGAGTAATTATTGCCGCTGCTGGCCAAGACCCTGTATTACCAGTACTGCTAGCATCAAAAAACGTAAAAATGGTTATTGGGGTCCCTCTTGCAACAGAAAAATCCAATGGTTTTAATAATCTGCTTGCTTTGGCCATCTTTCCTACCACATTGAAACCTGAGGTTCCTATCCCACTGACCTTTGTGGGAATAGGACGAGCAGACAATGGAGCACTACTTGCTGTGGAAATGTTAGCTTCGAGTAACCCTGAATTAGCAGAAAGATATAGCTCTTATAGAAAAGAATTTCCTTTGATGGTGGCAAATCAAAACGAATGGTTACAGGGTAAGTGAGACGCTAGATAACTTTCTTGGTAAAAAGTGAGGAAAGAATTTCAAAAGCACGATAATTGAAATTCCTTGACGAGTTGATAGAAATTCATTATTCTTAAATAGGTTTTGGTATCTCTATCACGCTAAGCCTTTCCAGTAACTCTTCTCAAGCGGTTGTTATGCACTTGAAGTTGTGCAGTTTTTCCCCAATCACTTGATACGACTGTAATTTAGTTTTCTTCTTCTTGACTTCACTTTTTCACTGATCATACAATGAATTAAGCGCATGAAAGCGTGGTTCATTTGCTGCCCGTATGTATTATTTTTCAGAGCTCGTTAATAAGAAAGTTGTTAATACCAATAATAAGCAGATTGGGACACTAAAAGACTTTCTATTTCTTGCTGAAGAATCCCCAAAAGTAACAAAACTTTTTATAAAAAAAGGCAAGAGAAAAACATTTGCCATAGTAATAAAGGATCTTGTTAAGATCGACAAAAACGTTGTAGTAAATGCGGATTATGTCGAGAAAGACGTTGCCGAAAGAGAATTTTCACTTGCAAAAAATTTATTAAATAGACAGATAATTGATGTTAAAGGTGGAAAAGTTGTAAGGGTAAATGATATTGCTATCCAAGATAAAGACAATAATTCGGAATACTATATCGCAGGAGTTGATGTCGGATTTAGAGCAATCTTGAGATGGTTCAAGCTTGAGAAGCCAACAGTGCCCATATATAAAGCTTTAAATATTTTTTCTCATCCTCACTTTTTATCTTGGGGAGATATTGAGCCACTTGAGCTTGCTCGCGGTACCATTCAACTGAAGAAAGATATTTCTGATCTTGAAAGGATGAGGCCAGAAGATCTGGCTGACTATCTGGAAAAGACAAATATCAAAAATGTTAATAAAATTATTGTCGGTCTTGACGCTTCATATGCCGCTGATGTTATTGAAGACCTTAACGTAAATTATCAGACCGCGCTTTTTAAAAGATTTCCGACAGAGCAGGCAACAAGACTCATTGACATTCTCGAGCCAGATGAAGCTGTTGATATTCTCTTAACACTTCCTCGAGAAAAGAGAATCGAAATACTAGAAGGGCTTGAGGCAAAAAAAAGAGAAGAGCTAAAAGAGCTTATTAAGTATTCAAAGACGTCGGTAGGAAAGCTTTTAAATCCTGACTTTATTACAATTAATTCCGAGCTAACCGCTTCACAGGCACTCTCCGAAATAAAGACATTGTTGCCCGAATCACCATTTGCCTCATATATATACACACACAATAGCGAAAAACATTTAGTTGGGGTTGTGAGTCTTGCAGATATTCTTAAGCAAGAGTCTGATGTGCAACTTTTTAAATTCATGGAGCAGGATGTTGTTGTTGCCCATCTTACGACACCACAGGAAATTGCTTTGAAGAGGATGCTGAAATACAAACTGTATGCGTTACCAGTAATTGAGGATAATAGAAAGATGATCGGTGTCGTGAAATTTGATGATATGGTTGAAGATATTGAGCGAAAATTATGATAATTACATGAAACAATTTTTAAAAAGAGCAAAAATTAAAATACTGATCATCATGGCAGTTGTTGGGCCAGGAATTATAACCGCTTTTGCTGATAATGATGCTGGAGGAGTTGCGACATATTCAGTTGCCGCTTCCAAGTTTGGCTACTCAATGTTAGCAACGATTATTCCTATTACTGTCGTACTGATTATCACACAAGAAATTGGAAGTAGGCTGGCAATTGTTACCGGGAAAGGTCTAGGGGATTTAATCCGCGAAAAATTTGGAATTCGCGTGAGTGTGCTAATATTCTCACTCCTATTTTTTGTGAATTTTGGGGTAATTATCCAAAATATAGGAGGGCTAAAAGATGGTTTGTCGTTATTTAACCTCAATTTATGGATTTTTCTTCCTGTTGTTATTGCATTCTTATTCTTTTTTATAACAAAGGCTTCGTACGCAAAAGTGGAGAAGTTCTTTCTCTTTTTGATTGTTTTTTATGTTGCTTATTTTATATCTGCTGTTCTTGCAAAGCCCGACTGGGGATTGGTTGCAAAATCAGTTATTGTTCCTCAATCAAAAATATCATTTGACTACTTATATACTTCGATCGCGGTATTAGGAACTACAGTTACGGCATGGGGACAATTCTTTATAAATAGTTACGTTAAGGATAAGAAGCTAACGATTGATAGGATCAAATATAATCGTGCTGAAATTTTTGCAGGGGCATTTCTTACTAATCTTTTCTCTCTTTTTATGATGGTTGCAGTTGCCGCGACAGTTTTTGCAAATGACCTCAAAATTGAAGGGGCAGCTGATGCTGCTGTAGCTATTAAGCCTTTTGCAGGAGAGCTTGCCGGTGTTCTTTTTGGTGGGGGGTTAATTGTTGCAGGATTTATTGGAGCAGCCATTGTGCCATTGGCGACTGCTTATGCGTTCTCGGAATTTTTTGGCTACGAAGGGAGTCTTGACGTCTCTTTTTCGAAGAGTAGGCTTTTTTATGGGTTCTTTATAATCCAAGTTCTTTTAGGGGTTCTAGTTGTTAGTTTCCCAAATGTGTCATTGTTTAAATTTACACTGTATGCAGACTTTTTAAACGGTATATTTTTGCCGGTAATTTTGTTCTTCTTGTATAAATTTGTAAATGATAAGGAGCTAATGGGTAAATATAAAAATACTAGATTGCAGAACTTTTTACTTATAGCATGCGGTGTTGCAATCACAATCGGCGCACTAGTCGGTGGATTTGGTAGTTTGTTTGTATAATCTATGGCTCGTCTTTCCTATCAACAACTAATAGACAAACATTTGGAGATTTTAAGATCCCTTCAGTATGATTCTGGGCTTTTTGCTGCAGCAGATCGTACGGTAAGTACCGGTTATGACAAGTCCTGGCTTCGTGATAATTTCTACGAGACTATTGCCTTTGAGGTAATTAATGATTGGGCAACTGTTGAAAATACATACGCTGCAATTCTTGAAATACTTGTAAAGCATGAAGCAAAAATCGATTGGGCTATCGAAAATAAACCAACAGAATCGTATCAGTATATCCATGCACGATTCCACCCAACTACATTTGATGAATTTTGGGAGTCGTGGGGTAATAAGCAGAATGACGCAATTGGATGCATTCTTTTTAGAATTGGAGAGCTTGAGAAGCATCACAAGAGAGTAATACTTAAGGACGAAGACCATGTTAGGATAGTTAATAAGCTCGTAAAGTATCTTGGTGCAATCGAGTATTGGAAAGATCGAGATAGCGGAATGTGGGAAGAGGATGAGGAGCTTCATGCGTCCTCTGTCGGTGCATGCGTTGCAGGTCTTGAGTCGATCAATAGGCTTGAAAAAATTACTGTGCCAAAAGAGCTAATTGAGAATGGGAAGCAGGCGTTGCGAGATTTATTGCCCCGAGAATCCGCTAGAAAGTTTGTAGATTTATCCCTACTTTCACTTATTTGGCCATACAACGTAACAACACCTGAAGAAACAGAGGAGATACTGACTAATGTTGAATACCACCTTTTGCGAGAGCGGGGAGTTATTCGATATAAAGGGGATGCCTATTACAATAAGAACGTGGATACTGTAAGTGAAGAGGCCGAGTGGACTTTTGGTCTTGCATGGCTCTCCATTATTTATCAAAAAAGGGGAGAGAAGGAAAAAGCTTTTGAATATATAAAGGATCTTATTGCTGCAGATACTTCAAGTGGAATTCCTGAGTTATATTTTTCAAACTCTCCTGATTATAACGATAATACGCCATTAGGCTGGTCTGAATCTCTTTTTATAGTTGCTCTTTATGAGATGGAGCGTGGCCAAAGTATGGTTGTCGAAGAAAATGAATATCTAACGAGCCCTGACCTTCTACCTTTTTCCGATTCACAGTTAAATCTAATATCTAGAGATGCTCTTCACATAAAAGAGCTTAGCGAATTTGATGTTCGTAAAGTGCAAAAAGATTTATTGGATTCAAATGGTAAGCAGGTATATGCAATAGATTTGGGTGGAGACAAAATTGCAGCTCAAATTTTTGCAGTAGATGACGGGAAAGTAATTACTTCTAGTGAGATTATGATGAATAAAGGAGACTATGGAAAAGGTTACCTTCAATTTTTGGAAGATGTTGCAAGTAAAGCTCTTGATAAAAATCTTAAAGTTGGTCTTTCTGTCGCGGGGCCACTGAATGGAACAGTACTTCATATGGGTCCAAATGTTCAAGAGTTTGGGAACGAATTTGAGGCAATGTATCAAAGTGATTTTGCTAAATTATTTGCTCAACCTGTGGTTGACAATGATGCTGTTGCGGGACTTAAAGCCGGAGCAATTGAGGCGCTTTCGAAATACCCTGAGGTTGAGTCGGTTCTCTATATAATATCTGGAAGTGGATTTGGTGGCGCATTACTACATCAGGGAAAAATACTAGCTTTAGAACCAGGGCATATCAGCCTGTCTGAAGATTTGAATGTCCATGGAATTACGGATCCATGCGGAGTATTTGAAAATCAAAATCCGTGCGTAGAAATGGTGGCATCAGGAAAAGCGGGTATAGAAAAAATGTACGAGAAATTAAGTGGGGAAAGAGCTAGCGGACACGAAATTAACACATTGGCGCAAAAGGGAGATGCAAGGGCAATTACTCTTTACGATGAGTCAGCGCGAATGACTGCTATTGTAGTAAAAGGTATTGGCAACACGTTTGGATTATTTGAAAACCCACAAAAAACAGCTGTCGTTTTCCATGGTGGAGTATTCAATGTGGCAGGATACAAAGAGAGGTTGGAGCAATATTTGGCGCGAAATGTAGAAGGTTCATCTCAGCTTATATACACAAAAAACATGAAGGAAAACGCTTGTCTTAAGGGGGCAGCGATTGCTGCATTATGCTACCTCTCCACTTGACTTATAGCTCGTAATTCCTGCATCATGGTTAAGAAGCATAAATATGGATCCAAAATTACTGTCCGCACTCACTAAAGTTATTGAGGGAGACGTCGTGACTGACTCAACCACTCTTGCGGAATATAGCCACGATGCTTCGCTTTTTGAAATAAGACCACAGGTCGTTGTTTTCCCAAAAAATGTTTCGGATCTTCAAAATTTAGTTAAATTTGTTGCTGAGAATAAAAAGGATCATCCGCATTTGTCGCTTACCGGAAGATCAGCGGGTACGGACATGGGTGGAGGCTCAATAAATGACTCAATAATTGTAAGTTTTACAAAATACTTTAATGCGACCCCAGTAATTAACGATCGCACAATAACTACACAGCCGGGCGTATATTATCGTGACCTTGAGAAGGTTACAACCCGAGAAGGTCTTCTTTTCCCTTCGTATCCAGCTTCTCGTGGACTTTGTGCCATGGGAGGGATTGTAAATAATAACTCAGGTGGAGAAAAATCTTTGCAATATGGAAAAACTGAGCGTTATGTTAAGAAAGTAAAAGTAGTTCTAAGAGATGGGAATACCTATGAAATTAAAAAAATTACAGAAGCGGCTTTGGAGAAGAAAATGGCACAAGAAGATGTAGAGGGAGAGATTTATAGAAAAATGTTCAAGCTAATAAAAGACAATTATGATGTCATCATGGATGCAAAACCACAGGTAAGTAAAAATTCTGCTGGATATTCGCTTTGGAATGTATGGGATAAAGAAGCAAAGACTTTTGACTTAACTCAATTATGGGTTGGAGCACAAGGAACATTGGGTCTTATGACGGAAGCTGATATTGATCTTGTTCCAATGCATATGCACAGAGAGATGGTAATTCTATTTCTTCATGACCTAAAGCATTTGGGCGAAATTATAAATTTGGCAATGCCTTTCAAGCCAGAAAGCTTTGAGTCATACGACGACAACACTCTCAAGCTTGCTTTAAAATATTTCCCAGAATTTGCAAAACAGCTTGGAGCAAAAGGATTTATAGGAAGCGGAATTGCATTCTTCCCAGAATTTCTTATGGTTATGAGAAGTGGATTACCCAAGCTTGTATTACAAATCGATTTTACCGGCAATGATCCGGAAGAATTAAAACAAAAAGTAACAGAGCTCAAGGCAAAACTTGCACCCCTGCATCCACAACTTAAGGTTGCTATTGAGTCTCAGGAAGAGAAGTATTGGTTAATCAGACGTGAGAGTTTTAATCTTTTGAGGAAGAAGATTAAAAATAAACATACAGCGCCATTCATTGATGACTTTGTTATAAAGCCTGAGCATATTGCTGAAATTATGCCTCAAGTTAATAAAATAATTCAAAAACATAAAGACTTTATCTATACTGTTGCCGGTCATGTTGGGGATGGGAATTTTCATATAATCCCTCTTGTTGATATCACGAAAAAGCATATTCGAGACGCAATACCTCAAATTTCTAAAGAAGTGTATGAGCTTGTTATTAAATATGGTGGTTCTATTACCGGTGAGCATAATGATGGCCTTGTAAGGACTCCATATTTGAGACAAATGTATGGACCTAAGGTATATGAATTATTCGTTGAGACAAAGAAGATATTTGATCCTGAGAATATGTTCAATCCGAGAAAGAAAGTTGGGGTTACTATGGACTATTCAATGGAGCATTTACGCATGAGTTGGTAAATTTCTTGTACTTTTCTACCGAAAAAAGTACCAAAAGCTCTCACCAAGTGTTGCCTTGAACGCTCGATTTCTTCTTACAATTCTCTTACCGATTCTTACAATTAGATTTACTTCAGGTCATTAGTATAGTTATATGACACATATGAGATTTCAGAGGGTGGTTGCGACGGAGATGTTATGTAATAATATGCCTGTCTGTAGCCTTACTAATCAAAAATTATGATATACAAAGTGCTAGTTGTCGAAGATGACCCGAATATTCGGGAATTCTTGCTAGATGCCCTTAAGGAGACGGGCTATAGTGTCACTGGCACGCCAGATGGGGCAAAGGCTATCAAGATGGTGAAAGATGCAAAACCAGACTTGATAGTGCTTGATCTTGGAATTGAAAGTATTGCTGGCGAAACAGTATGTGAAGAAGTGAAAAAAATGCACCCCGACCTTCCTATTATAATTCTCACCGCTAAAAATACTTCCAGAGAAGTTGTGAGAGGTTTTGATTTGGGTGCGGATGATTATATATCCAAACCATTTGAGATAGACGAATTACTTGCACGTATCAGAACAAGATTGAAGCAGCAGGGCACGCCGTTGCTTGAGATAGGGGACCTTACTGTGAATACCTCAACGTATGATGTTGAAAGAGGAGGCAAAAGTATTTCTCTAACAGCAAAAGAATTCAAACTGCTTGAGTATTTAATTATTAACAAGGGTGCTGTTCTTTCCCGGGAAGCAATATTAGATCACATTTGGCTTTATTCACCTGAAATTGAGAGTAGAGTGGTAGATGTGTATATCGGATATCTTAGAAAGAAAATAGATACTGGACATGATAAAAAACTCATAAAAAGTGTTAGGGGTTTTGGATATACAATTAGGGAATAACCAATTATTCTGCATCAGGCAATTTTATTAACTTTAATTGCACACTTAAGGCTTTTACAACTGGATCAACTTTTTCAACTGGCACATTCGTCATCCTTCCGAATTGGTTAGTCATTCGGTTGTGTGTGATTCTAGGTGTCTCATCAGGGGTAAAGTACTACTCCATATTCCAATGCATCTTCAACAAAACTTACGTTTTGACTATCAATTGTTGTAGTGGGTGTTTCAGGGCAAATTTGCTATATTATTGATCAGTGCTACACTTGTGGTACATGCCTCACGTCGTATCAGACAAGATACTTTTTTTATCTGAAGCAAGTAAAGTCCTTTCATCTTCTCTTGACTACTACACAACTCTTGGAACGGTAGCAGAGCTTATTGTAACCGGAGTTTCTGATTTTTGTATTATAGATATTTTTGATGGGCGAAAAATGTCTCGGGTTGCTGTTAGGGTTGCTGATCGAAAAAAGCAAAAACTTGCAAATAAAATGTATGAATTTCTTCCGAGTCCATCCAATAAGGAAGCAATTTATGACACTGCTAAAAATAACAAGACTGTTCTGATAAAAAAAGCTACACCTACCTGGCTTAATAGAGTTTCAAAGATAAAGGAAGAGCGTGAGACTATAAAAAAATTAGGTCTTAATTCACACCTTTTTGTTCCACTCATTAGTCGTGGTCAAACAATTGGGGTTTTGACAACTGCATCAATGGATCCAAAGTTTTCCTATTCAGAAACTGACCTACCATTTATTGAAGAACTAGCAAATAGAGCTGCAACAGCTGTAGATAAAGCGAGGCTTTATTTGGAAGCGCAAAAGGCATTAAGAACTAGGGATGAATTTTTGTCAGTTGCGTCTCACGAGCTTAAGACACCTTTAACTTCAATTTTACTCAATATCCAGGCGGTTATTAAGAAAATCCAAAAAACCGAGATCGAATCTCCAGAGATTCGAGAAATTGTAAAAATGTTGGAGCTAAGCAGTAGACAAAGTCATAGGATGGCAAGACTCATTAATGACCTACTAAATGTATCGGTTGCATCAACAGGAAGACTACAAATTGAAAAAGAAGAAACAGAGCTAATAGGACTCGTAAAAGAGGTAATACTTAGTTTTAAAGCGCGCCTTAAGGATTCCAACATACAGGTAGTTGTAGATATGGATGAAAAGATTGTCGGTATGTGGGACAAGGTTCGCATAGAGCAGGTAATCGCAAATCTACTTTCAAACGCAATTAAGTATGGAAAAGGGAAACCTATCTTGATAACCGTCAAGAAACTAGGGAAAAATGCGCACATTCGCATAAAAGATAATGGGATTGGCATTAAAAAGGTTGATCAGGAGATGATATTCGAGCAGTTCAAAAGAGCCGTAAACTCAAAAGAGTATTCTGGTCTTGGAGTCGGGCTATATATTTGTCTTCAGATTGTAGAAGCACATAAAGGTAAGCTTTCAGTCGAGAGCAAAGCCGGGGATGGCGCATCTTTTATTGTAGACCTCCCGCTCTAGTGGTATCATTCCCCCATGTTTGAAACTCCAAGCCATGGCCAGGCTATTGCACGCGAGGTTGCAGAGGGTATAACCCAAATGACTGTTGGTGATTATGAATGGACAGTCGGTGCACCCAATTTTTATATTGTTGTTGGGCAAGAGAGTGCAGCTATTATTGATACAGGACGTGGTATGGCGCAAGAAGGGCAACTGCTTGCAGACACTTGGCGCAATCTTGGTTCTCCTAAAATTGACTCGATGGTTGTAACGCATTTCCATTTTGATCATCGAGGTGGTAGATCACAGTTTGGTCAAATTACTGAAAGCAGGTCGCATGGAGGAACTGGCAAAAAAGCAGTTAACCGAAGCATTGATCTTGGTTCACGGGTACTTAATGTAGTTGCAACACCGGGACATACTGAAGATAGCTTGGTTGTAAGCGATTCTGTAACTGGCGCAATATTTACGGGAGATACAATAATTGAAGCAGACTCTGTTGTGGTATGCGCTGAAATGAGCGACTATATTAATAGTCTTCATTTGCTTAAAAACATGGAGCCCTCGATGCTTCTTTCAGGCCATGGCAAACCCATTACTGATGCTGCAGGAAAAATAGATGCATATATCGATAGAACAACAAGACGTGAAATAGGGATGCTTAGGTTGATAGAGAGGGGAGTACGTACAATCGATGAAATGGTGGAGGTTTATTATGGGAACCACGGATTCGCTGGAAAAATGACCGCTAGGGCTCATGTAAAGAAGCTAGTAGATGAGGGTATCGTGGGTTTTGACGCTGATGGCAAGTTGATTTTGGTGAAAAAAGTAGGGTAAGATTAAATTCGTGACTTTCTTTGCCTACAATTTTTCCTGGATGGTATTTAATACCATATTAGCTTTCCTCCCAATAATATTAGTTGTTGTTCTGAGACGCAGACTTAACATCGTCGTTCATTTAATAGTTTTTTTCTTTTGGCTCTTATTTTTACCTAACACGATTTATTTGATAACCGACCTTCAGCATCTACCGTATCAGCTTCTTAGAGTCGGGATGGGAGAGCAGCTTATTCTTCTTGTCCAATTCTCGATTCTTGCGGCACTAGGTGTTATGACTTATGTATATTCGCTTGAGCCAATTGCACTCATTTTCAAAAGGCTTCGCTTTCCAGAGATAAAGAAAGAAATTTTATATATAGGGCTTAATTACGTCATAGCATTTGGAGTTATCTTGGGCAAGGTTCAAAGAACTCATTCTTGGTATATATTCACAGAACCTATGAAAGTAGTCCAGGATATTATGCTAACTCTTGGCAATATTGAATTGCTTACTTGGGTGTTAGTATTTGGGTCAATGATTAATATAGTATTTTTTCTATTTAAAGACTATTTTCCTCCACTGAGAAATGCTGACAAGAAAAAGAAGAGGTAGATTTACGTATATAGTGAACCTGCTCCATAGCCCTTCTCTCATCTTTGATTTGTGGAATGTCTAGCTATTAGTTGTTGTTGCATGCGCTATATGTTTCGCTCATTCACATATGATTTAGACGTTAAAATATGGTTGCTTGATAAAATTGCATCAGAAAATTGCTGAAATTGATCTCTTGACAGGAAATCTTCCAAATGATTATGCTTAATGTATCTTATGGCTACTGCTAAAAAAGGATTCCCCCCAATTGTAATTGTTCTAATTGTTGTAGGAGTTCTCGTTGTTGCTGCAGGTGCTTTTTTCATGCTCAATAAAGGAAAAATGATGGGTAGCAGCATGATGGGCGGAAACGCTTTCACTTCAATTAAAGACGCACTTACAAAATCAGTTAGCCTTGAATGTGAATATACTGACGCTCAAAACGTAAAATCCAAATACTTCATAAAGAATGGTGCGATACGGGCAGATATGGAGTCTTCAGATCCAGAACAGACCGGTAGCATGATCATGAAAGATAGAAAGATATATTCTTGGAAAGGTAAAGAAGGATTTATGATGGAAATTCCGGAAGCAAAAGATGATGATCAAGCAATGGAGAATGATAAATCAAATGAAGCAGACAATATAATCAAAGACTTGGAAGAGTATAAAGATAAATGTAAAGCCTCAGTTGTTTCGGATAGCTTGTTCACTCCACCTGCTGACGTAGATTTTCAGGATATGTCAAAAATGATGAATGGTAATGGAATGAGTGAAGAAGATGTAAAGAAAATGATGGAGCAGTATCAAGGCGGGGATTCTATGACAGGTGAAGAGCCTGTTACAGATGATTCAGAAGGCTACTAAATCTCCCATGGCCAAGAAGTCAAACACCAAATTTCTCCAGCATGTGTATTCTGGCAAACTCGTTGTTGCAATTTCTAGTAACTTTAATTTTGGGCGCTTTTCTGTAGCTTACTATGCAAATTTTTGGGAAGTAATTCTTTAGTAAAGGAGGTGAGTAAATATGGCATCAACTGACGCACAACAAAACAAAACAATGGGGATTTTGGCTTATATCCTTTTTTTCATACCGCTTCTTGCGGCACCAAAATCAACATTTGCAAAATATCATGCTAACCAAGGACTTATCCTTTTAATCCTAGCTATAGCAGTTCAGGTAGTAGGTGGCGTAGTTCCTTTCTTGGGATGGTTCTTAGTGCTCCCAATAGGAAATATCGCAGTCTTGGTTTTCTTTGTAATGGGTATTATCAACGCTTCTAATGGAGTTATGAAACCCCTTCCGTTAATCGGAGGATTTACATTGATTAAGTAGATTTCTTTTTTTGATTTGGTTGTGGTTTGTTAGGTATAGTATCCTTTTGAAAAGCAAAAGATGATGCAAGACAAACCACGCCAAATACCCCGATTGCAAAAGAATAAAATATCTGAAAATCTCCATGTCTTGCTAGAAAAAGCATAGCGACACTCTCAATGATAGGAATAACTAAGGTAAATATACCGTTTGAATTTTGGATGGCCGCAGCAAGTGCTGTTGCTGCGATAAATTCAAATACGAGAAAAAGGAGATATGAGCCAACAGCGCTTAAGAGAAAAGTAACTCCAAGCCATCGAAACCTGCTTTTATTGTCAGGAGATTTCAAAATTATTACAATAACACTTATGATCATGAGAATTAAAAGCACTGGAAGCATTACAGAAAGTACAGAATGTCCCATCTTGAGTCCCGATAAAGCATCTTTAAGTGGATAAGAGAAGTCATTTTTTGCGATAGACTTCATAATTTCCTGAGGATCCTCACCTTGGGCATAGTCTCCCTCTGATGCTTCAGCTTCAGGCATATTGGACATTTCGACAATTGAATCTTGTATATCTGGATTTTTTGCCAAAAATTCGTCCTTTATATCTTTGAATGAGACTATGGGAGCGTCATTTGTCTTGCCTGTGATCCACAAGGCTGAATCATCAATTGCCTTATTTACTTTCGCTCTCGCATAATCAGGAGTAACTGGGGGAAAATCGATTTTTTTATACAAACCGCTTTTTGCTAGTTCGGTTTTGATAATGTCAGTGGATACCCCTCCGTATGAAAGTGCAGCTAAAAATATAACAAGTGGAGCTGTCGCGAGGAAAAAAAGTAGGGCAAGAAATCTCATGGATTAAATGTAGGTTCTTATATTTTGGACTATATCTTGAGGGGTAACATTTGCTTTTATAAGAAATGCATTGGCATTTCCAAATAATTTTGTTTCTCGAATGGAGTCTATGTCTCCTGCATTGGTCAATATAATAACCGGTAGTTTTTCAAATCCAGGAAGTCCTCTAAGCGTACGAAGCATGGTTTTGCCATCCATAACAGGCATCATGAGGTCCAAGAGAATGACGTCTGGCTTTTGTGCTTGGGCAATTTCTAAGCCTTTAAGGCCATTTTCTGCAGAAATCACATCTAATTGCTCGGCTTTTAGTACTTCCACGTATAATCCACGAAGAGCTTCATCGTCTTCAACAACAAGTACTTTTTTCATTTTTGGGCCAACTGGAGCAGCAGGAGAGGGAGCTGATGGTTGAGAATTTTGTGAGCCGAATTTAAATCTATCAAAGAGTCCCATAACTCATATTACATTTGTCGTAATTTTATGTCAATTTAATTGAATTTTGACCGTTTTGTGGTATGATTTGACTGCTTTTCTATCCCATAGCAATTTGCTACTGCGTTTAGCATTTAATGCTAACTACGTTTAGCAAATTTGCGCGCTATGGATATGGACTAGCAGTTCTTTAAAAATCTGCTATTTTTCGGCGAGAACAAACTTAGGTAATACTTTGCCTGCGTTTGCCCTCGCCGGAAAGGTGAGACAAGGAGGTTGGGTTTTGAGAAAACCCGCAGGTCGTTCTTGGCTACTACTGATCCCACTGGTCGCCGCGTTCATCGCGGGATTGGTGGCAGTGGTGCCGCAGCCTCGCACGGTAAGTGCAAGTCCCTCCGAATGCGTGGGTGCCAATTTCACATGGGCGCCCATCGGGTTCGGAGGAGCAGCCGTCACGAACAACAGTACGGTAACGTGCGACAACGCTACGTTTCAGGCCTTCAATACACACGGATGCGCAAGCGTCCAAGTGTGTGACCAGCACATCGCTGGCCAGAACGGGCCTGTTACGATCAAGGCTGGCCAGACGGTCAAAGTCTACCTGTCCGTACCCGACGATGTCTGCTTCGTTCAGTTCGATGTCTATATCGGCAGTTCGCCGAGAAGCATCCTGACGAGCGGACCCGGAGGCCAGTATGGATTGGAAGAGCTGGCCAAACACCACGAGGATGGTGCAGGTGGTGAGGGGCTTAATCGCCCCAACCCCAATTGTAGGCCGCCAACGCCCACCCCAACGGTTCCTCCACCAACACCGACCATTGTCCTGACGCCGTCGCCGACGGCTATACCGACCACGGTCGAGCCAACGCCTACACCGACCAAAACCAAGACCCCGACGGCTACGCCGACGGGGACTTTGTCACCGACGACGACTCCTTCGGCAACGCCGACTGGTACGCAGGTACCACCGACAGCTTCGCCTACTGTCGCGCCGACCTTGGCTCCGACTGCACCGCCAACCGAGGTGCAGTCTACGCCTACGCGGACACCGACGGCAATAACGCCGTCGAAACCGCCAGCCCCGCCAAGTTCGGGGACAGGCATGCTTGTCAGCCAAACACAGGCATGGGCATTGACCTTCATGGTGTTTGGTGCCATCATCGGCGCTTACGTACTTGCGCTCGGCCACAAGAAGGCGAGCAAGAGTTAGCGCTCATCCCAGCAGATCTTTCCGGCACCCGTGGCTTTTTAGCTGCGGGTGCCGGACCACTTAACAATTAACGGAAATTATTTTGAGGGGTTAAATCCACTTCTTCTTAAATATTCTTTTTTTTCTTCAGGTAATGCAACTTCCCAGACATAATGATACAGGCTACTGTCATGTTCTCCTTCGCCATTTATTCTATCAAAAGTGAGTTCCTGACTTTTTTCTGAATAAAGCTTTACATTATTCCAAACAACTCTCTTAAAGGGGTAGCTAAATTTCCCCCAATTAATAACAGAATTTTCAGGTTTTTCTTCTTCATATTTACGTCTATTCCAGCGGGCAGTTAATTGAGGGAATTGAAATACCAACAAAAGATTATCGGGTTCAATCTGATGGTCTAAGCCTGCAGCATTTAGAAAGACACCCGCTGTTAATGCATCAAAAACCCCAAATTGAGGTAAATGGAGATTTCTTTTTATCAAGAAATCTAGACTTGATGGATGGGGGTTTCCAATTGCTTGCGCCCGATTAGTAGAATAGCTTGCTACAAAATCTTCCCCTATCATTCTAGAAGTTTTCCCGATAAATCCTAACGTTTTTCTAACCAAGGGGAGTGTATGGGGATTCTCAGATACATGAATACTAACATTTGGTATTTCCGCAAGACGCGGCCTCTGACCATTTTCCATAGGCCGACATTTTAACAGATTATAAGATAGAAAAATACTAGAAGACTTCAACTCGGGTTCCCATAGGGGCCCATTCATAGACCCATTGAGCATCTTCAACACGTAAGTTAACGCATCCGTGAGATGCGCGGGAGCCAAATTTATTGTGCCAATAAGTGCCATGAATTGCGTAGGAGCCTTTGAAGAACATGACATATGGAACGTTTTTTAGAAAATAAGGTTCATAGGGAGGGTAGCTTCCTTTCATATTTTGCTTTTCATTTTTGATATAAATCTTAAAACTCCCCCTAACCGTTGGCGTGTAGCGCATTCCTGTTGAGACGCTAAATTCCTTCTGTATTCTTCCACCTTCCCATGCATAAAGCTTTTGCTTGCCTAGATCAACAGTAATGAGCTTGTCTGTAGTTGAAATGTCTGCTGCAAATGATAATTTAGGTAGAAAGAAGAAAAGTGCAGCAATAAAAATGACCAAAAGTTTTTTCATATAAGAATAAATTTTTCAATAACATTAGCAACTCCATCTTCATCAACAGAGGGTGCGATGTAATCAGCAATTCCTTTTAGATCCTCAAGTGCATTTCCCATTGCGACTTTTAATCCACAAGCCTCAAGAAGCGGAAAATCATTGTATCCATCCCCAACCCCAATCATCTCTGACCTATTAATTCCAAGTTTTTGACTCACAAAAAGTACACCATGAAGTTTTGACGCATGGATATTTGCAATATTTAAGCCATATAAATTGGGATCTTTGTGTTTTGACCTAAATGTGGTGAGGGTAGGGGAGGAAAGTTTCTTTAAAATTCCATGTGTTGCTTCAAGGGTAAAAACTTCGTCTGTAAAAAATTGGCTTACAAGTTCGAATTTTTGACCCTGTACGTACGGGTCATAATGATCTCTAATATCTAGACGGCTTTTTGCATCTTTAATAAATAAATGAGCGCTTTCCTTTTCAAATACAGAAAGTACTAACTCTACATCTTCTTCAGAAATAAAGTTAGACGACAGAATTTTCTCTGTTCCGATATCAATTACGATTGCACCGCCATCAACTACGGCGATGCCATCTTTTAAATTAAGACTATTAAGAATTCCTTTTGTTGATTTGTATGATCTCCCAGTAACTATGCAAACTGCAACTTTTTCTTTTGCTTTTTTAATTGCCTCCCTGACCCTTTTAGTGGGAAGGGCACCATATTCATAGGGAATAAGCGTGCCATCTACGTCAAGCATCAAAGCCTTATACTGCATAAATTTATAATATCATGTCGAAAGTGTGAGTGATATGAATAAGATTGAGTAGAAATTAATGTTGCTTAGTGTTATCATTCAAGTCAAATGAATATTCAGGCAAATCTTCCGAAAATAATAGGAGTTGGTGTAGTAGTTATTATTTTTATTGCTATGTTTGCTTCATCCTTTGCTGTTGTTGAGGCAGGAAGTGTAGGGGTTATTACTCGATTTGGCGCAGTGAATAGAGTAGTCAACCCAGGACTTAATTTCAAAGTTCCTTTTATTGAAGGAGTGACTTTGATGGAGACTAGAACACAAAAAGAGCAAGTAGATGCTAGGGCAGCCTCAAAGGATTTGCAAGAAGTGCAAAGTACGATTGCGCTTAATTTTCATTTAAGAGCAGAAAAGGCAGTGGTTGTTTACCAGAATATTGGCTCGTTATATAAGGAAAGAATCATCGATCCTGCAATCCAAGAGGCATTTAAAGCAACGACTGCCAAATTTACGGCAACAGAGCTAATAACTAAAAGAGAAGCGGTTAAGCAGGAAGCACTATCTCATCTAAAGGAAAGACTTAATGTCTTTAATGTAATAGTTGATGATTTTAATATTGTTAACTTCGATTTTTCGCAAGACTTCAATCAGTCGATTGAACAAAAACAAGTCGCGCAACAAAATTATGAGAAAGCAAGAATTGAGGCAACAACAGCAACAACTCAGGCCCAAGGGCAGGCTGATGCACAAAAGATATTAAGGGATAGTGGGAGTCTTACTGCTGAATATTTACAATTTTTAGCTGTTCAGAAATGGGATGGAAAATTGCCAAATGCTACAAGCGGTACACCTTTCATAAATATTCCTATAAAGTAGACTACATTAGATCAAGAAGTGTTGCTATTGTCTGTTCTGGTGTAACATTTTCTTTGATTAAAAATCCCTTTGCTCCATCATAAAGCTTAACCTGTCTAATTGTGTCTATATCTCCTTTATCAGAAACTACTAGTACAGGCGTAACTTTGTACTCAGGAATCGCACGAATATGGTGAAGAAGCTCTTTACCGTCCATGACCGGAAGATTAAGATCGATAAGTATGATGGAAGGCTGAAAGGTAAGTAACATATTAAGTGCCTCAGCACCATTTACTGAGGAGCTTACTGAATATTTATCCGCTGGTAAAAGCAGAATATATTGAGCTTTTAGTGCTGGATCAGCCTCAACAATCATTATCTTCGGAAGATTTGTAGTTGCCTGAACAGGAATTTTTCCTTCAGCGTCCTTACCTGCTGCAAAGATCATTAATTTATCAAGAATACCCATGCATTCATCGTAGATGCAAAGTCCTTACAATGTCAATTTTATGTGATATTATTTTTACAATAAGAATGGTTGAGTTTTCCCTTGAACTCGCAACTGCTGTTGCCTTTGAAGCCCACGAAGGGCAGGTAGATAAAGCTGGAGTCGACTACATAAATCACCCAATGGGTGTTATGGAATTGGTAGAAGGGCATGATGCAAAGCTTTTGGCAATAATACACGATGTTGTAGAAGATTCTCCTATTACCTTTGAAGAGCTTCTGGATATGGGTTGTCCTCCTCATGTTATAGATGCGCTAAGATTAGTTACTCATGACCCAGATTTTGATGGAACACACGAAGCGTATTTCAAAAAAATCCACAAAATTGCCGATTCAGGTAATCAACTAGCAATTGATATGAAATTTGCTGATCTCACGCATAATACAGACAGGCGAAGAATTAATGGTGAACCGACCGAGCGAGATGTAGTGCGGTGGGGTAAGTACGAGAAGTCTAAAGCTATTCTTCGTCCATTGGTTAGCGGGTATCTTTTAGCGATTTAAATTCTGCTACACTATATATATGAATAGATTAAAAATTGCCCTCATTATTCTTTTCCCGATCCTTGCAATAGTGGTTCTAGGATTCTTTTTCTCATCAGCGTTCAAGCAAAAGTACAATGACCACGCCGTTATTGAAAAAATACGAAATTTGAATAGATGGGAAACGGCTTCATATTCTATCGAAAAGATAATTGATAGAGGGGAGAGTGGAAATGTTTTTCAAAGAGTTCTTTTTGGAAATAGGATACTTTTGATCGCACATGGTGAAGTTGTAGGAGGATTTGATTTTGCAAGTCTAACTGAAGATAGTGTAAAGATTGAAGGTAAATCAATTACTATAAAT
Organism: uncultured Gammaproteobacteria bacterium; assembly: GCA_964511305.1. Classification (GTDB taxonomy): domain Bacteria; phylum Patescibacteriota; class Microgenomatia; order Levybacterales; family GWA1-39-11; genus JAUSNA01. Next base: position 22,202 of record CAZEEU010000002.1, on the reverse strand, counting down.
TTCCCACCTCCGACAATATTATCAACAAGTCTTAATGAGTCCGAAACCAGAGTCTATGATAGACAGCAAGGGTTATTAGTGGGTTCGGATAATAATTTGGAAAGCGACGCAAGAGTGGAGGCTGTAAATGCTATAAGAGGCGCTGCGTGTGCTGGTGGGATACTTACAACTACTAGTGAGAATGGCAGGAAGCAGATTACATCAATACTGTCTTCTTTTGGATTTGAAAGAATTACGGTGAATATTCCCGGTGGGAGCTGCTAAGGCTAAAATTACTCTGACTTTGCGGCTTTCTTTTTTGTTTTTGGCTTTTTAACTTCGATTTCCTCAGCCTGTTCTACCTCTTCAGTAGGTACTTCTTCGACTATATTTTCTTCAACGAGAACTTCTGCTTTCGTTTCTTTCTTTGATTGTTTTGGAGTAGGAGAGAGTAGCTCTAAAATTTTATCTAGTTTTGCATTTATATCATTTAGAGCTTGAGAGCTTTGATTGCTTGTGCTTCTTGGATCTCCGCCTTTTGCCTCAAAGCAGTTACTACAAAGCGTTTCTTTGCCTTCTCGAGGAGCGAATGGTACTCGACAGTTATTTCCGCAGTTATCACAAACGGCATCAAACATGGGTCTATCTTGAGTATTTCTTCCTCCTCTATCATTACGATCTCTTGAGAAATTACTTCTTTCTCCTCCTCTAGCGTCTTGAGGAGCATGTTTTTTGAAACAATCTCTGCAATATACGGGTCTACCATTCGATGGTTTAAATGGAATTTCGCATGCCTTTCCACAGTCTGCACAAGTTGCCTTGAACATCTCGCGATCTCCAAAACCTGCTCCGCCTCTATCGTTGTAGCTGCGTCCTCTTGAGTTATTGTCTCGTCCGTAATTTCCCATGAAGCTCATTATAGCAGACTCTAGGATAAATTGGGCAGGCGTTTTGTAATTGCCTCCAAAAGATCATCTATGCCATCTCCTTTTTTTGCACTGATAAAAGTAGGGGAGAACTCTTTGTATTGTTCAATAATCATCTCTTTGTCGGACTTTAGATCTTCTACTTTGTTAAAAACATACATAACACTTTCTCTTTTAATCTTCAGATCACCAAAGATTTCCTCAACTGTGATAATTTTTGATTCCATTTGCGGATCGCTACAATCAATTACATGAAGAACTACGTCTGCGTGAATTGTCTCAAGGAGGGTAGATTTAAATGCATCAATTAACTCAGGAGGTAAATTCTTAATAAAGCCGATCGTATCTGAAATGTATACTTCACGCTTTGCGTTTTTTAAATAAAACTTATTAACAGTACTATCTAGTGTTGCAAAGAGCGCGTCTTTTACAAGATCATTCTGTCCAGATAGTCGATTAAATAACGTTGTCTTTCCTGCATTGGTATATCCTACTAGTGAAATTGTAGGAGCTCCTAATTTTCTTCGGTGATCGATTTGTCCTAGTTTTTGTTTTGAAAGGATTGCTAATTCTTCTTGGATTTTATGTTTTTCATTTTTCCAGTGCCTAAGCATAAGCTCTGTATTAGTCTCGCCAGCTCCTTTTGCGCCAATACCGGCTGCCTGATTTGAAAGTTCCATTCCCATTCCATAAATCCTTGGTCCCATCTGTCTTAGCTTTGCAAATTTTATTTGCAGTTTGGCTTCCATAGTGGAGGCATTTTTTGAAAATATTTCAAGAATAAGACTTACTCTGTCCCAGACAACAATATTTGGATTAGCCTTTTGGAATGCAAGGAGAAGTTCATGGATTTGTCCTGGTTTGATGGCAACATTAATAACAACAACGTCGATTTCATTTTCCTTAATAACTTCAAGTGCCTCCGTTACTTTCCCATGGCCAATAAATGTGCCAGAGGCTCCTCTTGTTTGGTTCTGGACTAGTGCTGCCTCCACAGTTCCTCCAAAAGTTGTAACTAGACTTTCTACCTCTTCAAAATCTGAATACATTTCTTCCTTGGGAGCCCGAGGGTCTGAAAGCCCAATGAGCATGAAGCGAGGAATTTTGTGAGGTATGAACACTTTATTCATTATACTCGTATAAATAAATCTTATCTTTGCATTCCGTGTATTTCCAATTAGGAAAAGTATAAAAATTTGAAAGAACGCGTGTTCCTCTGCGTAATTCTTTCATAAGCTTTTCTTCAAGAGGTGCCATTATGTCTGGCATAGGATAGATAACAATTACGTCATATGAAGAAAGGTCTGTATTCCAAAAATCTTCCTTTTTAATAATTACATTTTTTTCTAGTTTTTGATTTTGGATTTCTTTTTGTGATTCATCTATGAGTCTATCGTCTAATTCGTATCCTGTAACTATTGCTCCTTTTTTGCCGAAAGCAATTGAAATACGACCGTCCCCTGATCCAAGATCTGCAACTCGTTCACCTTCTTTAATTTCTGAAAGCTCAACCATGGCAGCGACTCTGTAGCGGGAAGTTTTAAAGTAGGGGATGAGTGGAATTTGTATTGTTATGACATTATAGCAGCCCATCTTAAAGCAGTGATATACTGATTGTTCTATAAATGTCATCTATAACAACGACTATTAAAAAAATAAAAGATTTAGTTACTGGGAATGAAGAATCCTTCGAGATGAGTCAAGAATTTCTCGACTGCATCGAGAGCATGGAAAATACACATCTCAATCTTTTTATTACAGGAAAAGCTGGGACTGGAAAATCAACGCTTATTGAATACTTTAGAAATACAACAAAGAAAAAGACTGTTGTTCTTGCGCCAACCGGACTTGCTGCAATTAATGTAAAAGGCCAAACAGTTCATTCTTTTTTCCATCTTCCACCGAGATTTTTAGATCCTCACGTGCAATTTAGGCATTCTAATTCTCGAGTGTATAAGGACTTGGACGTAGTTATTATTGACGAAATTTCTATGGTACGTGCTGATCTTTTTGATGCTCTAGATAGGTTCTTAAGAATTAACGGTAAAGATAGAAATCTTCCATTTGGAGGAATACAAATGATAGTAGTTGGGGACCTGTATCAGCTACCTCCGATAGTTGCTCGAGAAGAGGCACATATTTTTAGCCAATTTTTTGAGTCGCCATATTTTTTCAGTGCAAATGCATTTTCGGATTCCGGATTTGCTGTTATTGAGCTTACACACATTTTTAGGCAAAAAGATGAGCAATATATTTCACTTCTTAACAAAATTAGAATTGGGGACGTATCAATGCAAGACATGGCTCTTATAAATGATAGGGTTGTAGTAAAGGACTACGAAAAAGTGAGACGAGAATTTATAACTCTTGCAACAACTAATAGTGTAGTTGCTGGCATCAACGATTCAGAGCTTAACAAAATTGATGGTCCATTATTTACATATAACGCAACGGTCGAAGGAAATTTTCCGACTGAGGAAAGAACGCTGCCTATTGAAATAGATTTAAAACTTAAGAAAGGTGCGAGGGTAATTTTCATAAAGAACGATAAAGCTCGTCGTTGGGTTAATGGGACTTCAGGTTTTGTTGAGTCATTAGATAAAGATTCTATAAAAGTAAGATTAGATGACCCTGGATTTCATGAAATTGTGACAGTTCCAATAGAAGAGTGGGAAAATATCAAATACGAATATGATGAGGATGCTCAAAGCGTTGTTCCGGTAGTGCTAGGTACATTAAAGCAATATCCGCTAAAACTTGCATGGGCTATAACTATTCATAAAAGCCAGGGTATGACATTTAATAAAGCCAATATTGATTTTACAAAGTCTCCTTTTACTCATGGTCAAACGTATGTTGCCTTGAGTCGGTGTAGAACCCTTGAGGGAATGGTTGTAACTAAAAAGATTTATCCAAATGACGTGATGGTAGACCCCCGAATAATTGAATTCTCCAAAAAAATCGGACGAATGTAACGTGATCTCGAACTCCATAGGATTAGTAGGGAGGGGTGACCCAAATATAAAAGTAGAACTTCTGAATTTCTATAGCGTAGCTCAAATCTAGGATAGATTTGCAGCGCAGCTTCTAAGATCGAAAAATAAAATTTTTGAATCTTTATCCGGAATCGTAGCCGAACTTAATAAGGGTTTTAACCGCAAGCTCTTTGTCTGTTTTCCATACAAATCTGTGGCTTCCTTTTTGTTTGCCACGAACAATATGAGCCCTTTCTGCGACAACCAAACCAGCACCTTCAAGAATACCAAATGCATATTTGCTCATTCTTCTATTTGCAATCCCCCAAGCCTCTTTTTGGATTGTAAGTATTGAATCAACGAACATATCACTTTTTCTGTATGAAAGTAGCTCTCCATCAGATGACCCCGCAATGATTACTTGAGCTTCTTCACGTGTTAATGTTTGATCAATAACTCTTTTATCCAAATCGGCCTTTGGGTCCAGGCGGTCTCTTTGATACGGTGGTACATACGGCTTTCTTTCTAGCTTGGGAACTGGTGTACCAATCAGCTCTCCCAAACTGTATTTGTCTTGAATATGCAATGGAGCATTGGCATGGAGAGCTGTAAGTGTTTGGTCTACATCTATTTTTATTAATTCTCTTGAAACTCCATACATGTTTGCGATATCCGAAATATAAAGAGGAGGAGACTCGGATTCGCCAAAAACATATAACAGTGTAGCGTTTTGTTTTCTGATATCTATATGCGTTCCTTTGTGAGGTTTTTGATTTTTTGGTTCTTGGGAAATGAAGGGGCTTCTTCCTGCTCTATAGTAATTAAGCATACCTGTTTCTTGGTTGAAAGCAGCGGAATATGCATCAATAACAAAATTTTGTTGGGCTTGGTTTGAGTATTCTGGTTTCACGGCAGAAATTATACCAAATTAAGAAGATTTCTTGACTGAGTAGGCCTTAACGCCATTGTCTATAAGAATTGTTACGCAATCACCCAGCTGAAATGATGCGGCATCAGCAACATCTTTGAACCAGAATCCTGGCATAAGAACTCCTGGTCCTTTTTCTCCGCCTCCATAGGAAATTTGCCAAGAAGCATTATCTTTTTTAACTATTTTGCCCGAAATTTCTGCTATGTGACCTGATGATTGCTTTATATTATCGGGTGGTAAATAAATGGTTGATCCTACAACGAGTTGTTTTTGATCATCATTTAGAGCTGTTAATTCGCTTACGCGAGTTGGGTCTCCTAATTCTTTCTCCGCAATTGTGGCAAAGCTGTCTCCTTCTTTAAGAAGGTAGGGCACAAGATAGTCTTTCTTTTGTGAAGGTCCAGATTTTTGACAAATATCATTTAAGGAAGGATTAGTGTTTGCAGCTACTTGTTGCTGGGGTGGTGGGGTTATACCGCTTCCGGTGGGGGACGGGGAGAGGGAGGCGAATTGCTGGCTGTCAGAAGAGGCGACGCTTGATCTTCCGACAAAGTAAGCAATTGCAGCTACTATTACTAAGGAAACAAGCCATGAAAAGGCTACTATATTTGCTGTGCTCGACGAATTATTATCTCCTGCCTCCATCACCAACAGTATTAAAAAGTTACGGCTATTTGTCAAGCATAATATTCTATTGACAGTAGGTATACAGACTCATAGAATTGCAAGCATGAGTAAATTAGAAGGGGGTTTATGGACGCCGGAAGGATTTGAAACAAGTCCCTATAAAACCATAGCTAATGGCACTATTGTGAGAATGAACAGATACTTCGTTAAAGCTAGTGAAGATGAGGTTGGTGCGATTAAATATAAAGAAATCAAAGATCAAAGAATTAAAGATCGCGTATATCTTCAAACGAGAACACTCCCCATGGTAGACGCAGCTAGGAGAGGGCTTATTGCAAATCCACAAGCTGCAAGAAATCTTGGGAGAATTGATCCAGAAACATTGGAGGCATTTGAGTACATGATTAAGGACGAGGGTGAGAGTTTTGAGGCTACGCAGCAAGACCTTGAGGCCTTTACTAGGATGCAGCTAGCTTTTGGAAGAGTTCCGGAAATGGCGATTGCTTCAGGATACCCAAGTAATTTTCCTCAAGCTGAGATAGCAGCTCCATTTACAGTGGCTGAAGCGTTTGGTCGTGTACACGAGGTGGGACGTACGATTGAACGTATGATTGATGACAGAATTGATACGGATACCCCATTAGTATTGCAAACCGGAGTGTTGCGAACTTATTGGACATTCCAGGTTATGGGAAGTACTCCTTTGAAGATGCCCGATGAACCTGGAGATGGTTTATCGCCTGAGCTTATGAGTAGTATCGAAATGCTAAGGGCTAAGTTCCAAGATCCACGAAATAGGTAATTTTTCTCAACAAAAAAGGCCTGTTTTTTGCAGACCTTTTTTGTTTTTTTTGATTCATTTTGTTTTGTATACAAACGCTGCCTGGAACAAGATGTCACAAGCTTTGCTTCTTTCCAACAAAATGGATCTACTATCAGTCTGTCGATGTTCCTAAAGATGCGTCTTCTAGCTGACTGATCCCGCGGTAACAACAGTCCTTATACGTTTTTTCCGTAGTTTAGACTAATTCCAAGTTAGTACTTTTTCGAAATTTTGTCAAATTTTTGCTTAATTAGCCTCAATTCCATTTTGATTTTCGACCGTAATTGTGTTGGCACACGAGTCTAAAGAGCCGGTTATGTACCCACTCGCAATATCAACAATCACATTGCTATCATGGAGAATCCTATAAGTTTGATTGTCAGGGGTTATCAATATCTGACGATTGACTAAGCCTTTTTTGAAAAATGAATTAAGAATTGGTACAAAGTCGATCCAAGTGTCTTGTTGGAAGTCTTGATAGTGTAGTACCTTAATAATTCCAATTTTTGTTTGGATACCTTTTTGACAAAATGCTTTTGTACCCCCAAAAATTCCAAATGATCCTATAACCAATGCAACACCCATAATTCCCAATGACCCTTTGAGAGTGAATGTAAAAGCTTTCTGATTCTTTATATCTTCTAAAAGTTGGGTGATCTTTTTGAGTGGATTTCCTACATGAATATCAATCAACTCATCGTCTTTCTTACTTTTTTTAATTGATGCATTGTTGTTAAAAAAATTTGATAATGGATGATCGTGTTTTGATACACGTGGTGCGTCAGGGTCCAGTTCTTCTTCCATGAGATACTAATATCATGTGAATGTTAATTATTTATTAACAAAGAGGATTGCGTTTGGGATATTTCGGCCAGGTCCTGCTTTATAGCCACCATTAGCCCAGAGAGCCGTAGACCCACCAGAATCTAAATTGAGTGCGTTCTCCATACCCATTGCTTTAAGAACTAAAGACGTCTCAGCAACTGTCGCATTTCTTACTACACCAATGTATGCAGTATTACCTTTATTTGCTACAAAGCTTCTGTTGCCTCGACTTCCTTTTTTTGGGTCACCATCCCCACCAAAGACAGAATTTCCACCAGATACAAGTAAGGGTTGATTCGCTAGAACTCCGTCAACTCCTGTATCTCTGCCCCAACCTGACGATTGTCCAACAAATCTAACAAACCCACTGCCAAATACAACAAGTGGCACAGTGCTGTACACATTGTTGTCAGAATTGTGATAATGCTTATTTTTTCCCATTGCCAAAGTATCAAATGAGTTGGTTTTGCCAACGCATGATGGATATTCAGTCGGGCAGAAGTATGACCCATTAATACCTGCGTATGCACCATTTCTTGAAATAAATGCACCTAGCGACAGAGTGGGACAATTATCGTGACAATCTGTGTCAGATGCCACGTCTACAACAACTCGCGTAGATGCAAGATTACCTGCAATTATATCAACTATAAAAGATGTACCATTTACATCTGCAACTTGACGTTGGTAGCCACTTCCTGGAGGTGTCGTGCTATTTGTAAGATTGGTGGTGTCAATTCCACTAGCCGCTACAAGTAATGCTGCCTTTTCTTTGTCTATAGCAGTCTTTAGAGAGGAAAGCTCAGCTGCTCCCGAGGAGTAATTTTTGTCAGAAAGAAATTTAAGAACCTTTGTAAAAGATTTTCTATAATTAGGCAACTCTTTGGTAGTAGCAGGAAGATCAATTAATCCTTCATAGGCACTTATCGCGTCTGTATATGTCTTTTGAATTGATTTAACTGTTGTCTGAAGCTCGTCATTCCTTTTAACCTGATCAGTACTCTTTAAATTGGCGAACTCTTTCTTAAGTTTTTCTATATCTCGGACCAGAGTAGAGTTATCTGTGTGCTGTTGGATAAGGGCTTCTTCAGTAGTAGTGTTTTTTAGAAATAGAAATATTGTTATTGCAAGTAAAATCGGAAGAAGGCTTGTTGTGGGTAGAAAAAACGGGGAATGAATAAATTTTATAAAACTTTTTTCCACCTATTAATCGTATCCTTAATTTACTCTGCGTTCAAGAGAATGGTAAAATAAGCTTTACTCGCTATATTTATCCATGAAACAACAAGCCAATATCCAGAGTAGCGTAGGCAAAATTAAACCAGTGCTTATTGCTGGAATGATGCTTTTGTTTGGCATACTCTTTCTCGTATATACATATGTGACTAGTTCTATAAGCACAAAGCCTTTAGAAACAGTTCTTGATAAATTACCTTCTTCAGTTCAAGGACCATATGATGATATGACGATTCCGTATCTTCGTAGTAAAAAGTATGACGGGAAAATAATAGAAATGAAGCAAATTTCAAGCAACCAAAATTACACGTCGTATATGGCAACATACACGTCAGACGGGTTAAAAATAAATGGATTATTAACCGTGCCTAATTCTGAAAAACCAGAGAAAGGATATCCAGCAATTGTTTTTATTCATGGTTATATCCCCCCATCAATTTATCAAACGCTTTCTAACTACGCGTCTTATGTAGATTACCTAGCCCGTAATGGATTTGTCGTTTTTAAAATTGACCTTCGTGGTCATGCTGATTCTGAAGGAGAGGCAACAGGGGCATATTACTCTGGGGACTATATTGTAGATGCTTTAAATGCATACAACGCGCTACAGACCTACGAAAAGGTGAATAAAAATGCAGTTGGAATTTGGGGTCATAGCATGGGAGGGAATGTGACACTCAGAGCTTTGGCAGCAAAGCCTGATATTCCAGCAGCTGTAATTTGGGGAGGTGCTGTGTATACCTATGTAGACATGCAAAAGTATGGGATTCAGGATAATAGTTATCGTCCACCAACCGATACCAATCAGCGATTAAGAAGAAGAGACCAACTTTTTAAGGCGGTCGGGCAATTTGATCCGAACAGTGACTTTTGGAAAAAGGTTGCCGCAACAAACTATTTAAATGATTTAAAGGGTGCAATTCAATTAGACCACGCAGTAAATGATGATGTCGTAAATATAGAATACAGTAGGGGACTAAACGCGCTACTTGATAAAACTAATATTCCCCATGAACTTCATGAGTACCCATCGGGTGGTCATAATATCTCAGATCCCAGCTTTGGTCCGGCAATGCAAAACACCGTCGATTTTTTTAAAAAATATCTAAATTAATTCCTCGTTACATCAGATATACTGTAGTTATGAAGGAATTATTTACAAAAATCCAAAAAATTGATCCTAGACTACTGCTTATTGGTTTTGGGATTGTTGTGTATATCCAGACCATTTTTAACGGATTTGTAATGGATGACCAGGGATTGATTATAAATAACAAAAGTGTTCATTCGATAAGTAATCTTTTTAATTTTTTCAGAGGCAGTATTTTTGACTACGGTGGGAGTTTGGGTGGTATATATTACCGTCCAATGATGACTACTTACTTCTCAATTATTTACACTTTTTTTGGTGGTTTCCCTTTTTACTATCACGTAACTCAGTTAGTGCTACATATCACAAATTCAGTCCTAACCTTTGGACTATTTCAACGCTTTACAAAAAAGTGGAGTGCCTTTTTTCTAGCTCTTATTTTTCTGATTCACCCAATTCAAGTTGAAACCGTCTCATATATTGCAGCAGTGCAAGATGTATTATTTGTATTTTTTGGGCTTATATTTTTGAGAAAAGTAATAAGAAATGATAGCGATGACTATAAAATTTACATCCCATACATTTACTTGTTGCTTTCCTTCTTTTCAAAAGAGACAGGGTTTTTATTCATGTTACTAGGTCTTTTGTATGTATTCATTGTGAAGAAAAAATTATTTTTAAAGCATCTTATTTCATCAATTAGCGTTCTGATTTTTTATATATTTATGAGAGTAGTTGTTGCAAAAATTACAATTCATGCAACTGATGAATTTCCAATGATGAGAATGAATCTTTTTGAAAGAGCACTCTCTATACCAGAAATAGTGTTTTATTATTTAAAAACATTTTTTGTTCCTTTTAATTTAGTTTCAGTTCAGTCGTGGGTAGTTAGTAGTATAAGTTTTGAAAAATTTATTCTTCCAGTTGTAGTAATATTTATTTTCTTTGGAGGTATCCTCTTTTTATCAAAAAAAGCTTTTGGAAAAAAAGAAGCGAGGATTGCATTGCTATTCTTCTGGATATGGATGGTATTCGGTTTTTCATTGCATATACAACTCGTGCCGCTGGATTTAACAGTATCAGATAGATGGTTTTACTTTACTATCGTAGGTTTGCTTGGGGTTCTGGGAGTTCTGTATGATCAATTTGCCATTGAAATGCTTCTTGGTAAAAGAAATTTATTTAGTGTATTTCTTGTATGTTTGTTCATAATTTTTATTTACCTTTCAGTACGATCTTTTATCAGGGTCGGGGATTGGAGAGACACAAAAGTGCTTGCCCTTCATGACCTAAAAATTCAAAAAGATAATTACCAATTACTGTCTGCATTGGGAGCAATGTATTTAGAGGAAAAAAGGTATTCTTTGGCTGCTAAATATTCGGAAGAGTCGGTCAAAATATTTCCTCACTGGGGAACAAGCTACTACAATTTGGGAGTAGCATATCATATGGATCATAAAATCAAGCCAGCGGAGATTGCATACAAGCGTTCCATCGAAAATGCCAAGGTAAATATAAATGCCTATGAAAATTTAGCGATTCTATATATATACAATTATCCTCCAGTTGTCGCTCGTGATTATGCAAAAAAGAATCTTAAAAAATTTCCAGGCAGTGTGAAATTATGGCACGTGCTTGCACTTGCTGAGCATCGACTTGGCAATGACGCTGCCTCGACAGAGGCTGCTCGAATGATTCAACTTCTCTCGCAACCTTCTGGACCTTCACTCTAAACAGTTATATAATTGCCTTCATGTCGAAAATAGAGTTAGGATTAAAGATTGCTACGATTTCTATGCTTGGTGGGATAGCCATCAGTTGCGATGACCAGGATAAGCCTCAGTTTGATAATTGTAGTTTTGATAGTGCCAATCAAAGTAAAGATTTTTATCTAAGAACTAGCGCTGCTCATTCTAATAAGCACTTAGTTATAGGGGACTATGATTTTCAAAGAGACAAAAAAACAGGACAGCTCGTCAAGAAAGTAGGGGATGAGTTAGTTATAATGTCCCCAAATACTTTCGTTCCTCTTCCAATTCAACAAGACGGTAGATTATACGATATTACTTTTCAAGATATGGATATTTATATTAAGGCAACTGTAAATACTTCCTGTCCACAGTAACTATTTTTTCTTTGTGGTTCTAGTTCTTAGGAGTAAAGCAATTAACGCAGCGTAGAATGACCCGAAGACTATAGCAGAGAAAAACTGTGCAATCATATCAGCTCCTACCACAATAATATCAGGCTGGCCATTAAGATTGTAGGCCTGTCTTACATACTCAATTATTCCGTGATTAACAAAAATGTAGTACAGCATAATTATAAAAGGTGAAACGAGGGCGTATACTAAGGAAATTTTTATTCCCTCATATAAGGCTTTTTTGTAAGCTATTTTATTTTTAAGCAGCCTTTTTTCTGCAAGAATTCCAATATATAAGATGACAGCTGGATAAATGAACATAAGAATAAATTGAAAGGGGGACTTATTATCAAATGAACTGTTTTGTCCAGTTAGCTCCATTGTTGCAAGGCAAAATATTATTGCAAGGCACGTAATCAGTCCATACTTTACATAATTCTTTTTTAGTAACTCCATAAAAAAATGATAGCAAGAATACGGTCTGACAACAAGGACAAGAAACAAAATTATTGATGGGTATTACTGTCGATTCGCTTCAGTATTTAGATGCTCTAGAACTAATTCTGGTACATAAATGAATTCATCTTTTTTATAGCCATTTCTAATGAGGGCATCGCGTACTGATTTTGATAGAACAATAGGGTAGTATTCATCAATTTTGCGAGAGAGCGTTTGTTGTTCTGTTTGGTCTTCAAGCAGATCATATCCAATTGTTAATATTCCTTTAGATGCTCCTTTTGATTTATACTTCAGTTTTTCAAGTCGTGAATAGAATCTTTCTTTATATTCTTCAAGCCCGTCAATAGTTGCACGGAACGCAATTGTTCTTCCATTTGATATTTCCATTATTTTCCTAAGCACAATATCTGTTGGGTCAACAATTGTAATATTTGGATATTTTTTTGAAATAGTTTCAAGTGAAATAATGTCTTCACTTTTTTTAATTTTTCCTCTTTTATTTTCTGACTGCACAAATGACTTATGATATCTATCTCCAACGATTAGTATTCTTTTTGATTTCCATTTATTATGTTTTTCAATTGTTCTTAAGTCCTGGCATAGAATGTCAAGCTTGTGAGGTGAAAGATCATATGCAGTTGGGGAGGGAAGAAATATCTGATCATCTTTAACAGGAAAAAATATATATTCTCCTGTATCTTTGTAACAAACACGATTTATAACAGTTTGTAAATCTTCAAAAGATGATTGCGGGTTATAACTATTCCATACATTTGTATATGTAGGTTTTACTGACGCGATAGTCACTGCATCGGATGGAGCATGGTTATGCACATATTGCATGGCGATAAAATCTCCATTACCTGAAAAAAGTACAGAATGGCCCCGTGTAAGATGGAGACTGAGGGTCCCGTCTTCAATGCTCTTAGTAAGCATGCCCTTTGCAAAGGTTACTTTATCGACCCACGTTTTTCTATCAATTGCATCAAATAATTTTTTAATTCCCAAAAAACCGAATGCATACAAAATAATATTTGGAATATGAAATAAGACATTATGATTTTCGACGGGTTCTCCAATGATATTCCATATGTAGTTAACCCCATTAAATACTGGATCAGGCAAATTTGTCCATGAGGGTAGATGTGACGCTGCATCTAAAGCGAATTGCGGAAAAACGGCTATTAAAAATCCTGCTATCAACGCCAACGGAACAGCAGATTTCTTAAGAAGAGATATGGGCTTTGAATCCTCATCTTTCTTGTCGAATGCTAGTATTTGCTCAATTTCAAAAGGACTAACTTTTTTGTTCCCCTTTATTTTTTGAGAAATAGAAATCAATTTTTTCTTCGAATATTTCATTTAGTAAATTTTCTGTATTCTACCTCAAATATCCCGAAATTAAAATGAGGAGTAATCAAAGGATCTAAAGTTTTACCAAGTGTATTGTTAAGGCATTATTAAGCGAAGCTTAAGACTGAACAGTTAAAATACGAAATGTATGAGAATACTAGTTGTTGAAGACGAGATCAAGCTTGCGAATGCCATAAAAAGGGCACTTGAGATAAAGTCCTATGCTGTAGACGTTTGTTATAACGGTTCTGACGGATTGGATTTAGCACTTGGAGAAAATTACGATGCAATAATTCTTGACGTAATGCTTCCGGGAACCGATGGTGTTACTGTTTGTAAAAGAATAAGAGAAGAGGGTAAGAAAACGCAAATTTTGATGTTGACAGCTCGTGGAGAAGTTAAAGATAAAGTGTTAGGTCTTGATAGTGGCGCAGATGATTATATGGTAAAGCCCTTTTCTTTGGAAGAATTATTCGCACGTCTAAGAGTCATGCTACGGCGGAATACAGAATCTCAGACAACTATTCTTGCAATTGCTGATTTATCTTTGGACCCTGTTGGATATAAGGTTAAAAGAGGGGATACGGAAATTGCGCTTTCCTCAAAAGAATATGCAATTTTGGAATTTCTAATGAGAAATCCTAATATGATTTTAAGTAGAGAAAAAATCATACATCATGTTTGGGATTATGATGCAAACATTTTGCCATCAACTATAGAAGTTCATATGAAGCATATACGAGATAAAATAGATAAAGGTTTTAAGAAGAAGCTTATTCATACTGCTCGAGGGTTTGGATATGAAATAAAAGTGGAGGATAAATAGATGTTTGGACAAGCAAGAATTAAATTAACAATCTGGTATGTCGGAATAATACTTATAATAAGTACCTTTTTTAGCGTGGCTTTTTATAATTCTTCTACAAGAGAAATTGACAGAATTGTTGACAGACTTCAATTTGAGAAAATTCGCGAAGAGAGTGGAATGCCAAGTTTTAGAAGACCTCCGGGGGGTCCATCTATTGAGGAGCTTTTATCCTATAAAGAGCGTATGAGACTGACGCTATTAATCGTTAATGGTATTATTTTGCTTTTCTCAGCAGGGGCTGCATATATACTTTCCGGAAGAACTCTAAGACCCATAAAAGTTATGGTTGATGAGCAGAATCAATTTATATCTAGTGCATCCCATGAATTAAGGACTCCTCTAGCAACATTAAGAACTGAGATGGAGGGGCACTTACTGGAAAAAGAAATAACGGACCAACAAGCAAGAAATCTTATAAAAAGTAATCTTGAAGAAATTGAAAGACTTCAGGGATTATCTAATAATCTTCTTCGTATAACTCAAGTCCAAGAACTTACTAACTCCACATTTGAGGATATTTCAGTCTCTGAAGTATTAGAAGCTGCTATTGCCAAAGTGTTACCCTTGGCAAGAAAGAAAAATATTCTTTTAGTAACGAAAACAAAGGAATCAATAATATCCGGAGATAAATTAAGCATTGTTGAGGTTTTTGTAATTCTTCTTGATAACGCAATAAAATATAGTCCAAAAAAATCAGAAGTTAGCGTTGTCGTCCATAAAAACCAGAAGCAGGTTGTTATAGCAATAAAAGACAATGGTATTGGAATTGCTGAAAAAGATAAAGTGAAAATATTTGAAAGATTCTACAGAGCGGACTCATCAAGAACTGTAACTGATGGGTATGGACTTGGGTTGTCTATTGCGCGAAAGACGATAGAAAAACATAACGGTTCTATACAAGTAACAAGTACTCTCAATAAAGGCTCATTATTTGAAGTCAAATTCCCTCGAATAGCATGAGTCATGCTTTGCATACCTCATTTTCCCTAAAGGGAAACCATGAGCCAAGTTAAACTTGTCTCGCTTCTCTAAAGAGAATCTTAAGACAATAATTATAAAGTAGCATTATTCTAAATATGAAAGGAGGTGAATCACAATGAATAAAAAAATAATGTTAGGTCTAGCAACGCTCCTTCTGGTAGCAGGCACTTTTGCTTCTCAATCTGCATTTGCTCAAACAACAAATGATACAGGTCCCATGTCATCACTTGTTGAAAAAATTGCAACAAGATTCAATCTCAATAAAGATGACGTGCAAGAGATTTTTGATGAGGACAGGCAAACGCATAAAGCAGAGATGAAAGCAAATTACGAAAAGAAGCTTTCAGACGCAGTTGCCAGCGGAAAGATTACAGAAGCCCAGAAAACTCTTATATTGCAAAAACATACGGAAATGGAAGCAAGCCGTACAGCAAATATGCAGAGTTTGAAAAATCTTTCCCAAGATGCGCGCAAAGCTCAGTTTGAAAAAGAGAAAACTGCGCTTGATGCATGGGCTAAGGAAAATGGTATAGACACTCAATACCTATTCGGCCTCGGCGGAAGAGGACATAGAGGACACGGACCGGGCAGACCCGCTCCAGTTACTCAATAACCATTCTACTTCTTACTTAAAACAACTCCCAGACGATCGCTGGGGGTTGTTTGAATTTATCCCCCAGCTTGCAAACGGTGTTACAATTCAATCATGGAAAGGCAAGATCCATTAAGAGAGCTCCGAAGTGAGGCGCGCAATATCGCAAACGCATACGATCAGCTTGGCGGAAGTCTTGCAATAACTGTAGTAGGCGCTCTTCATGAAGGTAATCCAGGTGCTGATATTTTAGACCAAGTATTTAATGCAGATACAACTACCCTTGAACTCCCTTCAATCTCAGTAAACGCTTACCAGCAGGGGCAAGAGAGTAAGGTTCAGAAGAATGGCTTTTGGGGAAAGGTAATTGGAGAAGCTCTAGATCCTGTGGGAGTAAATAATAAACGCTCTTATGTTAATGCAATAAGAATTTTAGATGACAGAGTAAGAAAAGGTCAAATTATGCCTGACTTCGTTCCAGACGTTGCAATGGGGGTTGCAACACGCAAGGATTTTTCCCGGGAAGCAATCGTGGATCCGGATTTAATCGACGCTATCCGTAATCAAGAGGCGGGCTTTAATGACATCTATCCCTCTAGAGCTTTTGTCATGCACCAGGGTGAGGGCCATTATATTCATGTAAACAAACCGACCAGAGGCAAAACTGAACTTTCTGCGGTTATTGTAGGCGGAGAGTACATGCTTCCCTCAGAATATTTTATGAATAAAGGCGAGGGATTGTTTGGAGCAAACGTAGGCGGGATTGCAGGCGTTGAGCTTGCCGAGCATGCATTGAGTCATTTTCTAAGAACTGGGGTCGACCGCGGGCAAGTGGGTGGGATATTAAATGCGGCACTTGCCTTATTGCAGGATGGAGAAGGGCGAGATCATAAAATAGTACACGTAGGTGGAGCAGCACACAACCCAAATCTATTAGGTATTTTAAATAATATATTCAAGCCGTTTAGAGGAGTAGCTATTTCTGAAATATTAGATGAAAGAATGCCCGGTACAGCAACTGATAAATTAACTATCTTTGGATCAATGATTCCCATTGAAGATTCTTTAAATGCTACGAGATTGTATAGGGACCAAGTTGCTATTCATATTCCACAGGCAGATCGGTTGCTAGATGGTGTGGCTGCATCAAGCAGTGATCAACTTACTGAATTCGGAAATCGTGAGGTTATAGCACGTCGCTTTGAGGATAGAGTACCGCATGATAACAGTGCTCAGGTAGAGTATTTCGTTGTAAGAAACCTTCTGTCTCTTGTTCCTTCATCTGTTGCCCGAGGAATGACAATAGATCGTGATTTTCCGATCCAGCTAGCCCATAAATTGATGGATTATGATCCAGCGCTAACAGATAAGGTTGTGGAAATTATGCAAACGTACCTTTATCGAAAAAGCAATTTCCCCTTAGCAAGCTAGAGCTTTTAATTGACTCTTTTTAACTATTCTTCTACGATGAAAAGGTGGAAGAAGTCCAGCTCAAGTCAAAATCCAAGACAAAGTACATTCTCGTCATCCTTATAGTCGTAGGATTTATATCAACATTTACTAGTGGGTATTTACTCTCAAAGCTTCTCAGCTCTGAAAGAAATGCAACAACAGGAATTACCAACACTAACATCAAGGGAATTCCTTTGCCTCCCAATGAAACGCCAGTTCCAACATCTGCTCGTATGCCTGAAATTCCTCAAGATTCCACAAAATTTCTTCCTGGGGCACACTATTTTGATGACACCATTATGATTGTTACTAAAGATACTCCTCGTATTAATTTAATTTCATCGGTAACAAGAATAGAGCAGGAAGCAGGAGATTTTGCACAAAGCTCGCGAGCAAGTTATTTCGATGGTACGAAATGGACACGCACGACCGCAAGTAATAAGGCTCCGGATTCTGCAATTGTGAGCAATAATTTAGTAAATAACTGGGCAACCACAATTGATCCGTCAAGAGTTCTTAAGCAAACTGCTCAAGGAAAAATTACCATCAATAATACTCCAATCTTCTTTTCAACAGGTGATTTAAAAAATGAAATAAGCATGAGGAGTCTCCCGGGGTACACTAAATTTATCTCATATGGGTTAGGAACGCTTACTGTTAATGGAGTAACTCATAACGCTTACATCGCCTACACCAGAATATACTCACTCAATGCTTCTGATATTCAGTTCTATAATGAGCCATTTGGCCTTACAACGGATTATATTGCCTTTTGGGATTCTGAGGACAATTTTTACCACATAGACAAGACTAGCGTAGATAAGCCAACCACCAAATATCAAACCCATGAGATCGGGGTTTTTGAAGAAAAAGACGGTGCAGTAAGTAAATCTTTTACTGTTGAGATAGATCGCGATTCTCAAATTCCGCCAACTAAATATACAGCTTCAATTTTAGGATCAATTAATGCAAAGTTGAATTTTACACGTATTAATGAGGTTAACAAGGCTCCAAATGGACCATACAAATGGTACTTAGGTGGAATTGAGGGGACAGTTACTAATTCAGTTGGCGAGATATTAAATGGAGTAGGAATAGTTGAGTATATACACAACTAAAAGAGAGGTCTTTCAGGATTTTCGAACTTTAAGAATAGTGCTATAGCAATCGTAAGTAAAATCAGAATAAGTACGGAAAGTAAGATTGTTTTCTTCATAGATTTACCAGCAAGTTTTCCCCATAATGCTCCAATTCCTAAAGTTGGAATAGCAAAGCCTCCAAAAATGAATGCAATAATCTGTGCAATTGGAATAAGAACTATTGCTGGTAGAAAAATTATTGCGTGTGCTTTCGGAGTAATAAATAAAAAAGTTACAAGGATTGTTAAGACAGATAATACCAACCTCATATATAATTTAAAGTATACATGAGTGAAAATAGAAATAGTAGCGAGGGTAATTTTTACCGAGGAAGCTTTGCAGAGTTTGTCCTGCAGCCATCTTTACTTTCTTATTCATTTTTCAAAGATTGGTTTGCAGGTTCAGGTAGTCTTGGGAAAGCTATGAAGCTTTTGAAATTGCCTTTTGAGAATATAACTGAATCGGTTCTTGAAATGCACAATAACGAATTAGTAGTCAACCTTCTAATAGAAGAAAAAACACTTTACCGTAAAACTATATTTTCTTACGCCACGCAGACCTCCTACGATGATCAGCCAAAGTTAATCATTAATTTCTTCAAACTGTTCAATCCAATTTGCGTGCTAAATACAATTAATATTCTTTTGCAACAATCTCAGTGGATAGCAAAACCAAATGACTCACTGATTTTGGCAAAAAGTTTGGTCGATTCAATTCCTGCAAAACATGATGCATTAACAATTGAGGAACTTGATCTTTTGCTGAAGGAAAAAGTTTGGCCAAACGTCATAGCTGTGGGTCTTCTTTCAGAATTTTACAGCCAGCTGCTTGCAAGAGAGTCAAAGGAAAATTACCAAGAAATTAGTAGCTATATAAGTAATTCTGTTACACGCAGAGATTGGTTCTTTAAGTCGATTTCTAATCAGTCCTTAGTAAATACTAATCAGATGTCATTTGATAACTATTTCGAAAAATACGGAATGCGTTCTGATAAGGATTACGAATTAACCTCTCCTCGCTGGGAAGAAATTAGAGATGTAATTAAAAAAAGAATTGAAAATAGCGCTGTAAGTACGTTAAGTCAAAAGCAAATGCCAACAGTTGATAAAAAAACAAATAGATTAATAACAACAACTTTGGAATTGCAATTACTGCGATCCGAAGCAAAAAGAAAAACATTGATTCATTTTAATCAGCTTAGACAACTTATTCTGGAAAAAACAAATGGCGCGGAGGATGTCGGGGGTATAACGAAAGAAGAATTATTACATGGTGATTTGGAGGATATAAAAAAAATTAGCCGCAAAAAAGAAGACGTTTCTGAAGTTACATCATCTGAAAATCATGGCAAGGGTATTAGTGTTTGTATCGGTAGAGCTAAGGGAGTGGTAAAAAATATTTCCAACAATGACATGGAAGTAGGTAAGGGGACAATTGGCATATTTCCAAATGCCAGCCCTGAATTTGCCACTCAATACCCGAAATGTTCTGGGATGATTTTTTTGCGAGGTGGTCAGACGTCTCATGGATCGATAGTAGCAAGGGAATTTGGCATACCAGCTATTATTGATAACAAAGCCCAAGGGATAAAAGATGGAGTAATTCTTGAGATGGATGGAGATGCAGGGGAGTGGAGGATTGTATGAATACGCTGAAATTTTCAGAAATTACTCAAGACGACATTTCGTTAGTTGGTGGTAAAGGATTGTCTTTGGGGATAATGAAAAAGAATGGAATACCTGTTCCTGATGGATTTGTTGTGACGGCAGACGTCTATGAATTTTTTTCTGATAGTGAAATGTCAGAAGAGGTAATAAGTGAAATATTAGGTGCATTCGAGGCACTTAATACTGAATTTGTTGCCGTTAGATCATCAGCGCTGTCAGAGGACTCAGCAAAAAATTCTTGGGCAGGACAATTAGATTCATTTCTTTTTGTGAAAAAAGAAAATCTCATTGAAAGCATTAAGAAGTGTTGGCTGTCTTTGAAAAATGATCGTGCAAAGGCATATATTAAAAAAAATAACTTGTCTGAAGATCAAAAAATGGCAGTGGTTGTTCAAAAAATGATTGATAGCCCAAAGTCGGGTGTGATGTTCACAGCAAATCCAATCAACAAAAACACAGAAGAAATGATTATAGAATCCGTTTATGGTCTTGGGGAATTATTGGTGCAAGGTATTGTTACTCCTTTTAATTATGTGATTGATAAAAGTAGCTTAGCTTTGAAGTCTACATCTCCATCAGATCAAGAAGAAATGCTTGTCTATCAAGATAATAAAACTATGGAAATTCCTGTTCCATCTGGCTTTTCTAAAGAAACAAATTTGTCAGAAGAAGAGTTGCAAGAATTGGCAAAAATTGGAAAGCAAGTAGAAGAATTTTATAAGGTCCCTCAAGACATCGAGTGGGTGATGGAAGGTAATGATTTTCTTATCGTTCAATCCCGCCCCATAACTACTCTGTAGCCTCGAATTGCATCTCATAGTGTATATAATTGTGATATAATATGCGCATGGAATTTGCACATGGAAATCATGAACCATCATCTATTCAGGAAACTACTTTGACACCGAGAGTCGAGGTCATCTTTGCTGGATGGAGGCATGAAGACTGGAATTTGCAGGGTGCAAATAGACTGTCAAAAGTTGTTGACGAAGCTTGCGCAAAATCCGATGACTCAGTGATAGTATTCATTGAAAACTCTCCTCGGACTCGTGAGCAATCGGAGCAATTGACGCAAGAGGTTATGTTCTACGGGCCATTGCAAATTTACGCCTCTCAAGCTATTAGGAATGAAGGAGGTTCTATTACTATGGAATCCGTCACGCAAAGGATAGAACAGTTGTTGGCTTGCGAAAACCCACTTGATGCTGTGGAGCAAGGCTTAATTACTGGAGTTGCTTTAAGTCAGTTTGCTTTCGGTAAAACTTTAGATACACACGTTATAAATAAAAGAATTAGTGTAATGCATGAAGGGCAAAGTGAAGAGGAAGTAAGGTCTGCAGAGCAAGCTACCCAAGTGATTACCGAGGCAGGACAAGAAATGATAAATGAATGGAATGCTGGGAGCTTTGATAAGGCAGTAAATGTATACTCTGGGGCCAAACGATTAATTACAGAAAAGCTGATATTGCCAAGAAATCGCATATGGGCAAATGATATTAATGAGAAAATTTCTCAACTCATCGAAAGAGACCTAAAGGGTACAATTGTGGTGACGGGTGGAGCTGCTCATTATGGAGTAATGTGCGAACTGAGTGACCAATTAGAAGGATCTAGCATCAAACTACAGTTAATTGAGATTCCAGGTATTAATTCCCCAGATTTGCAGATCGGTCAGCTAATTGCTGATGGTTTTGTAGATGAAGATATTCCAGAAGAGATGAAAGCTAGAGCATTACTGGGAAGCATGCTTAAGGAAAGTTGGAAGCATCATTTTATAACAGGAGATGACTTTGATGAGAGAGGCTTTTACCAACATTATGATGATGCATACACAATTATGGATAATATCTCTAATTCAATGAGTGTTGATGAAATAAGAAGACTGTGTGAGGAAAAAGTAGACTTATTCCAATTTCTAAAATCTCACCCATTGGCACAAGATATAGCCAAGTATTTACCTGCGTAGTTTTTTTAGCTTTTGGACGGGGAGTGCATTGTAAGTAGTTGCTATTTATTCATTCGTAAATTAACAGTAGAGAAAATACCATTTATACTATCCTATAGTTGTAATTAGGATTATCATTTAGTATAATTTGCCTCATGTCTGAAGGATTCAAACCATTTCCACAGATTCCC
>CAZEEU010000001.1:0-299480 GCA_964511305.1 uncultured Gammaproteobacteria bacterium | reverse complement strand
TTTTTGTTTGACTTTTTTTTTCGAAATATTTCATGATGATAATACCGTTTTGGCTTTTAAAATAAGCCAAATAGAAAGGGGGTGTTAATCTATGCCAGCAAAAAAACCAGTAGCAAAAAAAGCTCCAGTTAAAAAAGCAGCTGTAAAGACAGTAGCAAAAAAGACTGTTAAAAAAGCAGCTCCTAAAAAAGCAGCTAAGAAAAAGTAAAAATTCGCGAAACAACAAAGAAAGCCCTCATGTCATATGACATGTTGGGCTTTTTTTATGGTACAATATTACTCCAATTAAGTTCAATTTATACGAACATTAATGATATGTTAAGTTTTATTACCAAACTCTTTGATTCAAACGATAAAGAAATCAACAAGCTTCTCCCCATTGTTGCAGAGGTAAATTCTCTGGAGCCTAAAATGAAAAAACTCAAAGATGAGGATTTTCCAAAAAAGACTGCAGAGTTAAAGAAAAGGGTTAGTGGAGGGGAAAGTATTTATCTTGTTCTCCCAGAAGCTTTCGCTCTCGTACGCGAAGCCGCATTTAGAACTCTTGGACTGAGGCACTATGACGTTCAGTTAATTGCAGCAACCGTGCTTGCTCAAGGAAAAGTTGCGGAGCAGAAGACCGGAGAAGGAAAAACCTTATCTGCAACGCCTGCGTTATATCTTCATGCTCTTACTGGTAACCCGGTCCACTTAGTTACCGTTAATGATTATCTTGCACGTCGTGACGCGGGATGGATGGGTGAGATTTTTACGTTCCTTGGTATGAAGGTTGGAGCAATCATTAACGATACTTCATTTATCTTTGATAAATCGTATAAAGAAGAAAATGTAAATGATTATCGCCTTACTCATCTTAGACCATCCAGTCGAAAAGATGCATATGACTCTGATGTGGTATACGGAATCAACTCAGAATTTGGATTTGACTACCTTCGAGATAACATGGCAACTTCTATGGATCAATTGGTCCAGAAAAATCATTATTACGCGATCATTGACGAAGTTGACTCAGTGCTTATTGATGAGGCAAGAACACCTCACATCATTTCAATGCCCGATGCAACTCCTTCCAATAAATATTTCGAATATTCTTCTCTTATTAATAAGTTACAACCAATTGATTATAAGATCGACGAGAAAAGAAGAACTGCTCATCTTACCGATCATGGAATTGGAAAAATTGAGTCAATGTTTGGAGTTAAGGATATCTACGAAAAGGATTTTGACACCGTATATCATATAGAAGCAGCACTTAAAGCCAAACTTCTCTACGCAAAAAATAAGGATTATATTGTCCGCGACAATCAAGTAATTTTAGTTGATGAATTTACCGGAAGACTGCTTGAAGGAAGAAGATTGTCAGAAGGATTACATCAAGCTTTGGAAG
This sequence comes from uncultured Gammaproteobacteria bacterium, assembly GCA_964511305.1. Classification (GTDB taxonomy): domain Bacteria; phylum Patescibacteriota; class Microgenomatia; order Levybacterales; family GWA1-39-11; genus JAUSNA01. The sequence goes on along the minus strand of CAZEEU010000001.1, from coordinate 298,093 downwards.
CAAAAGAAGGAGTAACTATTCAACAAGAATCCAAAACTTTAGCAACTGTTTCACTACAAAATTTCTTTAGAAAGTATGAGCATTTGGCTGGTATGACTGGTACTGCAGCAACCGAAGCTGAGGAATTTCATAAGATCTATAAATTAGACGTCGTAACTATTCCTCCAAATAAGCATATCTCAAGAGAAGATATATCAGATCAAATTTACAAAACTTCACGTGCAAAAATTACAGCAGTTGTAACTGAAATTGAAGAAGCACACAAGAAAGGTCAACCAGTTCTAGTAGGTACTGCTTCAATTGAGCATAACGAAATAATAAGTGAGGCGCTTAAGAGAAGAGGCGTGAAACACGAAGTTCTTAACGCAAAAAATCATATGAGAGAGGCACTTATCATAAAAGATGCCGGGCGGAAAAATGCTGTAACTGTTGCAACAAACATGGCCGGCCGTGGAGTTGACATAATTCTTGGAGGCCAACCACCGTCCTCATTTGAGACGCAATACGCAACAAAAGAAGGTCAAAAACAATATAAGAAAGAAATGGACATCTGGCAGAAAGAGCACGATGAAGTGCTTTCGTTGGGCGGACTATTTGTTATTGGTACAGAAAAACATGAGTCTCGAAGAGTTGATAACCAGCTCAGAGGAAGATCTGGTCGGCAAGGAGATCCTGGAAAATCAGTATTTGTTATTTCTCTTGAAGATGATCTTATGAGAATTTTTGGAGGAGATCAGATCGCAGGGCTTATGACCCGATTTAACTTCCCAGAAGATCAACCTCTTACTCACGCACTAGTAACAAGAGTTATAACGCAAGCCCAGGTAAAGGTAGAAGGATTTAATTTTGAAAGTCGTAAGCACACCGTTGAATACGATGACGTTCTCAATCGCCAAAGAGAAATTGTATATGGAATGCGCAGAGAGCTTTTGGAGGGTGAAGATCATGAGGAATTTATTTTGACTCGTCTTGGAAATGCTATCCAAAGTTTTGTTGAGATGCAGTATATGATCCAGGACGAGGATATGAATAAAAAAATCCTTGAAAATTTTGTTGGGATAATTCCTCTTGACCCACATTCTCAAAAGCATATTCTTGAACAACTGGAAGCGCGACATGAGAAAGAAGAAAAGATTGAATTCTTAAAGACACTCTCAACAGATATTTTCAAAAGACGTGAAGAAGAGCTTACAAGAGGTGTTGCTAATCAGCTAATAAAAGCTGTTAGTCTTCAAGTTATTGATAATCTTTGGATGAATCATCTAACAGCAATGGAAGACTTAAGAATTGGAATAAGACTTCAGGCATTTTCTCAAAAAGACCCATTAGTCGAATATAAGAATCAGGCATTTCAATTATTTGAAAAATTGATTAGTGGTATTGATGACGGAATAGTTACAAGGATATTTAAAGTTCAAGTAGTTACAGAACAGCCTGTTGCAAATATTGAAGCCGCATCAACAAATACTCCAGAAGAGGAAATTGGTACTGAAGCTGCAAGTGCAAAGGTTACCAAGGCAAAACAGAAAAAGACAGTACAGTCAGAGAGTGGGGAGACAAAAAAGCTTGGACGAAATGATCCTTGCTGGTGTGGATCTGGCAAAAAATACAAAAAGTGTCACTACCCCAATTAGCCCTGTCCCAGTATAAATGAAAAATATTTTAATCCTAGGAAGTACTGGAAAGGTCGGTCAGCTATTGACCAAAAAACTTTTGGAAAAAAAGTATTTTGTTACTGCACTTGTTAGGAACCCAAATAAATTAACAATCCACTCGAGTAATTTAAAAATCATACAAGGAGATGTTTCTATCAGTAAGGACCTGGCAATTGCCCTAAACAATGTTGATGCAGTCATCTCCGTTCTTGGACATGGATTCAGAACTCCTTTTCCTATTCAAGAGAGGACAATGGAAGTGCTTATACCAGCAATGGAAGACAAAAAGATAAAACGCCTCATAACTATAACAGGCTCCGACCTATTGGTTGAAGGAGATGAGTATCCCTTGTATGCCAAACTTCAAAGAAAACTTTTCTCAATGGTTGACCCATATAGAATGAATGACGCAGTCAATCAGCAAAAAATACTTGAGAAAAGTAACCTCGATTGGACTGTAATAAGAACTCCGGTTCATAGTAATGCAAAAAGAACGCGAGCAAACATTACGAACAAGAAGCCCTACCTATGGCAAACAATAGCTCGTGCAACTGTTGTTGAGTTTATTGCTGATTGTATAGAAAGCTCTGACTATATTCGAAAATCACCAATAATCGCCTAATTATTTTGGCACCCAGCTGGTGAATAATTGAGCACAACTATTTCCCCAGCACTCTCCACAACTATATTTGTTGTCACTTTCAATTGCTTTCTTGTGAATTGTTGATCCCATCCACCAATTAAATATTTGCTCCTCTGAAGCGTAGGACGCCATATTTTCAGTTATCCAATATGGGAGATTTCGGTTGTATAGACCACTATGGACATTGTGATTCACAAAAATTTCATCAGACAATTCTGGTCCGCGTTCTACTGCAAGGCTGCAAAGACGAGAGTCTTTTTCAAAAGCAGGTTTGCCAATTTCTTTTCTATGATTATTTATAAGCACGAATAAAATTTCAGGATTTAATGATGCTGGTTTTGATGAAGAGGGTTTGGTTTCTGAATTTGTATTTGATGTTTCTGTTTGGGATTTTGTAATGGGTGTAGTTGTTGGAGAGGGGGTAAGCGAAGCTTGCCCCTTTTGCAAAGGGGTTGGAGTTGGAGTTGCAGTCACTAAAAGTCGTGAGTAAAGATTCGTCGAAGTGGTAGGAGTGGGAGTTGATTTTATGGAGTTTTTTGTAGCTTGTTTGGGTATTGCAGTTGGAGTTGGTGTAGTCTTGCAACTATTCATCCAAACACCTGCTTCGTCTTCTTGGGCTTTGTTATCAGCTTCTTTGAAATCATTTTTATACATATATAAGCTGTCATCAATAGAAGCTCTGGCAAGTCCTTTTTCGATAAGTACTTTATTTAGAAAGGTCATATCTTCCAAAAAGATATATTTCTTTGAAGTTTGTTGGCCCTCATATTCTCGATCATTAATAAGATACACTTTTTTGCCTAACGCCAAACTTTGAATTTGAGAAATAACACTTTGTCCATAGCACTTTTCAAACTTTAAAAGACTATTGTCTCCAGCTGATTTAATCCCAATCAACTTGACGATATCCATCCCATCATTGAGTAGGACTCTGACTGTATTAACATCAACGACTTCAATAATTACAGCTGGAACAACTTCAATTCCATCTTGGGGTTTAAGTGTTAGATTTGCCGAGCTTGAAGATATTTCGCTTGCTTCAACACTCTTTGCGATTCCCAATACCTTTGGATGTTGACTAGCAAATTCGACCTGCCTTGAAACAGTTTTGAAAGCTGAGGCGATAAGTATATTTTCTCCGATAAATATTAGGACAAGAATCAAAAGTGCGCCAAGCTTGTAAATATTCACAAGTAATATAGTAGCAAATATTTGTAAGAACCTTTCACTTCGTTCAAGAACCTTGGCTTCGCTAAGGAAACCTTGGTTACACTCAAGCAGAGCTTGGCGCAAACTTCGTTTACACTAAGGAAACCTTGGCGCAAACTTCGTTTACACTAAGGAAACCTTGGCTTCGCTAAGGAAACTAAGTATTATAGTAATTTGACAAAAATGTATGAAAGGTGTAAGTTAGTAAAGTTCTGCTGCACAGATGTTATTCTCCAAAAAATCAATTTTAGCAGCAGCTTTCTTACTGGGACTATTATTTTTTACCCCCATTAAGGTTAACGCTTCAACTATTGAGGATGAGGCAGTTAGTCTCATTAATACAGAACGCCAAAAGCAGAATCTTTCCCCTGTGGCTTACTCAGAAAAGCTCTATAAAGCTTCACTTGCACACAACAACATGATGGTTGAATGTGCAAAAAAATATGGAAATACCTCATGCTTTACTCATACGGTCACTTTATTAAATGAGCAAACTTTGCTTAATAGAATAAAAGCAACGGGGTATAATGCCCAAGCAGTTGCTGAAAATATTGCATGGGGGTATTCAACTTCCGGGGGGATTATTGGCGCATGGATGGCAAGCTCTGGCCACAGGGCCAATATAACTGGTAATTACAAAGATATCGGCTGTAGTTACGTAGCTCCTTATTGGACATGTGATTTTGGAAGAAGTTTGTCCTCTCAACAACCAAGTTCAACTCCTACTCCCACTAAAGTAGCCGCATCACCAACTCCGACAAAAGCATCATCAATCACACCAACATTGATTTCGCCATCTATTCCTGTTCCAACCAATGGCAAACCTTGGTGGTGTAGCTATGCTCCAACGCTTAGTCAATGCAAATAAAAATGAATAAAAAGAAAATTATAGAAAAAATAGGTTCATTATTCAGAAAGCTTTCTGAATCATTTACTCCTCCTACGATAGGTACTCCAGTACCTGCTCCAGTTGTTGTCCGTCCAGTTTCTAGATTCTAGTGTAGCTTGCGAGCTTGACATGATAGCTGAAATTTAATAGCGTAAGGTAAGGTATGCAAGACAATAATCATTTCAAGAATCTTAAGCAAAAACTTGAAAGCAGGCATCAAGAAATCAAAAAGAATTTAGTAGAGAAGCACTGGCAAGCCTTTGAATGGGCTAGCGATAACACAAAGCAACTTGCTGCTGGAGCTATGGGCAGTCTTCTCTTACTTTCCTCACCAACAACAAGCTTACTTACCGGAGGCGCAAATATCGTGCATGAGCAATTTCTTGATATTCCTCAAAATGTCTTTCTAGTGTCTGATCTTAAAGAGTACCTTCCGGATCAGGTTGGACTATTGCTTCGTGGTCAGGAAGATAAGTTATCGGAAGTACTGACCCAGCATTTTGGTTTTGAAGTAAAGCCGGAAATTGATGGATTTCGATTACTTCATACATATGGGTATATAGGGGCAGAGCAACATTTGATGCGATATAAGGGGGACACAATGGCTTCGCATTTTGATAACCCATCCGACAGTGAGAAATATTACTCCTCTGGAATGGCGCCCGGAAGAGGTGGTTTTGGTTATTTTGCTCAAGGGGATAAGCTTACACAAGAAGAAACAGATCGCGAGAAATATTATATTGCAGTTCAGACATTCCTTGCTCCTGGAATAGAAAATAATAGAAAAGCCTACATTGATTTTTTTAAATACAGAAAAATGCTTGTTGTTAATCCAAATACCGGACGCGCAATGGTTGTTGTTATCGGGGATGCGGGGCCTGCGGTTTGGACGGGAAAACAATTAGGGGGGTCACCTGAGGTTATGAATTATTTGGAAAGAGTTGACGGAAAGGCGAAGGGCGCCGTGTTATACTTTTTTATTGAAGACCCAGAAAATAAAATTCCACTTGGTCCAATTGAACCCAAGACAATTCAGAATTAATATAAAATGAAAAAACACTTTTTTAGTCATTTAGTAGAGATTGACGCAATCCATATGGAATTGGATACCCATCCATTGGAAGATCATGAGAAAGAAGAAGTAAAAAAGATAATTGATGAAAGCATATACCACACTGTGCTTGACGCAATTTTGTCGGAGCTTTCCGAAGAGGACAAAAAGGTATTTTTGTCTCATTTGGTAGATGATGATCATGAAAAAATTTGGGATTTTGTAAATAACAAAGTAGAGAATATCGAAGATAAGATCAAAAAAGCAGCAGATGATATAACGGTTAAAATACACTCCGATATAAAGGACAGTAAATGACAAAGGACCAAAAACTCCAAGCTATTGCCCATGAGATAGAAAATTGTGATGTTTGTAAAAAAGACAAACATGGCATGGCAGTCCCTGGAGAGGGAAATGCCGATGCTGACATAGTATTTGTTGGAGAAGCGCCAGGAAGAACTGAAGCAGAGACCGGGAGGCCTTTTATAGGAAGATCAGGAAAACTACTAAGAAGCTTGATACGCGAGGCGGGGCTTTTAGAAAAAGATGTGTATATAACAAGTCCAGTAAAATATTTGCCTGACTATATAACACCAAAGCCTTCAGATATAGAACATGGATTTACTCATTTTGGAAAACAATTGGACGTAATTGAGCCTAAGGTAATTGTGCTTTTAGGAAGAGTCGCATGTCTTGCGGTTCTTAAAAAGAATGTTTCTGTCGTTCTGGATCACGGGAAGATAATAGAAGATTCAGGCAGAAAGTATTACATAACGGTTCATCCAGCCGCAGCACTAAGATTTAAAAAGATGAAAGCATTACTTCTGGAAGACTTTGAAAAGCTAAAGTTAATTGTAGGCTAGATTGCTTTGGTGAATTAGTGATCCTTGTTATACCTATTTTCTATTTTTAATAATTTATCGTTAAGTGCGCGTTCGATGTCGACCCTAGCAACAGCTGCAAGCTGCATAGTCGTAATAATGACATCTGCAAATTCTTCATAAAAATTCCGTTTATCAAATTTATCTAGTTTGCTTTTTCTTTGGAGTTTTAGAACCGAAAGAATATCGTTGCATAATTCGCCTACCTCCTCGTTGAGTTTTATTGTTTTTGTTAGTATCTCTTTTTCTTCCTGCGAGTAGAGCTTGTAGTGAGGTCTAGCCTTTTCATTTAGTGAGTTAATGCGTAATTGAAGTGACTTTATATCCATAAATACATTATACACTTTGCGCTATAATAATTAGTGTATTTCAGTCCAGAATTGTTTGCATATCTTATAAATTATGTCCCGAAGAAGAACAGTAAAAGAAGAGCCAGAGATAATTCAGGAAGCAGAAGTTATTATGCGTTGGAGTGGAAAGCGCATAGTTATTGCAACAACGTTAGTTATTGTTATTATCCTGGGTGGAATTTATACACTATCGCTATTAAGCCAAAATCCTAAAGTTTTGGGTCAGCACACAGAAAATAAGCCTCAAATAAAAATTCCAGATGAGAAAAGTGTTGATGATATCATTGAAAAGGCAAAAGAAGATCTGGCAAATGTGAATGCAAAAAATATTGTTGCCTCCCAGCCTAAGATAAAAAAAATAATTGATGATCTTACTCACCTTACTGGTTCATCTAGTAGCGCCGTGAGCCTTATATGTGACTCTTTGTGCAAAAAATGAAACTAGGCATTCTTATATTATTGGTTGCAAATCTTATAGGTGGATGTATAACTCCCCTATTTATTAAGTTAGGTATTCACGATATCCCCCCTCTTATATTTACATTTCTTCGGTTTTTTATAGCAATGATCGTTTTTCTTCCTTTTTTTCTGAGAAAAAAAGAACCTATCACCGGAGATCATTTGAAAAAGATTTGTCTTTTTTCTGTCTTTTTTGCCTTAAATTCGATGTTGTATGGAATTGGTTTGCAGCACACATCAATTATAGTTTCGCAGGTTTTGTACACCCTGGTGCCTCTTATCGTAGGAATTCTTAGTCATTTTATAGTTAATGAGAAATTTACACTAAATAAAATTGTGGGTGCTGTGGTTTCGGGAATAGGAGTTTTGATCTTAGTTTTTGGATCATTAGATAAAGTCCAATCGATTTCATTTGGAACACCATTAGGGAATATATTAGTTCTTGGAGCAGTTATTTCCTGGTCTCTATATCTTGTACTGTCGCGTAAGCTTTCCTCTCATACAAATCCAACAACCATGACTTTTTACAGCTTTGCATTGGCCTCCGCACTGCTTTTGCCTATTGTTCCAATAGATATATATATTGAGAAATTCAATATTGGAAATGTAACTACACTTGGATATGCAAGTCTTGCTATCGTTGCAATAGTTTCATCTGCTTTGATGTTTTTTCTGATTCAGGTCGGGATTAAGAAAACATCGGCATATGTTGCATCTGTATTTTCCTATTTTGCACCTCTCTTCGCATCGGTAACGGCTATTCCGTTACTCCATGAAAAAGTTACGCCAAATCTTATTTTTGCAGGAATACTTATTACAGGAGGTGTATTTGTAGCAACTACTCTTGATGTTGTAAGGAAAAAGAGTAAGTAAGTTGTATATTGGCTTGCTGATGCGAAGCCTCATTCCGTTGTATAATAACTCAATATGATTATTGTGTATCTTACCTGCGCTGATGATAAGGAAGCTGACGTTATAGTTGAAGCACTCCTTGATAAAAGACTTGTTGCTTGTGCAAAAAGAATTCCGATAGAATCTGCTTTCTGGTGGGAAGGCAAAAAAGACAGTGCTGATGAAATCCTAGTAATGTTTGAGACCGTGGAGGAGAAATTCAATGAATTAGAAAAGGTCGTAGATGAGCTCCACAGCTATGAAGCACCAATGCTTTTCTCAATTCAAGTACATAGAACTACAGACAAAGTTAGTAAGTGGCTTAAAGAAGAGCTGAGCTAAACATATGGATGATTTAAAAAAAAGGGCAGAAATTGTTCTTGAAAAGCTAAATATAGTAGAGAAAGGAAAACGCTTTCGAGAAATCGAGGCTGAATCGATGAACCCTGGCTTTTGGCAAGATAACGTGCGTGCGACAAAGTTAATGCAAGAAATGGCTCTTTTGCAAAAAGAGACCGACAGCTACGAAAAAATCAAAGACATATTATCTTCAGGTCAATATGAATTGCTTGAAGAACCTCTAAAGAATATAGAGAGCTATCTATACTTATCAGGTCCATTAGACAAATCAAATGCAATTGTAAGTATTCACGCCGGGCAAGGAGGAGTGGATGCTATGGATTGGGCTGAAATGCTTCAGAGAATGTATCAGCGTTATTTTGAAAGAAAAGGATATAAGTTTGAAGTTATTGATCAAGCATCAGGCGAAGAAGCCGGAATAAAGTATATAGATTTTTTAGTTGAAGGGGAATTTGCATACGGTTATTTAAAGGGTGAAAACGGAACCCACCGTCTGGTTAGATTGTCCCCATTTAATGCCAATAATTTACGTCAAACCTCCTTCGCTTTAGTAGAAGTGCTGCCCCAAACTGATGATGATACTACTATAAAAATTGAAGAAGATGATTTGGAGTGGGATTTTTATAGAGCATCTTCCCACGGAGGACAAAACGTGCAGAAGGTCTCAAGCGCAGTAAGAGTTACACACAAACCGACTGGCCTTATTGTTACGTGCCAAACCGAGCGCTATCAGGCACAAAATAGGGAATATGCACTCAAGTTACTGCGCGCTAAATTACTAGCACTTGCTGAGCAAAAGAGAATTGATGAAGAGAAAAAAGTAAAAGGAGTATATAAGGCTGCCTCCTGGGGCAATCAAATCAGAAATTATGTCCTGCATCCATATAAGATGGTAAAAGATGTAAGGACGCAGGTCGAAACCGGAAACACTGAGGCTGTGCTTGATGGAGATATTGATTTATTTATCCAAGCTGAGTTAAAGGAATTTAGTTGATTTCAGAGTTGAAATATGGTTACAGCGGAACGGTGAACCATATACCAGTTTGGTTGAAATGTAAGTTGATTTATGGTTACAGCGGAACGGTGAACCATATGCCAGTTTGGTTGAAATGTAAGTTGAAATATGGTTAGATAGAGATTGCATGGAAGAGCACAAAATGCCCAAAAAAGAGCTGATTCATGAACTTGAATCACCACGTCGAAAAAGAAATTCTTCGAGTCCGAATAAAAATACCCTTATTTTTACTGTAGTTATCATGCTTATTCTTGGAGTAGGCACCGGCTATATTGCTTCAAACGTGTCTGGAGCGAGCAACAAAGGTCCTCTATCAATAAATAAGAGTGATACATCGGGAGAGATTAAGAAAGGATTTACAACCGGTGTTACCGACACGAAGACATTCCCTGATACAGCAGAAGGTATTCTTAAAGAAGGCGGAGTTGAAGGTGAGGGAGAATACCATCTTGAGCGCCCTGGAGGAGAATCACAAAATGTTTATATGACCTCATCGGCAGTAGATTTATCTCAATTTGTTGGTCGAAAAGTGAAAGTTTGGGGACAAACCCAAACCGCTCAAACCGCCGGCTGGCTTATGGATGTCGGCAAGGTTGAGGTGCTGTAGCGACAGTGTCGCTTCAAGAGCTGGAAGATGCCACGGAAATAAAACCCCGGGGAGCTTCAAAAAAAGACATTCATGAATTCACATGATACATTTTCAAGACGTATCCAAACAATACTATTCTGATCTCGCTTTAGACGGGCTTTCTTTCACGATTGAAAAAGGAGACTTTGTTTTTTTGGTGGGTCCAACGGGGAGTGGAAAAACTACTATCTTTAGAATGATTATCCGAGACTTAGTTCCTACTAGTGGAAGGATTGCCATTGGAGACATAGATCTCAAAAAACTTCCGTCCGGAAAAATAAGACAGCTGCGACGTAACGTCGGAGTGATATTTCAGGATCTAAAGCTTTTGCATGACAGGACTGTCGGTGAGAATGTTATGTTGCCCCTCCAATTTTCAGGGGTAAAGGAAGATGATGCGAAGGTGCGCTCCCATGAAGTGCTTGAAAGTGTTGGTCTGAAAGATGCTTTTGAGAAATTTCCCCAGCAACTTTCCGGAGGAGAAAGACAAAGAGTCGCAATTGCTCGTGCTCTTGTTTTTGATCCAGAAGTGATTCTTGCAGATGAGCCAACTGGTAATTTAGACATTGATACAAGTATGCAAATTCTTGATTTACTGGATTCTATAAATAGAAAAGGCACGACAATTTTTATGGCAACTCATAATGATAGAATTATTGATACCACCAAAAAAAGAGTTATTGTCATTGAAAATGGAAGACTGAAAGAAGATAGAAAGAAGAAAGGCGGAGACGTAAAGCCAGAACACAAAGAAGAAATAAAGGCTCAGGTCGAGGTCAAGCATGAAGTTAAAGAAGAGCAAGCCCACGTAAAAATTGAGGAAGTAGAAAAAAAAGAAGTTAGAGAAGAGGGAAAGATTTCGCTAGATGAATTAAAGCAGGCAGGATCATAATTATGCACGTACAGACAGTCTCAAAATATATAAGAAGGTCTCCATATCAGTCTATTGCTGCAATTCTAATTATGTCCTTAACATTTTTTGCTATTGGAGTTTTTTCTCTCATAACAATAATCTCAGTAAGAGCAATTGACCATTTGGAATCTCAACCACAGTTGTCTATCTTTTTTAAAGAAGGAGTCTCGTCAGAAGAAGTAGGGACTCTTCGAAAACAATTAACAGATACAGGTAAGATAAAATCAATAAAATACATAAGCAAAGAAGAGGCCTTTGCTATCTATAAAAATCTTAACAAAGAAGATCCGTTGCTTCTGGACCTTGTTACATCAGATATACTCCCATCATCATTTGATGTGCAGGCAAATGAGGCTGGTGATCTTACTTCACTTGCTCAAATAGCTAAGTCTTCAAAAGCTGTTGAACAAATTAATTATCAGAAAGATGTCATTGATAAATTGGTAAGAATTACCGAAGGCCTTCGACAAATCGGCATATTGATTATTGGTGTTCTTTTGGCCGTCAGCATTTTTGTAATACTCACAATTATAGGAATCAAAATAACCGTACGAAAAGATGAAATAGAAATAATGAAACTTATAGGTGCCTCAAATTGGTTCATTCGTACGCCATTTCTTTTAGAGGGAATGTTTTATGGAGCGGTAGGTGCTATTGTTGGTTGGGGTATTACTTACGGAATTCTTTATTTTAATTCTTCAACGATTGCTTACTTTTTTGGAAGTATTCAGGTGCTCCCAATTGCTCCTATTTTAATGGTGCAGGTATTAGGTATTCTTTTAGTTTCTGCAGTTGTTCTTGGAGCTTTTTCAAGTTTTCTGGCAGTTCTCCGATATCTTAAGTAACATGGTGGGTTTTTCGTTTTTAAAAAAAGGGCTGCTTTACTTAATGCTTTTTGGAGCATTTTTTTTACTGTCAGCCAAAATTTATGCGGAAGATCCAACCCCTACACCGACCCCTACTTCATCTCCGACTTCAGCTCAATCAACCAGTAATGTTGGGGACTGTGCAAGTAATAATATAACGGTCGCTGATTGTCCAAATTACCTTCAAAAAAAGATTTCAGAGCTTCAAGGTCAAGATAAAACTCTTTCATCCCAAATTGCAATATCAAATAGCCAAATTAATTTAACCGAGGCAAAAATAGCCAAAACAGCAGATGAGGTAGCTGCACTAGAAGGGGATATAGATATAACAAAAACTAAAATTTCAAGCTCGGAAGGGACGCTTGAAAATACTTCGGTCGCATTTATGGGTCGTGCAAAGGCTGTATACCAAGTGGGTGCAGCAAGTCCATGGCAAGTTCTTTTAACGTCTAGCACTCTTGAAAATTTCTTTACTCGCTTGAAGTATCTAAAAATAGTCCAGTTATACGATAAGAAAAATATTTATGCAGCAGAACAGGCGAAGGTTAATTATGCAAATCAACAAGATATCCTTGAAGATAAAAAGAAACAGCAAGAAGAGTTAAGTGAAAAGTTAAAAGCCTATACGGATCAATTGAATCAAGACAAGGAAGCAAAAAAGAAATTGCTTACAGAAACTCAAGGCAATGAAGCAACCTACCAAAAGCTCCTGTCTGCAGCAAAGGCTCAGCTTGCGGGATTTTCTAACTTCGTAGCAGCACAAGGTGGTGCTTCGTTACTTTCCGGGCAGACATCATGCGATTCATGGGGTTGTTACTATAACCAACGTGATTCAAGCTGGGGAGGGATGGCTTTAAATGGTACACAGTACACACTGGCAAGTGACGGTTGTCTTGTTACCTCGATGGCCATGATTTTTACCCACTATGGACGAAAGATTACCCCAGTAGACATAAATTCAAATTCTTCAAATTTCGCATCATACTACCCTGCATATTTGCTATTTACGATTTCAGCTGGCGGGTCAACAGCTTCAAGAGTAGGACAATCTCTAGATTCAGTTTTGTCAGGAGGAGATCCTGCTGTGGTTGGTGTTAACGCTTACGGCGGAACTCATTTTGTTGTAATAAAAAGTGGTTCTGGAGGTAGCTATATAATGCATGATCCTTATGTACCAAACGGACATGATGTTAATTTTACTGACCATTATTCTGTCGGCAGCATTTTCTCCGTACAAAAAGTAGTATTTCTTTAGTTTCTGATTACTTGCAAGTTGGATCTCTTTGCCTTTAAATCAGAATATAAATTATGAGGAAAAGGGTTTTGTTGTTAGTCTTTTGTTTGGTCTTTCTCTTCACGGGCAAAACATATGCAAGTTTATATATTAATGAATTTAATTCATCTTCAAGCTCTGATTGGGTAGAGATTTATAACTCTGATGATTCGAGTGTCGACCTTTCAAAATATATAGTAAGAGATTCGAGTTCTACAAATAAGTACGAGCTTACAGGTAGTTTGGAAGGCAAATCATTTATGACGTTTGACTGGGGTGATAATCTCAATAACACAGGAGATACAATCAAGCTTCAGCTAAAGACGGACGACACAATGATAGACGAAGTGGTTTATGGTGCAAACGGTACAGCTGCTCCTACAGGTAGCCAAACCTCCGGTAGGAGTCCAGACGGATCGGCTAACTGGTCATTATTTACATCAGCGACGAAAGGTTCTTCAAATAATTCATCTACTGTAGTTCCAACACCAACCCCAACTCCAACGCCTACCCAATCTCCTACAAATACTCCCACACCTACTCCTACACCTACCAATGCTCCAACGCCAACGCCTACAAAGGCACTTACTCCTACGCCAACAAAAGCAAAAAGTGCAACTCCTTCACCTTCACCTTCAATACAAATGATGACAGCTACCAATACCAACACGACAATTCCCCAAAACCAACAGCAGCAGCCAAAAGAAGATGTTTTGGGCGGTGTTGCTATGGGTGGAAAGCTTGATGACTTAGAGGCGCCAAAGCAGTCTTATAATTGGTGGAGACTCTTAATAGTTATGGGAACAGTGATAGTTACCGGTACGTGTGGGGTATTTCTATATAATAATCACATAAAAGAAAGAAGTGAAGAGATTAATAGCTAATGAAATACATTTTACAATCTAGCTCAGCGGAAGAAACTCAACAAGCAGGTTTTGATTTTGCGAAAAAATTAAAACCAATGGACGTAGTTTTTTTAAAAGGAGAACTAGGCGCAGGCAAAACGACATTTGTCCAAGGGTTGGCAAAAGGTCTGGGAATTTCAAATCGGATAATATCCCCAACCTTTATTGTTGTACGAGAATATGTGGTAGAGGGGAAAGACATACAAACTCTATACCACTTAGATCTATACAGATTAAAAAACGATAAGGAAGTCGAAAGCGTTGATATAAAAGACTGTTTGGATGACAAGAATGGACTGGTCGTAATAGAGTGGCCGGAAATAGGTCAAGATGTTATTAAAAAGGATGTATGGGAAGTGCGATTAGTAACAACAGAAGACAATGGAAGGAGTATAGAATTTAATTATGGAAATGACTAACCCTGAAATAATCGAACGATTCAAGAAGGGGGAAATAGGAATTTTTCCAACAGATACGGCGTACGGAATCGGTTGTCGGATGGATAACGAAGAATCTTTAAAAAAGATTTATGAGATCAGGAATAGGCCTATGGAAAAGGCACTTCTTGTTCTTGTGTCGTCCATTGAGATGGCTATGGAATATGTAGAAATATCTGAGGAATTGAAGAAAAATTTGCTTGAAAAATATTGGCCAGGTGGATTAACAGTAATCCTGAAGTGTTACCAAGATAAAGTGCCTGCAATCATTAGAGCAAATGGACCAACTCTGGCAGTTAGATTTCCAAATAATCCTGATCTTTCTTATGTAATTCAGCAAGTCGGCGTACCAATAGCTGCTCCGTCGGCAAATTACACAGGCGAATCTACTCCTTTAAAGCTTGCTGAAGTAGATCAATCTCTAATTGAAAAAGTTGACTTTGTAATAAATGGTGTGTGTACAATGGAGGGTGTTTCTACCATTATTGATGCGTCAAATGGAAAAATGGAAATTGTAAGACAAGGGGTTGTTGTTCTATGATCAGTTTATATATCGACACAAGAGATAGTAGCAAGATCACCGCAAGAATTGATAAGGACGGTTCAATTTTTGAAGAAATATCCACAACTGAGACACGAAGGCCGGAGTCCATATTAATACTTATTAAGAATGTAGCAAGCAAGGCCGGAATAGATATCCACGATATTGATGAAATACATGCTGAAGAGGGCCCAGGCTCTTATACTGGTCTTAAGGTTGGGATAAGTGTAGCAAACGCACTTTCTTTTTCTTTAGATAAAAAAGTAAACGGTTATCCACTTGGGGAATACGCCGAGCCTAAATATCAATAAGTCTTTTCTGCCCTATGCACATATTCCACTTTTTTGTTCCTCACAAAAAAAACAATCATCGCGCAGCATTACTTCATAATCTAACGCTTCTTATTTTAATTCTTTCAGTAACCTTAATAAGCTCATTATCTGTTGTTATTCATAAGACACACCCTGAGGTGCTTGGGATAAGCTATCAGATTTCTGACAAGGAGTTGTTGAATCTTACTAATTTCGAAAGGGCAAAAGCTGGTCTTGCTCCTCTGTCTTTGAATTCAAAATTGACTGAAGCTGCAAAGAAAAAAGGAGCGCACATGATGAAGTATGACTACTGGGCACATTTCGCGCCCGACGGAACATCTCCATGGGATTTTATCAAAGGTGAAGGTTATGACTATACATACGCTGGTGAAAATTTAGCAAAAGGCTACACAACCTCATTCGGGGCCATGAAAGGATGGATGGAATCTCCTACTCATAGGGCGAATATATTATCCAAGCAATATTCAGAGGTTGGATTTGCTATTGTTCAGGGTCAATTGACCGGAGAAGATACTGTTTTGGTTGTTCAAGAACTTGGCTCAACAGATAACCTAGCGGGTGCAGATAAAGCAACATTGGATGGTTCAAATATTGCTATGGGGAGCGTCCCTCAAGTGAACGGTTCTTATCAGGTAAGCTTGCCACAGGGAGATCCTCAATCAGATCAGGGGATCAGTAGCTCTCCGGCAATTGACATTGGATTGGTTGCGAAAGTAATTACTTTCATTTTGCTTTCCGCTCTATTAATTGCTCTTATTTTGGATTTCATAATCATAGAAAAGAAAAAGATCCCCCGCACTGTTGGAAATAATTTAGATCATGTAATTCTTGTAACAGTATTTTTGGTATTCGTGGTCATGGCAAAATTAGGTCATGTAATTTAATTTTGACAGAACTTGTTCATGGCGAAATTAGGTCATGTGATATAAATTAAGCCAGAGTTTGCGATGCAACTCATGGCAAAATTGGGTCATGTGATTTAATTTTGACAGAACTTGTTCATGGCAAAGCTAGGTCATGTGATATAAATTGAGCCAGAACAAATCTAAATATGCGTAAAAATCATACACTTTTATATTTTTTTGAATTTGCACTTATTGCCACGGGCTTTGCATTTCTCCTGAGTGTAAAACTCCCTCTTTACACTCAATCATGGATTCTTGCGGCAATACTTATTACCTATATGGTCTTGGGATTAATTCATCATGGGAAAGACCATGATATAACAACTCATGTTGTGCTAGAATATATTTTGGTAAGTGCATTGGTATTTGCCTTATTTGTTTTTTTAAATATATCGAGATTCTAATATGAAGGGAATGATTCTTGCAGGAGGGATGGCTACGAGACTTAGGCCTCTTACTCTTGTCACCAACAAACATCTTCTTCCGGTCTATAACAGACCGATGATCTATTATCCAATTGAGGCAATGAGAAACGCTGGAGTGAGAGAAGTGCTCATTTCTACGTCGGCAGATCATGCAGGTGAATTCGCTAATTTGCTGGGGTCCGGAGAGGAATTTGGACTTAGATTTTATTACGCCGTTCAAAAAAATGCCAAGGGAGGAATTGCTGATGCAATTACGTTGTCCAAAGAATTCGTAGGGAAAGAAAAACTTTTAGTAATACTTGGTGATAACATTTTCGGTCATGATTTGCACGATTCTGTTAACAGCTTTGAGGAAAAATTGACTGGAGCACGTATTTTTGGTGTAAAAATGCCTACAGAATCAAGACAGTACGGGGTAATTGAGATAGGTGAGAACGGACAGGTAGTATCAATAGAAGAAAAGCCTGAAAATCCAAAATCTGATATAGCCCAAACTGGTATTTATATGTATGACAACAGAGTGTTTGATTTTATTTCGCAACTATCTCCATCAGCACGAGATGAACTTGAAGTAACAGATCTTAATAACTTTTACGTGAAAGAGGGATCAATGGAATGTGAACTAATCGATTGGTGGATTGATGCAGGTACATCTCACGATGAATTACTCAAGGCAGGGATAATGGTAAAAGATATGGTTGAAAAGAATGCATTAAAATAGTATAAATTCTATATGGCACTAGCAACAACAGAACCAGCAAAAAAAGTCCAGACAAAAGATCATCAAGGTGAAGGAAATGGCTTCCTCATCGAGCTTTTTAAAGATAAAGAAACAAACAGTAAGACCGAGGTTTATTTGACAGCTGCAATACCTGGTGCATTTAAGGGATATCATCTACATAGAGTGCGCGCGGCTCGCTATGTTGCAATCAAGGGTAAAATGAAAATTACTCTCTATGCTCCAGGCGATCCAAGCTCAAAAGAAGAGCATATATTGGACTCAGAAAATCCATCAAGACTTTTTATTCCTAAAGATATTGCAACAGGACTTGAGAATATTGGTGATGAAGAAGCATGGTTAGTAAATTATCCGGATCCTGCATATGACCCAACCCTTACCGATGAGCAAGTTGAATATACTGAAGAAGAACTTCTTCAAGGCGTAGTCAAATAACTTTCCCTCTTTTCTTTTTTCTTATTACATAATTCTTTCATGTTTCCTGTTTGGATTTTATATTTTAACGGTACACTTATTAAGAATTATGACAACACGAAGCATTTTACTAACAATCCTTAACATTCTCAGCTCAATGGTTGGAATAATTATTGGAGCAAGAATAATATTTCTTTTGGTTGGTGCAAATCCGTCAACTCCAATAGTTACGTGGATAAATAATGTTAGCAGTGCACTTATATATCCTTTTATAGGTTTGTTTAAAAATATAGTTCTTTCGTCTCAGTCGGTTATAGATGTAACTGCAATAGTTGCTTTGATCGTCTATGCTATCGTATTTTCACTAGCGCATCGCCTCATAAGTATGACCACGCACGATGAGTATGTAGCTGAAGCCCACTCACACGTTTAATCCTTAAGCCTATTAAGTGATATGCTTAATACATGGATTTAAGAAGAATCATCCAAGAATATCTCACCACCGCGCAAATGATGCATATAGGAACAGACAGAGGTAATAAGCCATGGGTAACTACTGTTTATTTTGCTGCTGATATAGAACTTAATTTATATTGGCTTTCTAGGAAAAGCAGAAGGCATTCCCAAGACATTTCTAAAAATCCGCATGTAGCAGCTGCAATTGTTCTACCCCATAATTATGGAGATAAAGTAAGAGGAGTTCAGATCGAAGGAGAAGCCAGGGAATTGATTGGTGTTGACGCCGATGCTGGGAGAAATATATACAAGAGTAAGTATTGGATTGTAGAGGATAGGGCTATGACTGCGGCTGAAGGCGGTGACCCTCAAGTGTGTTATCAGGTAAGGCCCACGAAAATTTTGTTGTACGACGAGGTTAATTACCCAGAGAGCCCTTCTCAAGAATTTAAGTTTTAAATTCTGATGATATACTACTGTCATGGCTGAGAGTGAAGAGGGCAAGATTCCACTAAATATTGTTTTTCTTCCAGGTACTGCGGTAAAAAATTGGGCCATTACATATAGCTATCGAGTAACAAGACATTTCCCTGGAGAATTTAATCTTGATGGCGATCTTCATAAGGCACATTTGTCATTAGTTCATGGGGAATATTCTCCGAACGCAATTAGTACACTTACAACTTTACTTGAAGGAATAGCTATGGATACGGCACCTTTTCAGATAGATGTTGATAAATTTGCTGTCTCTCCCAATGATTTTTTGCATTGGAAGGCAACAAAAAGTCAGGAATTGATGACGCTGCAAAAACGAGTTTCTGAAGCTGCATCTTCAGTCGGCACAGTTATTAGTAAGGGAGAATATGACCCCCATATTACGCTTACAAAACTAAAAAGGCCTGATACTATAAAGCCTGTTTTAAGTAGTCTTGGAGCAGGGGACCAGAAGAGTTTTATGGCTGAATCGATGTCTATTATGGACCTTGGAGCATTTGGGACTGTTTCTACTTTGCGAGCAGACATTCCATTTCTTTTATGAAAAGCAAAAAAGATATATTTGAGTTTTTGAACCAGCAGGCACACGCCGTTGTTTCTACTGTAAATAAGCAAGGAAATCCTCAAGCAGCGCTTGTCGGATTTGGGCAGACCACAGATCTTCAAATCATATTCGGAACAGATATGACAACAAGAAAGGCTCAGAATCTTTCACACAATACTCATGTAGCTATGGTTATTAATGGAGATGATTCCTGCGTGCAGCTTGAGGGTATTGCAAAACAAACCAGTGGCGAAGAATTAAAAAAATACTTTGATTTATTTTTTAAGAAAATGCCTAGGCTTGAAAAATATTCACATCTAAAAAATCAAATATATTTTGTTGTAACTCCAAATTGGATACGATATATAGACCACACAACTTCTCCCGGAACTGTAAGCGAAATGAGGTTCTAATATGAAAGATTATCCCTTCAAGCAACAAGCCTTAATCGAAAAGATAGAACTTAAAAAATTCGAAAATCGGTAAATTTAGACTTTCTGAAGTGCATCTTGCTACAACTAATTGCGTCTGTCTTCCGGAAAAAACTGAAATTATTGGGTCTTACCACACCTCTTAATAATAATCTGCTATATTTTATATATGGCAAAGAAAAAAGATAACAATCTTCCCAAGATAGTAATTCCGTTAGTAATTATCTTTATTATTGCCGCTGGCATTTTTTTCTTCCTTAAGCTTTCAGAACAACAAAAACTTTCTAAAATCAATTCTTTTGAAGAATGTAAGGCCGCAGGGTTTCCAATTATGGAGAGCTATCCACCTCAATGTAGAGCAAATAATAAAACCTTTAGTCAAGATATAGGGAATGAGCTTGAGTATTCAGATCAAATTTTAGTGTCAGTTCCACGTCCAAATCAGAAGGTTACGTCTCCAATCACCGTTGAAGGAAAAGCTCGTGGTACGTGGTTTTTTGAGGGCACAATGAAGGCGGCATTATATGATTCCGCTAACAAACATCTTGCAGATATCACGCTTACTGCAAGAGATGAATGGATGACAGAAAATTTCGTGCCTTTTTCAGGAACAGCAATATTTGCAAGACCAGAAAATCCAAAAGGTCGCTTGGTTATCCAAAATGATAACCCATCAGGTATGGCAGAAAATCAGAAAGAGCTTGTCATTCCTATCGTTTTTGAATGAAGCATCTTCTTCGCGTTTTGTGAGCAAATTTCTCTCAGAACAGTATTTTTTTGATATACTCTCCATACACATGGCAAAAGTCTTAGTTACAGGGGGAGCCGGATTCATTGGCTCAAACTTCACTCTTTATTGGGTAAACAAACATCCCGAAGATACCGTGGTAGTCTTTGATAAGCTAACATATGCTGGCAATTTAGAAAATCTAATCACAATCGAAGGAAAAGAAAATTACTTATTTATTCAGGGAGATATAACAAATCCAGATATGGTAAATAGTGTCATGAAGGGCGTTGATACGGTAGTGCACTTTGCAGCAGAATCACACGTTGATCGTAGTATCAAAGAACCCGCAGCATTTGTTACTACCAATGTTTTGGGGACACAAGTACTTCTTGATGCTGCCTTGCGACATGAAGTTAAGAGATTTCACCACATATCAACAGATGAGGTTTTTGGAGCTCTGAATCTCGATTCGACTGAAAAGTTCAATGAGGACACGAGATATGATCCGCACAGTCCGTATTCAGCAAGCAAGGCAGGTTCTGACCATTTAGTGAGGGCTTATTATGATACTTTTGGATTGCCAATATCTATAACAAATTGCGCTAACAATTACGGCCCTTATCATTTTCCAGAAAAATTAATTCCTCTTGCTATAACAAATATTCTCGAAGGTAAAAAGGTTCCTGTTTATGGAGACGGAAAATATGTTAGAGATTGGTTATATGTGGAGGATCACGTGAGAGCTATTGAAGCAGTTTTACAAAAAGGAAAAGTTGGTGAAACATATTGCATTGGCAGCATGACCCAGGATGTAAATAATTTAGAAGTGGTTAAAAAAATTCTTAAAATCATGGGTAAAGATGAATCAGAAATTGAATTTGTTAAGGATAGACCAGGGCATGATAGAAGATATGCTATTGATTGGTCAAAAATACACAATGAGCTAGGCTGGGAGCCTTTGAACGATTTTGACACATGGCTTGAAAAGACTATTTTATGGTATAAAAGTAATGAAAAATGGTGGAAGGATATAAAGAGTGGAAGTTATAAGGATTACTATCAAGAACATTACAATAAGTAAACCAAATGACCAATAACCAAGCATCAATTAATCAAACTAATTTCTAATTTCAAATTTTAAAATTTAGATTTCTTTTGAATATTGGGGTTTTTAGAATTTGATAATTAAATTCAATATGAAGATTTTACTAACAGGCGCAACAGGATTAATAGGCTCAAGATTTGAGGAATTACTTTTTGAGAAGCACGAGATAGTTCCACTCTCAGGATCTTTGGGCGTAGACATTACCGATAAAGATTCGATTGAAAAATTTCTAGAGGGGAAGTCTTACGATGTTGTTATTCATCTTGCTGCAAAAACCGACGTCGATGGGTCAGAGCTTGATAAAGAACAAGATCTAAAAACACTTGGAATAAGTGAAGATGAACTATTAACTTTAGACATAAGCTCTTATGACGTTACGCCTTGGAAGGGGAGTAAAACCGCTGTTGCGATTAACGCCATTGGCACAAAGAATTTATACGATATAACTAAGAAGACAGGTGCTAAATTTATCTACATTTCAACAGATTTTGTATTTTCAGGAAAAGACTCAGAATACGAAGAAGAGTCTATTCCAAATCCTGTCGATTGGTATGGGATGAGTAAATATTTAGGTGAAAAGGTAATAAATCAATCTTCAGACCTAATTATTCGCATATCTTTTCCGTATGGACACATCAGCCAGGTAAAAAAAGATTTTGTGTGGAGGTTGCATGATCTTATTGCATCCCGAGACGAAGTGTCATTAATTTCTGACCAAACTATTACACCAACCTTTATAGATGATGTTGTTATGGGTATAGACTTTCTACTGGAGCATGAAATCTGTGGGATAGTCCATTTGGCGGGGTCGAGTAGTCACTCCCCCAAAGAAATATCTGAGAAAATAAAACAAGCATTTGGGCTTTCAACAACTATTGGTGATTCAAAACTTGAAGATGTATATGCAGGAAAAGCAGCTCGTCCCGTACAATCAATAATGAAAAATGATAAGCTCAAAAATCTTGGATTTGTGCCAAAAACATTCGATCAAGGTTTAGATTTAATTAAATAATATAGTATAATCATAAAGATTCTAAAAGCTACGCGTTAGCTGGAAACAGTCATTTTATTTTATGAAGATAACATTCATCGGACATGGATACGTTGGACTCGTCTCTGCATCAATATTTGCAGATCTAGGTAATGACGTCACGGTTATTGGTCATACTCCTGAAACAGTTGAAAAACTTAATCAGGGGAAAGTTCATATTTATGAACCGGGCTTAACTGAACTTACTCAAAAAAATATCAACTCTGGACGTCTGAGATTTACTCTTGATTATAAATCTGTTGCTGATGCAGATATTGTATTTACTGCTGTCGGAACTCCTCCAAAAGAAACAGGTGAAGCGGATCTCTCAACTGTGCTTGATGTTGTTGAGAAAATTGCAAAACACTTGTCTGGCTATACTGTTGTTGTAACAAAAAGCACTGTGCCAATTGGTACCAATAAGAAAATAAAAGAATTAGTTGCTAGTGTAAAGAGTGATAAGGCAGAATTTGATGTCGCATCATGCCCTGAATTTTTACGTCAAGGATCGGCAATTGCAGACACGCTTAATCCCGACAGAATTGTGATAGGCACCGAAGCAAAAAGAGCTCAGGACCTGCTTGTGGAGTTGCATAAGCCGTTGCAAGAAAATACAAACTGTCCTTACGTACTAACTAATCTGGAGACAGCGGAAATGATCAAGTATGCAGCTAATTCATTTTTGGCAATGAAAATCTCATTTGCTAATTCAATTGCACAACTATCCGAAGTAACTGGCGCAGATGCATTAAAAGTTCTTGAAGGAATAGGTTTTGATAAAAGAATTGGTAATTATTTCCTGCAGCCAGGGCCTGGGTATGGAGGAAGCTGTTTCCCTAAAGATGTAAAGGCTTTGATCTCAATTGCTAACGGTTACAGTTATGACTTCAAACTGCTTAAGGAAGTAGAAAATGTAAATGATTCGGCTAAGCGCTCTATAGTTAAAAAGGTCGAGGATCTTATTGGAGATGTAAACGGAAAACGAATTGGTGTTTTGGGACTCGCTTTCAAACCAAACACCGATGATATGCGCTACGCACCGTCGATCGAAATTATCAATTGGCTTAAGGAAAAAGGAGCTGTAGTTACTGCTTACGACCCTCAGTCGATGGATAAAGCGAAAAAGATAATTTCTGATATCACCTTTGTTGAAGACATGTATGATGTTGCTAAGAATGCTGACGTACTAATTGTTGTTACAGATTGGAACGAGTTCAAGGAGATGGATCTTATAAAAATAAAAGGACTCTTAAAGTCTCCTAATATAATTGATGCTCGGAACATATATGATCCGGGGAAGATGAAGGATGCCGGCTTTGTCTATCGCGGAGTAGGACGGTAAAAAATCACTATGCCAAAAGTATTTGTCACCGGAATTAATGGTTTTGCAGGAACACATCTCAACAACTTATTATTAACCCAAGGCTACGAAGTCTTTGGTTCGGTCAAACCAACCTCTGATCAAAGTCGCGACGACCACCTCTTTTCTGTTGATATTCAAGATTTTGAATCATTAAAAAATGCAATAGAAAAAGTAAATCCAGACTTTATATATCATCTGGCAGCATTAACCAGCCCTGCAGAGAGTTTTAAAGATCCGGCAAGAACTATAACAAATAACATTAGTGGTCAACTCAATATTCTTGAAGCAGTAAAGCAGCTTGGGTTAGTCAATACCAGAGTTCTTGTCGTATCCTCTGCAGAAGTATACGGAGCGGCAAAGGAATCAGACCTGCCTTTAACTGAGCTTTCTCCACTAAAACCCTTATCTCCCTATGCAGTGAGCAAAATTGCCCAGGACTTCTTGGGATATCAATATTTTCATTCACAAAATGTCAAAACTATTATCGTCAGGCCATTTAATAACATTGGACCTTATCAAAGTCCATTTTTCGTTATCCCATCATTTGCAAAACAAATTGCAGAGATAGAAAAAGGAATAAAAGAACCAATATTACGAGTCGGTAATCTTGAAGCAAGAAGAGACTTTACAGACGTTAGGGATGTTGTAAGGGCGTATGAAATGTTAATGACCAAGGGAGAAGATGGGGAAGTATACAATATAGGTTCTGGCGAGTCACATAAGATACAGGAAGTTCTTGATATTTTCCTTTCTTTATCAAATGCAAATATTATCGTAGAAAATGATCCCGCGCTTATGCGACCAGGGGATATTCCGGAGTTGAGATGTGATTATGACAAGTTGCATAAGGCAACCGGATGGAAGCCAGAAATTGATATTCAAACTTCACTGAAAGACACTTTAGACTATTGGAGAAGTACAATCTAGTTGATAGTTTTTAATTTATAGTTTATAGTTTGCTTATGGCAAAAAGAGCTCTTATTACAGGAATTACAGGACAAGACGGAAGCTATTTAGCAGAACTACTTCTTGCAAAAGGTTATAAAGTTTTTGGCCTGGTTAGAAGGTTAAGTACTCCAAATACCGAAAATATACGCCATTTACTCGATGATGTTGAGTTGATCTCAGGTGATCTTCTTGACCAAAAATCTCTAGATGATGCAGTGCATGAAGCACAGCCAGATGAAGTATATAACTTGGCCGCTCAATCTTTCGTTAAAACTTCATGGAATCAAGCAGTTCTTACCGGAGAATACACGGCTCTTGGGGTTACTAGAATGCTTGAAGCAGTAAAGACTGCCAGTCCAAAAGCAAAATTCTATCAGGCATCATCTTCCGAGATGTTTGGAAAGGTGACTGAGGTTCCTCAAAAAGAAACAACAAGATTTTATCCTCGAAGTCCTTATGGTGTAGCTAAAGTTTATGGGCATTACATAACCGTAAATTATCGCGAAAGCTACGATATGTTTGCATGTTCTGGAATCCTCTTTAATCATGAATCGCCACGCCGCGGAATAGAATTTGTTACAAGAAAAATTTCTCATGCAGTTGCTCGAATTTCATTGGGAAAGCAAAAGAATATTGTTCTGGGGAATTTGGATTCCAAAAGGGACTGGGGATTTGCTGGGGACTATGTAGATGCAATGTGGAGAATGCTTCAGCAAGATCAGCCAGACGATTACGTAGTTGCTACAGGTGAAACACATAGCATAGAGGAATTTGTTAAAGAAGCATTTAAAGTAATTGGAATTGATGATTGGCAAAAATATATTGAATCGAATAACCCTAAATTTATGCGTCCAGCCGAAGTAGATTCTCTTATTGGTGATTATTCAAAAGCAAAGCAAGTTCTTGGATGGGAGCCTAAAACAAGCTTTCAACAATTGGTTGAAATGATGGTTAAGGCAGATCTTGCCTCCGAAGAGAAGAACGATAGGTAGAAATACTCCTTCATGTCACTTTTCATCCCTGATTTTGCTACAATAAAATCCCTATGAGTAAAATTTTAATTGCTGGAGGTGCTGGCTTTATTGGCTCTAACCTTACAAAGAAGTTATTAAACGACGGTCATGATGTTCTCGTGCTTGATAATTTGCTTACAAGTTCTTCACAAAATATAGCTGAGTTTGAAGGCAATGATCAATTCACGATGTTTGAGTATGATGTAACAAATCCCATACCGGAAGAACTTACGGCTGAGTATGTTTTTCACTTAGCTTCTCCAGCCTCACCTAATCATCACAGTCATATCTCATACCATACGCTTGCTATGGAAACCATGATGGTTAATACAACAGGAACTCTTAATTTGTTAAATTTTGCAGAGCGGAATAATGCTCATTTTCTCTTTGCTTCAACATCAGAAGTATATGGAGACCCAAAAGAACATCCACAAAAAGAGGAGTACAGGGGGAATGTGTCTACAACCGGTCCTAGATCTGTTTATGATGAGGCAAAGCGTTTTGGTGAGACGTTGGCATCGTATTATTTTAGGGTTAAGAATGTAGATGTTAGGATTGCCAGAATATTTAATACTTATGGACCAAACATGCATAGAGATGATTTGCGTATGATTGCACAATTCATTCTTCAAGCTTCCCGAAACGAACCTATTACAGTGTTTGGAGACGGTCAACAAACTCGTTCTCTTTGTTTTGTAGATGATCTTGTCGAGGGATTAGTTAAGTTGATGTTTTACGACAATTGCAGAGGGGAAATTGTTAACCTTGGAAATCCAGAAGAACATACCGTTAGAGAGTATGCGGAGATGGTTAAAAAACTCACTAATTCAACTAGTGAAATTGTTCACTCAGAAGGTCTACCCCAGGACGATCCGCTACGACGATGTCCTGATATATCTAAAGCAAAAGCCTTGCTTTCATGGGAGCCCCAAGTGCCCTTAGAGGAAGGATTAAAAAGAATGATCGAATACATAAAAACACTCGAATGATATGAAAATATTTGTAGTTACTGCTGCATACAACGAAAAAGATAATGTTGAGGAGATGATAACAATCCTTGAGGAGGAAGTATTCCCAAAGATAAAAGATCATTCAATGTACCTTCTGATTGCTGACGATAAGTCTCCAGACGGAACAGGGGACATTGTTAGAAAGCTCATGAAGAAGTACTCGAATCTTGATATCAATGAGGGTCCTAAAAGAGGTTTGGGGGCTGCATACGTTAGGTCAATGAGTTATGCCATAAGTGAAAAGGGAGCAGATCTTGTAATAAGCATCGATTGCGATCTTCAACATGATCCGCGAAGCGTGCCATTATTTATTAAGAAAATCGAAGAGGGGTATGACGTTGTCAGTGGTACGAGATATAGCAATGGCGGTAGTATGCCTGTGAAATGGCCTATACATAGAAAGTTTTTCTCAGTTTTTGGAAATTTATTGCTTCGAACAATTACCGGAAGATTTTACTTGCACGATTGGACCGGTGGGTACAGGGCTATTAAGAGTGAGGTATTTTTAAAGGAAAAAGAGAAGACGAAAGAATTTACTGGGTACACTTTTCAAGCAGCCTTTCTATATAAAGCACTTCTTGATGGATATAAAGCTGGGGAAGTGCCTATTCATTTTAGAACACGACGTGCGGGTGATTCAAAGATTGCACCTCTTCAATATATCTTGAATGTCTTAAGGTACGTAATTTCAGAAAGGATTCGTGAAGTAGCAACCGGGAGATTTGGTAAATTTATAGTTGTAGGAGGGTTTGGATTTATCATAAATGCAATAATACTGCGAATTCTTGTAGGTCAATTTGGATGGATACCATACCAAGCTAATTTAGTTGGAGCAGTAGTCGCAATTTTTTCAAATTATAATCTGAATAATCTGTGGACATTTAGACATCATAAAGCAGATAGTTTTAGTAAATATTTATATAAGATGCTTCAATTTTATCTAACCTCTGCATTCGGTGTTATCGTCATCCAAACCGGAACAATTTTTGTCGGAACACATTATATAACACACCATGGTGACTATTTCCCGTACTTCTTAATAGGTACAGCAATGCTTCTAGTATGGAATTTTTCTGTGTACTCTCGATTCATTTGGAAGAAAAAGCATTAATACTGCTATGCTAAAAAAAATCCTTGGATACATTTCCTCCAATCGACTAGAACTTTCGTGTTTATTAGTAATTCTAGTCGTAGGTGCTTTTTTCAGACTGTATAAAATCTCAGATTACATGACTTTCCTGGGTGACGAGGGTAGAGATGTAATGGTGGCAAAAGGAATTTTGCAAGGGGATTTGACTCTATTAGGTCCACGGGCTTCTGCTGGAGACTTCTTTTTGGGTCCGATTTACTATTACATGATTGCTCCCTTTCTTCTCCTAACAAAACTCGATCCTGTTGGCCCAGCAATTATGGTAGCTTTATTTGGAATTGTTACCGTAGGACTTGTTTACTACGTTGGAAAAACGTTTTTTGGCAGAAAGGCGGGTATGATTGCCTCAAGCTTGTATGCAATTTCTCCTCTTGTTGTTGCATATTCAAGATCGTCGTGGAATCCAAACTTAATGCCGTTCTTTTCTCTCCTTCTACTATTCTTGATAATAAAAGCGGTTAAAAGTCAGTCGATTCGACTGTTTGTGCTAGTTGGTTTTCTTCTTGGAATAGCAATTCAACTTCACTATCTCACCGTCTTTTTGGGAGTAATTGTATTTTTCTTTGTAGTGATTGGTGAGGTGATGCACAAGAAAAAAGCACTTATCATGCGGTATCTCTCTCATGGTGCAAGTCTTTTTATAGGATTTTTGGTTGGTTTGGCACCGTTTTTATTATTTGAGATTCGACATGGATTTCCAAATATTGTAACCATTTTTAAATTTATCTTTGAAGATAATACAACTAAGCTATATTCTCCAGGACAGTCATTCTTGGGAAATATTTGGGATGTGTCATTTCGATTATTTGGGAGACTGATAACAAAATTCCCCCCACCCGAGCAGATAAATCTAACAGAGCATTTAGACTTAAGAATTTGGCAAATTGCGACGGTCGTACTTGCTATTTTTTCAATTGCTGCTCTTTATAGAGCCAAAGACAAACTGAAAGTGCTGCTTTTATCGTTATGGTTATTTTTTGGAGTTCTACTTTTTGGAATATATAAGAAGCCTATTTATGATTATTACCTTGGGTTTATGTTCCCATTACCTTTTCTTCTTGTGGGAAATTTTCTTTCCCAAACTTCTTCTATCAAGAGGTATAAAAAGCTTGGGATAATAATTGGGTCTATTGTCTTTGGTGTGATTTTGGTTTTTAACCTAACAGGAGCACCGTTCCGCTTCCCCGGAAATAAGCAAAAAGACCAAGCCAAGAATATTGCAATGGCCGTTCTTTCAAAGACTAATGGTATGCCATACAATTTTGCGTTACTTACTCGTGGAAATTCAGATCACGTGTACAGATATTTTCTGGAAGTTGAAAATAGAGCTCCTGTTACAATTCTTAAT
Organism: uncultured Gammaproteobacteria bacterium; assembly: GCA_964511305.1. Taxonomy (GTDB): domain Bacteria; phylum Patescibacteriota; class Microgenomatia; order Levybacterales; family GWA1-39-11; genus JAUSNA01. The sequence continues at coordinate 268,689 of CAZEEU010000001.1, read as the reverse complement.
CATGGGGTAGATCCTCTTAGAAAAAGTGTTACCGATCAGCTAATGGTGGTTTGTGAATATCAAGATTGTCAGCCTCTTGGAAATTCATTATGGGAGATAGCGGGATTTGGTAAAGCTGAGATTACTGGAGTCTGGGAGGTCCCTTTTGTTAAAATCTACAGATTGGTTCATTACCACAGACCCGAAGACTTTACATTAAAGAATCAGGAGCTTACTGCATTATTTGATAATTCCTCACTTGGGTTTTCATTTAAATATCCAGATTCATTTGTGTTGACGGATCGCACTTCAGATCCTGATTACAAAAATAACGACACTGACCTACGCCTCGTACTGACTACTCCGATAGCCTCAGAGGAGTTACTTGCGAAGAATGGATTTGATTTTATAAATTATGAAGATAACACTCTTAGTATTCAGATTGATGTTTATAAAAACCCTGACAACTTACCAATTGATGCATTTATGGACAAAAAATATTCAGGACACGGGATGACTCCGACTCCAATCATTCAAGCATTAAAACAAAATTTAAAAAACTCAGATATTCCAAAGACAGGAGCGTTGGTTTATGAAGGATCTGGCGGAGGAGAGACGCCGCGTAAGACATACTATTTCATTAATCAAAATAATTTTTACCAGGTGAGCATGTTTGGCGGTGAGGGTGCAGGATTCCAATATGGTAAGGATGCTGAAGACTTCTTTGATAAGTTAGTTGCAACGATGACTTTTAAATAAGTTAACTAGTATCCGAGGAAATTAAGATGAAGCGTATTGCTTGCAAGCAGTATTAAAAGAAGGGCATCGAAAGCAAGTATTATTCCCGAAGCAGCTGTAATTGAGATAATGTCATGTCGTAGATAGGCTGCATCAGCTTGTTCTGCAGATGAGTATTCCTTTTTAGCAACATCTGGTTGTGCCTTTTTCGTTGAAATACCGGTTATTGTGTAGGTTGGTGAGTCAGTGTGTACATGTAGATGTTGTACTTGCTCAATACGTCTTTTTGAAGATTCTTCTTTTTGCTTTCGTGTTTTTCTGGTCTTTGTCATGAGCTCAAAGTTATCATATTGACACTCAATTTTCAAGATACTAAAATGGTAAGACCTTTATGGATCAACTTCCCCTGTTTCTTTTCGGAGCTGCCTTGATTGTTTGGAATGCATTGCTTTCCTTTCTGTTGTTACAACAAAAAGGATCAATGCAGAAAATCTTGCGAGGGACAAAAAAAGAAACCGTTATAGACCTTCTAGAAGAAGTTCTTGAAAAAGAAAAAAAGATATCAAAGGAACTTGTAGAGACTAACAAGAAAGTTGAGGGCTTGCTATTTCACTCGCAATTTTATATACAAAAGATAGGCCTTGTTAGATTTAATCCCTTCAATGACACGGGGGGAGATCAGAGCTTCATCCTTTCACTTATCGATGAGCAAGACTCGGGAGTAGTAATTTCCGGGTTACATACAAGGAACGGAACAAGATGGTATGCTAAGAAGGTTCAGCATGGCGCAGGAGTAGAGCACGAGCTCTCTTCAGACGAATTAAAAGCCATAAAAGCCGCAACAAAACGCACTAAACAATAAATTATATGCGAGAAGAAATGCCCACAAAAAAACCCATGAACGTGAAAATTTTGGCAATTGCCGTTGGTGTTTATATAGTAGCCGCGATAGTTTCTTTCCTAGTATTTAATAATCTTTCAGGTGGGACTGCTATCACTCCAGTAGCTCAGCCAAAGAAGACAGCAAACGGCAAGCTCCTTTTTGATCCTGAACTTCCAAAAACAGAAAGCTGTCCTATAAACGGTGCTATGTATTCAAAACAGCAAAAGGCATGGTGGGAAAAGCATGCGCCATTGGGAGTAATGATTGAAAATCATTTGGAAGCACGTCCACAAAGCGGTCTCTCTTCAGCTGATATTGTATACGAGGCTGTTGCTGAAGGTGGTATTACGAGGTTTTTGGCGATATTTTATTGCCAAGACGCTGAATTTATTGGACCCGTCAGATCAGCAAGGACTTACTTTGTTGATATGGTATCAGAATACGGTCCATCTCCACTATATGCTCACGTGGGAGGTGCAAATACTCCCGGACCTGCAAACGCACTTGGACAAATTTCTGACTATGGATGGGCAGGCGTAAATGACCTTAATCAGTTTTCAATAGGATTCCCTGTTTATGTGAGAGATTACGATAGATTAGGAAGGACTGTTGCCACAGAACACACTGTATATTCCTCCACTACCAAGCTATGGGATTATGCTTCTAAGAGCAGAAAGCTGACAAGTAAGAATACTGAGGGAGAGGAATGGAATACAGATTATATATCCTACAAATTTAAAGCTGATGCCGCTTCATCAGCTCGACCAAAGTCACAATCAGTAGGATTTAATTTTTGGAATGGATATGGCGATTATGCAGTCTCATATACCTATGACCCTGTCTCAAATACCTATAAGAGAACTAATGGTGGAACAGCGCACAAGGATCTTAATACCAAAGCACAACTTTCACCAAAAAATGTAGTCGTCTTATATATGAAGGAGAGCAGAGCAAATGACGGATACGAAGGCAATTTACACATGATATATGGAACAAAAGGAACCGGGAATGCTACGGTATTTCGTGATGGTGAAGAAATCGATGCAACATGGTCAAAGAAAAATAGAACATCGCACCTATTTATAAAAGACAAACGGGGTCAGGATATAGAATTTAACAAAGGACAAATTTGGTTTGAGATCGTCGCTCCTGATACAACTGTTACCGTAAAGTAAATATTTCTCCCCTTTTTGCTGTTGAATGTTTTGATTCTGTAGTATAATATATGTACTCAGATTGATATGTTTGAAGACTTAATTACTTCCAAAACTCGAATAAAAATCCTGCATCTTTTCCTAGGCAATCTTGGTGAAATGTTCCATGTTAGAGAAATCGTAAGAAGAGTTGAGGAAGAAATAAATGCAGTTAGGCGTGAGCTTCTCCTTCTTGAGAAAAAAGGAATCCTAAATCGGGAAGCACGTGCAAATAGAGTTTATTATTCACTAGATACTTCTTACCCCTTCTTTTACGATCTCATAAAGGTATATGCTAAGGAATCAGGACTTGGTCGAGATATTATAAAAAATCGGGCAAAGTTGGGAAGAATTAAATTTGCAATGCTTTCAGGGGATTTTGCAAGGAACCTAGAGAATAACGGTGAGAGCGTGGACCTTCTTGTAGTAGGAGTCGTTGTGCTACCAGAGCTTTCTCTTATCATAAAGAAAGAAGAAGAGGTGAAAAAAAGAGAAATAAATTATACAATAATGAATGAAGACGAATTTAACTTTAGAAAATCAAGAAGAGATCCGTTCATATCTTCAATTATCCACGGATCGAAAGTAATGCTTATCGGAGACGAGGAGTCTTTAGTTAAAGAATAATTCCCATGCAAAGACCAAAGATTTTCATACGTAGTAGAAAAAGTTTGGTTAAATAAAAAAATATGCAAAGACCAAAGATTTCCATACGTAGTAGAAGATTTTTGGTTAAAAAATTTATATGAAACGTCCAAAAATATTCATTATTTCTATATTCATTGTTTCGTTCTTGCTGTTACTTTTGGATCTTCCTGGAAAAGTAGACTTAAGATCTGTCAAAATTCCGTTTATCGAGAAGCCAAAAATGATAGCGAACTTTGTTTTTGATCCTTCAAATGTCTCAATTCCCCTTGGCGCATTAAAGATACAGAAAGATCTTTCATATCGTTTGGGATTAGATCTTCAGGGTGGAACCCAACTTACATACCGTGTAATTATGAAAGATGTCGCAAAAGGCCAAGAGAAAGAGGCCTTTGAGAGTGCTCGCGATGTTATTGAGAGACGTATCAATTATTTGGGTGTTTCGGAGCCAACAATCCAAACTCTAAAGATTGGTGATGAGTATAGAATTGTTATCGATCTTCCGGGTATGTCAAATGTTAGTCAGGCAATAGATCTTATAGGTCAGACAGCACAGCTTACTTTTTGGGAAGGTGGAGGAACAAAGTACGAAGCTCCAAAAGAGGGCGACATAAATCAACTAATAGGAGCTCTTGGGCAACTCATTGGTGAAAACCCTATTCCTACCAAATTGACTGGAAAAGACCTACAGAAAGCGACAGTTGTTTTTGATCAGACTACAGGTAAGCCTCAGGTGCAAATTCAATTTACAGGACAAGGCACAAGATATTTTGATGAAATAACAAAAAGAAATATAGGGAAAGTTGTTGCTATAGTTTTGGATAGCCAAATTGTAAGTGCGCCAGTAGTCCAGACCGAGATAGCAAATGGTACAGCCGTAATTACCGGATCCTTTACTACTGACGTTGCAAAGAGCTTGAGCATCGCTTTAAATGCTGGTGCCTTGCCTGCCCCTCTTGAGGTAATTGCGCAAAAGTCAGTGGGGCCTTCTTTGGGAATAGACTCCCTACACAAAAGTATATTCGCTGCAATTATAGGATTTGCTTCAATTCTTTTCTTTATGACGTATATCTATCGAAAAGAAGGAATTATTGCATGTGTAGCTTTGGCAATATATACAATAATAACTCTTTTTATATATAAGCTTATTCCTGTAACGCTTACTCTTGCTGGTATTGCTGGATTTATCTTATCAATTGGTATGGCTGTGGATGCAAACATCCTTATCTTTGAAAGAATGAAAGAAGAGCTGCGACGCGGAAAACCTCGTGATATTGCCCTTAAAAATGGATTTTCAAGAGCATGGACATCTATTCGTGATTCAAACGTAACAAGCATTATAACGTGCATCATACTTTTCTATTTTGGAAGTGGTTTGGTTAGGGGATTTGCACTTACACTTTTTATAGGTATTCTTATCTCAATGTTTTCGGCTATAACTATTACTAGAAATTTGTTATTTGTATTTGATACAAAAGAAAAACAAAGCAAACCAAAAACCAAAAACCAAAAACAATAAACATGGATATTGTAGGACGAAGAAAAATATTTTTAGTTATCTCAGGAATACTTAGTTTGATTTGTATTCTGTCTATAGTTCTGTTTGGATTTAAATTATCCATAGAATTTACTGGTGGTTCCAAGCTTGAGGTTGTTTCTATGGATCACTCAGCAATTGATACAAACAGAATCACACGTGTAATTGAATTACAGAAAGTAACAGTTGTAAGTATTACGAAGAATTCAAATGAAGATATCATAATAAGAACCAATACAATCTCAGATGCTACTAAAAATAAGCTTTTGGCGAAAATGTCTGAAAGCGGAATTTCACTAAAGGAGAAAAGTTTTGACACCCTCGGCCCTATTATTGGAAGCGAAGCAAAAGCTAATGCTCTTAAAGCTGTGCTTATTGCAATTGTTGCCATAACTCTTTATATTGCTTTTGCTTTTAGAAAAGTTTCAAAACCTGTGTCTTCTTGGAAGTTTGGGATAAGTGCAATTATCGCCCTTATTCATGACGTTGTTATAGTTTTGGGTGCATTTTCAATCTTTGGCTTGCTATTCAATGTAGAGATAGATTCCCTTTTTATAACCGCAGTTCTAACAATAATGGGATTTTCAGTACATGATACTATTGTTGTCTTTGACAGAATTCGTGAGAATTTACTTAAGAATGTTCATGCGCATTCCTTTGATAGAGTAGTAAATGATAGTTTTAACGAAACATTAGCACGATCCCTTAATACATCACTTACTGTTATTTTGGTGCTTATCGCACTGATATTATTTGGAGGGGAATCAGTAAGATGGTTCATTGCTGCATTTCTTATTGGACTTATAACAGGAACCTATTCTTCAATCTTTATTGCTTCAGCAGTCCTTGTTGAGTGGTACAAGCTTGATGAAAAAGGATTTAAATTATCAAAGCTTCTTAAACTTAAAAGATCTAAAAAGTGAAATCTCCTGTAACTCGCCAAATAACAGTTTTTGTTGGATTAGTAGTTAGAGATAATAAAATTCTCATGGTAAAAAGAAACGAGCCAGAGGTAGAGGGTGCTCATTTAAAGTGGGAATTTCCAGGCGGAAAGGTGGATTTTGGAGAAACACCAGAACAGGCAATAGTCAGAGAAATATTGGAAGAGACAGGGGTAAGCGTTAAAGTAAAGCGTTTATTGCCATATGTCCACACAACATATTGGGACTATCCATGGGGAGTTCAGCACACTTTATTATTTGGTTATGAGTGTGAATTTATCAGCGAGGCAGAAAGAAAGGATGATCACCACGTTGATGATGTAGAGTGGGTTAAATTATCAAAAGTAAAAGATCGTAAGAGTTTGCCAGGGGACGTAGAATTTCTTGAGGCTTTAAGCTCCTAATTTTTCCCTAACAATAGAAGATACCATTCCACCGTCAGCTTTTCCTTTAATTTTAGAAGAGAGTATTCCCATCACTTTTCCCATGTGAGACATTTGAGAAGCTCCGGTTGCGGATATTGCTTCATCGATTAGGCTTCGAATTTCATCTTCGCTTAGTTGTTCTGGTAGATACACAGAAAGCATTTCAAGTTCTTCCTTTTCCTTATCAGCAAGTTCTTGTCGATTCCCTTTTTCGTAAAGCTCTATCGATTCCTTTCTTTTTTTAATCTCGCGTCCGACTACTTCAACTACATCCTCGTCAGTGGCTGTATATCCTGCGCCCCCTTTTTGAATTTCAAAATATTGAAGAGCTGATTTAAGCATGCGAATAGTTGAGAGCTTGCTCTCATCCTTTGCAAGCATTGCATTCTTCAGGTCATTTTGGATTGTATCTTTTAACATACGATTTATTATACCAGATTGTATTAATTGCTTATTTTTTTTACGATTTTATATAAATATGAAGTATCGTTATGATCCACAAGTTTTATATTTCCGTTCTTTTCAAGATTGTTAACACCCTGCAAAAATTCTTCTCGTGAGCCGAGGTAATGCAAAATATTCCATGTATTCCCTCTGTCTATTAATAGATATGAAGGAGCACCGCCTACACGGAACCAACGGCAAGTTGGTTCACCACAGGGGGAGTTGCTTTTAAAGTCTCTTAAGGTAGGAAATAGTAGATAAATTTGATCCCTGTGTGCAATATGCGGGGCAATATTATTGTGGGTAGCAACAGAAGCTTCTTTAGGCAATTTTTTAATCATTTGAGAAATATTGGAAGCATCACTATTTTTTTCCCAGAACCATTTTTTGGTAAGATACGAAAGAGGAAGATGTAGATAGTATTGAAAAAAGGCAGCACAAAGAAGAAGGTATAAGCCAACCTTCCAATTATTTAGCCTTCTATATTTAGAAATAACCATAATCGTAGGAATTGTTAAAAATAGTGCTGTGGTACTTCTGTAGTGAAGAAATATATTTTCGGTTCTCACAACACCATTTCCAATAATAAAGTAGTGAGACAAATCTCCCAGGAACGGTAACAGATTAAGTGGGGCTGCAAGCGGAATAAGTCCAAACCAACCGAGAGAATAAATGAATGATTTTTGTTTGTCCGGGGTATTCAGAAGATAGGCTGGATTAATATCAGATAGAAGACCATGTGAATTTGCGAATCTATAACCCTCAGGAACAACGGAAGGAAAATATATAAAAAAGATGGCTAGTAAGTAGGCCAAGGATACTCCGCTGAAAATAAGAGTAACTTTGTCTCTTTGTCTAATAAAATAAACAATACTAATTGCAAAAGTCAGCAGTGCTATATCCTCCTTGGAGATAATAGCAAGAATGAGAAAAAGCAAAGACAATTTTGTATTCTTTTTTTCCAAAAAATATATATACCAGGACATGAATGCCAATGCAAAAAGAAGGCTATGAACATCAGACCAAATTGAAAATTGAATTCCAAAAAAGGATAAAAAAGAAATAGTAATTGAATAACTGGCAAATTTCGAAATCTTATATTTCTTACATATTAAAAAAATTGCGAGTCCGCTTCCTATGACAGCAACAACTTGCAAAACAATAAGTACAAGAACTGAATCAAAGATCCAATACAATGGGGCAATAAGTATAAAAATTAATTCTAAATGATCAATATAGATTGGAGTGTCATAGAATTCATGAGTTGTTGTTATGGGGTTCTTAAATTGAGAATATTTCCATATTGCCTGATCGATTATAGAAAGATCATAGCCACTTAAAAAATTGTTGTGTTTGATAACTCCAAGCAGAAGATATGCAATTGCAAAGAAGCTGAGTATTATAACTAACTGGTAGTGAATTTTGAAAAAATTAGCTATTTTGTGAGAGTTCATGAATTCGTTTTAAGAGGTACTCTTTATTATTTTTTTCCAAATCCTCATCGACTTCTAAAAAGAGAGTCTTAAGCATATCCCCAATCATTTTTCCAGGCGCTAAATGTAGCTGTTCCATGATGTCATTTCCGTCAATTGCCAAATCATTTATAGAAAAGGGCGGATTCAGTTGTTCTTCTAATCGTTCTTTGAATTTCTTAAGACGCCATGATTCTGCTGTTTGTGTTCCTCCGCCTAATCTATCTCCAATTCTAAGATCTATCATATCTTTTACATTCTCAAGCCCAACACGTCTGATAAAGCGTCTCACTGCGCTATCAGTTATGTGCTCGTCAACAGTGAACATATGCCAACGAATTAATGTATATATTTTCTCCTTTTGAATATTTGAAAGTCTTAGTCTGACAGCGATATCTTTTGCGATTTTACTTCCTACCACTTCATGATTGTAGAAGATGACAAATCCCTCACTATCCTCTGATGCAACATAAGGTTTTCCAACATCATGAAGAAGCGCTGCAAATTTTACTATTGGATCATGAGTAGGGCATTCTTTCATGGATAGTACGTTGTGTGTGAATACGTCTGTGGTATGGTGCCGTCCGGGTCTTGCTTGCGAAACTCCCTTTCCACGAAGAAGCTCTGGGAAAATTATATCTAGAATTCCTATTTCATCTAAAAGCATAATACCCTCATAAGATCTAGGAGTTGCAAGTATTTTGAAAAGCTCATCTCGTATTCTTTCATTTGAAATATGGGTTATGAGATGTGCATCTTTTTTGATAGCTGTCAAAGTATCTTTTTCTATTTCAAAATCTAATTGAGCGCAAAATCGTACCGCTCTCATAAGTCTTAGCGCGTCTTCTTTAAATCGTTCGTCAGGATTTCCAACAGCACGAAGAATTTTATTCTGTAAATCTTTTTGACCGTCAACGAAGTCTATGATATTTATCTCTCCATGTTCTATTGCTATAGCCAGAGCATTCACTGTAAAGTCGCGTCTAACGATGTCTTCTTTTAAGGTGGTTCCCCAGGCAACTTCTCCAGGATGTCTGTGATCACTATATCCTTTTTCAGTTCTGTAGGTAGTTATTTCAACATATTTTTTACCATTATCTTCATCAGATAGTTTTACTCCAACGGTTCCAAAGTCATTGTCACAAAATGAGTCGGGGAATACGGATTGTATCTCTTCTGGAGTTGCGTTTGTTGTCAAATCCCAATCCGCAACGGGAATACCCATGAGTAGATTTCTGACACAACCACCTACAAGATACACTTCATGTTTTGCTTTTTGTAGCTTGTCGTAAATTGCCAATACTTCGGGGTTGATGGAGTCGAGCATGTGTTATTATTGTTAGGTTATTTACTTGAGTATACCATGAAAACTTGGAAAGTTATTCACCCCCAGAGCGTTAAGAATGAAAAGTTAGATAGTAAAATTGTGCTTTCAATTCTGCTTGAAAATAGAAAAATAGAGAGCTCAGATGTTCCCATTTTTCTTAAGCCACAACTCAAAGATATTACGTTGAAATCATCAGATATATCGGCAAAAGAGTATGAGATTTTTAAAAAAAGAATCGATAAGGCAATTGCCAAAAGCGAGACTATTGTTATCTACGGAGATTATGACGTAGATGGTATATGTGCCGCTGCAATCCTTTGGGAAACAATATATTCCAAAACAAAAAAAGTAATTCCATATATCCCAGATAGGGCTGATGAAGGGTATGGCCTTTCGATTAAGGGAATAGATAATATATTGGCTAAAAATCCTGAAACGAAGTTAATAATTACCGTTGATAACGGAATTGTTGCTTATAGTGCAGTTGATTATGCCAATACAAAAGGAATTGACGTTGTTGTTACTGATCACCATGTAGCTGAAAAAAAGAAACCAGCGTCCGTTGCAACAATTCACACCACAAGTCTTTGTGGAGCGGGTATTGCATGGGTACTTTCAAAAGAATTAGCATTCGAAACAAAAGAAGTAATACATGAAAAACTTTCCTTAGCGTGCCTTGCAACAGTTGCCGATCTAGTGCCATTGGCGGGTAACAATCGGGCAATCGTAAGTCATGGGCTCAAGCTTCTTCAGTCTACAAAGAGAGTTGGAATAAAAGCTCTATTACGCGAAGCCTCAATTGAGGAGAACACAGTTTCAACATATACGATAGGGCACGTAATTGCACCCAGATTAAATGCTACGGGTAGAATCCAAAGCGCAATGAACGCGCTACGCCTCTTGTGCACAAAGGACAAGGAAAAGGCTCATACACTTTCTCAAATGCTTGCAGGAGTCAATAAAGATAGACAAGACATGACTGAAGAATCGGTTAGTCATGCAAAACTTCTTGCCGTACAGAATCTGTATAGCGAGCGAATAATCATTGTACAAAGTAATAATTACAATGCAGGCGTTGTTGGACTTATAGCCTCACGATTAGTGGAAAGCAGTTACAAGCCGGCATTTGCAATATCAGTTGGTGAGGAAATTTCAAAAGGTTCTGCAAGATCGGTTGCTGGGGTTAATATAATCGAGTTGTTGCGCTCAATTGGTCACACATTGGTTGAAGCTGGTGGCCATCCTATGGCTGCGGGATTTAGCGTAGAGACCTCACGTCTTGAAGAATTTTCGAAAGCGTTAGCAAAGGCATCAGAAGATGTTGTTACTGATGATCTATTAAATAGAATTCTTAAAATCGATATGGTAATTCCCCTTAGTCTGATTACGGTAAAATTCATTGATGAGATCGGCGTGCTTGAGCCATATGGAATGGGAAATCCTCAACCGACTTTCGCTTCTTATAATGTGGAGATAGTCGAAATTAGAAAAATTGGGAAAGCCCAGAATCACTTAAAGATGAAAATAAGAGAGGATCAAAAAATAATCGATGCTGTAGCCTTTAACTTTGCAGACAAATCAGATGTCGTAATAGGGGATAAAATTGATATTGCATATACAGTGGATGTTAATGAGTGGAATGGGAAAATCACTCCTCAGTTAAAGATAAAGGATATGGTTATCCACTAGCAATGTCAAAAGAAGTTCCTGGTATAGATACTTCGCCCACGCTTCCTGTGCTAGCACTAAACAACGTCCCACTCTCCGGAGGTGTTTGGGTTTCAGGTTTGGTTTGGTATCCATGGTCTCTATATATTTCTCTAACATTATTTATGAAATGTAGTTGCGTTTCGCGCGGCGCCTTTCCTATAGACTCGAGATTTCGTTCAAGACTATCACTGTCAACTCCTAGATCAGTCATAATAACCCGGTAGATTTGTGCTGCTGTGTTAAAGCCAAGCATTCGCAAACCTCTGTCTTTTATTAATCCAGCATTTGAGAATGCATCTAAAATATTTGGATCAGCACCTCCCTGTATGTTTGGTCGTTGTTCAAATGGCATATTTTTCCCCAAAAAAAACTCCCTTCTGGGAGGGAGTGTTCTTGCAAAGCGCGCAAAAAAGCTCCCTAGGTCGTAATGACCTTAAAGGAGTTATTATTGGCGTGGTTTTGTCTAATTAATTTCATAACATTTATTATTTTATATGGTAAAAAAAACACTGTCAATAGGCTTTTTGAAGCAGAATATGGTATGATACAGGTACTATGCGAAATCGTGTTTTGGCCTTTGAGGCGCTTAAAAAAATTGGCGAGACAGTTACACTCTACGGATTTATAGAAAGAGTTAGGAGCCATGGAAAAATTGCTTTTTTTGACATGAGAGACAGAACTGGCATCATCCAGGTCGTCGCAGCAACGCCAGAAACTGTTGCTTCCCTTGAGAATGTATCAGCACAGACTGTCGTAAAAATTGAAGGACTCATAAAAGAACGTGGCGAGCGATATATAAATCATGAAACACCTCTAGGAGGAATTGAAATGGAACTAACGACTCCTTGCGAGATCGTATCAAAGGCAAACGAAATGCCTTTTGATATGGGAGGCACTGAGCTTAATTTGCAGCTTCCTACACTATTAGATTTTCGTGCATTAACACTTAGGAATCAAAAGATCGCCGGAATTTTTAAAGTACAGGCCTCCATATTAAAAGGGTTTAGAACTGCTGCTGAAAATGTAGGTGGAGTTGAAATTGTCGTTCCAACTATTTCTGCATCAGCAACAGAAGGAGGAGCTGAAGTTTTTAAAGTAAAGTATTATGAATACGATGCGTACATGACCCAAAGCCCACAACTCTATAAGCAGATGATGGTGCCTGTTTTTGAACGGGTTTATACAATTGCACATGCGTATCGAGCAGAACCTTCAGTGACTACCAGACATCTTTCGGAAAATACTCAAATGGATATGGAAATTGGTTTTGTAGATTTTCCAGAACTATTGGATATATTAGAAAGTGTAATTACAGACACTTTAAAATTTGCAGAAGAGGAATCGGCAGAAGTACTTAAAGAATATGGAATAGAAAAGATAGCATTCGGAAAAATTCCACGCCTAACATTGATAGAAGCACAGGAAATAATTACTAAAGAATACGGCCGTGATGTTGTTGGTGAGAAAGACCTTGCTCCCCAAGACGAAATAGATATCTGTGCATGGGCTTTAAAAGAACATGGGTCTGATCTAGTAACAATAACGCATTTTCCAACTAAAAAACGAGCATTTTACACCAAACCAGATCCTGCAAATCCTGAAGTAAGTCTAAGTTTTGACATCCTTTTCAGAGGTGTTGAAATTTCAAGCGGTAGTCAACGTATAAATGATTTTCAAGAACTAATGGATGCTATTAAAGGTCGCGATATGAATCCAAAGAATTTCAAACTATATCTTCAGGCGTTCGAATTTGGAATGCCTCCAGAGGGTGGTTTCTCTTTCGGGCTGGAGAGAATCACAATGCATATGTTAAATTTGCAAAATGTCCGTGAAGCATCATTATTTCCAAGAGATATGGAAAGAATAGATGAAAGACTCTCAACCCTCAGCCAAAAATAACAAAAAATTCTCAAAAGCACATTTTTTCGACACTGTCATAATCTTGCTGCTTCTGAATATAGCTGCTGTTGCAGTTATTATTTTCTATTTTCAAAGAATACATTCATTGTCATTGCCAACTTCATCTAGTGAATATCTAAAGGTGAGTTCAGTGCCACTACCGAAGGATTTGGATAGTATAAATGCTTCTGCATCCGCGTATGTTGTTTATGATATGACAACAAGAACTGTCGTTGCGAGTAAGAATAAAAATCTTAGATTTTCTCCAGCGTCTACTGCCAAGGTAATGAGCGCTATTTTAGTTCTTGATTATTACAATCTCGATTCCTATCTTACTGTGCCTTCAAATATATATTCTGTTGAAGGATCAAAAATGCATTTAGCCCCCGGTGAGCAAGTAAGTGTTAGAAATTTACTATACGGACTCATGTTGCCATCCGGTAATGATGCAGCCTATACGCTTTCTTATTATTATAAAAATGGAATAGCAGATTTTGTTGCGGACATGAATAGAAAGGCAAAAGAGATTGGCCTTTTTAATACATATTTTCTTGATCCTGCTGGGTACGAAGACGGCAACTATACAACAGGAGAAGAGCTAGCGCGACTCGGGGCTTATGCGATGGATCGGGATATTTTTAGAGAGATAGTCAAAACCAAAAGTATAGAAGTTAATAATCGCGCAAATACACACGCATTTTATCTTAAGAATCTTAATGAGTTACTCGCGTATGACAATGTTTTGGGTATTAAGACCGGATTTACAAATGAGGCAGGTGGAGTTCTTCTAACTGCGATTAAAAAGGGAGATTCCACTTTTGTCGTATCGGTTCTTAAGAGTCAGGATAGATTTTATGATACAAGGGACTTAATGAGTTTTATTGTTGAGAAGGTGAACTTTGCGGTGCCTCGGCAAGAGCATCCACATACGCAGTAAAGTTTGAGCCCGTGAATACGTAGATTGGTAGTAAAAAGTCCTCACTCTCTTTCGTCAGGTAATACTTAATTTCAACATTTGTTATATCAACCGAAGTCAGCTTATTTGGATTTATAAGATATGCCTTTCCGGCCTTGAGATCTTCAAAGGCTTCCGTTGTAGATTTTACATAATAATCGCTTTTTTCTTCTAAATTAGCCTCAGCATTAAAGAAGATCCCCTCAAGCACCTGAAAGCTTAATGATGGGTAGGAGACAAGGAAGTTAAGGATTGAACCGTCTTGCACACCATAGACTGTTGAAATTTCATCAATCGGTTTTTGATAAAGGGTTATCCTCGCGTAGCGTGCTGTACCAAGATTTTGGGCAATAACAAGAGCTCCATTTTTCTCTTCCAAATATTCAACTTTCGACTTGTCAAAATCAATATTTTCTGTATTTGCGTCAATAGTGTGAAGGAAAGATTGTGTATCTGAGATAATTGACTCTTCCGACGGAAGTAGTCCAGTTGCAACAAGAGAAGGATTACCAAAATAATTAGAAGTGATAGAAAAGTTTTTTGAAACTATGTCGTATTCAATAATAACTCCGGTTCTTGATTGGGTAAAGCGATATAATGTGTCTGAGATTTTAATTTGGTTTTCTACAAAATTCCCAGAATCAAGAGTGTTTTTGGCATCTTGAAGCGCGAGAAGATTCGGGTGATTTTGCTTGAGCTTATAGATATTTATTCTCGAATTCTTAACAAGTGTTGGGAGTAACCCGTCAACTGTATTTAGTTTATACTCAATAATTTCAGGAGTCTGATCTGGGAATTTTGGATGGGGTAGTTCTCCAAAGGCTTGCTCTGCCGCGGGTGGTGGCTTCGGGAAGAAAACATCTCGAATCATCGTACCCCCTTGTACAAAAAGAAATATAATAAAAAGTATTCCAAAGAAAATCCCCCCTATTTTTAGAAGAAGTCTACCTTCTCGAGTT
The DNA here is from genome assembly GCA_964511305.1 of uncultured Gammaproteobacteria bacterium. Classification (GTDB taxonomy): domain Bacteria; phylum Patescibacteriota; class Microgenomatia; order Levybacterales; family GWA1-39-11; genus JAUSNA01. The sequence goes on along the minus strand of CAZEEU010000001.1, from coordinate 253,582 downwards.
ATTAACACTAGACTTGCCATATTATTTGTGCTCATATTGAGTATAGGAGAAGATTAGATTAAAATGCAAATATGGTAAAGGTTAGATTCGCCCCAAGTCCTACAGGAATTCCTCACGTCGGAAATATAAGAACAGCCCTTTTTGACTACTTTTTAGCAAAATCAACACATGGGGAATTCATTTTAAGACTTGAGGATACTGATCAGGCTCGTAAAGTTGAAGGTGCTGAGGAAATAATAAAAGAAGGGCTTGTCTGGCTTGGTGCGCAGTGGGATTCTTTTGTAGTTCAATCAGAGCGGCTAGAAGAATATAGAAAATACGCAAAGGAATTAGTTGAAAAAGGAATAGCGCGAGAAGAAGAAGGTGCCATTCGTTTTATAGTAAATAAAGAAGGGAGCATCTCATGGATAGATGCTATAGGAAATAAAGAGATTTCTTATGAGTTATCAAATGTAGAAGACTTCATTATTCTAAAAGCAGACGGATATCCAACGTATCACTTAGCAAACGTCGTTGACGATCATTTAATGGGTATAACTCATGTAATTCGAGGTGAAGACTGGATACCTTCAACCCCAAAGCATTTGCTGTTATATAAAGCATTCGGATGGGAAGCGCCAATATTTGCACATGTGCCTAATGTTATGGGTACTGATGGTAAGAAACTTTCAAAAAGAAGAGGAGCCAAGGGCGTATTAGACTTTAAAAAAGAAGGATTTTTGTCTGAAGCGCTTCTCAATTATTTGATGCTGTTGGGATGGTCACCAAAAGATGATCGTGAGGTTTTGTCAAAAGAAGAGATATCTCAGAGTTTTACTCTGGGAAAGGTTAACTCTTCTCCTTCAATTTTTGACGAGCGAAAGCTTTTATGGATGAATGGAGAATATTTGAGGCAAATGAGCGCTGAGGATTTGGGAAAAAGACTTATTGAATTCGACCCTTCATCCAAGGATGGTATGAGTGATGATGATTTTGTTAAGTTTGTAAGAAGTGCCCAAACAAGAATAAAGACCCTTGCAGATTTTAAGCCAATGGTGGTTCCGTTTTTTCAACCCATTGAGAATAAAACAGATTTATTAAAGGAATACGCTTCAGTTTTAGGCCTTATTCCACAAGATCAATGGAATAGCGAGACAATAATAGCTCGTACAGTTGAATTCATGCAGAATGGAAACATTAAATTCCCACAGATATACCAAGATCTAACTGGTCAGAAAAGTGGATTGCCTTTAGGTGAAGTATTTGAAATACTTGGACGTGATAAAACCATTGCATGGCTTAAATAATATGAATCTGCCCAAGATATTAGGAGTTCTACTTCATCCCATACTTCTTGCTATTCCAGGAGTCTTTTTGATTGTATTAAGTTCTACAAATGATGTTGGTAACGCTTTTTACTGGACAATAATTTCACTGATTTTCTCAGGGATTATATCTTTATTTGTCTTATTTGGAGTAAAGAAAAAATTCTTCAACAACCTTGATGTTTCGAATCGAAAACAAAGGGTAATTCTGTATCCGTTCGCGGTTGCAGTTATCATAATATTTGCATTCTATATTCATTCACAAAATGGTCCCGAAGCACTTGTTGGTGCAAGCATTCTTTTTACAATTGCGCTAGTACTTTTGGACTTAATCAATAGGAAGATAAAGGCAAGTATCCATGTGGCCTCAGTTGCCGCTATGGTTACAGGAATAGTGTTGTTGTATGGAGGAATTGCGTATTTTTTAATACTCTTAATACCCATCTCTGCCTGGGCTAGGATAGCACAAAAACGCCACACTCTTTCAGAAACTGTTGTCGGTGCGACATGCGGAATAGTGCTGACTGTAGTTGGAGTTTTTGTAGTACAATTATTCGTACAATGAATCTTGCAAAATTTATTCGATCATTTGGATATGCTTTTGATGGACTTAAGCTCTCGGTAACTGTTGACCAAAATGTAAGACTTCATTTAATTGTAGGTACACTAGTATTAGCAATAAGTCTTCTTCTAAAAATTACCACGGTAGAACTTCTATTTGTGATCTTTGCGATATTTTTTGTTGTTATTTGCGAAATGTTAAATACGGCAATCGAGGAAATGACAAATTTGATAAAGATAGAACATAGTAAAGAGGCTCGTATTGCAAAAGATATTGCAGCAGCTGCAGTACTTCTATCTGCCATTTTTGCTGTAATTGTGGGGGCTATAGTTCTAGTGCCTCGTATTCTATCTCTATTCGTTTAATCTTAAATTAGTCAATTCAGTTAATCGATTATTCTTGTTTCTAGTATCCGAATGTCCGTGGGTTAATGCTAGTATTTCAGAAAGCTTTTTCACCTTTTGTGTAGCAATCCTTTTTTTTGCGAAACAAACAGGCAAAAAAGTGATTGGGGTTAAGCTAATTTTTACCGTAGGCAAGAATTGGTGAAGCTTATGAAAGCGAGCTAATTCTTATTTCTAGTATCCGAGTGTCCGTGGGTTAAAGCTAGTATTTCAGAAAGCTTTTTTACAAATTTATTTGCATGTTCGCGGCTCATTCCAATACGTGACACTACTTGAAGCTGATTTGAATTTCCAACTTTTTGGCATATATCAAGAGTTACTCCGTCGTCATTAACATTCATAAAAACGGTGTCTGTATATAAAATACTTACCTTTTCAGGATTAAGATTTACTTGAAATTGTGCTTCGTCTGTTTTTGCCATAGCTATCTTATTTTAGATCCGGCTGCTACTTCTTTTGCAGGATGAATAAGCGTAATATTTTCCAGATCATCTCCCGTTGCAAGTATCATGCCTTGACTTTCTTCACCCATCATCATTCTTGGTTCTAGATTTGTGATCGCAATCAATTGTTTGTTAATAATGTCTTCAGGGTTGTAGCTTTTTCCAATGCCAGAAAGAATTTGTCTTTTCTCATCCCCTAAATCAACTATTAATTTTAAGAGTTTATCAGAACCTTCCATTCTTGTTGCTTCAAGAACTGTGATCACTTTAAATTCCAGTTTTGCAAAATCTTCAATAGTTGCCATGCACACATATTACTTTCACGAGTCAGTCATGTCAAGTTTGACGTAAAGGTAATAATCACCGATCTTCTTAATATATTTGTATTTTTTATCAACATAATTTCTAACTTGCGTGTTGGGTGTTCTTTCAGTAAGAAAAACAACTTTTACATCTTTTGCTACTAAGGAATAAACAGATAACTCTTGATATTCATTGTCAGATATAAAGCCTGGGAAGTCATAGGGATTTGGTTGGGGTCGATCGAGTAGAAAGTAGAGAAGTGGTGAATATGTATCAAAATAAATATAGTCGCCATCAAAAGAGTAGTTATCAACTTCTGATTTTATTTCATTGTATTCAGAAAAGAATTTACTATTGGTATATATTCCTGCTTTCCCTTTTAGATAAGAATTATTCTCAGAAAGTGGAATGTCCCATCTATAGTAACCTTTAAATAATGAGGTCTGAAAACCTGCAGTAATAATTACAACGAGAGTTATATATATTGCAGCTTTTACAAAAGGAAGTGGGAGTTTGTTAACCAATATTGCTGAAGGTAATCCAACTAAGGACAAAAGGGGGACAAGGTGGACATAATCACTCGTTGGACGCATACCAACTACAAAGTAAATAAATGTAATTGTAGGTATAAATATTAGTTGATATTTCTTACGGTAAATTAATATGCAAATGGACAGTACGGAAATGACAGGCAAAACAAAATAAATTCCAGCTCTGAAAAGCGTTTGAATTGGTGTATCTATAAATAATATAGAAGTTGTAATGTCTTGATTTATAATGACTTTTTTTATTGTGAATGCATAAAAATCTGATAAAAATCCTTCGAAAGATTGTGTTGCCAAAAGATAAATTATAAAGAGTATGACTCCCCAGACATAACCATAAACAAGCTGCAAGATCTTTTGAAATTGGTTTTTATAGAATGTCAGAAAATGTACAAAAATTGGAAGAAAAATTATTCCAAAATTTTGTTTTGCAAGAAACGCTCCAAACAAAACTAAGCCTATGGTAAAAGGAAGGAAATCGAGTTTTGTCCGTGCATATAAAAGCGTTAAATATATTGACAATAAAGTAAGAGGCAACACAAACATGACAGGCCAGGCAAAATTAATATGACTGGGACCCCAAGCAACATAAGCAATTACAGCAAGAAAAGCATACAAGTCTTTTTTTGCTGACATCTTCACGATGTAATAAATCAAAAGGCTTGAGATAAGACTTAAGAGAAGCATGAGGATACGAGAGGAGAAAATGCTTGAACCAAATAATATAAATGAAGCACTCGTTAGAAATATGCTAAGAGGAGTATAGCTGTAGTGAAAATCTTTGTAAGGTATCAAGCCGCGTAATAGCTTATCTGCACTATTTAGAACATATCCTTCGTCATGAACTATTAAGCCACGAAAATGAAAGTAGATAAGAATGGGCAGTAGGATAATAAAGTATGCCTTATGGCGTGTGAACCGCATCCTGCCTGAATTTATTCATTATATCAAAGTTGGCCAGCTTTCTATATAATGGATATTCATGATAAAAAGACGAATTCAGTCACTAAAAGAAAATAAGAACCTCACGATAATTGGACTAATTGCTGTCGTTAACGCATTGGGTTATGGAATGGTTATTCCCATCCTTTATTCATATTCTCAGAAATTTGGACTTTCAGATTTTCAGAATGGTCTATTGTTTGCTCTTTTTTCTTTATGTTCATTTATTTCTGCGCCTTTTATTGGAAGACTTTCAGATAAGTATGGAAGAAAGCCATTGCTTGTTGCATCTATTGCTGGGACAACGCTTTCATTTGTGATGGCAGCATTTGCTCCAAGTGCCTTATTCTTGTTCTTAGCACGTGCTCTTGATGGTATTACCGCGGGGAATATCCCAGTAGCAAGTGCTGTTATTTCTGATACTACGCCTCCAAAAGATAGAGCAAAGGGATTTGGAATTATTGGGGCCGCCTTTGGATTCGGATTCTTTTTTGGCCCTGCAATATCTGCTGCAACTGTAGGATTTGGATTGCATGTACCATTTTTAATCGCTGCAGGAATATCACTGCTTGCCGTATTTATCACTTACTTTTTTCTCCCCGAGACAAATAAGCACATGGGGCAAATTACTCATGGAAAGATTTTTGATTTTTCGAAGATGGCAAAAGCAGTTATTGATCCAAATGTAGGACTAACACTTCGAATTTCATTAATATACAGCATAGCATTAGGAATGTTCATATTCGCATTTCAGCCATTCTCCGTAAAAGTACTTCATATGAGTCCTAACCAGATTGCATTATTGTTCACGCTTTTTGGTGTAATCGGACTCGTAACGCAATTATTTATTCTTCAACGAGCGGTAAGACTTTTTGGGGAGAAAAAGGCATTTTCTATTGCACTTAGCATTTCTGCTCTCTCATATCTACTTATTTTCTTTACTACAAGCATAAATGTTTTCTTGGCAATAATTGTATTGTCAGGGCTTGCTAATTCCTTTATTAATCCACTTATCCAAACCCTACTGTCAAAAGAAACAGATGAAAAATCTCAAGGCTCAATTCAGGGAATTAACGCATCATATATTAGTTTGGGAAATATTCTGGGTCCAATAATTGCAGGAGTATTAGCAACTGTATATCTTCCATTACCTTTTCTTATTAGTGCATTTGTAATACTCGTATGTTTTGTGTTGTCTTTCGGTGTTAAGCAAAGTGCACATAAGGAACATTTGTTCTAGAGAGGATGGATGTAGTAATAGGTTATATATATTGTCATAGCAATAAATATATAGAAAAGAGCATTTGAAAAAATCTTCAACATAAAGTCCTTCTTAAGTAGGTAGAATACTATCATTGGGCCAAAAATTCCGAGTAGCATTAGTCTAAAGGCTATTGTAGGCAATCCAAATTTTGCCTCATAGTAATAGCGAATAATAAAAAGCCCCACAAAAACAGCACAAGTTGCTATGTAAAGTCCTCCCTTTTTAATACTTTCTGAAAGTAGATGTGCTGTAAGCAAAGAAAAGAATGGGAACAGTGGGATAACGTACCAACCCATTTCCCCATGTTGGGTAAGCGAGAACATCATAAGGAAAAAATATGTAAAGGCGGGAATTAAAATGTATTGATGTTTTTTGAATTCATAAAGCGCAGTAAAAATACTAATAAATCCTAAAAGATACCATCCATCAAAATAAACTTTATTTACAATAATAGGATTAAAAAGAAGAGTATTAAGAACATTTGGTCCCAGCTCTCTAAAGCTTTGTTCTGAAAGTATCGCTAAGAATAGTGGCCAATTATAAAGATATCCGTACAGTGCATATGTAGAGACAATAACGATTGTAATAATTGAAAATATAACAATAAATTTTACCTTGACCTTTTCAAGTAGCATGAGTAGGAAGATTGAAGCACCCACTGTTACTCCTAATTCTTTTGCCCAAAAAGAAAGTCCTGAAATGATAGCTAAGATAATAATATGAAGTATGTTAATTCTCTTTCTGTATGTCAGAAATATTAAAAGAGCTCCCAATAGAAGAGGAGTAAGTAAATTCTCTGCAAATACTGTTCTTGTCTCCATGACAAAAAGAGTAGCGACAGAATAAATTAAAAGCCCCCACGCGACAGTTTTTTTGTCGTACAATGCTCTCCCTATAAAATACAAAAGAATGGAGGAGATAACCCAGAGAGCAATCGGCACCTGGCGTATTGTTCCAATTGTGATCTTTTGAAAGGTATTTTCGCCGTTAATAAGTGCCCACCCACCGACCAAAAGTCCGTTGAGTGGGGGATGATCGAAGTAGGGGGATACAATCGGAAAATAAATATGGTCAATTTTTATATCGTATCTATGACCAAGGCCTGGGTAAGACGGAAAATATGACCAAGAAGTAGGCACACCAGTTGTAAGCAAACTTAAGCCCAAGAAAGAATAGGTATATTCATCAGATGATGCACCACGTGGAGGATACTGTGTGTAGTTATGAAATCTTAAAAAAAGGCCTAGTAGAATAATTGTTGCAATTAATAGTTTAAATTTCATTTACCTAATATATAGATAGACATCATTTTTCTTTTTTGTGACTTTCCAATTTTTAAATTTTAAATGATTACTGGCAACTTTTGCGCCAGGTTTCAATTCTTTGAGCAATTTTTTCTCAAGTCGCTCCATCATTGGTGGTACGCCCCAGACAGTTATGTAATCGAATTTAGAAAAATCTTCTTTCCAGTAATCCTTTAAAAGAATAGTTCCGGAAACATGAGCTTTTTTGATTTTGATGCGGGATATAAGAACTAGCAGTGGATTGATTTCATAGCCATATGATTTCAAGCCTTGTCGTGCAGCCGCAATTACAATTCGTCCGTCACCAGATCCAATGTCCAGAAAATTCTTTTTCTTTACAGGTTGTAGAAGTTGGAACATTGTTGCAATTCGATTTGCTGAAAGCGCAGCAAATGGAGCGCCGAAGAACATGGAATAGGATAGGAGATAAATAATATATCCTAAAAAAATTAGGAGAATGAGATTAATAATAATATCCACAATTATTCGCTGCAAAGCTCTAGAGCTTTTAATGCATACGTCCTGATATTGTTAGAAAGTTTGTCGGACTGTAATATTTCATTTTTCGTGAGCCAGCTGATGTCATCACTTCTTTCCTCTACTATCTGAACAACTTTATCTGATTTTACTTTACCGCAATAGAAAAAACCAACATGTTCATGCCTGTCATTGATTCGATGTCTATTAATAGCATAGGGCGGAATTAGATCCCCCGGCTCGTGTGAAATTTGTTGATAATCGATTAGAGTAATTTCTAATCCTGTTTCTTCCCTAACTTCTCTTATCGCAGCCTGCACTGGATCTTCATCGGGCTCTATATGGCCACCTACACCTGTAAAGATATCGTACTTATCATGTTTTCGTATTAATACTTTATTATTGAATACCAAAAAAACCTCTACAGTAAAGTCTATTTTTTCGTTAATGTGGGGCATGGTTATTTTTTATCTGGGACAAAGTAGAGAGCTGCTGAATTCATACAATATCTTTTGCCTGTTGGCTCTGGTCCATCGTCGAATACATGTCCTAAGTGTCCGCCGCATTTATCCAAGACTTCGACTCTCTCAACACCAAGGGTTGTATCAGATTTAAGAACGATTGCATCTTTTGATATTGGCTCCCAGAAGCTCGGCCAACCCGTCTTACTGTCATATTTAGCCTCAGATCTAAATACTGGTTCTTTACAGCCGACACTATAAAATGTACCCTTTCTTTCTTCATGAAGAAGAGATCCTGTAAATGGAGTTTCGGTTCCTTCTTCTCGCAAAATATTGTATTGCTGGGGAGTAAGTATTTTTTTCCAGTCTGCATCCGTTTTAAATTTAGTTTTGTCAAAAGAACCGGAAATGATTTTTTGGGTAGCAGGTTCCCTTTGAGCAGTACTTGGTTTTTGCCTTGAGAATATGAGTAGAAATATAATTGCCAATGCAAATAGTACAACGGGAAGAATCCTCTTCATAGAGTTAGTATATCAGACCTTATTACTCTTCTCTTTCATAGTACATACAACGACCACATGCTACGCATCCATAATGTATTTATTAAGTTGAGAAAAGAGGTGATTATAATTGAATAGCAAAACACATAAAATTAACCCTATCGTTAGTGGCGCCGCAGGTGCCGTTGTTGGTGCAGGAATAGGAATGGCAGCAGGAGCTGCTGCAAATGATGCAAAAACAAGAAAGACTCTTGAGAAGGTTGTACATGCTGTAAAAGAGCAAGCAGAGAATTATATGAAATCTGTTGATACAAAAAAAGGAATGGAAGAGGTAAAGAAAGTAGCTCAAGATGCAGTAAGCAAGGCAAGTAAAAATAGCAATGTAAAGTCAGTTGCTAAAAAAGTGCAAAGCCAGGGTAAAAAGGCGACACATAAATAATATGTCACTGCAGGACACTTTCTATTTAGTAGCTATAATTGCTATGTCTTCGTTGACATTACTTTTCTTGGCATTAGTTATTCTTACTTTTTATATAAAGTCTAGGATAAATGATATTTTTAAAGTACTTTCCAATCCGGGAAAAATTGTATCCTCTGTTGGAAACGCCATGGTCGATACTGCTATCGACCAGGTTTCCAAATTGACTAACCATAAAAAAAGGGGAAATGTAAAAAAGCTTGCATAGCAATTTTCATTGTTGACATGGGCTTTTTTGAGGAATAACATCTCTTCATGGCAAATACTGAGTTTGGTTTCCAGCAAACACCCCAGCCGGATGTATATGCAGTTGAAACGAAATTCCCGACTCCTGATCAAATGGTGGCAAACCACGATAGGCTTCTTGTTATGCTCTCAGGACAGAGGAATAAAGATGGAAGCCCCTCAAATACTCCTGAGTTTTTAGCAGGTTTTTTTGGATATAGCGTTGACCGTGTTAATAGTCTCATAGCTGAAGCTGCAAACCCCATAGTCTGTCAACCAAAAGAACTAAAAGCAGCGGAACCTTTAACTGTTATTCCATCTACGATACCTGCGGAATTACCAACTCCTGAAATAATAGTAGAGTCTCCTGCTGTTGCAGCTGAAAAAAAAGAAAAGGAGTTGATACCGGGTGAGAGAGCATATTTTATGGGCATGGCAAAAGGGAAGTATCCTGGGAAGAGAGGATCGCGTTTTGAGAGGGACAACGTAACTGTTAGATGTGATAGTGAAAATGAAGACGTTAGGAAGTATCTGGCAGATACCTATGGTTCTTATGCAGAAACAACAGCAACATCAAATAGAGTTGAATTCTTTTTGCCTAGTCCGAAATTCGATTTTCTTATAGATCCTAATCCTACGGATGCAATGCTTCAAAATCCCTGGCGGCTCGCACCATTTTTACTCGGAGTCATGCACTCAAAAGGAATTGATAAAGACGGTAGGCTTTGCCATCCAGACGAGGCGCTTCTAAGAAGAATTCAAACATTTTTTAGTCTTTGTTTTGATAGATCTATCGGTGACGTCAGGCAAGATAACCGTAATGGTAAAAGGCGTTCTCCATTCATAAAGATTAAAGATGTAGAAGGTGTTTATGACACTTTATATCGGATAGATTCTGTTCAGCAAATACCTTTTGTAAAAAACCTTCCTGGATATAGAGAGAGGAAGTAGCTTATTCGACTATAAGTTTTGTAATCTTTAAAGCCTCCAATTGTTCTTTTGAATTTCTAATAGATTGTCTATAGATTTTTCCAGAAATCACTTTTGAGTAGTCTGAGACTTTCTGAATAAATTCAATTCCATTTAAATGATCTATCTCATGTTGAATAACTCTTGCAAGCAGCCCATCGCAATTAAGAGAAAATATCTTTCCTTCTGCATTGCATGCTTCTATAGTGATTTCGGCAGATCTTGCTACTGGTCCGAATAACTCACCATCAGCTACACTCCCACACCCTTCATATATAGTTGAACGTTCTTTAGATGATCTTGTAATTTTTGGATTGATAAATATACGTAGTGCGTCTTCTTTAAATAGCTTTCGTGATTTTGTGTTGCGAGGGTGTGTCAGGAAAATTTGCAGATTTTGGCCAATCTGGGGGGCTGCAATGCCTACAAGCCCTGTATGGTACATAGTATCTTTTAAATCTTTTATTACCTTCTTTATTGCAGGAAAGGCAAAATCGTTTATTTCTAAATTGTCCAAGCGCAGTACGTTATCCCCAACCTGAGTAAGTTTTTTAACGGCCATATCTCAAATTATATCAGGTGTGGTTATTTATACCTCAATTTAGTAAAATAAAGAGCTTCAAAAAGTGAATCAAGTAAATAATTGAAGGTTTTGTTGTCGTGTCGTCTAATGGTAGGACACGTCCCTCTGGAGGATGGTATTGGGGTTCAAATCCCTGCACGACAGCAAAGCCCTCAATCGATTCGTCTAATGTAAGCTCAACTCCTTCGGAGTTGGAGGACACTTCGCGCTACGAGGACGGTATTGCTTTGTTGCACACAATTCCTTCAGAATTGAACAAATCCCTGATCGCCAGCAAAACTCCTAATAGATTCGTCTAGAGACAAATGCTTTTGTCTTAGACGAGGATTTGTCTAATGAGCGCTCAACTCCTTCGGAGTTGGAGGACACGTCGCGCTACGAGGACGGTATTGGGGTTCACTCTCCTTGCCAAAGACTTCAAGTCTAGGCAGGAATCCCTGATCGCCAGCAAGGTTTTATAAAAGAAATTTTTTAATAACTTCGGCAACTCCATCCTCTTCAACTATGGGAATAAAATAGCTAGTATATTTCGGTACACCCTTTATATAAAATAGATTATGCAACTACTAGTAACTCTTTTGGGTTTGCCAGTACAAATTGTCTCATCACCCTATCTTTATTTTGATCCCATCCTAATATTGAAATGTCAACGCAATCAATGTCAAAATCCGTGTTAGGAATCAAAACTGCCTGAACGGGAAATGAGATGCTAGCAGGAAGAGAAAACCAGTGATCTGGAAATCTCGTTAAATCGCTCCTACAGGAAGACAGATTTGTTTGTAATACAATTGGGATATGGCCCAACCTAATCGCCTTATCGATAGCTTTGACAATTGGAAATTCAATACTACCTTTTTCAGAAAATACTTCTTCAAACCTTTGTGTGGGATGCCTAGATTTGTTAACGGTGACAGATTCTGTATCCACAGAAGCTGTTAGAAGAAAATTCTCGAGTGTATCACCATGATAGTAACGCATTCCGACAGTTTCTTTTACTGGTTCACGTTCTTGCATTACCATTCAAATGGAATAAATTCTAATATAACATCTTACTATTTTTTTGCAGTTCTGCAAGTAAGATTTATGCTACAGCGTATCACTGGAGTAAGAGCTTATGAATATATTGCCATGTTGTACAAAGTTAATGCGGTGATGCAATCTGTGTACAAAATAGCTTATTTCTAAAACCGACACAGGCAGAAGAGTTAGGGATAGAAACGAGAGTTTGGATTTTGCAAGTGACCAGCTCGTTTAAAAAGTAACAAAGTATTGAGATACAGATTGCCAATCAAAAGTCCTAAAATCGTCCAACATTTTCAGCAAAGGCCTTGACATTTGATATACTTACTTCATGAAGTTGTTCCTTGCTTCAGAAGCAAAAAATCCCCAGACAATTAAAAAATTGGATTCACATGTTGGCGGATTACGAGATAAGAGAATTGCATACATTCCCACCGCTGCAAATGGAGAAGCTTGGGGATCTTGGAGGGATGGAGGCTCTTGGAATTTAGTCCAAACTCTAAATGCCCAAATAACACTACTTCAATTAGAGGATTATTCACCCGAAGTAACCAGAGAGAAACTTCAAAATCAAGACATTATTTGGGTGGCAGGGGGCCTTTGTGGTTATTTAATGTATTGGATGAGAAGAAGGAAGATGGATGTTGTATTACCTCAAGTTCTTGATAGCGGAACTTTATATGTTGGTTCTAGTGCCGGTAGCATGGTAACGGCAAAAACTCTGGACGTCTCAGAATGGTATCCATCTGATCAAGAGTTTGGCGCACATTTTATACCTGGGTTAGGGTTAGTAGATTTTGATATATATCCTCATTTTGAAGAAGGGCAACAGGATGATATAAAAAGCTGGTATAAGGGCAAGAAATTGTATATGTTAAAAAATGGGGAAGAAATCATTGTGGATGATAAAAAAGTATTTGTTGTCGGAGAAGAAAGAGTGCTCATGAACGAATGAGATATGCTTTCTTTTTGAGTAAAGAATAAGAATGAATTTTTGTTTTAAAATTTGAACGACACAAGCGCCTTCTTTCTTCCTCGAAATAAAAACCCTCATTGAAGATAAAGGGAATTATGTTAAGAATGTTAAATCATGTAAAATACCGATATCATGAATCAACATGTTAGTAATTATGTTCAGGATTATCGCACTAAAAACAAAGTTACCCAAGAGGAGCTTGGGAAGGCTGTTGGAGTAACTCGACAGACAATTATTGCAATTGAAAAGGGTAATTATACTCCGTCAGTATTGCTTGCTCTAAAAATTGCAAAGTATTTTAATACGACTGTTGAGAAATTGTTTGTGATGTAATTGCAATCATCCTATACAATATAGAAATATATATGATTATCGAAACAATCAGCGCAACACTAATACTTGGAATAGTAATTCTATTCTTAAATCCAGGTCATCTGGCGATGCCTGACACAATAGTGTCGATGTTGATTGTTGCTCTTATAGTTTCGTTTTTAACATTTGCAGCATATCTCCTTCGGGAAAAGTCCTCAGATGAGAGAGATGCTATACATATACTTACTGCTGGAAGGATCTCATATCTTGTTGGCGTTGGAGTTCTGATAATTGGAATTATTCTTCAAGCATTAAAGCATGAAATAGATCCGTGGCTTGTTATTGCCCTTTGCGCGATGGTTTTCTCAAAGCTTCTTTCCAGAATCTATTCCCACTTTAAAATGTAAGAAATCTTGCATTCTACAATGTAAGAAATCTTGCATTCTGCTTTGTATAATGTAAAGGAGACTTGACATTTTTATCCCGATTTACTACGATGATTGCATATAAAGATTGGAGGTGAATTAAATAAATGAAAAATCCAATAATAATAGTTGCCATTATTGTAGCCATCGCCATTATTGGCTTTGGTGCATACGCTTTCTCTCAAAATTCTTCAAAATCTCAATCTATGATGAAAAAAGATGACACAAGGATTGTGAAAGAAGAGACATCCATGGAGCCAAAGGATGCAATGATGAAAAAAGATGAAATGGCTAAGGAAGGTGAAAAAATGATGGATGAAGAAAAGAGCACTACGGCAAATAAAATGGCTGATTCTCGATATGTCCATTACAGTAAGTCAGCTCTTGATAACGCATCAAGCAGTCGCCGAGTATTATTCTTCTATGCATCTTGGTGTCCTACGTGCAGGCCTGCTGACGTAAGCTTTACACAGAATATAGATAAAATTCCTGAAGATGTAACGCTGATTCGAGTTAATTACAGTGATCCAGACACAGATCAAGAAGAAAAAGATTTAGCGAAAAAATATACCGTCACATATCAGCATACATTTGTTCAAATAGATGGTGCAGGGAAAGAAATAACGAAATGGAATGGGGGACAAATGGATGAATTACTTTCTAATATTAAGTAAGCGAATCTTGCTTTTATCTCATAAAAGTAATCTGCGTTTCTGGTTTTTGCTTTAATACAAAAACCAGTATCAGAGATTAGTTAAGCAAGGTGTTCTACTAATCCTTCTTGCATTTTTAGCTTTGGTATCTAATATAAAACTTTAAATGGCAGTGTCATAGCTCACAAATAGCAGTAGTTGGAGCACTAGAGAGTTCAATAGTAGTATAATTTTTCAATGGATCATTCTGAGGTTTCTATTGGTTTCCCTGCAGTTGACTTAGGTATACAAATTCCCCCAGAGCTTTCGACGCACGTCACGCCAGCAAGAATTGCTGAGAATTTTTCGAAATATCCTGAGATGCAGCAGCCTTTATCTCCAGAACAGCAAAGAAGGGTGGATTTAATTAAAGGAACCCTTTTCCAAATTCCACTTATTCACGGAACTCCCCATGATCTTGATGGTGTGGATTTATTGCCAATTAGCGAATTGCCAGATGGACATAGGGGCCATACTCATGGGCTAGATAGAAGTCTAGGACTACACAAATACACCTTTTTTAATTGGGGACTTCCCGAAAAGACTAGTGGTCGAAATATTATGTTGGTCAACCCAGCAATTTTGAATAACCCAAACACTTTAGTTACGGGTTTTGATATTGGAGAGATCCGAATGGTGAATGATACTCCCTATGATGAGGTAGATGACGAAGTTAAAGAAGCTTATCAGACTAGGTATTTCGATAAGATGGTGACAGGTACACAGTGGGTTGAAATTGTCGCAAGACGTGTGCTTGCTGATGTTGAAGAGGGAAAGCCTTTTTATTCATTATGGAGTAAAGGGGCCTTGGGCGAGATAAAACATTTAGGCAAAGTTGATAAGAGTGCAGTCATGGGAAAAATTACTTACGATGACTTTAAGTCATACTATAAATTTTTATACGAACATGGCTTTTCTTTCTCAAATATTGAACATGATAGAGAGTGGACAAAAAAATTAGGATATAAAACAAGTGTTGACCCAACTGCTGAAGAATGTGGTATCGACTACGACGAAGCGGCAAAATATTGGGAAAGATTATTTGCGCAAGAATCTCTTTCTTGATTTATACTTATTTCATGAGTTGGTTTGTCCTTATTTTACTAAGTACCTTTATTGTCTCTTTTGCCAATATTTTGCAGAAGTCCCTAATGAAGGATGATAAAAGTGATCCGATTTCCTATTCGATTATCTTTGCTTTTCTTTTAGGAATCATAAATTTCATAATTGCTTTATTCTTTGGATTTCATTTTCCCGTTTTAAGTTTAAGTATTATATTTTTTCCAATTGCCGCTATTCTTTGGGGACTTGGAACTGTGCTTTTTTTCAAGGCACTACAGTTACTTGAGTCATCAGAAGTTACGATTCTTGCATCGGTCAGATCCCTAGTCACAATTGCAGCAGCACTTCTTTTTCTTGGTGAAACTTTTAGTATGCAAAAGCTTCTTGGGACAATTATTATATTGGTCTCAATATTTATCGTTACAAATTTAAAGGGTGGAATTAAATTCAATAAAGGAATCTATTACACATTTGGAATGGCGCTTTTTTATGGACTAGCAATAGCATGTGACGTGGTAAATTTAAGATCCATAGACCCCCTCTCATACTTGGCCATCATAAATATTCTTATTGGAATTATATTGTTGATGATTTTTCCCAAAGCAATATTAAAAATGGAAGTTCTTAAGAGCAAAAGCTTCCTTAAGAAAATGTTAACACTAGGGGTATTCACCTCTGCACAAGCAATTGCGTATTACTTTGCCTTAGCGAAGGGTCCTGCATCACAAATTGCTCCAATTGGTCAGTCTCAAGTCATAATAACAATCTTGCTTGCTGTAATTATCCTGAAGGAGAGAGATAACTTACTACGAAAAATGGTAGCAGCAATTCTGGTAACGATTGGAGTACTTCTTCTAAGATGAAAATTCAAGTTACACATCAATCGCAGCAAGAAATTTGGGACAAAGAACATTCAACTCCCACAGTACTTCTTCAAATGGATGTATCAACCCCTTCATCAGGTGTTACTAAATTTTGGGAGTGGGTAAAAAAAGAGAATCGAACTAGTGATCTGCATAAGGGGCTTGAGATGGGATGCGGAAAAGGGAGAAGTGTTATCTGGATTGCCAAGCAGGGAGTAGAGATGACCGGTTTTGATTTTTCGCCATTTGCTATCCAGGAAGCAAATAAACGCGCAGGAGCGGCGCAAGCGGACAAAGCCCACTTTGTCGTGCAGGACGCAACAATTACATGGGATTTTAAATCTGATTCTTTTGACTTTGCTATCGATTGCTTTGCGTCTACCGATATTGAGTCAAAAGAAGGAAGAGACTTTGCAATTTCTGAAATGATACGAGTAGTAAAGCCAAAAGGACTCATTCTTGTCTACGTACTTTCGACCGAGGATGAATTTCATAAAGAAATGATCAGAAAGTCGCCAGTTGATGAAAAGAATGCTTTCGTTCATCCAACAGGAAAATTCGAAAAGACTTACGACAGAGAAGAGTTACTGAATTTGTATAAAGGTTTATCTATAGCTATAGAGGAAAGATTTCCTAAGAAGACTACTTTCAATGGAAAAGAATACAATTGTTATCATCACTGGATAGTCTTTGAGAAAAAATAGGTTATATTTATAATATGTCTGAAGTTGGGGAAGTACATAAAGTGGAAGGAGCATCAACTCATGTTGCAGATCTTGTAATACCATCAAGAAGAGATATGCTCAATGAACGTTTATTCAAATGGAGTAAGTTCTTAGTAGGAGGTTCGGCCATAGGGTTAGCCGCCGCAGCTCTTTACCCGGTCTCAGTACCTCTTGGTGTAACGGTTGGTGTTGGTGGAGCTGCCTTAGAAGGTGTAGGGTATTTAGGTATAGTTGGCAATGTTCTTAAGAGATTCAAAAGTTAATTATTATGCAACAAACAGACAGAGATCTTCTTCTTAAAATCCTTGAGATAATAGATTACCAGAATGATAAAGAAGCATTTGTGAATAGATTTTCAGATCTAAATAGGCAAGAAGCATTACTGAATCTATTAGAAAGACTCCCTAGGGATGTACAAGAAAAAATTAGCGGTAGCGAAGACATTGCAGAGGTAGAAAAAGTAATAAGCAGTGAGAGTTATGCTCAGGAATTAGCTAGCGTTTCTGCAGAAGCTTTGGGAAGCTTAATACAAAATGTGATTCCAACAATAAGCCAAGATCAAAAAGATCAGATTGATCTTCTTATTAAGCCTCAATAAGTATCAGAAAAAGTGAAAATGGGGCAAT
This sequence comes from uncultured Gammaproteobacteria bacterium, assembly GCA_964511305.1. Taxonomy (GTDB): domain Bacteria; phylum Patescibacteriota; class Microgenomatia; order Levybacterales; family GWA1-39-11; genus JAUSNA01. Next base: position 236,117 of record CAZEEU010000001.1, on the reverse strand, counting down.
CTACAGATGATCTTCAGTATCAGCTTCAGCTTCTTTTTTGGTTTTATGTACCGTTCCATCTTTATGATGAGACGGTGAATACACGGTATATAATTTCATGGAATTCTCTGATGAAGTATTTATAACATTATGTTCTGTTCCTGCAGGTACGATAATTGCGCTTCCATCTTTTACTAAATGCTCCTCACCATTCATAACGACCTTTCCTTCTCCCCTTTCGATTCTGAGAAATTGGTCTGTTGTAGGATGAACTTCCATCCCAATGTCCTCGCTTGGGAGTAATGACATCAGAACTAGTTGTGCATATTGGCCCGTATAAATAACTTTTCTGAAGTTGTCATTTGAAAGTGTAAGATCTTCTATGTTGTCGACAAAACCTATCATATGACTAGTATACTCCTATTAAGTAAAGATCACAAAAAAAGAGGTGTCTATAAATAAATAGAACAACCTCTTTTGATGCTTAAAAAGATTACATAGGCATTGCCTCGTACACCTTAACGCTCGTTATTATTGGACAATCTTTCAAAAGCCCTTCCACTTCCTCAATATTTTTAGCATTGATGATTGTGTATCCAGCAATCGCTTGTGTTCCAAAAGGCAAGGTTTTCGAATCAGTTTTTGTTATTTCGTGTCCTTCCCCAAAAGGATTTCCACCATCAACAACTCGATCCCCAAGTACCTCAAACCATTTAGTCCATCCGGTCATAATCTCTTCAGACATTTCTGATGTTCCTACATATAAAAGTACAAATTTTTTCATTTAGATTCACCTCCCTTCGTGTTGCTTTCTTTCGATAAATATTCAGTGTAATTTTCAAAAGAATCATTATTATTGCCCCAATAAGCATGATATTGCATAAGCCATTCTTGGAGTTTGAGGACTGTTTTCTTATTTAAGGCAAGGAAATTAATTCTTCCAATTTTTTTGGTTAATATAAGGTCTGCATCCGAAAGAATTTTTATATGCTTATGAATTGCGGGAAGTGAAAGACCTCTCAGCGACGCAAGTTTGCTAATTGAGTGAGGTTGTAGCCCAAGTGAGTATATTATTTCACGTCGATGCTTGTTACCGAGCGCTTGGAAAATAAGATCTAGGTCTTTTGATTCATTAAATTTTGACATAACACTTAACTAATAAGTTAAGTATAGCACATATCTTACCTCTTGTATATAAATATATAAATTCTACAATTCAGTTATGAGTATCACCCCTTATAAGCAAACGCTTTCTCATAGTTGCCTGGCCGCATGTTTTTTGATGCTTCAGGATAAGAAGTTTACAGAAGAGGACGAAGAGCAAATGGCACTTCGAGGTTCAAAAAGAAAGTACCCATTTTATGTAAGTGGTATCACTATGGAGTCAGTAAAAAGTTTTGATAAAAAAGTAGAAATTTACGTTGATAATAAGTATTTCGGTGCTGCGCTTAGTAATTCGTTCAAAGAAGAAAGTCGGATCAAAGTAATTCCTGAGAAAATTACACAAACTTTAATTGAGCAACTAATCTTAAAAAGCCCTATTATTTGTCATATAGATATTCATGCATTTGGTGATTATTCGCATGCTTCTCACTTCATAGTTATTGAAAAAAAGATTGGAAATTTCTTCACTATTATTGACCCGTGGGATGGGGTAAGAAAGAGGGTTGCTAGCAACACGTTAATAGAGGCAATATCCGATTTGAAAAATCAAATAAAAATGTGTCCTTTGTTATTTACACTCCCAAAATAAATTAAGGAATTAGAATTTTAGTATCATAAATATAATTTCCTGCTTCTTCTCCTATAAATGTAATGCCGGCGAAGGACGGATGTATATCATCATTGGCATTTATATACTTTAAGTTACCATCACCATTGGCAGTAAGAGATTTCTCGTAAATATTTACTAGAGGCATTCCGTGTTTTATTGCATATTCGATATGGTTTTTAAGATATGCAATTCGTTCTTCTGCTTGTTTTTTTCTGTCCTCTGACGTATTTGTTACTTGGGTTGATCTACCAAAATTCGCAATATTAGGAGCGATTGTTGCAATAAATATCACAACAGCATTTGGCCTTTTGGTAATAAGTTTTTCCATAAGTTTGTCCAGTGTTTCATTTTGTTTTTTTATTCCTTCCTCGATACCGAATTGAGAAAGTGGATTGTATCCAAATGATTCAATGAGGATTGCATCGTAGTCGGTAGACATCAATGGTCCAAAAATATACTCACTTATTCTGGTTCTTTGGTCAAGCTGGTTATCAACAGCCAATATATTGCTTGAGATAGCATAGTTATCAATGATAATCCTTTGATTGTTCTTGCCACTTTTATATAAATCATTCATGTATTCACTCATGCCTCCACCATGTGGTCCTAGTGCTGCTGTCATAGAGTCTCCAATCATGGCTATTTTATACACATCCTTTTGAGCTATTTTCGGAGGGTTATATGAGGTAAATATATAAGGAGTTGGAGTTGGGTGTACTGAAAAGACTGCGGATTTTTTTGGGGCTTTTGGAGACTGAGCGGTATCGGCTTTATGAAGATTTACTATATAAATCAGAATTGGTATTGTAAGCAGTAAGATAACATAAAGAATTACTACAAATGTTTTCTTTCCCACAGATGCAGTATACCACCCTAGCTCTTGTACAAGTGTTTTTCCCAAAAATTCTTAAAATAAGGGAGTGTTAAGTTCTTCAATTTCACTCATGAATAAATTATATCAAACTAAAATTTCATCCTTGTAGTTTGTGCCTAACCGCCCTAATATATGAAGAGATTTGAATTTTTTCTTGAAGCTATACCCAAAAAATTTAACTTTTCTTTAACTAACTGATTAGAAAAGTAGACTTCTTTGAAGCTAACTTCCAAGAAGTTAATAATTTTTTAAGACAGAGGCTAAGAAATTTAATAAATTTTTAATAATTGTGTTCTACGTTGTTATCACAAGATGAAGATACTATTAGTAGATGATGATTTACAGATGGCAAGTACAGTTAAAGACCTTCTCTCTGGTTTCTTTACTGTCGAGACTTGTTCAAGTGGAGCAGAGGGAGAATCGATAGTGTATTCCAATGATTACGATCTCGTGATTCTTGATGTTCTTCTTGGCGATGGGAACGGTATAGAAATTTGTAGAAAAATAAGGGATAACAACTACACAATGCCAATATTGGTTCTGTCTGGGAAAGCAGAATTGGAGAATAAAGTACGAGCCCTCAATTGTGGGGCTGATGACTACATCACAAAACCCTTTTATGCAGAGGAATTGATAGCCCGCATTAGGGCTCTTTTGCGTCGTCAGAAAAGTGGTTTTGCAGCAAACACACTATCAGTAGGAGACTTAACGCTTGATCTTGAAAAAAGAAAAGTGGCCCGTGGTAAAACCGTTATTCCATTAAGACGGAAAGAATTTAGTCTGCTTGAATATCTTATTAGAAATGAGGGAAGGGTTATGACGAGGGATATGATCCTCGACCATCTGTGGGAAAGCGATACGGATTCTCTCACAAACATCGTAGATGTTCATATTAAGTACTTAAGGGATCAATTAGATAAACCCTATAAAAAGAAACTAATCAAAACCGTACACGGAATCGGGTACAAAATTGAAGCTTAAAGCTTAATTGCTAAGTTTGAAATAAAAGAAAGGAGGTGATTGCCATGAACGCTTTTCTTACAGAAGTTTTGACAAAAAAATCGTCAAGAAAAAAGTCGAATTTAAAGAAAGCAGCACTCTCAAGTACTGCTGATACTTTAGTTTGGACTGTTGCTTGAACAAAGTAATGTAAGAATGGATATAATAAGCTCATTGATTTTGAGAATAGCTTAATTTCAAAATGTTGAACTTATTCATTACCCGTTTTATTGTCTCGGGCAGCAAAGATAAAGATAGAGCACGACGAGAATTTATTCTAAATATAATTCTTTTCGCGTTATTGCTTTTATCCATTGCTGCCTTAGCAATGAATTTACTCCAGCCATTAATATATCCAACAAGTAAAGGTGGGGAAGTAACTATAGTTGTTGCTGTATTTTTTGGCTTTGTAGCTTTTCTATATTTCCTTTCACGAGTGGGGCAGGGTAAGCTGTCCACTTATATTCTCCTTTTTAGTTTATTTGTTATCGCTGCATACAGGACCTATTACTGGGGTGCTGATACTGCAATTATGCTTTTGCTTTTCGCACTGATTATCACAATGGCAGGCGTTCTTTTGGACAGTAAGCGTGCTTTTCTTTTTACTGCTATTAGCTCGGCTGTCTTAATTACAGTAACGTATATGGAGGCTAGCTCAATTTATTCTCCGCATAGTTATTGGAAGCAAGACCCCATAAAATTGTCAGATACTATTGTCAATGCAATTATTCTTCTTATCATCTCAACAATTACCTGGTTATTTAATCGTGATTTACAAAAGGCACTAAAACGAGCAAGACGTTCGGAAAAGGCTCTTAAAAAGGAGCGCGACAAACTGGAAATAACAGTAGAACAAAGAACAGCACAACTAAAAGCTGTCCAGACAGAAAAGATTTCTCAACTTTACAGGTTTGCGGAATTTGGCAAACTTTCTTCAGGGCTTTTCCATGATCTTGTTAACCCTCTCACAATTGTTTCTCTCAATTTAAGAAGCATCAATTCAAATAAAAAGGACGTAAAAGAACTATCGGAAATAAAGATAGCGCTTGAGCGGGCAATAGTAGGAACAAGAAGACTCGAAGAATTTATAGAAGCAGCAAGAAAGCAAATACAAAATAGAGACGTTAATTTAAAGTTCTCATTGGTAAAAGAAACAGCGCAAAGTCTTCACATGCTAGAACATAAAGCTAAAGAGCAAAAAGTAAAAATTTCTTTTGTTCGCGAAAAGGACGTAATCCTTAAAGGTAACCCATTTAAATATAGCCAGCTGATTCTTAATTTAGTTTCTAATGCTATTGATTCTTATGCAGGAACAAGAACGAAGCGACGGGATATTGTTATACAGATCTTGAAAAAAGATAATAGTGTGGAGCTTGTTGTGTGTGATCGGGGCTGTGGTATTTCCCCAGAAAATCTCGATAAGGTTTTTGAGCCACTTTTTACAACAAAGAGTTTTGCAAGAGGAACCGGCATTGGGCTCTCTATTGCAAAAGATATTGTAGAAAATGGAATGCATGGAAGCATAAAGGTTGAGTCTTCAAAGTCTGAGGGGACGATTTTTACCGTCATATTACCCATACAGAAAAATTAGATATTTAATGAATTTAGTAAATATTTAAGGTATTCCCAAATATTTCTTGAATTTCTGATAGTCTTTAAGATTCAGAAAGTTAACAAATATTTAAGGTATTCCCAAATATTTCTTGAATTTCTGATAGTCTTTAAGATTCAGAAATTTAAGAAATATTTAATCTTTTGTTAATAATATAGTTACTGTAATTTTCCAATGTCTATAGAATCAACAATTGCTTCAGGAATTGCCTTTCTTGCAAAGTCACAGCAACAAAATGGGTCTTTTCTAAGCCTCTCTTCCCCAGAGGAAAATAATTTTAGTAAAGCAATTATTTTTCCGTCTGTTTTTTCTACAACTCTGATATTGTCAAGCTTGATTTCTCTCGAGGAATTTGAGGGCCTGCAAGAGGTAAAGGAGAAAGCAGTCTCTTTTTTACTTTCGCAGAAAAGCAAAGATTGGTCTTTTAATTATTGGGATCGAAATTCTGATCAATATAAAAATATACCTTATCCTGACGATTTAGATGATACATTTTGTGCTCTAGCTGCACTTCATTTGTTTGACCCAAAAATACTAGATGGTATCGCACTTGGAAAGACAATTTCATTACTAACCACTCTTGAGGTTGAGGAGGGTGGACCTTATAGAACATGGTTAGTAGAATCTACGGCAAAAAAAGAATGGTTGGATATAGACTTTGCAGTGAATGCAAATATTGCTTATTTTCTTTCACTTTTAGATATTAGTCTTCCGAAACAGATTCAATTCTTGGAAGAAGAAATTGAAAAAGGAAATATATCTTCTCCCTATTATCCAACGGATTTTCCTTCATTGTATTTCATCTCCAGATTCTATAAAGGTCAATATAAAAGTAAGTTGATAAAAATTTTAAAAGAAAGTAACCCAAAGAATTCTCTTGAAAACGCGTTAGTGTCTCTTTCGCTTATTAACTTTAATGAAAGAAGGGAAGAGGTAAAAAAATATGTAGACAGAATTATCAAAGATCAAAAAGATAATAAGTGGGAGGCATGCTCATTTTATGTGGGAGTTAATCCAAAGAGAGATAGAAGCTATTTTGCGGGAAGTGATGCTCTCACTAGCGCTTTTTGCTTGCAGGCACTCTCAGAATATCAGCGATACGCTTTGTCATCGCCAGGAAAAAACTTAGAAACAAGGAAAATAGAGCTAGACAGAAGTGTCTTAGGACAAGTCAAGAAAAGATATTCAAGAACCGGCAGAAATCTGCAGGATCAAGCGATTGAGACTATTGATAAAGTAAAAGCCGGGGACGAAGCATGTCATATTACGCTTACTCCTTTCTTTTTTAGTCAGGCATTAGGTAACAACGGATCAAGAATTGGAGACGAGCTTCTGACAGCACTAGGTGCTGTCAATTTGTACGGCTGGATAGCATACACGATATATGACGACTTTTTAGATGAGGAGGGGGATGTGGCAAAACTTTCTGTTGCCAATGTAGCACTGAGAGAAGTTACTGGTGTTTTTGAGTCAATTCTTCCAGGAACCGGATTTGTAAATTATGCACATGATGTAATGGATATGATCGATTCTGCCAATACGTGGGAAGTAACTATGGCACGCAATAGAATAAAAAAATCAGACAACCTAAAAGATATACAGCTGCCCGACTGGGGAAATTTAGAAAAACTTTCTGCACGTTCTTTTGGTCATGCTTTAGGTTCTATCGCTCTTCTATATTCTTTAGGTTTTTATGATTTATCTCCTGAAGTGAAGAATCTTGAAAAATTTTTTAAGTCATACCTTATTGCCAAACAACTTAATGATGATGCTCATGATTGGCAAGAGGATCTTAAGAATGGTCATCTAACACCGGTAGTAACCAGACTTTTATCCAAGCTTTTAGAAAAGAAGCCTGTCTATATTGTTACTTCAATCGAAGTTCTGATAGAGGAACTAAATGAAATATTTTGGTACGACGTTATATTAGGAACATGCGAGGAAATATTGACACATGTACAAAAAGCAAAAAAATCAATAAAAAATATACCACTTATCGAAAAGCCTGAAATTTTAGAAAGCATTCTGATTGATGTTGAAGGAGGGGCGCTAAAAGCTTTAAGAGATCAGAAAAGAACGATAGACTTTCTTAACATATATTCTTGAACTCTCCTGTGTATTCGGTAGGCCATCATCGTATATAATCGAAGGCAATCGATGAGAAATATTCTTGTATTTATCATCTGCCTGACATTATTTTTCTGCCTTTGTGTGGGCTCAGACATAACACCTTACCTTCGAGGCCCAGCTCCATATCCGCCCGATTGGAGATGGGACTATCTTTTTGTAAATACATACCCAAAAATTTGGGTACCTCTTCTTGTCTCTTTCCTATCGCTATATCTATATAAAAAAATAGATTTTAAAAAAGCGTCATGGTTTGCAAAAAATGAAAAATTTGTAATTCTTACAATAATTTTTTTGTGCGTTCTTTTTCAATTCGCTGTGTTGTTCTTCAATAGAGCGGGGATCGGGGTACTGGTTCATCGAATTATTAACCCAGATTTAAATGGGTATTTTTCATCAAGTCTTGATATAGAACAAGTTGGCAATTTTTTTAAGAACTTCAACGGGTTAGTTTTAAAACTCGATCAACATGCGCAAGGGCATCCTCCATTCTCAATTCTTTTCTTTTGGATCATAAATAAATTCTTTTTATCAATGCCGTTCCTTTATGAAATTATTGAAAAAATAAATCCTGCTCGCGGTGACGTATTTGAGACATGGTATAAGCTTTTGCCAAATGAAAAACTTGGCGCGCTTTTCTCAACAATATTTATTCCATTTCTATCGGCGTTAAATATCGTTCCGCTTTATAAAATTTCCAAAAAATTATATGGGCAAAATGTGGCTTTAAGGACTTCTTTTTTATATTTATTCATCCCTGGGATAGTACTATTTATTCCCATTAATGATGTTTTTATATCATTATTTCCCTTATTTTCTTTTTGGCTTTTTATAACAGCTATAGATAAAAGTAGCAGAATACTCTTTATTTTTGCAGGATTACTATTCTCTGTAGGTCTTTTCTTTAGTCTTTCGCTTTTGCCAATGCTTTTAATTTTTATCGTCTATGGTGTCTCATCAATGCTAAGGGGTGCAAAAAAGGCTGCTGGCTCCCTATTGTTTTTTGTTCTTGGGCTCCTTGTTATCCCTATAGCACTCGGCTTTGTAGGATTTAATTCCATCCAAGTTTTTATGACAATTATGTCTGGGTTACCGGAAAATAGGCATTACTATCCATGGGTACTGTATAACCTCTACGACTTTTTTATCTTCTTAGGAATCGGCGTAAGTGTCATATATATGTATATGCTATGCAGAACATTTGTTAATTTGAAAAAGAATTTTAAGGATATTGATCCTATTTTTCTTGGTACTTTTATTATGATTCTAATGCTTGACTTATCAGGTTCTGTAAGAGGAGAGGTAGGTAGGATATGGATTCCTTTTATGCCGTTTTTTTTGTTACCTGTCGCAAATTTCATAACTAGTAAAAAGTATTTAAATTTCTCAAGAAATGAATTTATATTTCTTTCCCTAGCGCAGGTATTATTAGTGCTTGTAATTAACGAATATTGGGTTACATTGTGGTAACAGTAGGAGCTATTAATTAAGTTGACTTAGATTGAAGCTCATGTAACAATATCCATATTAATATGCAAAATATAGTGAAAGGACTTATTGTTGTACTTTTCTTTTTTGTTTTTTCAGCACAAGCTTTTGCTGCTGATGTTCTTATTACAGGCAAGCTTACTGACTCAAAATCAAATCCGATTGGGATGGGGTCAGTTGCATTCATGGACCAACAAAATAAAACAGTTGCAGCTTCCTCTACGGATTCAAATGGAGCATACTCTGTAATGATCCCACAAGGCACATATTCAATAGAAGCTGCTGGGCCAGAAGGAAGCAATCTTCCAAAAGCTACTCTAAAAGATCAAGTTTTTAACTCAGGAACAATTAAAGACATTGTGCTTTCTGCAGAAGTGAAAGGGGCAACAACAAGGGCAATTCCCTGGTTGCCTATTATTATCATTGCTGTAATTATTGCAGCAGTGATCGGCTTTATCCTAATTAGAAGACAAAATTCCTCTTCCCTTTAATAGAATTCTGGTTTTATCTTAATCTTGTTGCTCTTACCAATATCCAGTAGTCTACATAATTGATTGTCCCATTATTATCAGCATCATATCGTGCGTCGTATACACCCTGATAAATAGCCGCATACCAAGGATTCCAAGGTAACACGTCAACCTGAGTTGTGCAGTCGACGATTGTTGATTTTACAGGACTCTTAATTCTTAAATCCCCAGAGTTATACATTCGATAATAAATCGTTGCTCCACACTGCCAACCCGCCCAAGATTGAGGGCTGCTGTTAATAAAGCCATGAACGGTTGTTGGAATCGACTGGTTGCTTGAATCCATTGCGCTTCCAGAATTGAACGCAAATCCGTAGCGAGTTCCTGCCGGAGGTGGAGTTGCTGTAGTATTTAGTCCATTTGGATCTGTCGAGACATCAAGCCTTCCACTTACATTTCCTGTCGCGTTATATGAGTATTCAAATAATGCGTAACTGCCGTATGACTTTGCGTTGAAATTTGAAAACATTTGCTCTTCGGGAGGTGTTGCGGTAGCTAATACATGAATTGTGGCATTCATCGGTTGTCCTCCACTATTTACCCAGTATTGTGTCAGGTAGTCTTGGACTAGTGCTCCTGTAGAAATTTTGATTGTAAAAGGGATAGTAATGGATTGTCCGGGTGCAAGCTGTACGGATGGAGGTAGATTGTTAATTATCCATCCTGAAGGATAGCTATGACTTATTCCAAAAGTTGCGCTTCCTCCACAGCTTGGAGGATTGTTGTATGTGATAGTTAGGGTTTGGTTAAGCGTATCACCTGCATTACCACTCAGGCTTGTACTTCCCAGCGAATTCGACCATCCCTGGAAGCAATTGATTGGAGTAGGTGTTGGGGTAGGAGTTGGACCGACCTGGGCAACTTGGACAGAACCGTTTGTTGAAAGAGGGCTTGATTCTCCTGGTTTTGCAACCCAAAACTGATAACCATAATTACCAGCTGTTGCATTTTGAGGGACTTGAAGAGTAAAGAATATGTCTTTTGTTTCCCCCGGCGCAACTGTTACACTTGCTGGAACATCGGACAGTGTCCAGGGAGTAGGTCTTGCACTACTTATTGTATAAAGGAGAGATGAGCATCCAACTGAGTTATTGTTCTTGATTGAGAGTGTATTATTTACCGTATCACCAGGCAAGGCAACAATCGGCTGACTTTGCAAAAGAGTCACTGTTTGCTGAGTGCTACAGTTCAGCGCCGTTGTAGGTGTCGGAGTAGCAGTAGGTGTTGGTGTAGGAGTACTTGTTGGTTGTATTATGGGCATATTCCCGGTTATCGAGCTTGTTGTCGTTATCCCATACTTTTCTACAAATAAGGTGTATTTGCCATTTGTTGAGGTTTCTGATGCAGGGACTTGAAGTTTGAGAGCAAAGGCTTTTTCTTGGCCACCAGTTAGATAGTAGCTTGTTGGTAGTGAAATCTTTGCGGAATTTGCTTGGTCATCTACTTTCCAGCCTTCTGGTGTACTTTGACGAAGCTCAAAAGATGTTCCACAATCTACTGGGTCATTATTCTTTATTTTAATGGTTCTATAGAATGTGTCTCCAGGTTTGATATTGGCTACACCTTGATCAACAAAAGCAAAGGTAGGCGTTGTGTTGCAAGGAGGATCTGATAGCCCCAGATTGGATGACGGCACAATAACTGCATCGTTAAAACTAAGTGACGCATTGCTTCCAATAATGTCCTCAGGAAAATTTATCATTCCGCTAGGTGAACCACTAGGGGTGAACTTGGAAATATTATCTCTATGCGGTTGTGTGTTGAGCATAATGTTTCCAATCCAAATGGCATTTCCTACAGGTAGTATATAACCGGGAAATGTTATTCCATTGCCTGACAATACGGTTCCTGCGCTTGTCCCATCAAGCTTGAATCGTGAAACAGTGGCATTGCGCCTGTTTGATACCCACACCTGAGATCCTACGACTGCGATGCCATTTACACCCGAAATCCCATTGCCCGATAAAGGTGTTCCAGCGCTTGTTCCATCAAACTTGAATCTTGAAATCGTTCCATTTATGGCAGGATATGCGCAATCGGAAGCGGTCGAGTTGTTGCCTATCCACACCTGAGAACCTACAACAGCAATATTTGACTGTGCGCATAATCCATTGCCTGCGAGTGGTTCCCCGGCACTTGTTCCGTCAAAATTAAATCTAACAATCTTATTTGGGAGATTTCCGACATTTGAATTTACAACCCACACTTGAGATCCTACAACAGTTAGGGAGGACGGGTTTTTTAGATTAGCGTTTGTTATGGCAGGTTTTGTTTGAGTGCCATCAAAGTTATATCTATAAATAATATTACGTAGGAAGTCTGTTGCCCATACCTCTTGACCAACAACAGCTAATCCATGTGCTGTCCTTGGGACGACGTTGGGAGCAACAATTCCTTCAGTTGTGAAGCGATAAATACCCCAGCCGCTCCCTATCCATACTTGTTGATTGGTAGGTGGCGGAACGGGTCGTGGAGCTAATGTTGGTGTAACTGGCGTAGTTGGTGTGGGTGGCTCTGAAGGACGAATAGGAGTAGGGGTGTAGATTACTGTTGGTACTACTTCTCCTGAGGGAAGTAAATTGGGTGTACCTAGACCAGTTGGCCCGTCATAGCCTACACCTGCCATACATTTAAGCATTCCCCCACAGCTTCCATTTGAGCCTATATTTACATCCCTAAATTTATTTTGTTGGGTATATGGGAAAGCAGAACCATCAGTCCCTGATGGTATGCCTCCTTGAAGAGCAACGACTGCCGCATATAGTGGAGATGATAAGCTGGTGCCTCCAATTATTTTCCATCCTGAAGATCCAAAACCATTGCCAGAATCATAGATCGCAGCTCCCGTATAGGGACTTGCAACAGCCGAAACATCTGATACTGATTTTTTTGTGCCACATCCAACCGCAGACCAGTTAGGGAGTGAAGTTTGGTAAGTTCCTGCGAGTCGTGTTGCAGAGCATCCGCTTCCTGCACCATTCCATGTTTTCTCACCTGCATATGAATTATCAGGGAATAATGATAGCTCTGTTCCTCCAACACCTATAACTTTGGAGTGAGAAGCAGGGAAGATTGTTCCGTACCCCCAATCCCCCGATGAAGCTGTAACTGCTATTCCGGGATGGTCGTAGAAAGACTCATATTGAGCATATGAAGGGTACTCATAGTTGCCATAACTATTGGAAATTACTGTGGCGCCCATTTGTGCCGCTCTGCTTGTTGCAGCCCCTAAATTAGTAAAATAATTATCCTCTGCTTCTACGAGCAATATTTTGCATGTTTGGCATATAGCATGTGCAATTTGTACATCCATTGCTGCTTCTACTGCCCAGGTTGAGTCACGTCCTGAAGGTAGCGGACTCGTTTGGCCGTTTTGGTTAACAATGGTTAGGCATCCATTTGCTTTAGTGCATGGTGGAAGACCAAATGTTTGAGAGTAAACGGCAAGATCTGCTTCGATGGTGGGGCTATGGAATGCAAGTATTACTGCTACTGTTTTTGGTCCAAAGATTGTGGGGGTATCGCATTGCCAGTCAATGGTATTGGCACCAGGTGTACAAGGCAAATTATATGCTTTGTGCATTTGTTCAGGTGAAAGTCCATTTGGAGTAGCGAGGGTTGTGAGTGGAGTGCCCTTGGAATCAGTTACGAGATCCGACATGCAGGATGCAGCTCCATCTTGAGGGTCGCTGCAGACACTTATTGAAGGACGTTCAACAATTGGCATTGGTTCTTCGGGATCTGAAAAAGTTGCTGATGCGATTTCTGCATTTGGACTCATTATCTCAAAACACTCTTGAGCCTCATTGGTAGTAAATTCACACGTATAGCAGTTATCTCCTCCTGGGCACTCTGGATTAAGAGCACCATTTCTTCCATACTTTGCATTGGAGTCATTTCTATAAGTAGAAGATTTAGGTTTGTAGCAGAGCGCAACAGAACCACTACACTCCGTCATAAAAATATCCTTTGCTTCATCGGAGTTGACTGCTTTTGTTTGAAGGTCTCCGCCTTTTGTCAGCTCCTGGACGCATGAAGGCATTTGGCTCACTGTATCTTTGGTTGCAAGTTCATCTCTGCAAGAAGTATTCTTTTCCCAAGGGGTAGTCTTTTCAGTTGCGTAAAAATATTTGGTTGCTGAGGCAAAGTCTTTCGTAACTTGCTGCACAGCTACATCTTGTGTCTTATTCAACATTTCGAGGGGGTTAATAGCAATAAGTACCAAGGCAAGCATTACAGCTAATATGCCTAACACCACAAGAAGTTCAACCAGCGTAAAGCCGGTCTTCACTTTTTTCAGAAGCTTAGAACCATTTTGCCCTTTTTGCAAAAGGGTAAATCCTTTGGCAATTTTGTGCCTAATTTTATGACGAATAACTTCTATAGTTAAAAGCATACTCTAGTATTTTTACGTTGACAATGTTTTCAAAATAAACCTATAAATAGATATGGACTATGGGAACCAAGTCCATCTATATAAATGGACTATAAAGATCTTAGTGCTATCGATACATCTGGCATCCCAGCTATTGACCCTGGTCTAATATGGATTTTTGGCGCGATAGGCGTTGTGATATCTGTTTTGGTTTGCTTGTTAATTCTTGCAGCAACCTGGAGGATATTCACAAAAGCGGGTAGGTCGGGGTGGTATGCACTAATCCCTGTTTATAATGTCTATGTAATGCTTCAGATCGTTAAAAAGCCAACATGGTTAACGCTTCTTTTCTTTATTCCATATCTACAGTTGATCCCACAAATCATTATTTCAATTGAGTTAGGTAAAGCATTTGGTAAAAGCGCAGCATTTTCGGCAATTTTTATTCTCATTCTACCTTTGGGGTACTTTATTATTGCATTTGATGATAGTAAATATCTTTACGGAGTAAATTCAAATGCCCCCAAAGATCCGCTAGGACCTCCACCGGTTACACCGCCCAATGCATACATTTAGTGTCGCTTATAAGCTAAAATCATTCTTCCATAGCCATAAGTTGTAACTACCGCACCTATTAAAATTCCTGCCCCCACTATTTGGATAGATAATTCTTGCTGCAATGGGACTTTGTATGGTGCAGAAAATAACACGCAGATATTGTCTTTTTCTCTAACGCAATCCTTTGTTGGTATGCTTCCCTCAATAGAACGAGAGGACAGATTGATATAAATGATAACTGATACAAAAAGCCAAATTATCAGCCAATATAATAGGATAAAGAACGGGTAATTAGATGGTCTGGTTGGTACAATTTTCATGGCAGATTTTCGCATACCTTTCCGTCATCGTCATTATCGAGTTGTTCTGCATTCTCAATTGATTCCTTGTAGAGAATGTAAAATTCTTGTGCCTCACTTTGAGTAATGAATAATGAGCATGTTGGGGAGGCTCCATCTTCAAGTTCCGGCTTGTTATAGCCAATTTTGTTATAGGAGGGTAGCAGTACAAAAAAATAGTAATAAAGTAGAACAATCTCAAAACATATTGTGACAATAATCGTCGCGATAGATAAATATTTCACCTACAGCATGATAAGCAAAAGATTATGAATTATTTATTAAATATATGCCTAAAATGCCCCCTCGCATTCTTTGTTTTATCCAGTTATAATAGTTTTATTCTATCTACTTCTAGCATCTGAATTTATCTTCCAAAGAATTGACAATTAGCAATTAATTTGCTAAACTGCTAACGGAATTATGCCAAACAACTACGATAGTTACAATGAAAAAATGATCCCGATAATTCCAATCAGGGACGGAATTGTTTTTCCTCACACAGAATCAATACTTACTTTTGGTAGACCCAGAAGTCTTGCAGCTCTTGAGACCGCTTTTTCAGGTGAAAGAGTTGTATGTTTTGTCCTTCAAAAGAATCCTCGTCAGGAAGATCCAGATATCTCAGACCTCTATCAAATGGGTACAGTTGCTCACATTGAGCGAATGATCCGCTCCGACGGTGAAGTTAACGCATTGGTAAAGGGTCTTTCGAGAGCTCAGATCGTTAGTTTTTCTCAATCATCACAATATATGCAGGCAGTTGTTCATGAAATTGATGATTTTGAGGCAGAAAATCCAGAACTAAGAGCACTTATGAATCATTTGACTGCTTCATTTAAAAAAGCTTTAAGTCTCGGAAAACAAGCTGATTTTTTGGTATTTATGAACATTATGTCTGATATCTCAGCATCAGAACTCGCTGATCAGATAGCATCCACATTAGACATTAAAGGATCTGAAAGACAAGAAATTCTTGAGACAGTAAATGTAAAGAAGAGACTGGAGAAAGTAAGTGAATATTTGGATAAAGAAGTAAAGGTTCTTGAATTAGAACGTAAAATTGCTTCAAAAACACAAGAACAACTAGAAAAATCCACAAAAGACGCAATATTAAGAGAAAGACTTAAAACCATTGAAAAAGAACTAGGTGAGACAGAGGATGGGGGAGAGATAAAAGAGCTTTCTGACAAAATAAAGAAAGCAGGAATGCCAAAAGACATTGAAGATAAGATGATGAAGGAGCTTAAAAAGCTTCAACAGCTTACTCCTTATAACCCAGAATCTGGATATCTACGCAATTACCTAGAGTGGATGGTTTCTATTCCATGGAGCAAAAAAACTGAAAGTAAAATAGATATAAAAAGTGCTGAAAAGATTTTGGATGAAGGACATTACGGCCTTTCAAAAGTAAAAGAGCGCGTTATTGAGTACTTGGCTGTGCATAAATTATCCGGAAAAATGAAGGGACCAATCCTTTGTTTTGCAGGACCTCCAGGTGTTGGAAAGACATCTATTGGAAAGAGTATTGCAAAGTCATTAGGTAGAGAATTTGTAAAAGTTTCCTTAGGTGGTATTAGAGACGAAGCTGAAATCCGAGGCCATAGAAGGACATATGTAGGAGCACTTCCAGGAAGAATAATACAGGGTATTAAAGATGCTGGAACAAAAAACCCTGTTTTTATGTTGGACGAAATCGACAAAGTCGGCGCAGACTTTAGGGGAGATCCATCATCCGCTCTTCTTGAAGCGCTAGATCCAGAACAAAATGGTGGATTTTCTGATCACTATCTTGAGGTTCCATTTGATCTTTCTGATGTTATGTTCATAACAACTGCAAATAGACTTGATACTATTCCACCAGCATTAAGAGATAGACTCGAGATAATTAATTTTGCAGGATACACACAGGATGAAAAATTCCATATAGCAAAAGACTTTTTAGTTAAAAAACAACTCACTGCTCACGGATTAAAGAGCTCTCAGGTTAAAATCTCAGATAGTGCGCTTGGTCACGTTATTAATAGATACACAAGAGAAGCTGGTGTAAGAAATCTTGAGCGTCAAATTGCAACAATTGATAGAAAGATTGCTAGAAAAGTTGCTGAAGGACAGAAAGAAAAAATAATGGTTACAGAAAAGAATGTTACAAAATTTTTAGGACCAGAAAAATATTCATCAACTATCGCTGAAAGGAAAAACGAAGTTGGTATTGCAACTGGACTTGCGTGGACAGAGGTTGGAGGAGACATCCTTTTCATAGAAGTAGCACTTATGCATGGAAAAGGACAGCTTATAATAACCGGGCAGTTGGGAGATGTTATGAAAGAGTCATGCCAGGCGGCAATGACGTATGTTAGAGCACGAGCAAAGAAATTTGGACTTTCTGAAGATTTCTACAAAACACTCGATATCCATATCCACGTTCCAGAAGGCGCGGTTCCAAAAGATGGACCATCTGCAGGAGATACAATTACAACTGCATTAGTTTCTGCTTTGACTAAGATTCCTACAAATCATTTAGTGGGGATGACAGGAGAAGTTACAATTCGAGGAAAAATACTTGAAATTGGCGGAGTTAAAGAAAAAGTTATTGCTGCACATAGAGCAGGACTTAGAACAATAATCATGCCAAAAGAAAATAGAAAAGATCTTGAAGAGATTCCAAAAGAGGTAGCAAAAGACATACGATTTGTTTTCGTGTCTCATATGGACGAAGTTTTGAAGGTTGCACTCACAAAACCATTGCCAGGATTTAAGGAGATAAAAGGAGAGAAAGAAAAGAAACACAATCTAACAACTCCCACGCCAACCCTTGCGGACTAGTGCTTAGCTAGGGCAAGCTCTGCTTACCCTTGCGGACTAGTCGGGGCACGCTTTGCTTTCGATTTGCGTCAGCAAATTGGGGCTACAACAGCATTCTTTCAATAACTTCTTGTGCTTTTTCACCTTCTTCTTTTAGGAGATATTTTGAAATCAATTTGTCTATATCAATCTTGCTTTCTTTTACGATCTCACTATAAAGATGTGCGCTATTTCTAAGCTTTCTTTCACCAGTTATTGGGTTATTGTCTATAAGACCAAAGTCTTTCGTATATCCCAGGATCCATTCCAAATTGTCCACTGTTGACCAATGAAGGTATTGTTGTATCTTGGCTCCTTCTTGCACGGCTTTCCAAACGGCGACAAGATGTGTGAGGATGAAGAAAGATCTTCTTTTGTCTTCTTTATCGGCTAGTCCATTTTCTGTAATTATAATAGGAAGGTTGAATGTGCTATTTAGGTAGCGAAGAACTTCCAGGAAAAAGTCGGGGACTATTGGCCAGCCGTAGTCAGATTTGTATGAAGCAGGTTTCCGCGTTTCTCCAAATAAAAGCGTTTTTGCTGTGACTTTATCTGTGTGTCTTGCTCTAAATTTCAATTTCCTTATATCCAAGTTAAGATAATAACCTGTGTAATAATTACACCCTATAAAGTCCATGTATTTTTTTGTTGCTTCAACATAACTCCCAACGCTAATGTGGTTAACTAATTTCGCGTACCATTTATCCAGAATGTAATTTTTATGTTCTGGAAGATTCCATCTAAATGCAAAAGTTAGGCCAACTTTTGACATGGGACTTATTGATTTAATTTTCTTGTAGGCTTTTCTATGCGCTTCCAGCATATTAAAACGAGCAACGCTTGCAGAAAACAGGCTGTTTTTTGCTGGAGGGTAGTATTTTGAAAAATAGCCTAATATCACCAGGATATTCGGCTCATTTAGAGTAAGCCAATACTTTACTTCCGGAAATTCCAAGACTGCAAATTTTACAAAATGTTCAAAATGGCCAATGGTTCTTTTATTTTCCCAACTACCTTCGCGAGCAACCCACTGTGGGAGAACATAGTGATTAAGAGTGATCATCGGGATCATGCCACTATCAATAATTTTTTTGATGATCTCTTTATATCGTGCAACTGCTTCTAAGTTGATATTTCCTTTTTGAGGCTCAATTCGGCCCCAAGATATCCCAATCCTTTGGACTTTCATGCCTAAGTTTGCCATGGTTTGGATGTCATGTTCTGCTCGACCTTGCTTCCACCACTCAGGACCTTTTTCATGCATATTTATGATTTCAGGATATTGCTTCATAAAGACATCCCAGTCAGTATTGCGCTCTCCCTCGTTACCTTCTACCTGATGAGCTGCAGTAGCGCTCCCAAATAGAAATTCTTTAGGAAATTCTAGAATCTTTTTATCCATATATTAATATTGAAGAATTGAGCCCTTAAAGTCAAAGAATTTGATGATGCTATATTACCCTTTTCTTACTTTTTTGTTGCCAAATCTTCCTGGGGGATCGCTAAAATGTATTTATGATTAAAGAGTTGGGAAAGATTTTAGGATTATTTTTTATTCTGGTTGCTATAGCTATAGTGTCATCAATTAGCTTGAGCTCTCAGAAAGTACTTGCAGAAGATCATCTATCAGAAATTACAGTTTCGAAGTAAGAGACAGAATATAATTAGTTGCTTCAAGAAAAGTCGTTGCAAAATAATCAACAGGTAAGTGTTTAAAATCTTCCTTTACTCTTATTCCACCTTCAAGCACAGCAACAAAATGCAACCCAGCGCCTTTTGCTGCAACAGCATCGCTTACAGCATCACCAACATAGACTATCTCATAAGGTTTAAGGTCGAAGTCTTTTAAGACTTTGTCAAAAACTCTGGGATCAGGTTTGAGAAAATCGGAATTTTCTTTATAGTAGTATTTCTCCATGCGTGTGTTTAAGGGATGGGTTTCGTGCATGAGATGGTTGGCTTCATCAATTGAGCGAGATGTAAGAAGAGCAAGTCTGAGATTATTCTCAAGAATTTTATCAAGAGCTTGTATGTTCTCGGGCGATACAATGTCTATATTTCCTTCCTCTACTGCAATCATGTGTGCTTCTGGTAAAAGTTTCATGAATTTTTCAACATTTATTCCAGGCACTCTTTCTTGAATTGCCATTTCTAATTCTTGTCCCCAAGTTTTTTGATGCACCTCCCGTGACATAGGATCATGCCCCATGCTAACTGCAACGCTATTTTCAATAAAATACGTTGACTCCTCTGTCATGCAGAGTGTTTCGTCAAAATCTATTGCAACTAGTTTTATCATGTATTAAGAATTGATTTGAGATCTAAAAAATCTCCATATTCGCTGAGAGATTCGAGGGAGAGAATTTGGTTGTTGTCCACAAAGAAATTCTATCAGATAACAGAGTCGTTCTCATGCTATTAGGCGGTAACCTATTTTTTTATGGCTTTCGATTGTAAATCCTGACAATTTGAATCGTGAGTTTCGTCGTAATCTATATATGAGAGCATCAAGCGCCCAATCTGTTGCATCAATATTTTCTTTCCCCCAAACAGTATTGAAAATATCTTCTTTGCTTACAATCTTGTTTTTATTCTGCTTAAGCAAGCGTAGTAGATCTGATTCTTTTTTGGGTAGCTTTGTGTTTTGTTTGTATATAAATTCCTCAAAAAGCTTGGAGAACACCTTATAGCCCTTGTCACTCTCTTTAACCAAGCCTGTATTTATAAGATAGCTATCAGGAGCAACACTCTTTCCATCAATAATTTTTTTAAGAGTAGTTTTTTGGCCAAAAGTTAAGTGATTATAGATATTGGTTAATGAGATTTTTATATATGGGTTGGATTCAAGATATTCAGTTTGTTCGGACTGCATTAGAAGTTGAAATAATTGAAAATGTCCTCCTGACAAATTTGCAAAGGCATCAAATTCCTTATCTGAAATATTTCTATATGGTCCATAATAGTTGATGAGCTCTTTAAGGTCTTCCCGAGAGTAAGGCTCTATATACAAGGTGTTTGCAAGCATATTTAAATCAATGTCTTCGATGTTAGGATCGATTAGTGATTCAATTCTTCTACATATTCCAAAAATAAAACTAATCTTATCCCTATTAATGAGTCCCAAAGATTTCAGATTTTTGAGAGTCTCCTTTTTAAAAGTTTGTTTCATCTGATCGAATCCACCAAAACATATAACTACTCTTTCGTTTTGAGTAATTTTTTCAAGTATTTGCTGACAATTTTCTAAAGAGCCATGATTTGTTCCTCCAAGTTTTTGGTATAGGGAGTCAAATAGATATTTTTCATTTGCATGCGGTAATGCAAAAACATCAACATATACGAAGCGAAAAGGTTTTGGAAAAACCAAATTCTTCAAAAAAACAGATATCCCTACTCCTGGTATCCCAAGAAGAGCAAATGATTCTGAATTTTCTACAAATTGCTGCACCTTTTTTATAAGCAATTTAGATTGTTGAGACTTTAAGTTCATATTCGTCAGTATTATATCAGAATTTAATCAAGCACACAATAGTTACGCGTTCTACAATTCACTTATGGCAAAAGAAACCGAATTAACAAATAAAAATATGGTAGTTGTTGGGGCATCAAGCGGACTAGGTCTTGAAGTTGCAAGACAACTATCTTCTGAAGGTAGTAATGTATTTGCTCTTTCTAGAAAAATTGAAGATCAGCAGTTAGATTTTAAGGCAAGACAAATTAACTGCAATTTAAGAAAACCTGAGGAAATTGTTGAAGCATTCGAAAGAATTGATCAAGGAGGAGATCTCTATGGGCTTATCAACTGTGCAGGCATTGGACTTACAAAAGATTTTGATGCAACAACCCAAGAAGAGATAATGGATGTCTTGGGAACGAATTTGAAGGGATCCATTTATACTAGCTTGGAAGCATATAAGAGAATGAAAGTTTTAAAGTCCGGTCATATTGTGAATGTCTCATCCACTTCTGGACTTGTCGGTCGTGATAATGAGGTAGTGTATGCAGCAAGCAAATGGGGTCTCAGAGGATTTACTGAAAGCCTCAGGTTAGAAGGGGTAAAACATAGGGTGCGTGTTACAAGTGTTTGTCCTGGGGGTATGAATTCGGCTTTTTGGAGTGACTTTCCAGAAAAAGACCTATCTGCATTTATGAATCCGGAAGACGTGGCGGGACAGATAGTGCACGTTCTGAAGGCACCTAACGGCATTTCGCCTGCAGAAGTTGTTATCCAACGAGGGGTTTGAGTTTCTTAATAATTTGTATAACAAGAATCTTTTTTAAGTCTTCGGTAATCGTAACTACAACAGCACCTTCGTCTTTTAGGCCATAAATGACTCGTGAATCGAGAGGCGCAAAGAGCATAGCGGGTAGTGCCAGCAAATCTTCTTCTCCACTTATTTCAATTGAGAATTTTTCATGTGAACCAATGCTTTCTTGAATAACTTTTTCGATTTTAAGAGCAGTAGTACAATTGATTGTGCCAGGTGCGTTATTTAATTTTAAAGAATTTTTTGGAAGGTGATCAAGAACTTCTATTTCTGTTATTTTCTCCCTATTGGATATTTTGTCAAAAATACTGAGGTTTGGAATTACATCGTGTTGCAGTAAATTCGAAACAACAATATCTCCAACCGCGATTAGGAAGTAGTTCTTCAATTTACTAATTTCTAAATTATTAACTACTTCTCCAAATGGCTCCTTAAGTTGATCTCTCAGAGAATCAGGCAGTGTTAGTGATGCGTCAATTGGAAATAAATCGGCATAGTTATTTCCATGACGATCTATTTTTCCAAGTCTTATTGCGGTTGATGAGATTCTTTTACTATCATTCATATCTAAAGTTGGGACAACTACTATCGCAAGTTTTGTAAGACCTAGACTTTCTCGTTTGAGATTTACCATTTCAGCACCCTTATAGGTATCATCGATAACATATATAGCTTCAAGAGATAAGTCGTCTATGCTTGGTCCATAAATATCATTTATCTTAAATACTTCTACTCGATTTTTATGTCCATTGGTGGTTATAAAGTCTTCGACTGACTGTTCTCTTGTTGGGTAGTTTTCAACAGTATTTTTTTGAGATTTGTTATCAAGCATTTCATCAGAAGTTATTCCAATTGTGAGTTTTTCTGAATCGGCAAGTGCAGCACCTATGAATCTTTCATGACCTTTATGAAAATGGTCAAATGTACCACCAAGAACTGAATGTTTATATTTATAGCTCATGTAATGAATTGTATTGTATTTTATGGCTAAAACCAAGTAATTATGCTAAATAGACGTATAATCAAGAAATGAAAAGTGTAGAGGGGCACCTGCAAGTTACCGGAGGCAAGATATGGTATAGGGTCTTTCCAAGTAAAAAGAAAAAAACTCCTCTTATTGTCTTGCATGGAGGTCCTGGTTCCTCTTCTCATTCGATGTTGACTCTTAATAAATTTTCAAAAGATAGAACAGTTGTTTTTTATGACCAGTTAGGATCAGGCCACTCAGAAAGACCGAGTGACAAAAAGCTTTGGAAGAAAGAAAGATTTGTTGAAGAGTTGGAATTATTAAGGCAACACTTAGAATTTGAAGAGATTTATTTATGGGGACATTCATGGGGGACAATGCTTGCTGCAATGTACACAATAAAATATCCAAAAAGAGTCAAGAGTATTCTTTTTTCAGGTCCATTTTTTAATAGCAAAAGGTGGATAGAGGACGCAAACACATT
Organism: uncultured Gammaproteobacteria bacterium; assembly: GCA_964511305.1. Classification (GTDB taxonomy): domain Bacteria; phylum Patescibacteriota; class Microgenomatia; order Levybacterales; family GWA1-39-11; genus JAUSNA01. The sequence goes on along the minus strand of CAZEEU010000001.1, from coordinate 212,900 downwards.
GAAGAGAACTTTGCCACAAAAAATTCAAGATACGATCAATGTGAATGAGCAGAGCAAAACATATAATTCGAAAGATTATGAGAAAGCAACTTTAGAGTTTTACAAAAAATATTTCTGCAGAATTTACCCATATCCAAAACCAATCCAAGAAGGGCACAAGTTAATGGGACTTGATGTATATAACACGATGTGGGGACCTACAGAATTTCATTGTACGGGTAATTTAAAAAATGCAGATTGTATTGATCAGCTACATAAAATTAATGTCCCTGTTCTTTTAATTTGCGGTAAATATGATATGGCAACTCCTTTAACTACTAAATTTTATGCAGAGAAATTTCCGAATGCAAAAATGAAAGTTTTAAATAAAAGTGCGCATACAATGTTCTTGGAAGAAAAAGAAGAATTTCTAAAAATTGGAATGGATTTTTTTAGCGATGTAGATTCTCAAATTAGCTAAAAGCCTTATGCTCTTTAAGGACTTGAATAATTTGTTGCGAGTTCCAACTACGTGTCCAATCATAATTCCAGCAAGTACTGCAAAGCCCACTGTTGCAACCTGCACTGGATTTCATGGGGACAATGTATAGTGTACGAAAGTTTAATTAAAAAAAACTATATGGTAATATAACTCATGGAAAGCCTCGTATTTATTTTTGATAAAATTGGAATTTTCGCATTCGCGTTTGTAGGAGTAAGTCATGGTGTAAAAAAGAAACTTGATGTCTTTGGGCTCTTAATTGTTGGGTGTATGACTGCAGTTGGTGGAGGCATGATTCGAGACGCGTGTTTAGGGAGAATACCATATGCCCTTTCCCACGGAGAGTATTTGTTGTTTGCAGTTATTGCAAGCATTTTATCTATTATTTTTTATCATTTTCATCTTAGAATTCCTACATTATTTTTACTTATTGCAGACACTTTTGGTCTTGCTGCATTCGCTGTATCCGGGGCAAATGTAGCAATAGGTGCAAGTCTTAGTATCTTGGTCGTAATCTTTTTTGCTATGTTAACTTCAGCAGGGGGAGGGTTGCTTCGGGAAATAATTCTGAATGAAATTCCATTTATTTTTAGAACAGAAATTTATGCAACAGCGGCAGGAATTGGAGCAGTTCTTTTATATGTCCTTGTGATGATGGGGGTGGGGATAGATATAGCTAGCGGTATTGCATTAGTAACAATTATTGCTATCAGATTTTATTCTTTGAGTAGGAACATTAATCTACCTGTACTGCGTTAAAAGCATTAAGAACGCGGGAAGAGACATTCCAAAGTCGAAGGGTACCTTATGAAAATGCCAATGCAAACGCATTGAAATTTCTACCTTTTATGAGTTTTCGAAGTACACCAACCCCAGAAAAGCCCATAGCTAACATTTCGAGTAATAGAATTTGCGTAGTCCATATTCCAACGATCATAGAAAGCCTCTGCAAATTCTCTAAGGGCTATTAATTTAAATGTTGCAAAGACTATAAAAAATCCTGCCATGAAATGAGTGGTTGTCGATTTAAGATAAAATGCATAATGATTAAGTGATAAAGATGAAAAAACTGAGTGAGAAAGATAATTCCAATAATAATAAAGGGGGGTCTAGCTTTTTAAGCTAGAATCACTTGATGTCTTTCTGCCATCATGATTGGCAGCATACGATTTTACTTCACTTTTTGATATAATTTAATGTTTTGAAAGAAGAAAAAGAACTTTCACATAAAGATTTATTTGCTGCATTCCTTAAAACAGGTAGTGTGTTTGGCGGAGGACTTGGAGTGCTTTCATCCCTTCGAGAGCAATTTGTTAAAAATTTAAAAATAGTTGGGGATGATGAATTTATGGCTATCTGGGGAATTGCGCGTATTGTCCCTGGGGGAACAATTGGTGCAATTGCAATTGCGATTGGTTACAAAAGTAAAAAACTTTTGGGATCAATTATTGCAATAATTGCACTTACCTTGCCCGGTTTTACAGTAGCATTATTGCTTTCAATATTGTATTTGCCATTAAAAGGGACACCCTTTTTTACTTATATGAATGACGCTGTTCTTCCTGCTGCTTTAGGACTTATTGTCTTGGCAATTATAAATTTGGGGAAAGATGTATTTACATCAAAATTATTAATTATTTTTTCAATCAGCTCATTTGTTGCTTCATTTTTTCTAAATCTTAATACAACATTAGTACTCCTTGTTGGAGGGGCAATTGCAGCGGGAATATTGATGAGAAAGGGTAAGAAGAATGTCGTTGCTTGATCTTCTTGGTGTATTTCTTTTCTACACAATTGTTACCTTTGGTAATGCCTTGGTGATGTTCCCAATCCTTCGTGAGGAGCTTGTGATAAATCGTCACGTAATAACAAGCGAGCAACTGCTATATGCTTTTGCCGTTGCTCGTATCACACCAGGACTATTTAATCTATATGTTACTTCTATTGGATATATGCTCTATGGAGTGGTGGGAGCGACTCTTTCGACGATAGTTATAACTATCCCGGCTTTTATAATAATTCCTCTTCATAAATTGTATGAAAGAGTGAAGAAAAATTCTTTCATAACAAACTTTGTAGTAGGGATAACAGCAGTATCGATAGGTCTTATATTTTCAGCAGTTGCTGACATGGCAAAAATTACTTTGACGGGAATAATTCCGTGGGTTGTCTTTATAACCACACTGGTTCTTTCAAGAATTATTAAAAAAAATACTTTTGCATGCTTTTTAATAGCTAGTTTAATGGGTATAGTCCTCAAGTTTTTCATAAATTGAAATAATTGCATCGGATTGATATACTTCGATACAGTTATTTATGGATGCGGCCGTTTCAGTAAAAATTTCTGATCAAGAACGAATTAAACAAGCATGGAGTCAGCTTGGATTTTTAGGTAAGGCATTTGTTGTCATTTTAATTCTCTTACCAGTACTGCCTTTTATAAAATTTCATGAATTTAAAGAAAAAGAAATGGCAGTGGCTGCTCCGATAGTAAAGAGAGTCATGCCAACGGCAACTCCAACTCCTAATGCACAACCAACTGTGGCTTCTAAAGTAAAAAGTACCAATGCAAATGTAAAAAAAGTTTCTAAAAAACCAGCTGGGGCAATAGCTATTACACCAACTCCTACTAATAAAGCTCAGCAAAGCACATCTTCACCAAATAGTAATCAAGCTTCATCTTCAGAGCAGAATAATAATGCTCCAACTCCGACTACAGCTACAACTCCAACCCCAGCCACAACTCCAACCCCAGCCATTGAGCAAGAGACTCCGATGCCGACCCCAACCATTGTAGAAGATACACCTACGCCAACTCCTAATCCAACAGATACTCCAAAAAATCCGGAAGACGGTTCTGTAGGTGACCTACTCGCGAATGTAGGAGAGCTAAAGCTCGTACCTATATTACCTTAGTGATATTACTCATTTTGTGAATTCAGAATTAGTAAAAATTAAAGGAAAAAATCCTCACTAAGCCAGATCTTGATGTTTCTATTCCAACAGGCGGTTTGCGGTAGAAGATGTTATTATCAGAAGAGTGATATAATGGCATTAAGTTATTACGCATGCTAGACATTGTCAAAGCAAAAATACCTGCCATCTCCTTAGTACTTAGCGCAATTGTTGCCTGGCTTCTTATTCCTATTCAGAGTGGATTTCCCTTTATCCCGTTTTCTATCCTGTTTATTTCCCTAGCAACTCTAGTTTTCATTTTAAGAAAAGATAAGAGTTGGTTTGAGGTCGTTCTACTTATTGGAGTTATTGCTTTGTCTTGTTTTGAGTTGATACGAGCAAATGACACCATGCAATTTATTAACTTCATTTTTGTGATTCTTTTCGGATCACTAATGGTTCTACCGATAGCTACAGGGCATACTCTTGCAAATCTTTTTCTTACTCCATTCTCAGTATTCAACCAAATTATTTCAGGAAAAAGTATTTACTCTTATTCTCTAAGTGCATTTAAGGGATCTAGTAAGGCAGGTTTTGTCAGGAAATATATTCCGTCACTTATTGTAACAATTGTCTTTTTGATAATAACTATTCCGCTGCTTTCTTCAGCGAATCCCTTATTCAATCAGCTGGTGCAAAATACTATAAAGACATTTAACTTGCAGCAGTTTGTCAAATTCCTCTTTGGGGATCAGCCGGTTTTTCTTATTATCCGATTTATATTCTTTACTATCCTTGCAGTCATTGTTCCAAAAATTCTAACCCCAGTGGCAACGGGTGCTACGACAAAGAATAAGAATTTTTACATCTCTGTTAATTATCTATTTCCAAAAGTTGCAATGGGAATTCTTTTAATCATCTTTTTTGCAACACAAATGCAACTTTATTTTGCAACTGCTGATGAGCTTTGGAAAATGGGGTACACAAATTCAAGGCTTACCAATGAAATATTCTTTCAAGTAACTGTAGTTGCGTTCATAATATTCTTCCTGGCATACATTGATAGGGTAAGAGGCAAGTGGAATAGGATACTCTCTTATTTTTTAATTATTGAAGCATTTTTCTTAGTAGGTATAGCATTTAAGAGTGTCAATGACTATAGCTTGTTGTGGGGTCTTACTCAAAAAAGATTATGGGGGTATGCAACGATGTTGTGGCTTTCTGGTGCGCTACTTTTGTTTGTCTATTTTTATAATCGAAAAGTTGCTCTAATTTCATTCTTTAGATATATGGTTACATTTACCATTGTGGTTCTTGTTGGTATTAATCTAGCAAATTTTGACTATTTAATTGCACATTATTCTCAAGCGAGAACCCAACAAGGTCTAGATTATAGATATCTCGCAAGACTCTCTCCTGACGGTGAAATTTACAGAGAAAGTCTTAATCAGTTAGTTGTTGAAGCAGAGAAAAATAATAGCTACGATTTCTTCCAATCAATAGCAATTTATAATTTGCTTGGAGATATAGAAAGACTCCAAAGAGAATATGGCAAAAAGGAGTATTTTAATAGTTTTAATCTATCAGAATACAAAGAATATCTAGATGTAAAAGATATCAACATAGAAAGTTATAGAAAGAAAATAAATGATCGTGATCAGAAATTTATTAATGAAGAGAATGCTAGAAATCAAAAAATGAATAACGAGTTAAATCCTAGTGAGGTTTCAACTCAGCATTAGAAGATTGCCTTTTTTGGACGCTACGAGTATTTTTTGTCAAATGTGTTGTAGACCATTTCAGAAAGACCTGCTAAAAATGAGCCGGGCCCTACAAATAATGCATTTTCACTTATGTTGTCATTAAAATCCTCAAACATAGTAACAATTGAATAAGAAAATCTTCCCCTTCTGTCTTTTACAATTCCTGCGTCATTTATTGTATTCGGGAAACCGTAGAACCAGCCAACTTTATGAACTACATCAGCGCGATCGCTAATATTTCCGGGAATCATAAAGTTAAGCCCTGGTTTGTTATTTGACATTATAAATTTTGCATATTCATTCATGTCTACGTTTCCAAATAATTTGTTTTGTGCAAGTTTGGCAAGAACAGCATTTAGTTCATTTGCAACAATTTGGTTGCTTGCTTCAACTTCTGTATACTCATCCGGATATGCAGGTGGGTGGTTGTAAAGACTTCGTGCCATTCCCCAGCTATTCATATTTCTATTTACAATCTCAATACCACGACCAATATCATCACCGCCAAGCATGCTAACAACCGTTTTTCCTTCGTGAGGATCTGAGTTGCGAACCATTGCGATTAAATGTCTCTCAAAATCATTTTGAGAATAGGCAGCTCTTTTTTGGGAAAGTTCGTTTACGACAGAAAGCATTAAGGGAAGATTGGCAACGCAGCCAGTCAGTTGTGGTCTGCCACCATTTACATGAATTGTTTGACCGGAAGACGCATCTGTAACTGAAATCGCAGTTCTTCCCTGAAAGTCACGGTAGCCCTCGATACGTGCAGCAAGCCGGTTTTGCAAATCAGCCATTTCGAAGGGCCCTCCAGATTCTGGGTTTCTTGTTGCTGTTGGCTCTTGTGTTTGAGTCGGTTCTTGGGTGCTGGTGGGTTTTGTGGTGTTTGAAGGTCTTGGTGTTACGATTCTTGTAGGCGTATTAGTAACCAACTCTGTTGCTGTTGGATCTGCCAATAAGGATTCGTTTGTTGGTGAAACTTCAGGACCAACGGTTGGAGGCTTTTCGATAGGCTCTACAATGCAACCACCGGTAACAAGCTCTACGGCGGCACCTACTCCAAGCCCTACTCCAAGTCTTAGCGCTTGTCTTCGATCTAATCTTGGACTACCTTCATGTGTATTCATGCCAAACGATATTTTACCATGAAAATTTGGTTAGAAACTCCCGCGTATTATTGAAATAATAATTATGAAGTGAGGTAAATAAGTGGCTGGATGGTTAACATAGCAGGCAAGAAGGAATAATCTTTTCCCATTTAGTATTACAAAACAACCCCACATTGCGTGGGGTTGTTTTTTTGTGCATACTAACTTTATGGAAGACATTATTGATGCAACGGGCTCCGTAGGGAGTGGAAATATAAGCACAGATATGCAGGTTGAGACTCAAAAAGGGTCCTCAAAGCTGCTAGGAATAGCAAGTAAAGTCATGCCTCTCGTACTTGCAGCTTCCGCAGGCGGCGCAACCGGAGGAGTTATGAGCAATAGTCTTACTGCTGATAGTGATAATTCTCATGCTATTGTAAATTTTGTGCACAAAGCAGATGCAAGTGGATCTGAGATGATTGTCCAGAATAAAGATCAGGGAATTTTCAACGAAGTCATGCGGGGGTCAAATGAGGTTCAAAAGGCAGAGGCACGACAGGAGGTAGACATGTATAAAAGCAAAATTGCAGCAAAACCAGGCTACATGCAAGAACACCAAGTAATTCCATTAAAATATAAACGACAAATTGAAGAAACGGCGCTTGCGTATGGCATATCAAAAGACACACTTATGGGGATTATTTCTGTAGAAAATGGTGGAGGAGAAGATATTCTCAATAAAAAATCAGGCGCACTTGGTGTTGCTCAATTCTTGCCTGCAACAGCACGGCAATATGGTTTACATGTAAATTCTGAATTTGATGAGCGCAAAAATGCACCTAAAAGTATTGCGGCAGCAGGTAGCTATCTCGAGGATAACAAAGCACTTTTTGGTGGTAACGAAGGCATGGCGATATGGTCATATCATGCAGGTCCAGGGATAGTTGCTAGAGCCTTAAGAGTTTATTTTTTGGATGTAAATGGTGAGGATATAAAAGATTATGGTGAGGCTATAGGTAATAACGATCCTGTTGCCAGCGCAAAAATTGTAGATGATATGAAAAGGTTAATTAAGAAGGACAATCTTAATGTATACCAACTACTTCATAATAAAAAAGTTCAGGAGGAGGTTATTTCTGGCCTTGATGACTATTCAGGAGAATACGTAGCCCAAGTTCTTGCGGCAGCAGAGCTTTTGAAGGAAAATGCGGGTAACTCCGTTAATCTTCCCGGTGGACTAAAAATTTCTGTTGCCAGTAGCCCTCATTAAATTGTGAAGGTTTTTTTGAAGCAACTAATACACTAGGGAGCTCCTGTTCAAAGTTGAGATACAAAATGGAGTGCAAAGATATGACCCTTGTGAGCAACAGGTACGAGTATAACTTTAGTTTTAATATTTTCTCCAGACTTCCTTTTCCATGTCATATTAATCTCTTAACCTATCATTTCTATTTACAATCTAACCACTTTTTGTAATACTTGATGATTTCCTTACCCAGCCAACAAGTAGTGGGAAAGAAAGAGTTAATACGTAGTACAAGTATACGTCCAGCTTATAATAGCCATCTGCTGGTTTGAATATTTTGACAAGAAAAAAATAATCACAGGTAATTGCTATTAGAACCCAAACAAGGGCAAGTAAAACGTAATATTTAAATGAGTCTGCTTTTATTTTTCTAAGCAAAACCCAAAGAGTGATTGTTGTCCCTATTGGCATAATTATCCATCCAAGTATTGAATTTGGAACGATAGGGAAAAACACAATTCCAAGTAGATAGCCAATTAGCCAAAGGATAAATCCCCAAACAAAAACATCTTTTAAAAATTGTTTGCTCATAGAAGTTTTCTTTTCTTTATTTCATCTAGAATCATTCCTCCCAATGGACGACAATTACAATTTTTAGAGTGTTCTAGGTGCCATTTGACTCTATCATCAAGAGTGGCTTTTTTAGGCATCATGTTTTTAGCATGCCAAGTTGAATTAATTTTCATAGGTATTTACAATAATATTGCAATTAGTATCCTTTATTGCTTATACCAATAGTAAATTGTAATAAGACAACTAACAATAAATACTGCAACGATCAGATAGAAAAATGGTGAAAGAATTTCTGGAAATAGAAGTCCAAGAATAATTCCCACTGGAATTGTAGTCAACTTGAAGAAAGCTGCTTGCCACCATGTAAGTTTGAATGTTTTGAAAATATTTATTTTAGTATTCACCCCCTCTTCGTTTTTTTAATATCTTTTTGATTTGGGTGTACTGTAAATACTGGGCAAGTTGCTTGGTGAATAATTTGTTCTGCAACCGATCCTATTAGTACTTTCTTAAGTCCGGTTCTTCCATGAGTGGACATCATTATAAGATCAATTTTTTCATGCTGTGCAATATAGAGAATTATTTCCGGAGGGTATCCTTCAAGAACCTTGCTTGTTACCTTCTTAACCCCTTTAGTTATCAGCTCCTGCTTCACTTTTTCTAGATCTTTAGTTGCAGTCTCTCTTATTTTACTTGTCATATCTTGCAAGAACTTACTGTATGCCCCTGAAGATGCAGGAGTGCCTATGTCATACAACCCGCTGTAGCTGAATTCATGAATATAAGGTGTCGTAACATGTAATAATACAATCTCAGCATGCAACGTCTTTGCCAGCGAAGCCGCATGAGGAAGAATCATTGACGCGCACTCCGATCCATCATGTGGCAGAAGAATTTTCTTGAAATCTATTGTTTTCATATCTAATTTATACACCCCAAGCAATTTCAAGTCATTGACACTAGTCACATAATGGATTTGATTTGGATCACACGAAAGAGAAACTAGAGGCTATCTTCTTCAGGCTCAAGTATATGCTCTCGAACGGTCCTTTTCGATTTGTCAGCATCAGGTAGCAACTCTTCCATGATGTGTAGATATTTCATGGGATTGTGAATTAAGTAAAGATATACATATTTTTCCTTTGTCCAGTTAAAAAGCTTAAGTGTCCCAAAATTAAATATTCTCCCAAATACACCTTGCTCAATGCTTACAGACCCTATATGTTGCAGCAAGTGTCTTTCTTCTTTTTTAAGTATTAGACCTCTTCTATGAACGATATCTTTTGTTGTTATTTCGTAATACTCATTAAGCCACTGAATTATTACAAAAATGGTAATCACAGTTTTTATTACTACTAGGAGAATAAAAAGTGGTATGTTAAAAATAAGAATATCGTCTCCGACTAGTTGTCTTATGTCGCTTCTGAGAATGAGTGTATGAAAGACAATTATTGCAATAGCTGCCATGATTTCTATAGAAAGGAGACGAAGCACAAGAAAAGAAATGCTTTGACGAATCGTTACATGGGTAATAACAATATTTTTACCAGTCTCATTCTGAAGCACACCTAGCAATTTCTCTTTGTAGTCTATATTTGCCATATGTATATTATTGTACGTTGAAGAAAATCAAAATGGCAATCACTAGTATGAAATTTATAGCTGTGCCGGTTTTGGCGTCAAGCCAAAATCTAAAAATAAGTAACTGGGAGAGTAATATTGAAATAATTGCCACATATACCCACCAAATTTGATCAAGCAATAATCCTATCCCTGAGGTTACAAACAAGATGCATGTAATAAACCAAGTAAGTCCAAAAGGTTCAGATATTGACTCGTTGAATTGATCAAGTTCTTTTATGTTAAAACCTTTCGCAAAACCTAAAAGATGAATAATCCCATGAATTATCAATAGCCCAACAATAAGTTCCTTAATCATAGTTTCTTCTTAAAAGGAGCATAATAAAAATTAAAAGTGTGATTGAGAGCGCAGAGTAGAACAATTGCAACCAGTGTGGGTACTGAACGATATACAACTCAGACACTTTGTATATAAGCATTCCTAATGCAGCACTTGTAATAAGCTCGTACTGAAACTTGTGATGAATAATTAATAACCAAGCTGCACCTATGTTGATAGCGCCAACTAAAAATAGCATAAGTCCGGGAATGGCAAAGGACTGAAAGTATCCATGTAGCTGAGGAACTGTCGTTCCAAGGCCATTGGTTATTATTAGACTTACGCCACCAAAAATAGCAGTAATACCAATAAATAGCAGTATTCCAATAGCGAAGTTCTTAATTAAGTAAGAGCTCATTTTTCCTCCCTTTCAACCGAGATTGTACAATCTCCTATCAGTGCTGCAATTGCTCCAACTGCAGCAAGTATAGGAGCGAGTACTGCTCCAACTACGCCTAATGTAAGCGGAAATGCAATTAATTCTTTCCCATCTTTATCTTTTATAGTTATTCTTCGTACATTTCCTTCTTCAATAATTTCCTTAACTTTTTTAAGTAGGTTTTCTCCATTTACACTGAACGATTCTTCGTTTTTCTTTTTCATAGCAAATCACTTCTCATTTCAAAGCAGAGCATTAACGCTCTGCTTTTTGTGCATCTTCTTTTGTTGAGTGTGTGGTTCCATCTGGATGCTCAGGTGGTGCGTATACAGTGAAGAGTTTTAAATCCTCTTCCCCAACATTTTGGAAGTTGTGTCTGGCACCCAATGGTACAAAGACAACATCATGCTCCCCAATCCTTCTTGCCTCACCATCGATGATTGCCTCACCTTCACCATCAACAATAAAAATTATCTGGTCAGTATTTGGGTGCACTTCTTCTCCTATGTCTAGGTTAACAGGAATACACATAGCAACAATTTGACTGTGTTGACCTGTATGGAGAACTTTTCTAAAATTTGTATTTTCTTTTGTAAGTTTCTTAATATCTTCAGCAAACATTTTTTTCACCTCCCTGTAGATAGTTATAAAGATACTAGTATTATATTAAGGAAGATGTGGGGAGTCATTGATCGTACTCACGCAGGAATTGTGATATTGATCAATTATTAATGGGATAGTGAGCCTTCTACTTCTTTTACTTTTAATGCCATTTTAAGAACAGTATCAGGATTAAGGGAAATAGAATCGATTCCCTCTTTTACTAAAAATTCTGCTAGCTCCGGAAAATCAGATGGACCTTGTCCGCATATTCCGACTTTCAATCCTTTTTCGTGAGCTTTTTTAATAAGCTGGGAAATCAGAATGTGTACAGCCCTATTATTCTCGTTGCCAATATGTGCGATAAGCTTCGAGTCTCTATCTAACCCCAAAGTCAATTGGGTAAGATCATTCGATCCAATTGAAAAACCATCAAAGATCTCAGCGAAATCTTCGACGAGTAGTATATTTGAGGGAATTTCAGCCATTACCCAGACATGAAGATTCTCATCTAGTTGAGTAGTATTAAGCATATTCTTTGCTTTATCATGTGAAAGTCCATTTTTGGACATTTCCTCAAGAACTTTGCGTCCTTCCTCGGGAGTTCTGCAAAAAGGAATCATAACTTGGAGGTTATAAAGTCCCATATCGTTTCTAACTTTTTTGATAGCTTCACATTCAAGCGCAAATGCGCGGCAAAATTGAGGATCGGTATATCTACTTGCTCCACGCCATCCGATCATAGGGTTTTCTTCATGAGGTTCATACAAATTTCCCCCAACAAGTCCCGCGTATTCATTTGATTTAAAATCAGAGAAGCGGAGTAGTACCTCATTTGGATAGAAGGCAGACGCAATCAAGGCAATACCATAAGCAAGCTTTTCGATATAATATTCAACTTTATTGTCATATCCAGCGGTAAGGATATCTATCTGCTTTTTAACTTCTTGATCTTCAAGTTTGTCATAATCCAAAAGTGCATTCGGATGAATTTTTATAAAATTTGAGATGATAAATTCCTCACGAGCAAGGCCCACCCCCTTATTTGGGATGAAAGCGTAGTTGAATACTAGATCCGGACTTGCGACGATCATCTTTATTTCTGTTTTTGGAAACTCAAAGTTAGCAATATCGGTAGTATTGATATGGAATTTTAAAAGCCCCTCATATACATTTCCAACTTCGCCATCCGAGCAACACACAGTCACTTCTTGGCCAGTTTGGATTTTAGTCGTTGCATCTCCACAACCAACAATTGCTGGAATACCAAGTTCTCGAGAGACTATAGCTGCATGGCTTGTTCTTCCGCCAGAGTTAGTAACGATTGCACTTGCTATCTTCATGATAGGTTCCCAGTCAGGATCTGTAATTTCTGCTATTAGTACCTCACCTGGTAAGAAGTCCGAAAGCTGGCTTGGGTCTTTTATGAAATGAGCTTTTCCTTGTCCTATTTTTCTCCCAACGGAGGCTCCTTTTGTGAGAACATTTCCTTTTTCTTCAAGTATATATTCTTCAAGCGAAGTCGCACTTTTTTTTGCTTGTACTGTTTCTGGTCGTGCCTGGACGATGTAAAGCTCATTATCCTGCCCGTCATAAGCCCATTCAATGTCCATTGGTTTTTGATAATGCTCTTCAATCATCATTCCCCATTTTGCCAACTTCATTATTTGCTCATCAGAGAGTACGAACATATTACGGTCATTAGGGGCCACTTGTACTTCTTTGGTTGGTGAATTTCCTTCAGTAGAATAGATTAGTTTTTTTTCTTTACTGCCAAGCTTTTTACCAATAATAGCTCTAAAGCCTTTCTTCAGCGTTGGTTTAAATAGCACATATTCGTCAGGTGTGACTATGCCTTTTACAACATATTCACCCAAGCCCCAAGAACCATTTATGAGAATTACATCCTTAAATCCACTGTCAGTATCTAATGTGAACATTACTCCGCTTGCCCCCCTGTCAGAACGTGCCATTTTCTGTACGGAGACAGAAAGTGCTACCTTGAAGTGATCAAAATTCTGGTCTACACGATATGAAATAGCCCGATTTGTAAAAAGTGACGCAAAAGCTTTTTTGATAGCCTCAAGTAATTCGTGCTCTCCTCTTATATTAAGATAAGATTCTTGCTGGCCGGCAAAAGACGCATCAGGTAAATCTTCCGCAGTCGCAGAGGACCTAACTGCAACATCAACATTACCGTCCTCTATAGACAACTTTTTTGCGAGTTCATGATATGCACCAAAGATAGCTTTACTTAATTCTTCAGGAAATGGTGCGGAAGTTATCATTTCACGAATTTTTCGTCCTACTTCCTCAAGTGATTTCATGTCATGAGTATCAAGTCCGTCTAATGCTTCATGAATTTTTTTATCGAGTACATTTTGTTCAATAAAATACCTATATGAATATGCGGTTACAGCAAAACCATAGGGAACTTGAATTTTTTCCCCTGGGAATGTTTGGCTGACTGTATGAGAAAGGTTTTGGAACATTTCCCCTAGGTTGGCATTTTTGCCTCCAACGAGTGGAATGTCATCTTTATTGATTTCGTCGAACCAAAGAATGTAATATTGCGATTTATCGTATTGTTCTTCCATGCTATATAAGCTTAGTCTTTATTACTGGCGTTGAACAGTATCATAAATTCTTTTTCTCACTTTTAATTCTATTAAGAATTATAGAAAGTGTAAAGACGGAAATCATTATCAATTGACACCCAATGCAGATAGGGCAAATAACATGTAGCTGAAAAAGTTCTACGTATGCTATCCACAAACAGAAACCCAATCCAAAAGTGGCTATCGTAAGGAGTATTTTCCTTTTTTTAGCTAATGTTGATGTGAAAATAAACAAATATCCGACGAGACCATAAAGTGGGGTAGGAATGCCAAAAGTTTTGGCTACAGCACCGCTGATGACCGCATCGCAATTGATGTAGCTGTTAATTGTGCATGGGGGGATGGCGGGTTGCGTGGCCTGCTCCCAGAGTAAGTAGATCGCCAAAATTATTCCCCCGATTGACAGTATTCTTACGATTCTGAATAAAGTATTTGCAGTCATATCAGTGCAATGCTTGTTGTAATTTATTCTCCTCATTTAGGGTTTCAATTTTGTCTATTTCTTTTTGGGCATTTTTTAAAATCGTACCCTTGGTGATCTTTAGTTCTGTTACAAATGTTCCGATGACTTTCTTTGATATTTGGGGTGATAGGTGATGAGCAACTTTGGTGAATAATGGTTTATGTCCGCCAATTAATACGCCAGTCACATTCTTACCTTTTATAAATTTAGCCGCCTCCTCTGCTACATGCTGTAGATGTTTGTGGAGATGTACTTCTATGTGGCGGAATATCTTATCCTGTGCGTCCCAGGTGTCATCGCCGTGTTTTACCTTTTGTGGTACGTGATCCTTTTCTAATTCTTTTTCCTCAATAAGATGTCCTCCTGAAATTAAATAAAATTTCGCATGCTCTCTATCAACTAGCAGTAGTAAGTAGTGTTTTGTTGTCATACAGCAAATATATAGCAATTAAATACATGTGACATTGATTTTCGTCACAAATTATTTGTGATCTAAATCACGGAAGAGGGTACTTAATATGTATAAAATGTGAGCATGATAAAGCTTATTGATAATGGAATGTATAGTCTTATCCAAACTCATAATCAGACTAAAATTATTAGACTGGGTAGCAAGACTTTTGCGTGGGTTGTTGCAGGAAAAATTGGCGAGATTCTAGTTGCTACGCACAAAAAGCATGAGGTAGATCACATTCTTGCATTGGGAAATTTCAGAATGTATGAAGTGGAGGATGAACCTGACCTTGTCGATCTTGTCCATCTCGAGTTATTTGTAGGAGAGGGACAATGGCAAGGATATCTGTTGCCAACTGGTTTGCCTAGTGATGACAAGAAAAGAAGCGAGATTATCCCAACAGATGAAATAATAACAAGAACAACTCACTAGGTCTAAAGCTCTTCATCTAATCGTAATTGATCCTCGAGCTTTTGCATGCTGTGTATTAAAAGAATATTCTTAGAGAAGGTAACCAGCCCTTTATCCTTGAGCACTCTCATCTCCCGGCTTACAGTTTCTCTTGTCATTCCGCTTTGCGCCGCTATATCTTTTTCGCTGGTTTTTACCTCAATGCCGTTTTCTTTTTTCTTTCCAAATCTTTTAGCTTGAATGATAAGTTCTGTTATGAGTCTTCCATTTGCATTTCCAGACATAAGATAGGTCATCCGTGTCAAAATTCCTTCTGTCCCCCTATACACTCGGCTTAATAGATCGTACATTACATCTGGTTCGTGTTTGATGAAATTATTGACAACATCATGGGGGGCTCGATAGACATTGAGATTCGTCAAGGCCTCATAGAAATATGCGTTGGAAGTTTTATTTATTGCCCATGACATTGGGAAAAAAGAGATTGCTTTAAAAACATTAACTATCATCTCGTCACCTTTACTTGAGATAGCGTATTTTTTTACCACACCTTCTTTTAAATAAAATATTCCTGAAGGATCATCACCAGCCCTAACCAAAATCTCTCCTTTTTTATATTTTTGTTGCTTGTATTTTAAGAAAAATTCATCAATTTTTTTAGCAACAGTATTATCCATATGCATATTATACTCTCATGCACTAGAGAGCTTTTGTTTGAGAAATAAAACCTACAAGTAAGTAGTATAATATTTGTATGGACAAGCCTAACTTAATTCAAATTCTAAAAAAAGAGCAGATTGCTGTTCTTTCTACAAGTGACTCAGATGGTAACCCGCACGGGTCAACAATTTTCTTTATACATGATAATGATTTAAATTTCCTTTTTTTAACTAAAGCCAACACTCGAAAATATGAAAATATAACAGCAAATAAAAGGGGCGCTTTAACTGTAATTTTTTCAAATCAACAAAAAACAGTACAGGCAGAGGGTATTATTAAGGAAGTTCCAAGAGGAGCAGAAGAGTATCATAATGCAATTCTTCAGATGTCGGAAAAGAACGCGAAGCAGGGAGGCATATCATGGCCGCCGCCTTTATCTAAGATGCCCGAAGCAGATATCGTTATATATAAAATGGTTGTAGATTGGTTAAGATATAGTGATTATTCTAAATTAGATACTGAAGTGCATTCTCAAATTATCCCTTCTTCATTGGATACTTCAAAATAAAGTAGATTTTTTCATTCAGAGAGTTCAGCAATCAGGTCGTATGTGTTCTTATGATCTAAATGGAAAAAATTATGCCCATAAACATGAATTATGTATGAAGGTACTCCTTCAAGCACGCTGTTTTTAAGTGGAATCAATTCATCATGTGAGGCTGAAAGTGTAACCATCTTATTTTTCGGGATATATCTTTGGGAAAGATTGTGAATAAGCTGGCTATCTGGGGTCATGTCGCGCCCTTTTTTTGTAAAGCTGATAAGCCACGCTGCGGGAGTCCCACGAAGTGGTCCCCCAACACTTATGAATTTTTTTATAGATTTCCATTTTTCAAACTGGGTAAGGTATTCCAAGCATACTATTGCGCCAGTGCTAATTCCGACAAGAGAAAAATTCTTTATTCCTAAGCTTTCAATTTGAAAATTAAGTTTTTTTGCCGTCGAAGCGAAACTCTCATTCATGTCATTAAAGGTTAAGAGATGGGTTCTGAAGCCTTTCTTTTCCAGATAGTTCTGCCATAGCAGGTGATACTCATTCGATTGGAACCAGCACTCTACTATTACTATTGTTCCTTTGGAAGGCAGTAAGGTAGAAGACTTTTGCGGGTGTTTTAAAAAATTTATAATTGGATACGTAAAAAAGTAATGAAGTTCTTTAAGAGGATAAATATATCGATTTAATAAGGAAGACTTCATTGCTGAAGTATATCATGATCAAATATCAGCTTTTTTAAAGATGGTGACCCCTACCGGAATTCCCTTCAGCTCGCTTCGTTCGTTCAGGGCTAGCTCAGTGATTCAAATTCTTCTGTAGCATCCCTTCAACAACCTCAGTGCAAACATTGAGACCGAGTTCTCCATCAACTAACATTTGCTTCTTTTTATGCGACCATCCCTTTAATTGTTTTTCTCTTTTAGCAGCTTCATATTTATTTTCATATTTTTCTGCATAAACAAACTTAAGTTCAGAAAACTTTTTAGTCGAAATATTCTCTTTGTTTTTATGTTGAGAAATGCGACTGATAGGGTTGTCGGTAATTCCAATGTAAAAAGTTTTTAAGTCGCAAAGAAGCATGTAGATATACCAATCTTTTGGTTGAAGCATAAAGAAGTGCTTCAGCTGCGTTCAGCACAAGTGCTTGCACTGAGCCTGCCGAAGTGACCCATCGCATGACAGCACGGAATTTAGTAATTCCTGAACTTATTAAATTGTATCGTCTATTCGGTCAACAAACCTCGAGGCTATATCTTTCTGCTTAATCTTTCCCCCAGTAGGAATTAGAACTAGTAAGAGTTGGTATATAATATGCCCATATGACTCAACCAGATAGACAACAACCAGCGGAGTTGGAAGCAATAGCCCTCGAAGAAAGATTAAGACAAGACGTAGAAACTCTTGCAACTGAAATCGGTCCACGTTCAATCTTCGTGCCAGAGGCACTTAATCGTTCAAGAGATTTTCTAAGAGAAAAGTTTACAGAGTTTGGTTATGAGGTTGGGTTGGAAACTTTCTTTGTGGAAGCGGGTCCAATTCAAGGAGCAGATAAAACCGTAGATGAACGAATTGAAGTTTCAAACGTAATTGCAGAAAGAAAAGGTTCTCTTAGACCTGATGAAATTGTTATTTTAGGAGCACACTACGATACACCAGGAGATAACATCCCAGGTGCAAATGACAATGGGACAGGTGTCGCTGCGATGTTAGAAGTCGCTCGTGTATTAAAAGCTAACGATAGGACTGTCAGATTTATTGGTTTTGTGAACGAAGAACCTCCGTTTACATGGCAAGAAACAATGGGAAGTATTGTAAGTGCCCAAAATAGCTTGGAAAAAGACGAAAACATAGTTGGAATGATTGCTCTTGATGAATTGGGTTGTTTTGAAGATACTGGTGAAAATCCAGTTCCAAATAGTGATATTCCTCCGATAAATCCAGAAGCAATTGTAATGCTTTCTTATGGAGAGGGAAAGCAGCTGCTTGAAAAAGTGAGTAATACTTTTAGAGAAAGTTCTTCTGTTCCAGTTGAAGAAGTTTATGGACAGTCACAGGAGGATAGAGGTGGATTTATATGGCCGAAAGTTGCACCTCATGGTTGGTCTGACCATTTCGGATATTTGGGGTTTGATTATCCAGCAATGATGATAACCGATACTGGACCATTCAGGTATGGAGCTCATTACCACACTGAAAGCGATACACCTGATAAGGTCGATTTCAAAACATTAGCGAGAGTGACGCAAGGAGTTGTCGCAGTAGTGAAAGAGTTAGTTTCAGTTGGAAATTCCGATGAGCTTCCGAATGGGTGACCGAATTTGAACTTAGTGACCCTACCGGAATTCGAATCCGGGTTTCTTGGATGAGAACCAAGTGTCCTAACCACTAGACTATAGGGCCTAAAAACTCGTCTTATGCAGACGTGCCAAGATTACTATTATACTAAAATCTCACTTTGAACTCAATTTTATGATAGTATTTATTTGTTATGCAAATTAAAAATACCTCAAAAGGATATATTATTCGTCTTGAATTGGGCGAGAAGTTCAATGATGTTTTTATTACCTTTTGCAAATCAGAAAACGTATCTTCTGCTTATTTTACTGCAATTGGTGCGGTTGAGCAGGTAGAGCTAGCTTTTTACGATCTTCCGACTAAGACATATTCATTTCGCCATTTTGAAAGCCCTATGGAGTTGGTAGGCATGACTGGGAACATTTCTTTAGTTGACGGACAGCCTTTCATCCATGCACACGGTGTATTTTCAGACAAGGAATTTGCAACCGTTGGAGGTCATGTTAAAGACTTAGTAGTTGGACCGACGATCGAGATATTCTTGGCTCCTATTGATGAAAAGATCGAGCGAAAAATGAACGACGAAGTCGGACTCAAGCTTCTTGATCTTGATTAAATCCTACTTCATCAAGGAATTTTTTGACTAGTCGCATAGGAAGACCCGTAAGACTATCTAAGTCTCCTTTTAACTCTTTAATATGCGGGCTTAGTAGGGGATCCTCAGCAATGCAAGCTCCTGCTGTTTGTAAAATTCTACCCTGAATAATAAGTTTTTCAATAATCTCATCAGGGATTTTGTCGAAGACTATGTCTACAATATCAACACCCTCAGCATATTTGCCTGTAACTGTATTTATTACAATAACTGATGTAATTGCTCGGGAAGGGTAGGACGCATAGCTTTTAAGCCAAACCCTAGCTTCATCGGCATCGACAGGTTTTTCTCGAAGCTCACCATTGCATACAACGACTTGGTCAGAGGTTATAAGAACCGCGTCCTCCTGGATTTTTGAAAGTAAAGCCTTTGTCTTCTCTCGTGCTATTAGAAGAGGAAGTAGCTCATAATTGTCATCTCTTATAGCTTTTTCATCAATATCTGCAACCATAACATCGAAACTGTATCCAGCAGCTGTCAGTACTTCTTTTCTTCCTAAAGATTGTGACCCCAAAATCAATTTCATGACCCTAATTATACAAGTTATTGCGACTACGCAAAATCTTGTATAATTAGTAATTGTATGAGCAATATCTACCTTTCAGTCGTAATTCCCTCCTATAACGAAATGGGTAACCTGCGAAAAGGTACTCTTTCCAAGGTTCAAAAGTATTTAGAAAAGCAAAAATTTAATTATGAAGTCATCATAGTTGATGACGGTTCAACGGATGGAAGCCTAGAGTATGTTAAGGACTATGCACATGACGAGAAGCAGTTTCGCGTAATTCAAAATTCACATTCTGGAAAAGCAGGAGCAGTTACTTCAGGAATGTTAGACGCAAAAGGAGACTACGTTCTTTTTGCCGACATGGATCAAGCAACCCCAATAGAAGAACTTGAAAAGTTACTTCCATTTATAAAGGAAGGCTATGATGTAGTTATTGGATCAAGAAGCTCAAATAGAAAAGGTGCGCCTATAACAAGAAAAGTTATGGCAAAGGGAATGATGATTTTGCGCTCTGCAATAGTTGGTCTCCCCGAGATACAGGACACACAATGTGGATTTAAAATTTTCTCCAAGAAAGCATCTCAAGATGTATTTAAGAATGTCAAAGAGAGCCATAATGGATTTAAGACAATTCATGGGTCATCAGTTACAGCTGGATTTGATATAGAAATACTGTATGTTGCAAAAGCTAAGGGGTACAAGATAAAGGAAGTTCCTGTTGATTGGTTGTATGTTGAGACCAGAAGAGTAAGTCCTATTAAAGATTCAGTCGAGGGATTCTTTGAGTTATTTAAAATTAGAAAAAAGATATCATCCGGTAAGTATGGTCTATGACAATATTCTGTCTCAACGACAAAGTCTTATGAGGACAAAATTTTTCACCCTATCATGGGTATTGGGTTGTGTACTGTTGTTCTTATATTCTTATACTCAGGTAGATCTTTCCCTAACACTTTCAAGAGCTTCATTTCTTCAGACTATCCAAAAATCTTTTCAATATGTAGGTTGGTTCAATCGGCCTTTATCTACATTCCTATATATAATTCTATTTTTATTTCTATTCTTGATTTACTTCTGGACTTTAAGGCTCGTCCAGAAGAATAAAATAGGTCACAAACAATTATGGACTGTGATACTTATTGTGACCGGAATTGTAGTGTTGTCTTATAACGCGTTTTCCTATGATCTTTTTAACTATATTTTTGACGCAAAGATTGTAACTTTTTACAATCAGAATCCTTACATTCATAAGGCACTAGATTTTCCTGGAGATCCAATGCTTTCGTTCATGCGATGGACTCATAGAGTGTACCCGTATGGACCATTATGGCTTGCGCTCACGGTTCCGGTAAGTTTTGTAGGTAGTCAAATTTTTATTATTACCTTTTTTCTTTTCAAATTTCTCATGGGAGGTTTTTTCCTTCTTACTGTCTGGTCAATCGGGAAAATCGCTACAAAGTTAAAGTTATCAAATGTACTTCTACCAATTGCTGCCTTTGCGCTCAATCCTTTTGTTCTTGCAGAATCTTTAGTCTCTGCACATAACGATATCGTAATGATGGGTCTAGGAATGTTTGGCGTTTATTTCTTGCTTAAGAGGGATTACATAAAAGGTGGAGTTCTTCTGATATTTTCAGCAGGAGTTAAATTTGTGACTTTAGTTTCCGCAATTCTCTACATCATTCTAAGCTTATTTAAGAAGCAAAGTTATTTCATCGCAGGCTCAATAGTACTTATGATTATAGGTGTGATACTTGCTTCATATCGTACAAATTTTCAACCCTGGTATTTACTTTACGTTTTTCCTTTTGCTGCTCTTATGATAGAGAAAAAATTTATAAGGGGCCCATTATTTATATTTTCAATTGGTAATATTCTTTATTATATTCCCTATCTTTACACAGGAAATTGGGACGCACCTATACCTGCTATCCTTAACTCTTTAGTTATGGGAGCAGTAGTTTTGTCTATTTTAGTAAGCCTTTTTTACTATGTACTCAAAGGAAAGACTTAGATTTGATACAATTACAACATGAAAATCCTCAACAAATTTATTCCTGAAATTATCAGCTCTCTTTTGCTTATAGTGGTTTTTGTTGCAACCAGACTTCTTAACATAACCTCCCTTCCGATTTTTACGGATGAGGCCATATACACGAGATGGGCACAAATTGCCAAATCTGACTCCAACTGGAGATTTATTTCACTTACCGACGGAAAAAATCCATCTTTTATCTGGGCGGATAGCATTATGATGAAGCTTATTGATGACCCATTGCTTGCGGGGAGACTAGTTTCTGTATTTGCTGGATTTTTAGTTTGTGTTGGCATCTATTTCTTAACGAGAGAAATATTTGCATCAAAGGAGAAGAATAGTATGCGAGTAATCTCTTTAATTGCAGTTGCCCTTACCGTTCTATTTCCCTTTCTATTGGTATATGACAGATTAGCAATTTATGAAAGCATGACTGCTGCATTTTTTGTGTGGTCTCTTTATTTTCAAATATTGCTTGTAAGAAGGTTGAGATTGGACCTTGCGATGATTTTGGGTTTTATACTTGGTGGGTCAGTTCTTACTAAATCGTCTGGATTTTTATCACTATATCTAACACCAGTTCTTCTGTTACTTTTTAATTTTTCTGACAAAGTAAGAAAACAAAAATTGATAAAATTTATGGTTCTTGTAATTGTTAGTGCAGTGATTGCTTATGGAATGTATTCAGTACAACGACTTTCACCATTCTTTCATATCATTGCAGAAAAAAATACAATCTTTGTTCATCCGATTGGGGAGTGGTTGAAACTGCAGCCAATGGATAAGGTATCAAATTTTCAGCGTAACTTTATGGGTCTCTGGGATTGGTTCATGATCTACTTTACGCCTCCATACGTTCTTTTAGCCGTTGTCTCATTTTTCATTTCAAAACGCTTTTTGAAAGAAAAAATACTACTTGTTGCTTGGTTTGTAATTCCATTCTTAGGACTGTGTGTGCTCGGCAAAACCCTATATCCACGATACATATTATTTATGACCCTGCCATTAATTCCATTGGTAGCGTATAGCATATATGAATTATTTGTTCGTTATAAAAACATAGCGTTAAGAGCTGCTTTTATTGTAATCATCGCTATATTGCCACTGCGTATGATGTACTATGTTATTTTTGATTTTGCTAATGCTCCAATTCCAAGACTTGATCTTGAGCAATTTATAAATGGTTGGCCTGCTGGGGGTGGAATAGGTGAGAGCGTCGAATTTTTCAATAATGAGTCTAAAAAAGGTCCGATTTATGTAGCAACCCAAGGTACATTCGGCTTATTGCCACATGCATATGAGACATATTTTCTTAACAACAGCAATATAACCCTTAAAGGCTATTGGCCAATCAACGAAACTATCCCTGAAGAAATTGCCAAAGAAGCTGAGATAAAGCCTGTCTATGTAGTCTTTTACCAAGACTGTTTGCATTGCGCTTTACCAGGCGTTGCACCAACCACATGGCCTATCGAAAAAATTGCCAGTTATAAAAAGGGAATAGGAAATACTACGCTTACTATATATAAAGTAAAAACCCCAGATGCAAAGAGTAAGTAGGATTTTTACAAAGTATCAGATTCTACTGATTGTAATAATTTTCTTTATCGGAATATTCTTTAGGTTTTACGATCTAGGAATAACTCCATCAGGTCTTTCTAATGACGAAGTAGATACTGGGTATGATGCATATTCAATTTTAATTACCGGACGAGATCAATGGGGGCAAATGCAGCCTTCCCCATATCTTAGAGGTTTTGGCGACTACAGACCATCTCTGTATACATATCTTGTTATACCAAGCATTGCTGCTTTCGATTTCACCGCTTATGCAGTGCGGTATCCTGCAGCAGCTATCGGATCCTTAACCATACTTCTTGCTGGAATTCTATCTTACATTTTGTGGAAAAAATCATGGATAAGCATAGCTTCAATGTTTTTGCTTGCGGTTAACCCCTGGCATATTGGGATGAGTAGGATTGGTATTGAGTCAATTGTTGGTGTATTCATATCCCTTTTGGCAGTCACCCTTTTTGTTACTGGAACTAAATCTTCAAGATTTTTGTATATATCAATGGTATTTTTTGCGTTATCGATTTATACATATGCAGCATACACATTATTTGCTCCCCTACTTATAATAGCCTGCATTTTTGCCTACAGAGATACAGTTTCCAAAAGAAAAATAATTATTACGCTGATCGTTTTTGTGATTGCACTGCTGCCTGCAATTATATTTGGTGGACTTAAGACAGCAGGAACAAGATCTTCTCAAGTAAATTTAACAAAGGACAGCGGTACAATTACTGTAATAAATGAACAAAGAGGGGAATGTCAAAAAGTTTTGCCTTCAATAATTTGTAAAATATCCATAAATAAATATTCCGTTTTTGCAACTAAGTTTTCGACAAATTATGTTAGTCATTTTTCTCCAGAATTACTTGCCATAAATGGAACTTCAACACAGTATTCAACGCTCCCACAAAGAGGACTTTTTTACATATTTGAATATTTAATCTTTATTATTGGAGTAGCAATTCTTATTATTAAGAAAAATAAAGGCGGAGTCCTCATTTTGTTGTGGATTTTTCTGTCTCCAATTCCAGATAGCATAACTGGGGGAGGACATTATTCAAGATATTTATTACTTCTTCCTTCAGCACAAATCGCAGGCGCATACGGCTTAGTGTATTTAGTAGATAAGATCAGAAGAAAGAAATTTATTCTAGCATTCCCATTAATCTTGATAATATATGAAGTTATGTTTTTTGGTATAACCTATTTTTCTTATTTTAAAGTTTTCTACTCACGATTTGAGATGTCTGGATATGAAGCAACAATGAAGTATATTGATACTCAGAAAAATAATTATGACAAAATTATTATTTCAAGCAGAATCAATGATACCAAGCAGTATGCGTACTATCTGTTCTATTCAAAATATGATCCTTATAAATATCAAAGACCGGGAACGCAACAAATTATAAAAGAAAATGATAATTGGATTAGAGTACGAAGAGTGGATAATGTTTACTTTCTCAATAAAATTCCAGATGATGCGCTTTTGACAAAGGACACTCTTTTTATAGCATCAGTAAAAGAGGTTCCAAGAAAAGCTAAAATTGTTAAAGAATTAAAAGATCTTAAGGGAGATGTGCTTTTTGTAGCATTCAGACCTAACGATTAGTTTCAATTATTAAGTAAGCAGGTTCTTCGATTGGGTAGCGCATAATTTCTTGACCTTTATTAAAGACCACCGGACGCTTTGGATAAGTTATCGTTTTAAGTATTCCCGTGTCAGCTTTTTTTCCGTCAGGGGAGGTGATAAGTAGCTGATTTTTCATATTGATATCCTTTTCCCAGTCGATTGGACGAATTTCAATATTTGAAAATTTAGTTGGATATGAAAAACCTTCTGAGTCATCAGGTGACCATACAGCTTCTTTAATAAATTTTTCAGGAGGATACAAAAGCTCTGCAAGTATTATAGAGTAGTTTATACTTGAATCCCGATCAATAACAACCGTCTTATATTTGCTGCCATTTTCTTTAATAAATTTCCCAACCTCACGATCTGCCGTATTCCAATATTTTGCATAAAAAATAGGAAATCTTACAAAGTACGATGCCAAAAAATAGATTACATAGTAAAGACAGATAGCGCTGGCAAAAAGGCTTATTGCGTATTTAGTTTTTTGTTGCTTAAGCTTTGAAAAGTAACCGATTGCTGCAACTAGTCCTATAGATGAAAGTAGAGATATCGGAAATAACAAAAAGAATGTCCGGGTGCCCTGAGGTGGATCCCTTGTAATGCTACTTACTAAAATAAGCTCAACAACCCATAAAAGTATTAGCAATGACTCTTTTGTTTTGGATTTGAAGAATAATATTCCTCCCAAGACTATAAGTGGAAGTTCAAAAATATACCACTGGCCAACATTCCCGGAAGTAGAACTGCCTAAAACATCTCCATTCACAAAATAATAACTAACAGAAAAATGCGAGACTACATTATTGATATACAGCCAAAATGTCATAAAGTAGTAGTTAAATAATAACTTTGACATAAGCGGACTTATCTCAGTAAAATAACTTCTAAATTCCTGTAATGGTGCCTGAATTTTCGCACTACTAAAAATAAGGGTACCAAGAGTTGAGTCAGCTCCACCTTTTGCAATAGCACCATAAATAAAAGGAATTAATATTATTGCAAAAGTACCCAAGGAGTAAATTGCGGTCCTTGCATTAATAGAGTTGCCTTTTTTCCAATAAATCAGGATTAAAGATAATAAAAGGATTGGTGTAAAAAGGCGAGCTATATTGTATGTGTATATAGAAAAGGCTAGTAGAATTGCAGAAACCATGAAGTAGACCATCTTCTGACTTTCTTTTCCTTTCAAAAAAAGTAATATCCCTGAAATAATAAAAAGATTTGCAAGCGTTACTTCAAATGCTGATCTTGAAAAGAAAATAAGCCAAGGGTTAACTGCCAAAAGA
Organism: uncultured Gammaproteobacteria bacterium; assembly: GCA_964511305.1. Classification (GTDB taxonomy): domain Bacteria; phylum Patescibacteriota; class Microgenomatia; order Levybacterales; family GWA1-39-11; genus JAUSNA01. The sequence goes on along the minus strand of CAZEEU010000001.1, from coordinate 186,766 downwards.
AGTGAAATGGCGATAGGCCCCCATTCTGATAAATGTTTTTGATTTTTAAGTATTTCTTTTGAAAGAAAGAAAGAAACAATGACAATAAGAAATCCAGAAATTGCAGAGATAAATCTTACGCCAAAAGGATTTAGGCCAAATATTGCAACAGAAGGAACTGTTGCATACACGTATCCAGGGAGTTTATATTCCCCGAATGCCTTGAAATTTTGTGGATATTTATTTCCATGCTCATCCATGCCGGTTTTAAGTACGGAATAGGCATTGTATCCAATGGATGTTTCATCTTCTCTGTATCCATTTGGGATTGAATCTAATTTGTGAAATCGTAATGCAAAGGCAAGGAGAAAAATGACAGCAAGTATTATAATTTTACTTTTTTTTAACATATAGTGATTTTAAGGCGTAACTTGTTGCTGTTATTATACTAATAATAGAAATCCACAATCCATATTGAAATGATTTAGGCTCATATTTGAAGTCTATTGTGTGTGTGCCTTCCGGGACTTTTACTGCACGAAAAGTGTAATTGGCTTTATATATTTCGGTTTTTACATTATCAATATATGCGTTCCACCCAGGGTAGTAGGTATCTGACAAATACAGTAAAGAATCTGTATTGGTTATCGAATTTGCTTTTATATAAGAAGGAGAATAAGTTCGTATGTCTAATTTTGAATCAGATAGTTGAATTTTGGAAAGTGACGGATTTTTTTCTAACAATATACTATGAGCAGGCTCAAACGATTTTTTTTCAAATTCTTTTTTAAATTCCTTAAGATTAGAATAAATCGAATAAGATTTTGTAAGAAATAGTCGTGGTGCTGATTTAAGGTTTTCTTGAACAGAAAAATCGTTTAGACTTAATACTTTCTGAAAATACTTACTAGGAAATGTATCCTGAGTCGATGCGTTTTCGAATTTATCAATAACATATCGAGTGCTTGTAGTTGATAGAATTTTTAAATTAGTGTCAGTTAGATCGTGATCTAAAAGAGCATCGGATCGTGATGATTCTTTCGATGCAAGGGCTACAAAGTCATGATATGTTTTTGGGAAAAGAGGATCATATCCTTCAAGCGAATAGGTTTGAGTTTGCGTTTGAAAATTTGGCTCTATATGTCCGCTCTTAAATCCCCAGTATCTATCAAGTTGTGCATTTTTTTTGATCCATGTATTAATAGCAGTTGAAGGATATATATACGAAGAGGGTACGAATGAATTAAATTTATGAAAGAAATAGAATAAATCTAAAGTAAGTATTAGCAATGATAACGTGATTCCAATTTTTTGAAGTTTGATAATTCTTATCAGTAAAAAGGCGAAAGATGAGGCTAAAAATATTCCAATTGATAGAATAAGTCCATTTTTAATTATGGGTATATGAAAAAAAGTAGTTGCAGTATATATTCCAACAACAAATGTAAGGAAAATACAAAGAATAATAATTACTTTTTTTAGATTTGCTTTAACGAAAGAATCGTATCCACTGCCAGCAATTAAGCAAATACCAATCGATACAAGGTAAATATAATTTGACGGACTGCTTGATGAAATGATTGGAAGATTAAGTTTGTAAAGAAGAAAAGAAACCGGATTTAAGAACACTAAAAGGGCAAAAATAAGAGAGCAAATAGAGACAGCTGTGAGAAGCGGACCTTTTTTTGAGAGTAAACCAAATGCAAATAGTACGATCGTAGTAATCCCGACGTAAAGGGCTTTTGAAGGGTAGGAGAAGGGCAAAAGATAATTCTTAACGGCTGGATTGCCAAAAATATCCGGAGTTAAATAGAGAATAATCTGATCAGGCCGAATTAGTAGATTATCGTAAAAGAATTCAGTACTGTGAGCGTTTCTTGCGGAGTTAGAAATTAACTCGATGCCTGGTATGAGTTGAATGCACCCTATTCCAATCCCAAGAATTACAAAAAATAGAATCTTCAAATTTAAGGTTTTGCTCTTTCGGGTATGTGCGAATCTTATAGCCATATACAAAATTAAGAACATAAGATTTCCTCCAAAAAGTTGAAGGTGTCCTGCGAAAAGAGTAGAGGCGATTATAAATGAAAGAGCAGGCAGTGCCAATTTTTTTCCATCTAGGCAATATTCAAAGAGCAATAGGCTTAATGGTAATAAGTAGAGGAAGTGACCAATGGTATTGTACTCAAGAAAAGTTGTCATGTAGAGTGAGAATGCATATCCAATGGAAGCAAATACACTTCCTATTTTTGATATGTCCATTTTTCTTGCGAAGAGAAAAAGCATTAGGAAGGAAAAGAGAGGTTGTATCATTACTAGCAAGCTCCAGCCTGCGTGTTGCGGAAGAAAGAAATAAACTACATTTAATGGATATAAGACGGCAGATTGGAAATTTGCAAATAATGGGGCGCCACTAAAATTATAAGGATTCCATAATGGAAAAGAACCATTTTTTATTTGACTAATAACCTCCGTCTTCCATGGATAAATTTGGCGTATTGAGTCAAAGTACTGAGCTTTATTTGGTACCGCCCCTGGATTCATCCCACCATACGAATATGACCTCCATGGTTGATATTCTGCAAGAAGTAGGTCGCCAGGAAATGGAGTATATCCTTTCAAAAATACGGGATAAAAAAATAATACCGTTAGAATAACTGCAATGACAAGAAAGAGATTGTTTTTTGTTTTTGCAAAACGAATCAAGAGATCATTTTTTCCTTTTGCCATATTTTTTGATGAAGTAATATCCTAGCATTAATATAACAGAGGCAATAGAAGTTAGTGTTATTATATTTCCGGTCTTCATTATTTTGTTTTGTTCAAAAGCAACAACTACATTGTTGTTGCCTGTTGGAACTTTGAAAGTGATCTGCCCTCTATAGTTTGCATCCTGAAACTCTATTGGAGTATCGATCCCATTCACGTACGCTTTCCACCCTGGATAAAAGTACGTCTTGTCGATAACTGTACTTTCCTCTTTTGACAAAACAGTATATGTATGTCGTTCTGGTAATATAGTTATATTTGAAATTTGTGCATTCCCTGCTGCAATTTCAACACGTTTTTTGGGATACTCTTGTGGTTCCTTTTCCATCCATATCGTATTTACCTCAGCAAAGTAGTTTGTCGATCCCGGAAAATTCCTATAGTAGTTCTCGTCAATCTTCTGAAAGCCTTGATATGGGCCCCAATAAAAAACAGTGCTTAGTATAATAAGAGCCAAAAGTACGTAATATTTTATATTGGACTTTTTTATAAAATCTAATTTTTCAAATACTATTCCGCCGGCCATTGGAGTTACAAAAATCAGTATTCCTAGAAAGCGCCAAGGAAATTGAAATTGCCTGAGGTACTCAATATGTTCCCAGAGAGGTTTTGTTATTGGGAGCATTATAAGAAAAGTGAGAAGTCCTACAACAAGAAGATAGGAGCTCATTTTCCAATTTTCCTTTGCGATTCTTTTTTTAGCAAAAAGGTATATAAAGCCAATGAGGGAAGCTACATTAAATAATCCAACCTGAACAGATACTTCAGCAACTCTTAAAGAGGGGTTATTTGTGATATTCGGAAGTAGCAATTTGTAAATTGCCGGAAAATGCATATAGAACAGGTGCTTACTGAATATGTAGCCATTGAGGTACTTAAGCTCTGTAAGGGCTGGGAGCAAGAAATACGAAATAGAAAGTAATCCAAATCCCATTGCCAAAAAAGTTACAAGAATTTTTTTGACGTCTTTTGTAGCAAATAGTACGTATAAAGAGCCGAGACAGAAGAAAACAAACCCATTAATATTGTGCCCTAAAGGTAGTAAAGCCGACGCTAGACCTAAGAGTAAAAATCCGGGTATTGTATTTTTTTTCAAAAAAACCGTTATTGCATACATTAGTAATGGAAAAGTCATGTACGAGTATAAGCATCCTATGTCGCCACGTGTATGCATCTCAACGAGTCTAAAAGGTACATATTGATACATGACAGCAACTAAAAACGCCGTCTTGGAATTTTTAAAAAATGTTCTTGCAAAAAGAAGGATAAAAATTCCGGAAAGAAGCTGTGTTACAACAAAACCTATTTTAAGAGTTGTTGCAAGATTTATTCCGATAGAGAGCAGAAGAGCCCCAAAAGCATATGGCAAAGGATTGAAAAAGTTAAAGATTGGAGTGCCATAGCCATAATCAAATTGATGCGCCCATCTTATGGGGAACTGACCAGCCTGGATCTCGTTGAGATACGCAGCAGACCTTGCCACATGCATGAGTCCATCACTGGTATGTGGTAAATTTGGATTCAGAAAAATGTAAATTAATGGAGGAAGGGATAGGAGGATAATTGCCAGGTAGGGTTTAATTTTTTTCATTATAACTACTATACCAAAACGAATAAAAAAGCTACAATAAACTAGTGAAAAGCAAATACCTTATAGGGATTGTTGTCCTTGCATTTATTCTCAGATTTTTCATGTTAGGACAAAACCCTCCAAGTCTTAATTGGGACGAAACAAGCATCGGGTACAATGCATATTCAATATTAAAAACCGGAAAAGACGAATACGGAACTTCTTTTCCGATAGAGTTTCGCTCATTTGATGACTACAAGCCCCCAGTATATATTTACTTAGATGTCTTGCCAGTTGCTATTTTCGGACTTACTGAATTTGCGGTCCGTTTTCCCTCAGCCCTTTTCGGATTTTTATCTGTAATTGTGATGTTCTATTTGGTAAAAAAACTTTTTGATAAAGAAGATCATAAGTTAGGACTGATAGTAGCTCTATTTTCAGCTTTTTTTCTTTCTATATCACCCTGGCATCTTCAATTTTCTAGAGCAGCATATGAGGGGAATGTGGGATTGTTCTTTCTTTTACTTGCCTTTTATCTATTTATTAAAGGACTAGAAAGTAGGTGGTACCTTGTACTTTCTTCGATATCATTTGTAATCTGCTTGTATTCTTACCACAGTTTTAGATTGGTAGTTCCTATTTTTCTTCTGGTATTAATAAGTTTGTTTATAAAAAAACTACTTGTCTACAAAAAACAGCTTATTATCTCTGCACTAATAATTTTTATATTCTCTCTACCTATATATATAGGCTTCTTAAATCCTGAGGGTTCCAAAGCACGACTTTCTATGGTTTCAATTTTTGGAGAATCAGAAGGATTGCAAAATCAACTTGCACAATTGCAGAATGACAAGAGCACTGGGAATGTTATTGGGCAAGTATTTCATAATAGAAGATTTTATTACCTATACACGGCTGAAAAGAATTATCTAACACATTTTGATTTCAATTATCTATTTACCATAGGTGCTGGAAGCCTGCATCACCATGCAAAAGACATGGGCATGATGTATCTTTTTGAATTGCCTCTTTTGATTTGGGGTCTTATTTCAGTATTTAAGAACCCCTCAAAAAAGATAATTGCAATGCTAGCCCTTTTGATAATTGCACCACTGCCAGCAGCAGTAACTACTGGTACACCTCATGGAGTAAGAGCAATCGGAATGGTACCTGGTCTTATATTTTTAGTGGCAAATGGAGCTGCATCTCTTTACGGAATAATCAATAAGATTAAGAAGGCCAATTACAGGGCTATTGCGATTAGTTTTGGATTTCTAATTTTTGCAATTAATTTTACCTATTATTTGAATCAATATTATTCAGTTACACCTCGAGAAGTAGGCTACTTTTGGCAATACGGAAATAAGGAAGTTATTATTGCTGCTCATGGGCTTGAAGATAACTATGACAGAGTAATTATGACATATATATATGATCAGCCTTATATTTACTATCTTTTCTATAACAAGATAGATCCCTCGTGGTATCAAAAAAATTGGGATACAAACGGAAATGGTCAGGTCGATCGCTTCTCTAGAAAAATAGGTAAGTATGAATTTAGAAATATTAACTTTATAAGTGATGAAAAGCTGCCAAAAACGTTGCTTATTGGCACTGAGCAAGAAATTCCGGTAGCGGCCCCGCTAAGAGAGATTCGCTTTCCGGATGGAAGAATTGCATATAGAATTGTAGGAAATTAATATGTTGAAAAAGTTATTATTCCAGACATTACCTTTTTTAATAATTCTTCTTCTCTGCGTGCCGGTTATTCTTCCATATTTTAATTCAGGATATTTTCCAACACACGATGGGGAGTGGGCCGTTGTTAGGCTTGGCGATATGTTCAGAACCCTACGAGACATGCAGTTCCCACCTCGTTACAGCGGCGCTTTAAATTTTGGATATGGATATCCTCTTTTTAATTTCGCATATCCGATGCCTTATTATATTGGCGTTATTTTTAATCTTTTTCTTCATAGTTTTATATTAAGTATTAAATTACTTTTTATACTTAGTGTTCTGCTATCTTCTGTCTTTATGTATTTAGCATCCAGTAAGTTATGGAGTAATAAATGGTCGGGAATTGTATCTTCTATTCTTTACATATATCTACCCTATAGAATGGTAGATTTGTATGTTAGAGGGTCGGTGGGGGAGAGTATTGCTATGATTTTATTTCCGTTCATATTACTTTTTGCCTTACGATTATTTGAGTCCCCTTTCTCCCGAATTACAGTCCTTATGTTGTCAGTTAGTATTGGTGCTTTGGTCATGACTCATAATATTATGACCATCCTCTTCCTGCCTGTTCTTGTTTTATTTATTGGTATTCGAATATTTATAGAAAAAAGATTTGACGTACTGCAGACTTTTTTATTGTGTTTATTTTTTGGAGCAGGGCTCTCTTTCTTTTTTTGGTTCCCGGCTTTGTACGAAAAAAGTAATATTTTACTTTCAAAAATTCCTATTGCTGACAGAAATCTCTATTTTGTACCATTTGATAAATTAATCATTCCGTCTTGGGACTATGGTACACCGACAGAAAAAGGTGCATTTACTTATCAGCTTGGACTGGGACAGATTGGGGTTATTATCGTCTCATTTTTTATTCTTTTATTCTCATTTATAAAGTCTAAATTTATACAGACTCCTATTAAGAAGTTTGCGATAATAATTCTTTTTAGTTATGTAATTTGCCTTCTTGGGACTTTCTCAATATCATCGCTTATTTGGACCAATACGCCACTTCTGTCCGAAATTAATTACCCGTGGACATTATTGTCACAACTCGGATTTTTGTCTTCTCTGCTCGCTGGGTTTTTAGTAATAGAAGGTAGAGAAATTAAGATAATAGTATTTATCATGGCAATAGTTGCTGTTGCGCAGGTGTATCCTTATGCGCGGCCAGTGAAATATAGTTATTATTCGGACCAATATTATTTAACAAATGAAGCAACGACTACAAGCTCGCAAGAATTGATGCCGCTTTGGGTAACAGACAGGCCAACCAAACATTTTACTGACAAAGTCGAAGTGCTGAGTGGGAATGCTACAATTTCCAATACTGTTTATAATTCAAATTCAGTGAAATTCAAATTTACTGCTACGAGCGATACGGTATTTAAAATCAACACAATATTTTATCCAGGATGGAGAGCATATATAAATGGGGTAGAAACAAAAATAGATTACCAAAATCCTCAAGGGGTTATGACTATAAGCGCAGGCAAGTATGCGGATTCTGTTGAACTATTTTTCATTGAAACATTTCCACGAGCAATAGCTAACGGAGTTAGCATTTTAACGTTTTTAGTTTTATTGTTTGTGCTTTTAAGGCCTCTTTTGAAATTCAGGTAAATTATCATGAAAAAACTAATAATAATCGGAGTAATTTTGCTATCGTTGGGTACTATCCTTCCGTTATTTCAGTCAGGTTTTTTTACATTTCACGATAACACTACTGTTGTGCGAGTCTATGAAATGTCTAACTCGCTTTTGCACGGAATGTTTCCGGTAAGATGGGTTGAAAATCTTGGTTATGGATATGGATACCCAATCTTCAATTTTTACGGACCTTTTCCTTATTATTTTGGGGGCTTAATTAATCTAATTGGATTTGATTCTCTTTTTGCAACGAAAGTGATGCTTATTGCGGGAATGCTTGCGGCCCCAATTACGATGTTTTTATTGAGTAGAAAACTATTCGGGAATTCAGCAGGTGTTGTAAGTGCAATTGTTTATGCTTATTTTCCTTATCATGCGCTTAATCTATATGTTAGAGGGGCAGTTGGAGAGATATTTGCGTATGCATTCCTGCCTATGATTCTTTTAGGTCTTTTTATGCTCTTTTCTGAGAAAAGTAAATCTTTTTTCCGTTCGTTTCCAGCAATTTTTGTTCTTGCGTTTGGTATTTTTCTTGTAGCAATTTCTCACAATCTCACATTGCTCATGCTTTTTATAATTCTGCCATTTGTAATTATAGCAATGACTTTTTTTGCTCAAGATAAAAAAAGATTTCTACTGCTTGTTGTTGGGGGTATTGTTTTGGGAATAGCTTTAAGTTCATTTTACGTAATTCCAGCTTTTCTTGAGATGGGTTATACGAATGTTTCGTCCCAACTTGGTGGAGGCGCTTATTTTGCGGATCACTATGTCTGTATTTCTCAATTTTGGGAAAGTCAGTGGGGATTTGGTGGATCAGTGCCAGGCTGTCTGGATGGTCTTAGTTTTAAATTAGGGAAAATAAACCTTGTTTTGTTGCTGCTGGGAGTTTTGCTGTTAGGTTATAGATTTACAAAACATAGATTTGAAAAACATGAAAAGGTAACAATTGTTGCTCTGGTTATTTTGACTCTTGCATCATTTTTTTGCTTATCTATTTCAGGACCTGTATGGGAAAATTTTCCGCTGATGGCGTATATTCAGTATCCGTGGAGATTTATAAATTTTATAGCGTTGGCAATAGCAATTATTTCAGGGTATGGAACAACCTATATAGTAGTTAAAAGTTCACAGAATATAAGACTTCTAGTAGTTGTTGCTATTTGTTGTTTGACTATCCTCTTAAATTTGAAGCTATTTAATCCCCAAGAGTATACGAGTTTTGATTCTTCATATTATACAAATCAAAGTTATATTCGATATACTGCCTCAAAAATATCTGATGAATATATGCCAAAGGACTTTAACAAACCAAAAAACATCGAAGATCTTCCTTCTTCCAAACTTGAGATACTAGTTGGCACGGGATACATTGCCGAGGTTCCAAAGAAGACAATGGGGACCCAGATTAAATATAAATTTTTAACCAATGGAATTTTACATATCAATCAGGCTTTCTTTCCTGCATGGTACGCTACTATAAATGGTAAGACTGGGATAATTACCCAAGCTCCTCGCGGCATGGATATAAATGTCCAAAAAGGGGAGGGTATTATAGATATTTCTTTCAGACAAACCACCATAGAAAAGGTCGGAAATGTGCTATCAATACTTGCTTTTTTTGCTATATTACTTGGTATAATGTTACCTAAATCGTATGGAAAAAAAACTTCCTGAGCTCTCAGTATTCTTCCCCTTTTGGAACGAGGAAAAAAACGTAAAGCATGTGGTAGAGAATGCCATGCCGATTATTAAAGAAGTTGCTACAAATTGGGAAATTCTTATTATTGATGATGGTTCATCAGACAAGACGTATCAAATTGGCCTCGAGCTTTCAAAAAAATATAAGAACGTGCGTGTTATCAGCCACACCCCAAATAGAGGGTATGGGGCAGCTCTTAAGGAAGGCTTTGAAAATGCAAAATATAAGTATGTTGTATTCACGGATGGTGATAGACAATTTGATTTCGCGGAGGTTAAAAAACTTATTGCGGCTCTTCCCGGCTCTGATATTGTTATAGGTTTTAGAAAAAAGAGACGCGACAGTATGTCCAGACATATGCTTATGCACATGTTGAAGATTTGGGATTACATTTTTTTCAGATTTTATTTTAAAGATATCGACTGTGGATTTAAAATGTTCAAGCGTGAAGCCCTTTTGCAAATTATGCCGTTGCGTTCTGAAGGGGCTATGATTACAACTGAAATACTCGCAAAAGCAACAAGGAAAAAGTTGAAGATAAAAGAAGTTGAAGTTAATCACTTTCCTCGTGAATATGGCGCTCAAAGCGGAGCAAATATAGCTGTAGTCGTCCGTGCAGTACTTGAAAGTTTTATTTTGTGGTTTGACATCCTCAATAAAAGGATATGATAGAAGAAGAGTACATATGGACGAAAATGAATTGCATGCCATCGCGACGAAATCTGTAAAAGGGGTTTTTGCTTTAGTTTCCAGATCATTTCTTATACAGCTTTTAGGTGTAGCCTCAAGTGTAGTTCTCACTCTTTATCTTGAGCCAGAGACTTTCGGAACATTTTTTGTAGTATCTTCAATTATTGTTTTCTTTAATTACTTTCAGGATATAGGCCTTGCTGCTTCATTAATACAGAAGAAAGAAGAGCCTACCAAGACAGATCTTCGAACAGTTTTTACTATTCAACAGGCACTCGTTTTGTGCCTTGTAGTACCGGCAATCCTTTTGTCTGGAAATCTTGCATCCTTTTACAAGTTGGGTGAATCTGGGCATATCCTACTTGTTGTACTTCTCATTTCATTTTTCCTAACCTCACTCAGAACAATTCCAACCATTATTTTAGAAAGAAAACTAGACTACAATAGACTAGTAGTTCCTCAAGTGCTTGAGAATATTACATATAATGCAACTCTCGTAATATGCGCTATTTCAGGACTTGGTGTAACAAGCTTTATCCTGGCAGTTCTTTTTAGAAGCATTGTCGGATTGGTAGCGACTTATGGGGTGCAATCGTGGCCGATAGGTCTTGGCTTCGACAAAAAATCTTTTAAAAGTCTTATTTCATTTGGAATACCTTTTCAGACAAACAGCATACTAGCTCTTTTTAAGGATGATTTTTTAACAATATTTTTGGGAGGTCTACTTCCAAAAGCACAACTTGGATATATCGGGTTTGCTCAACGGGTAGCCTATCTTCCTCTTAGGTTAGTTATGGATAATATTATAAAAATCACATTTCCATCTTTTGCTAGACTACAAGATGATAGAGCAGCTCTGAAAATAGCTATCGAAAAGTCAATCTTTCTGATAGCTTTTGCAATCTTTCCGGTTGCTGCCGGAATCATTGCCTATTCGCCTTATCTGATAGATTTCATTCCGCGTTATCACAAATGGGAACCTGCAATTATGTCAATAATGTTCTTCTCTCTTGGTAGCGTAATTTCATCTGTCTCTACACCTCTTACTAACTTTTTGAATGCTATTGGCAAGGTCAAGGTCACGTTGTATTTCATGATCTTCTGGACAATTATGATATGGGGCACAACGCTTATTCTCATCCCACTCATGGGGTATAACGGTGTTGCTGCTGCTTCATTTGCAGTTGCTCTTACTTCAGTTGGGGTATTTTTTGTTGCAAGACGTTATGTTGAATTTTCAGCTATATCAACAACCTATAAGCAATTTTTAGCCGCCATTCTTATGTTTGGATTTTCATATGTCACAAGTGTCTTTGTTACGTCTTTTCTTATGATGGTTATTTTTGGAATTCTGTCTTTGGGAGTGTATGCCGGGGCAATGTTCTTTATGGCAAGAGAAGAATTGACTAAGACTCTTGTATTTGTGGTAAAAGCAATAAGAGCCAAAAAATGAGCATGGGATTGTTATTATAGAGAAAGCTATTTTTGATACACTAATATTATGAAAGTTTCTGTTGTTATTTCAGCCTTTAATGAAGAGAAAAAAATAGAGGAATGTATCAGCTCTGTCAAAAAAATTGCCGCAGAGATAATTGTTGTTGATAACACGTCTGCCGATGATACAGCATCAATTGCAAAAAAGAATGGTGCGATTGTATTTACTCGAGCAAATAATCCAATGCTTAATGTAAATAAAAATTATGGTTTTACAAAAGCCACAAACAGCTGGATACTTTGTTTGGATGCTGACGAGAGGGTTACTCATGAGCTTTCACAAGAAATTGAGCACTTAGATAATGAGTCAACAGTCAATGGATATTTCATACCAAGAAAAAATATTATATTTGGAAAATGGATTGAGCACACTGGGTGGTATCCAGATCCACAGCTTCGACTTTTTAAGAAAGATAAAGGAAAATTTGAAGAAAAGCATGTTCATGAATTTTTACGAGTAGAAGGGGCTACGGCACAGCTTGAAAATCCAATGCTTCATCTAAATTACGAGAATATCTCACAATTTTTGAACAAAATGGTCAAGACTTATACCGTTTCTGAAGCAGAGAACTTGCTTTCAAATGGATATGCATATAAATCAATTGATGCTGTTAAGATGCCGCTTTCTGAATTTATAACTCGATATTTTGCAAAACAGGGTTACCGAGATGGGATGCATGGTCTTATCTTGTCTTTACTTCAGGCATTTTATCATTTTGTAGTTTTTCTAAGGCTTTGGGAGGCTAACAATTATCCTGAGGATAAGAATACTCATAAAATTTTAATAGAGGGCCAAAAGATGATCGGAAGGGAATTTAGGTATTGGAAGTATGATAAAAAAATAACAGAAGAAAAAAATTCATTGAAGAAAAACATATACAAAATCCAACGAAAGGTACTACCGTAATGCATAAAGTTACCGTTTCGATTCTTCACTATAATAGCTCTCAAGACACGGTTGATTGCCTTGAAACGCTTCTTAAATCAAAAATTGATGGTTTTGAAATGAGTGTTTATGTCCTTGATAACGGTTCAAAGGAGAGGCTTGATATAAATGTTTCTAAATATAAAAAAATTGGTCTTGTTGTCGAACGAATCGAGACAAACCTAGGTTTTACAGGCGGACATAACTTGATTTACGAGAGGACTCGAAATGATGGCAGCGACCTTTTTCTGTTACTGAATAACGATAGTTTGTTAGAGATGAGTTGCATCCAAGTTTTGGTTGATGAAATTATACCTGACAATATCGCCGGGGTCGTTCCAAAAATTTATTTTACGAAAGGAAGAGAATATCACAAAGACCGTTATAAGCAAACAGAACTCGGAAAGGTTATATGGTATGCAGGAGGAAAAATTGATTGGGGAAATGTTGTTTCAACGCATATAGGATTAGACGATGTTGATGCGGGTCAATTTGACAAAAAAAGCAAAATTACATTTGCGACCGGAGCATGCTTACTCTTGAAGAGAAATATCATTAATGAGGTAGGGTTATTTGATAAACGTTACTTCTTATACTATGAAGATGCAGATTTAAGTACGAAATTAATAAGAAAAGGTTACGATCTTATATACGCCCCAAAGGGTATTGTATGGCACAATAACGCAGGATCTTCAGGCTCAGGTTCTACGCTTCACGATTACTATCTAACTCGAAACAAATTAATTTTTGGAATGAAATATGCCAGTCCAAAAGTAAAAGCGTTGCTGCTAAAAGAGGCTGGCAGGATTTTGCTGACCGGACGCCCATGGCAAAAAATAGCAGTTAAGGATTTTCTTATTCGAAGACTTGGAAAGGGAAGTTATATGCCTGGGAAATAATATATCAAGAATGAAAAATAAATCCTTGCTTCTTATTATTTTATTGGGTCTACTACCTTTATTTAACCTATTAACCCCGGGTTTACCTATTACGCATGATGGTACTGATCATGTGGCTCGTATTGCTAATTTCTATCTGGGACTTACAGATGGAGTATGGTTCCCCCGTTGGGGAGCAAATTTAAATTGGGGTTATGGACACCCGGTACTCATGTTTTTGTACCCTTTTTCTTCTTATTTTGCTTCCGTTTTTCATCTAATTGGTTTTTCTTTTGTAGATTCGTTGAAAATAATTTTTGCATTAGGCTTTGTAGCAAGCGGTTTAACGATGTATCTATGGGTAAAGGAGCAGTTTGGAGAGGAATATGCATTGATAAGTTCCGTAATATACATGTATGCGCCATATAGATTCATAGACCTTTATGTGAGAGGTGCTATTGGAGAACATATGGCATTTATCTTTCCTCCCTTGATAATGTTTTTTATTCATAGATACTTTTCTGATAAAAGATATCTAAGTGGGTCTCTTGTGGGTGTAAGTGGCGCATTTGGTTTATTGTTGCTAGCTCATAATGCGATTAGCTTAATGTTCTGTCCTGTATTTTTATTGTACGTACTTTTTCTAGCCGTAAGTAAGCAAAAGTACAAGAGGCTTATACCTATCTTCTCAGCATTTTTAATAGGATTTTTACTTTCTTCTTTTTTTGTAATTCCTGCATTTTTAGAGGGCAAATTCACCCTTAGAGATATCGTAACTGGGGATGAATATAAAACTCGATTCATCACTAGCCCGTTGTCTTTGCTGTATGGACCATGGAGCTATGGAATTACAGGGCAATTTACAACACAAATAGGCTTAGTAAATGTTCTTGGGATCCTTTTGGTACCATTGTTATTTATAAGAAGTAAGTCAAAAGAATATCGGGCATTTTTTATGGGTCTGCTTATTATGTTGGCAGCATCATTATTTTTAACTTTATCGTATTCAAACTTTTTATATGACGTAATTACCACTTTTAAGAAATTTCAGTTCCCCTGGCGATTTTTAAGCTTATCGGTTTTTCTTTGTGCTGTTATAACCCCTTCCACTTTGCTTTTTGTTAAAAAGGGAAAAATGCGAACGTTGGTTATTGTATGCCTCATGCTATTTGCTATCTTGCCAACGTTCTCTTATTGGAAGGCAAAAGAATACAAAGTAATTCCGGATTCATTCTACGAAAATATTTACCACGGTACGACCGACACTGGAGAAAGTTCCCCAATTTGGTCCGTTAGATTTATGGAGAGGGAGGCCAAGGCCAATGCCGAAGTTATCGAGGGGACTGGCAGTATACAAGAAATAAAAAGAACATCGATAAATCATGAATATTTAATTACCACTACCTCAGGGGGTAGAATTCGGGAAAACACATTGTACTTTCCTGGGTGGTCAGTATTTGACAATGGAAAGAAGCTTGATATTGAATTTCAAGACCCTGCAAATAGAGGGCTTATAACCTATCAATTGAATCCGGGGGTTCATAAGATTTCAATAGTTTTTACTGATACAAAATTGAGGATGCTTTCAAACGCTCTTTCACTAGTAGCTTTTATATTTCTAACAGGAATTGTCAGTTCTCTTATCTATAAAAAATATAGTTCAAGAATTAAAAAATAGACTTTTTCTAAAAAAATGGATTATTTAAAAAACATAATACGGCTAAAGTATTTTCTTTTCATTTTGCTTATTTGGGGAATCTTTGCATCCCCTTTCCTTCTTTTCGGTAAGACACCATATCCATCTGACTATCAAGTCAATTTTTTTCAGCCATGGACTCAATACGAAGGCATGGCAGGTCCAGTAAAGAACAACGCACAACCTGATATTATTGGGCAAATTTATCCATGGAGATATTTTGCAATAGAAGAGTTAAAGCACGGATCGATACCATTTTGGAATCCATTTAGTTTTTCCGGAACACCTCATTTAGCTAATTACCAGTCTGCTGTTCTTTCTTTTTATAATATTTTCTTCTTTCTTCCTGTTAAATTTATTACTGCGTGGGGAATTCTTGTTGTGTTACAGCCACTTCTTGCTGGACTATTTGCATATATTTTCTCAAGAACCCTAAAAATATCTGAAAAGGGTAGTCTTCAGGCAGCTGTTGCATTCATGTTCTGTGGATTTATTGTTACATGGATGGGTTATGCGACTCTTGCTTACGCCATACTCCCGTTACCTCTAAGTCTTTTTGCCATTGAAAAATATGTGGCCTCTCAAAAGCACAGATATGCTGCGATTATGTCTTTGTGCATCCCCCTGTCTTTTTTCAGTGGTCATTTTCAGACAAGCTTATACTTCTTATTGGGATTATCCATGTATTTACTGTTTGGATCGTTGTTTCAAAAAGAAAAGAGGAGATACCTTTATTTATTTCAATATGTTTTTTTCGGGATATTACTCTGCGCTCCACAGGTCTTGCCCTCAATAGAATTTTACACGCAAAGTGTGCGAAGTGGGCTTTTTCAGAAGTTTGAGGCAATTCCATGGGCATATTTACCAACCCTTATAGCGCCTGATTACTATGGAAATCCAGTAACTCGCAATGATTGGTTCGGGCATTATGCTGAATGGAATGGGTATGCAGGAGCAATAACATTACTTTTTGCAATTAGTTCAGCATTTGTTATTAGGAATAAGCATGTGATATTTTTTGTTATACTTTTATTTCTTTCGCTACTTCTTGCGTATGATACGCCTCTTTTGACTTTGTTGGTAAATCTGAAGGTACCAGTTCTCTCGACAAGTGCAGCAAGCAGGATTATAGTTCTTTTCAGTTTTTCCGTTGCTATGTTGAGCGGCTTTGGTTTTGATGCAATTAATAAGCTGATTGTTAAGAAAAACAAAAAAGTATTTTTACCTTTGTGCATTTTGATTGGCTGCATATTAATTGTTTCTGTTGTTCCATTTATTGGATTAATGTCACAAGACAAAGCACTTATTGCTAAAAAGAACATGATCCTGCCAGTAGGTTTTTCATTAGTTGCAATAACACTATTAGTGTTGGGTTATGTGATGAACAAAAAAAGAATATACACGGCTTTAATAATTGGTGTTCTTCTTATATCAATATTTGAAATGCTTAGGTTTTCTTCAAAGTGGCAGTCATTTAATGACCCAAAGCTTGTGTATGTATCGGTACCAATTACAAAGTTCTATAACTCTCTTAATCACTACGATAGAGCAATTGGTTTATCGGGGGGAGAAGATTCTGTATACTACCGGGTACCAATACCGCGAGGGTACGACCCCTTATACATCGGAAGATACGGGGAATTCGTAGGGTATGTTTCAAGTGGAAAGTTACAGTTTCCGGAAAGATCTGTTGTAAATTTCCCATTATCTTCGGATCTCACACCACGTGCGATATCTCTTCTTGGTGTTAAAACAATCGTTCATAAAATATCGGATGGCACTTTTCCTTGGGCATTTCCCTTCGACAAGTATCCACTACCTCAGTTCACAAAAGTATATGAAGATAGCTCTTATAGAGCCTACAAAAATAATAATGCCCAGAACAAAGCTTTTACTGTAAATAATGTAATGGTCATGCAAGATAAAAAGAAAATGTTAGATGCTTTATTTTCTGTTGATACAAAAAATAATGCTTTCGTTGAGGAGGAGATCGAGCAACTTGATCTCAATGCAAAGACAACTACAAAAATTAAGAAGTACGAACCAAACAGGATTGAAATTAATGTTAATTCATCTGGAAAAAGCTTTTTAGTTCTAACTGACAATTACTATCCAGGCTGGAAAGCGACAATAAATGGTAGGGTTTCAAAGATATTTAGAACAGACTATTCTTTCAGAGGAGTTGTAGTACCCAAAGGGGACAGTACAATCGTTTTCTCTTATATGCCAGAGAGTTTTATTATTGGCACCTATCTTTTTATGGTTGGAATATTGGGTATAATAATTATTGAGGTAATAAGAGCTTTTAAAAAATGAATAATATAACAGTTGTAGTAATTTCAAGAAATGATGAAGATGTTCTGCCAGATGCCATAGCCTCTTGTCGTGGATTTGGGGAGGTAATTGTGATTGATGGCAGCAATAGTCACGATACAGAAAAAATATGCACCTCATACAAAGTTAAGAGTGTTAGGCATGCATTTAAGGACTTTTCAGATCAAAGGAATTTTGGGATGTATCATGCCACATCGGAATGGGTACTTTTTTTAGATTCAGACGAAAGGCTAACTGATGCTTTTAAAAAAGAAGCACTTCTAAAAATTAAGCAATATGATCCAACGAGTGAAATAGCTGGCTACTTTATTCACCGAAAAACTTTTTACTATGGAAAAGATTGGAATTTTAGAGATCGCGTTCAGCGGTTATTTTATAGGAAAAAATTTATAGAGTGGTCAGGTGTTGTTCATGAAACACCTAAAGTTAAAGGGACCATGGATCAAATTGAGTCTCCTATACAACACTTTACGCACAGAAATTTATCTCAAATGGTAAGAAAAACAAACGAATGGTCTCTTTTTGAAGCAAAGCTACGTCTTGAATCAAAGCACCCACAACTTGCTCCATGGCGCTTTTTAAGAGTCATGGGAACAGAATTTATCAATTCTTATGTAAAAAACAAAGGATACAAAAATGGCGTATACGGATTAATAGAGGGTATGTACCAAGCATTTTCGATATTTATTACTTACGCAAAGCTTTGGGAGCTTCAACAGAGGAAGGTTTAGTTTTTTCCAAACTTCAACCAGGATTGGATTTCAGCAAGCGTGAGTTTTTTCTTGGCAAATTTAAAGAGGAACAGTATCTCTACAATCCCAAACTCGTTGATTGGAAGAAGTACGAAAAGAACAAGGAACCAGTTCCTTTGCTTGCCTTGCGAAGCTCTCCATAATGCAAAACCTTTAATCGTTAACTGTATAACCGAAATAAGAATGATAAGAGCAAAACTAAGTGGATCAGGATTTTTCATATATCAACTCTAGCACATGAGCTTTTCTTGCGCAATGTTGATAGAATATATGAAGAATTAAGCAATAAGAATAAAGTATTAAGCTCTTTATACTTACTTCTTGATACTTAATTCTCGCAATATGAATATAGGAATTTATTCACCATATTTAAAAACATTAACTGGTGGTGAGAAGTATATTTTTACTGCTGCTTCATGTCTTTCATCTGAGCATAAAGTCTCAATATTTTGGGATGACCCTGGCATTTTGGAGATGGCTTCTAAAAAGTTTGATTTGGATCTTTCAAAAGTCACAGTTGTTCCAAATATCTTTGCAAAGCAAAACTCATTTTTAAAACGTTTTATTTCTACCTTCAAATATGATCGCATACTATACCTTTCTGACGGTAGTATTCCTATTGTCGCCTGCAAGTTACTTATCCATTTTCAATTCCCGGTCGAATGGTTAAATACCAATAGTTTTGTTTTCTTATTTAGGAAATCGCGAATTTCAAAAATAATATGCAATTCTCACTTTACCAAGCGCTTTATTGACAAGAAGTTCAATGCAAGTAGTTTTGTTCTATATCCACCTGCTTCAACAAATAGAGAAAAGTTAGGCGATAAAGAAAAGCTTATTCTGACAGTAGGAAGATTTAGCATCCTTCCGAATGGTACTGACTTTAAAAAGCTAGCAATGCTTGTGGAGTCATTTAAGCTTTTTCAAAAAAAGCGCTTAAAAGGTTGGAAAATGGCAATTGTTACAAGCGTTCAGGATGAGGACCTCGATTCATATAAGAAATTTGAGTCCGATATTAAAAGCTCCTACATTACACTTTTCAGAAATGCAGATCACAAGCAGATTGTTGATCTATATAAAAAAGCCACTATTTATTGGCATGCATCAGGTTTTGGCGAAGATTTATCAAAATATCCAGAGAGGGCGGAACACTTTGGCATATCTACTGTTGAGGCAATGTCATATGGGCAAGTCCCCGTCGTAATAAATGCAGGTGGGCAACCGGAGATCGTAAAGGATAATGAGAATGGATTTTTGTGGTCTACTCAAGAAGAGTTAATAAAAGCTACCCATAAGGTGGCCGTTGACCACGATTTGTTTGTAAAAATTCAACAAAATGCTATAGATTCTTCAAAAAGATTTACCAAAGAACGTTTTTGCGAAGAGCTAAGTCATCTTATATGGTAACTAAGGATACTCTTGTAAGAGTAAAGAAAATAATCTTCCCCATTTTGCTAGCTGCTATTATTATTGTTTTTTATTCTCCGTTTTTAATTTTTAACAGGGCACCTATTCCTACCGATTCATTAGTTGGTTTATATCACCCCTTCAGAGATTTTTATAGCAGTGATTATCCCCGAGGTATTCCTTTTAAAAACTTTCTTATAACAGACCCTGTTAGACAAACTTATGTATGGAAGGAACTATCTGTAAATATTCTTAAAAAAGGAGAGCTTCCATCATGGAACCCATATGAAATGACAGGAAAGCCATTGGTTGGCAATATACAGTCTTCAGCATTTTACCCACTTAATATATTGTTCTTTATTTTCCCAATATCTATTTCGTGGGGTGTATTTATTGTTCTTCAGACAGTACTTGCTTGTCTTTTTATGTATTTATACCTTAAGAACTTAAAGTTAAATTCGCCATCCTGTGCGCTTGGTTCTTTAGCTTTTTCCTTTTGTGGCTTTTGTGTTAGTTGGCTGACATGGGGGAACGTAGTGCATACGGCTTTGTGGCTGCCTCTTATTCTCTTAGGCATAGACCATCTTACATCACGCAAAAATAGGAACATGTGGGCCTTTGTAATAACTGTGGCTTTCTCAAGCTCATTTCTTGCTGGACATACTCAATCTTTTTTATATGTATTTCTTGTAGCATGCGCTTATTTTATTCTGAAATGGAGAAGGGACGTAAAGACCTTGTTGGTGTATCTTCTTATTTGCCTTGGTTTTGGGATTGTAACTTTTATTCAGTGGTATCCGGCGTTATTGTTTGTTGTAAATTCAGCTCGAGCGACGGATCGTCAATTTTATGAAATTGAAGGATGGTTCATTCCATGGAGAAATTTGGCTCAATTTATAGCTCCCGACTATTTCGGTAATCCTGCAACCCTTAATTATGTAGGTGTTTTTAACTATGCAGAATTCGTTGGGTATATTGGAATTATTCCTCTTCTTTTAGCATTTTTTGCATTCACAAAAAAGAATAAAACTACCATTTTCATGGGGTTAGTAATTCTGCTTAGTTTGGTATTCAGTCTTCCGACCGGGGTTTCCGCATTGCCTTTTATTGCGTCAATCCCATTCCTTTCTAGTGCACAACCCACACGACTGATATTTCTAGCATGTTTTGGATTAGCGGTGCTGTCTGCGTATGGGCTTAACAACATCACAACGGAGCGATTACAAATAAAAAGGGCTTCTATTCCCATACTGCTTGTAGGTCTTTGCTTTATCGTGTTATTTTATTTTGTAATTTTTCCTAATTCATTTTTCCTTGGACACGTAGAACAGGCGAAGGTTGCATTAAGAAATCTTATGTTGCCATTTGGTCTGTTTTTGGTCAGTGCAATTATTATTAGTATAAATTTTTTGACAAAAAGCAAAAAAGTAAGATTTTCTATAATTTGCGTGCTCTTTCTTTTAACATCATTTGATATGTTAAGGTTTGCTCAAAAATTTACTCCATTTTCTCAAGCTCAATATTTATATCCAACAACAAAATCGTTAAATTTTTTACAATCGCAGCAAGGAATATTTAGGGTTGCTGTGATGGATCACAGAATACTTGCTCCAAATTTTTTGACGCATTACAAAATCCAATCTATCGAGGGGTATGATCCTTTATATCTTAATTCTTATGCTGAGTATATTGCCTCAATGGAAAGAGACAAACCTAATAGCTCACCGCCATTTGGATTTAATAGAATAATTACCCCACATAATTACAATTCTCAAATGTTTGACTTTATGAACGTGACTTTTGTTCTATCCATTGATCCAATTGATTCACCTAAGCTTGTAAAGGTTTTTGAAGAAGGCGAGACTAAGATATATAAAAACCTTAATGCATATCCACGAGCTTATTTTGTTAAAAATACTGTTAGGGCTAATGAATCTATCAAGCAGATATTTTCAAGTGATCTTAAATCCTCTGCTGTTGTTGAAGGTCTTGAAGATAAAGCAGATCTTAGCGTTGGAGACGCCATAATAACAAAGTACTCTGAAAATAGTGTGGAGATTAATACCTATAATAAAGGAGCTGGATTTTTAGTTCTATCTGACGCGTTTTATCCTACATGGAAAATGTATATTGACGGTAATTTGACAAAAATTTATAAGACAAATCATGCTTTTCGGGGCGTATATATTCAAGCCGGGAATCATACTGTACTATTTAAGGACAGTCTTTTTTAAAATGGTTGATATTGTAATACCTAACTATAACGGAGCCCATCTCTTTGCAAAGAACTTACCAAAAGTATTATTGGCGCACGAGAACTATACAGGCAAAATTATAGTAATAGATGATGGTTCTACCCTTGAAGATAAGAAAAAGCTCAGAGAAATTGTAAGCTCCCTCAAAAGCAAAAAAATAATGCTTGTTGAGCATGCGCACAACAAAGGTTTTTCATCTGCAATTAACACGGGAGTATCACATTCACATGCAGAATTTGTGGTCCTTCTCAATAGTGATGTGGTTCCTAAGCGGGACTTTCTTGAGAGTCTTTTGAACAAGATGAAATCAGACCCTTTATATTTTGGTATAGGGTGTATGGATGAGAGTCATGAAGGGGAGAGGGTGGTAAAGCGTGGCCGTGGGATAGGTTCCTGGAGAGGTGGGATGATTGTTCATAGTAAGGGCGATGAGGAGAGTCCCGATACCTTTTGGATATCCGGCGGTAGTTGTATCTTAAGGAGAGAACTTTTTGTAAAAATTGGAGGTATGGATATACTATTTAACCCATTTTATTGGGAAGATATAGACCTTTCATATAGAGCTGTTAAATCTGGTTATAGAATTTGTTTTGATAAGGAGTCAGTTGTTGAGCACTATCACGGTGAGGGTGCAATACTTACAGGCTTTAAAAAGGAGAGAATAACAACGGCAGCATATAGAAATCAATTCATATTTACATGGAAAAATATCACTTCCTCAAGTCTAATAGTAAGCCATATTATTAGACTCCCACTGCATATATTACGGGCTATAAAGGGTGGAGATAGAGCTTTTTTGAAAGGATTATTCCTTGCCCTGATTAAGTTACCTGCTATAATGAAAAGACGTAAGATACAGCAGAAATTATATCAACGTTCTGATGTTGAGCTCTTACATCACATCGCATGAATTCATCAATAAAACTCCTTTCCATTGTCATTCCTGTATATAACGAAGAGAAGACAATTGGCATTGTTCTTGATAAGCTGAACAAGCTTAATATTCCGCAACTAGAAATAGAAATTGTCGTGGTAGATGATGGTTCTAAAGACAAATCTGCACAGGTGATTACTGAGAAAAAGAAGAAAATAACCAAT
Organism: uncultured Gammaproteobacteria bacterium; assembly: GCA_964511305.1. GTDB lineage: Bacteria > Patescibacteriota > Microgenomatia > Levybacterales > GWA1-39-11 > JAUSNA01. The sequence goes on along the minus strand of CAZEEU010000001.1, from coordinate 163,836 downwards.
ATCAAATTCATCCAGCACAAAGTAAATCAAGGGAAAGGCGCTGCTGTTATTACAGGTTTTGAAAATGCTAAAGGATCTGTTCTTCTTATTCAAGACGCTGATCTTGAATATGATCCGACTGAAATTCCAATGCTTCTTAAGCCAATACTTGATGGTAAAGAAAAGGTTGTCTATGGTACAAGGCTTAGACAAGACGTTGTTTTATTCGGAAAAGGAAGGACACCTCTACCATTTCATTACATAGGGAACAAATTCTTAAGTATGGCCACTTCAGTTCTATATGGTGAAAGCATTACTGATATGGAAACAGGATATAAACTATTCTTAAAATCAGCTTTGGATGGGATTAAGTTAAAATCAAGGTCGTTTGACTTTGAGCCAGAAATTACAGCGAAGATCCTAAAAAAAGGAATACACATTTTAGAACTTGATATTACAACAAATCCAAGAGGATACGACGAGGGTAAAAAGATTCGCCCTGTACATGATGGAACAATAGCACTGTGGACACTTATTAAATACCGATTTACTTCATGAAAAACCAGCGCCTTTCTTTGTCCAGCGTAATATTGGCGGCACTTCTTATCCCCGTGATAATGACATATCAGATTTTTCCTGGTGACACAAATTACATCCAGTTCGGTTTGATATTTGCAGGAATATTTATCAATTTTTTACTTGATATAGTCCCGATGCCTGAAAAAAGGTATTACTTTTTTAAATACATTGTTTTTTGGACTCTTCTTGCACTCGTTGTAGGGGGTACATTTATCTCAGCAATTATGGTGCGTCACAAAGTTGCACCTCTTTTTCAGATCCACGATATTATCTTACAACTCGAGGCTGCAATAAGGTTTTTCCTAGATGGTATCAATCCTTGGGCAGCTACATATCACAACACGTTTATGGCGCAGTGGCACTATAGTGATACCGCAGTTAACCCAGCCCTGTACCATTTTGTGATGATGCCATTTTATTTGCTCTTTTCACTTCCGTTTTATTACATTTCAAATCATACAATTGGGTATTTTGATGGTCGTATTCCATTATTCTTTTTGTACCTTTCTCTTTGTATTAGTGCCTTTTACTTCATAAAAGATAAAGAGCAAAAACTTATTTTTACAGGTATTTTAGCGCTTAATCCTGCGATGTTTGCTTATACCTTAGAGGGCAGAAGTGACGTTTTTATGTTTGCATTCTTTTTTCTGTCAATGATCCTATTATCACGTAAGAAGTACCTCATTTCGGGAATTCTTCTAGCACTTGCTTTTGCAGTTAAGCAGTCTATATGGCCTTTCATACCGCTGTATGTTGCTTATATATATTTTGTATCTGATAATCTTCGTCGTACAACGATTCGTTTAAGTTCTTTTTTTGTAACATTTGCCATCCTAGTTATTCCCTTTTTTCTATGGAATCCGGGTGCTTTTCTTGATAGTACTGTTTTTTACCTATCAGGAAATACTGCACATAGCTATCCAATATCCGGTTATGGTTTGGGAATGCTACTTCATCAATTAGGTTTTATTAAAGACTTGAATTCCTCTTATCCATTCGTTCTGTGGCAAGTGCTTTTTGTGGTTCCTGTGTTGGTGATTTTGCTGGGCTTTTTACGTAAGTATCCTAAAGTAAAAATCTTAATTCTTTCCTATGGCCTTTTGGTATTTGTATATTGGTATATGTCTCGATATTTTAATAATAGTCACGTAGGGTATCTTACTATGGTATTTTTAACAGCTTACTTTTGGCCAGATGAAAGTGAAGGTAAATAGCAATGTACAATTTACTCTCCGTTGAATTTATTTTTTACTTTTCCTATTCTTTTTTAGCTATCTTTTTGGCAATTTTTATTCCGGGAGCAGTTATGTTGCGCTCCTCCAAGCTCTCCCTGTCTCCACTTAGTTCTATAGTGTCTTCTTTTGTCATAGGTACCGCTTCGTGGGTATTACTCGGCTTTATAATAGGATTTCTTAACATAAGGTTTGTATCACACCTTTATATAATAGGAGCACTGGCAATTTGGATTGTCAAATTCCGAAATATAAAGATTCATTTGGGTATCCCAAAATCGTTATTTCCTATCGTTGGCATTATTATTCTTGGAATATTGATGCAAATGTCATTTGGAATATTCATGGGTGTAAAAGAGACTCAGGGTATTTCATTCTGTTGCATAGATGCAAGCGACAATTTGTATTTTCTCTCCTTAAGCCATGAAATTATCAAAAATATTCCTCCCTATGAACCAGGTCTTTCAGGAGTCATAGTTAAAAATTATCATTATTTATCGAATGTATTTATTGCCGACCTAAGTCGGGTTTTTATGATTCCGGTCAATATTTTGCAGTACCAAGTATCTGCAGTCTATCTTCCGGCTCTTTTAGGACTTGTTGTATTAGTATTTAGCTTAAGTTATACAAAAAAAATACGATATGCATTCTGGTTGCTAATATTTGTTTATTTTGGTGGAGATTTTATATGGATGCTTATGATATTTCTTCAGAAGGGAACTAACTTCTTCAGCATGAGTTCTTTAGAGGATGGAGCAAAATTTCTTAGTAATCCTCCCCGTGCATTCGCAACCGTGCAATTATTTGGTGGTCTAATATTGTTGAGTCATTGGCTTTCAAATAAGCGGAATATAGCAACAACCTTAATTTTGGGAGTGGTTTTTGGAACCCTAATAGGTTTTAAAGTGTACGTTGGGATATTTGCAATAGCAGGCCTTGGCGCGCTAAGCATCTGGTGGATTATTAAGAGGCAATATTTTAATCTGTTACTTGTTTGTATTTGCGCAGCAGTCGTTGCCATCATTTACCTTCCGGTAAATCGTGGTGCGGGTGGTTTGTATTTCACATCATTTTGGTTTTTTGAAAATTTTATAGTGCAACCATATTTACAACTTGAAAGGTTAGAGTTGGCAAGACGGATATTTGCTGAAGACTCCAAACCACTAAAGGCATTTGCATTTGAAGTACTCTATGTCGGAATTACCGTGTTTGCGTTATTTGGTACTAAATTACTTGGGCTTATACAATCAAGAAAAAGTTTGAATTTATTTCCTGTTGAATTGCACATCTTTCTTATTGCTGGCATTATCCCAAGTCTTATTGTTGGCTTCTTTTTTCAGCAGACTTCTGGGGGTTCAAATACTTTTAACTTTCTTGTGAATGTTTTTGTTTTTGGAAGTATTTATACTGCCGCAACGGTTTTCTGGCTCACGTCATTTAAGAAAGTAGGTTTTCTTATAGCTGTTGTTATTATTGGACTGACAATTCCTAGAGTGTTTTTTGAAACTAAACAAAATGTAAGAAGATTAACAACTCATCAAATGCTGACATTAAGCAATAACCAGCTGAACGCATTTTCATTTCTTTCAGCGCAGCCTAAGGGATTGGTTGTTGTTGACCATACATATTTTGCTTTGGATAAATCGAGTCCATATATCGCATATTTTTCAAATCAGCCAATGTTTTTATCGGGAATTCAAATTCTTGAAAGTCATAATGTGAAAGTGACTAAGCCTATTTCGGTACAAACAATAATTATGGACGGCGGACTTTCGGATGTTGCCCGTGCAATCAAAACAAATAATATTTCCTATATCGTTCTTGGTCCTAAAACTAGTCTTTTTGCTACAAATTCTGCAATATTTTTAGATACCATATATAAGAATAAAGAAGTGAATGTGCTTAAGGCCAATCATCAAAAAATTGATACTATATTAAAAGACGAGTCCAATGACAAAATATATGAAAAATAAGGTCGTATTAATTCTTCTAGGAATATTATTGGTAGCTACCTTCTTTAGGCTGTTTCATCTTTCAGTAAATCCACCTTCTTTGACGTGGGACGAGGTTGCATGGGGATATAATGCGTATTCACTTGGTCTTGATGGTAAGGATGAATTTGGAGTTTTTTTGCCTATTTTATATCTGGAATCATTCGGTGACTTTAAGCCTCCACTATATGCTTATCTGGATATATTGCCAGTAAAAATTCTTGGTATGACTGAATTGGCTGTGAGGTTGCCGTCAGCTGTAGCTGGGGTTATAACTGTTTTTCTAACATACTTGCTTGTCATTCAGTTATTCGGAAAAGATAGACAGAAAGAAGCATTAGTTGCTTCTTTTATTGTTGCAATTTCTCCGTGGCACATTATGCTTTCAAGAGCCGCTTTTGAGGCAAATGTTTCGACAATGCTTATTGTTCTGGGTCTTCTGTTCTTTTTCAAAAGCATTAATGAAAAAAAATGGTATTTACCTCTATCAGTCCTTTCGTTTGTTGCTTCAATGTATACGTTTAATTCGGCAAGAGTAACGGTCCCCATAATTATTGCCGTACTTTTAATAGTTCATTTCAAATTCTTGCTTAAAAATTTAACTGTAACAATAACTGCTGCTGTAATTGGCGTTACTTTGTTTCTTCCCTTATTTATATTCCTTCAATCACCTCAAGCTAAATTACGATTTGCCGAAGTTAATATATTTTCTGATATTTCAGTTATTAACAGGACAAATCAAGAAGTGGCTAATGATAATAATTCCGCTTATTCGAAAATAATTCATAACAGAAGATTTGCATATGGAGTAGAGTACCTCAAACATTATTTCGACAACTTAACACCAAAATACCTCTTTGTTACTGGTGATGGGAATCCTAAATTTTCGGTACAGGATGTTGGCCAGATGTATTTATGGGAGCTGCCATTTCTTATTATTGGTTTTTTAGTTCTGTTTCGGAAAAGAACTAAGCATTGGTGGGTAGTTCCTTTTATGATTGGTGTAGCTCTCATTCCTGCAGGATTTGCTCGTGAAACGCCTCATGCATTACGTACAGAGAGTGCGGTACCTTTCTTCCAAATAGTTAGCGCAATCGGAGCCTGTGTTGCGATAGGAATGCTTAGAGGTAAAGTCCAAATATTCTCCAAAATTGCCCTTTCAATAGTAATTTTGTTTTCTGTGATTTATTTTGGACATAATCTTTTCTTCCAATATCCTAAAGAATATTCTGGGGAATGGCAGTATGGGTACAAAGAGGCAATTTCGTATGTTCAGAATAACTTTAATACATACGACGAGATTTATATGACAGAAGCTTTAGGAAGGCCGTATATTTATTATCTTTTCTATTTAAAATACAATCCTGAAAAATTTAGACTAAGCGCAGATATATACAGAGAACCTTTAGGATTTGTGCATGTACGAAGTTTTGACAAAATATATTTTTCAGAAAAACCTCAACAGGCTAAAAAGAAAAATGCTTTATATATCGTGCATCCTGACGAGCTGCCTAATGGGAGTAGGAGACTTAAGGAATTTAAATTGCTCAATGGCAGAACTATATTAGTTGCGTATACAATATGAGAATTTTCCAAAAACCATTAATTATACTTTTTGCGATTTTAGTTTTTGCTGGATTTCTAAGGACATATGATTTAGGAATAACGCCACTTAGTCTCAATTGGGATGAAGTTGCTCTTGGATACAACGCAAAATCGATTCTCACAACAGGTAGGGACGAATACGGCGCATTTCTACCGGTAGTTTTAAGATCTTACGATGATTACAAGCCAGCTCTTTATGCATATCTTGATATTCCATTTGTCGCAATTTTAGGTTTGACTGAGCAAGCCGTAAGGCTTCCTTCATCAATTGCAGGAGTCATCGCTGTTGCGCTCGTTTACTTTTTAGCACGTTTGCTGCTTGGTACTAAAAAGATTTCTATAGGGGAAGTTGAAATAAAATCAGAGTACGTCGCGCTTTTAGTTTCACTGTTGTTAAGTATTTCTCCATGGCATATCCAGTTCTCTCGAATTGCTTTTGAATCTAACGTTGGACTTACTATTAATATTGCTGTTTTTTTGTTTTTTCTCAAAGGTCTTAAAAAGCCCGCATATCTTCCTTTTGCATTTGGGCTTGCAGCATTAAATCTCCACATGTACCAGAGCGAGAGAGTTTTTTCTCCGCTTCTTGTAATAGTTTTGTCGATAATTTTCATAAAGAAAGTGATCGACAACAAGAAAATTCTTGCACTTTCAATTGTCACAGCAGTACTTGTTGCTCTTCCTCTTGGTGTGTACATTTTATCTAACAACAATGCTCTTATGAGAGCAAAGGGTGTAAGTATTTTTGCAGAGCAATCAATTGTCAAAAGGTCATCCGAAAAATTATTAAGAGATGAAGCGGAAGGAAATATTATTGGAAAAATACTGGATAACAGACGGGTAGAGTATGTTAAGGCTGTAGGATATGGCTATATTTCTCACTTTGACCTCAACTGGCTATTTATAACTGGAGACATAACTCGTCATCACGCGCCATTCATGGGACTCTTGTATATATTTGAGTTCCCGCTACTGTTAGTTGGCATATATACATTAGTGTTTCTAAAAATTGACAAGAGACATAAGATGTCTTTTTTTGCATACTTCTTGTTAGTGCCTGTGCCTGCATCCATTACAAGTGGGGTTCCTCACGCCGTAAGAACTCTAAATTTTGCGTGGACCTATGAATTAATGATTGCACTAGGAATTTTTGCAATTATTATTTTTGTTAAGACCCGAAAGAAAGGATTGTTAAAGTATCTATTTCTCGCTATTTCAGGCTTATACTGCGCATTGGCCCTTCTTAATATTTCTTATTATTTTAATCAGTACTTTTCTCAGATGAATTACTTTACTGCTCAAGACTGGTTGTATGGATACAAGCAGGCAATAAAGTATGTATCTGTGAACGCAAATAAATACGACAAAATAGTTGTTGAAAATGAAATCCCTTTCGACCAGTCATATATGTTCTTCTTATTTTATCTAAATATTGATCCTGCCAAGTATCAAAAGCTTGGTGGCACTTTAAGTGGCGGATGGAAAGAAAGGCATAAGGGTTTTGATAACTACACATTTGAGCCTACTTCAGGCGCAAATTATACGGGAAGAGTGCTATATGTCGGCAGACCACAGGAAGCTTCCTTACACCAGGTTAAATATAAAGTACGTTATCCAAACGGGCAGGAAGCAATATCCGTATTTGAAAAATAAATGAAGAACTTTAAAAAAATAGCTTTAGTTGCTTTTTTTGCAGTATGCCTAACAATTGGCATATTAAGTCGTGGAATAGAAATTTTAAACGGTAATTATATATTTGGATTTGATCACGGACGAGAGTACTTGATGACAAGGGATATAGTTGATTATCACGATCTACGCCTCATAGGCACGCCACTGGGTGCCGGCTCGGCCGGTTTTCAAGGTATATTCCATGGACCTCTTTATTATTATTTGCTGGCCATACCATATGTTCTTTTTCGTGGAGATCCATATGGGGGTGTTGTTCTGATGTTTTTCTTTGGGCTATGTGCTCTGGGAGTGTCATTTCTTCTTGGGAAAAGATTATTTACGACTAACTGGGCCATAGTTCTTACTTCATTGTTGGCAATTTCACCGCCACTCATTGCACAATCAAGGTTTATTTGGAGTCCGTATCCTTCAACCCTTTTTTCTTTGATTGCATTTTATTGTATTGTAAGAATTCGTGAAAAAAAGATTTGGGTATTTTTATCTGCATTTTTCTCAGCTCTTGTTTATCATTTCGAATTTGCAATTGCAGTGCCTCTAGTAATTACTCTTCTGGTTTATTCGATTCTTGTTCTTAAAGAGAAATCTGTAAAGTACTACGCTTTAATATTTTCGGGATTTATTACAGCAGCACTTCCTATGATCATTTTTGAGATTAAGCATAATTTTATGGCTATTCATGGGGTAATTTCATATATAAAAACACCTGGAAGAAATGAAAGTGCCAATATCCTAACCTATCAAATTGACCATTTAGGAAGTTTTCTTTTTAATGTTGTTGATTCGCTCCCTTTTCATGACAACATCCCAGCTCTTTTATTTTTGACTACATTTTTGATTGCACTTATGTACTCGTTATATAAAAACAAAAAAGTTGATTCATTCATTATTTATTTACTATTGTTGCCTTTAGTAACATTCCTATCGTTATTCATGCTCAGAAATACAGTTTATCAATATTATTTATTTCACCTGGTTGTTGCTTACAATATTCTTTTCGTTTTTATACTTCAAAAAATCAAACTAAAAACTATAATTCGTCAGTACGCATTACTACCATTTGTTTTACTGCTAACAGTGAGCGTGCTGCTATCTGTTCCAAAGTTTTTCAAAATGATTACCTATGACATAGCTGACTACGGAGGAGACGCAAAAATAAAGGGTAAGCTTGATGCGGTTGACTATGTATATAAGGATGCTAAGTCAAAAGACTTTGGAGTGCTCATATTTAACCCGCCTGTATATACATATCCATACGACTACCTATTTTATTGGAGAGGAAAACAAAAGTATGGGTACATACCGCCATATGAAAAGAAGAAAGTAACATATCTTATAATAGAAGTTGACCCTTACAAGCCATGGTCATATGAGGGTTGGCTTCAGACTGTGATAAAAGATGGTAAAGTAGTGAGTACTATTAAAAGGCCCAGTGGTGTAATTATCCAAAAAAGATCCTATGAAAAAGAAAGCCAATAAATTAATCAAAAAATATTTTTCAAGTAAGTTATACCTTTTATTATTTTGTGTTCTTTTTTTAGTGCTTATTGTTACAAGATTTATCATGCCCGAAACTAAAAGCGGATTTGGGTATGACCAAGTAGATAATGCATGGGCAGCAAAAGACATTTTAATAGATGGGAAGCTGCCTCTTGTAGGAATGCAGGCAAAGGGTAACACAGGATTTTATATTGGACCATATTATTATTACTTTCTTGCCCCATTTTATTTCGTAACAGCAATGGACCCAATCGCTTCTCCAATAGCAGCCTTGGTTGTCTCTATCTTCACATTCTTTGTTGTATATTTTGTGACCAAAAGTATGTTTGGAGAAAAGGCTGCACTTATAGCAATTTTTATTAATACCTTTTCATCATATATATTGATTCTTGATCGGGTCCAGTGGCCAGTTGATTTTATAGTTCCGATTTCTTTTCTTGTGCTTTTTAGTCTATATCAAATTCTCAACAATAAGCCAAAATACTTAATTCTTTTAGCGGCGTCTGTCGGTTTTTCGCTACATATTCACTTTACCTCTGTCTTTTATGGACTTTTAATCTTACTTGCATTGCCTTTTTTTCCAAGGACAAAAAAATTGTTAAAACCATTTCTTATATCAGTTCCAATTTTTATCTTCTTCGTATTTCCAATCATTCTCAACTACATTTTGACGAAGCAGGCAGCTACTGCAACTACATATTTAGGAAGTACGTTTCATGGATTTCATCTTAGGCGTGTTGCTCAGTTAATAAAAGACGCGGTTATAGAATTCAATTCGATTTTGACTATACCTTATGCTCATTTTGTTTCTTTTGCATCTATTCCAATTGCAGTCTATTTATTTTTGAAAGGGAAAATTGAGAGAAAAAATGTATTGTTCCTTTATTTATCACTCATATGGATTGTTGTTCCATGGTTTGCATTCTCAACATATTCAGGAGAGTTGACTAATTATTACTTTGCCATTACTAGGCCAATTGCGATTTTAATATTTTCTTACATCATTCTTCGATTGATAAATACAAAGAAAATCTATGTGTATTGTCTTTTAGGAATTGTTGGAATTTACTATATTTACATAAACACTATCATTTTTATCGATCAAGGGCCACAAAGTTTGTCAATGCATAAAAAAATAGTTAAAGATAAAATGGCAAAAGGTGAAAAAATTGAATTTGTTCAGGGTGATCCCCAATCGTATTTGTATTATTTATATACAACGTTAAAGCATTAAATGTATAAAAGAACAGTTATTTTTTTCCTATGTTTTATTATTCTCTTTGGACTTTTCCTGAGAGTATACAGAATTGATTCTATTCCTCCCCATCCATCTCTTGACGAAGCAACCATTGGATATAATGCTTATTCGATTTTACATACGGGAAAAGATGAATTCGGCAATCGTTGGCCAATATTATTAAGAGCATACGACGATTATAGGCCAGCACTATACGTGTATTTAGTAATACCATTTGTGTGGATGTTAGATTTAACTGTAGCTGCTGTGAGGATGCCTTCAGTTATTCTTTCCACTGTTTCGCTTTTGTTTTTCTATATTGCGTCCCGAAGAATTTTTAAAGAAGTTGGCGTATCAAAGCCAGAAGCACTTTCATTGATGCCTGTTTTCCTATTGGCTATATCTCCATGGCATATCTATATTTCTCGTCTTGGTCACGAAGTTAACGCCTTTCAATCTTTTTTTATCATTGGTCTAGGCCTTTTTCTTAATTCGATTAAAAAAAAGCAAGTTAGCATGGTGCAATTAGTTCTGTCATCATTATTTCTAGCTCTTTCATTTGACGCGTATCAAAGTGGCAAAATTTTTATACCATTATTTCTCATACTTTTATTCGTCTGTTATTTTAAACTAGTAAAGAATAACTGGAAGAAATTTTTAGTAGCATCACTTGTTGGTCTTGCTGTCATTTCGCCAATTTTATTGGTCTCGCTTCAGCCGGAAGCAATGCTTCGATTTAAGGCAACTAATGTTTTTAATATTCCGTTCGAAGTAGGGTATCAAAATGCTCAAAAATTAATTGAGTACAAAAAGAATAGTGATTATGTAAATATCATTTTATATAACAGGAACGTAGTGCCAATTGTAATTTTCATTCAATCTTTTCTTTCCCATTTTACTTTTGAATTTTTATATAAAAGTGCTGAGAATGGGCAGTTTCGAATACCTGGATTTGGACTTATGTATTTGATGGAGCTGCCTTTGCTGATTGGAGGGATCACTTTTTTTGTTTTAAAGAGAAAGTGGAAATGGCTTACGTTCCTTTTTGCATGGTATGTGATAGGTATTCTTCCTAGCGCCCTAACGACAGGTGCACCTCAGCCTATGCGTTCATTTGCAACAATTGGAGTACTATCTCTTCTATCAGGTACTAGTCTTGGACTTATAAAGCAATATAAAAAGAAAAACAAAGCATTCATTGTGGGCTTAGCATCTTTTGTATGCCTGATTTTTACAATCAGTATTTCCCAATTTTATCTTTCGTATTTCAATGTTTTTCCGCAGAAGTATTCTAGCCAATTTCAATATGGAGTTATTCAGTCTTTTGAGTATTTGGATTCTTTAAAAAACAAACAGAAAAAAATAATAATCTCAAATCGAGGATACCTCACAGCAAGCTACATGTTCTATCTCTTTTATAAAAAATACGATCCTGTCACATATCAAAAAAATGGAGGCTCTGTATCGGGTTGGCTTAATTATGATCATCTAATCAACAATATATCTTTTACTAATCCACAAGAAGTAAAAGTAGATGGGATCCTTATGGTGATTGACCCTACTGAATACAAAAAAGGGAATATACTTAAAGAAATTAAAAATCTCAATGGTGATAGGGTTATTGAGGTAGTTGAGAGGTAATACGTGATAAGATAAATTTAATACATGAAAAAAATTTCTGTTGTTTTGGCGACATATAACGAAGAAGAGAATCTTCCAAGATGCTTAGAATCAGTCAAATCTTTAGCTTCTGAAATAGTGATAGTGGATGGAACATCTAAAGATAAAACGGTTGAAATTGCTAAGGCATTTGGTGCAAAGGTGCTTGTTACAACCAATCCTACAAATTTTCACATCAACAAGCAGAAGGCCATTGATCGAGCAACTGGAGACTGGATATTACAAATGGATGCTGACGAAGTAGTTTCCGAAGAGCTTTCTTCGGAAATAAAAAAGATTATTTCAAAAGACCCAGAGGAGAATGGCTTTTGGATGCCCCGGAAAAATTATTTCCTTGGAAGATTTTTGTTGAAGGGGGGGCAATATCCTGACTATACTGTTAGGCTATATCGAAATGGCAGAGGACATTTGCCTCAAAAAGATGTGCACGAGCAGGCAGTGATAGAAGGAAAAGTCGGATACTTAAAGGAGGCTTTGCTGCATTACCCCTATAAAGACTTTGCATTTTATCGTAAAAAATGGATGAGATATAACCATCTTTTGGCTCAACAGATTAAAGATGATATGAAGGGAAAAAATGTCTTACAGCAATTTGTTCTAGGTGTTGGATATGTCTTAGCAAAACCGGCACACTGGATGCTTACAGCATACGGGCGTCACAAGGGTTTTATGGATGGATGGCAAGGATTTGTTTTTGCTTTAATGTCTGCTCTCAGATTTCCTGTTTCTTATTACCTATATTTAGGGAAAAAAATATGAATATTCAAAAAGTGCGAATTCATATTTTGAAAAACTGGGAGAAGTATTGTCTATCATTATTTATAGTAGTAGCACTTATTTTAAGATTTTATAACTATCCGTTCAGGTATAACTTAAGTGATGAACCGATTAGGGATGCCGCTGTTGCGACCATTGGTGCGCGAGACCTGCAGCTTCCCCTTGTTGGGCCATTCTCTTCCGCAGGTCCCTTTACTTTTGGCCCTTGGTATTACTACCAACTTGCTTTGGCAAGAATAGTTTTTCAAGTGCCTTATGCTCCGTGGATTTATTTAAGCATCGCATCGGTTTTATGCATTTTTCTGCTCTACAAAATAGGAGAGTTTTTTGACAAAAAGTTTGGAATAATACTTGCCTTTTTGGGAGCAATATCAGCATCCCTTATTCTTTCAGGAACTCATTTAACAAATCCTAATCTATCAAATCTTTTTGCTTTTCTTTCCATCTATATATTTATTAAGCTTATTCGTAAAAATCATTCATATTGGTGGGGGTTTGCTCTTGGGGCCTCGTTAGGTATAGCAATAAATATTCACTATCAAATGATGGGTCTTATGATCCTTCCTTTATTGTTATTAGTCTTTAAGCCGAAAAGGTACATTAACATTCTATGTATAGGAGCTGGCCTGTTTGTAACTTTCTTGCCCATGATCTTTTTCGATTTAAATAATCATTGGTTTAATTTTAGAAATATTTTGTATTACTACACGGAAGGGAAAAAGTTAATTTATGTCCCCAACAGGTGGCTATTTTACGTACGAGATTTTTGGCCTTCATACATAGAAGAAGTAACAGGCATTCCTGGGTTGGTTGGCGCAATTGTAATGATTATTTTTGGAGGGATTTTTGGATACAGCATATATAAGCGAAAAGTATCAAAAGAGTTGTTGGTATTGGTAATAGCTTTTGTATTTAACTTTATTCTTCTAAGATACTACTGGGGTGAGCGATTCTTTGGTTACCTTAACTATATTAGGCCTTTTATATTAATATTTGAAGGATACGTCATTTTCTATTTTTATCAGTTAGTCAAGAAAGGTACTATAAAAAAACTATATCTGTTGCTAGTTGTTGTTACGCTTTTAATTTTTAATATTCCTAGAATAATTCCCCTCCTAACAAAGGATAAATTTACTGTACAAATGTATGAGACAGAACAGCATCTAATTGCTCAGTACCCTAACGAAAAATTTAAGTTATTCCTTTGCCCTGGACCAGGCAATACGTATTACTCTTCAGAGTCTCATTCGATCCTTTTTCTACTGGATAGCCATAAATTGCTCTCAGATAAAGGACGACCGGTAGGTTTTGAAAATGAGAATTGCTACCCAACTGGCGTGCGCCATGTTCCTGATTTTGAAATAAAGCAGGCGAATTTCACTCGAATAAACGGGACTGATATGATAGACCTCTCAAGTCACAGTAGTGCTTCTATAAGCGCGATGCACTGGCAAAAACATTCCTTGAGGCTAATTTCTGATACAACGACAAGATGGTGGTTCAATGAGCAGCCATAAATTGGTAGAATAGATATATGAAAATATTAGTTACAGGTGGAGCAGGATATATAGGCAGTTTTATGGTTCGTGCTCTTTTAGAAAAAGGATACGAACCAATTGTTCTTGATAGCTTGGAGCGCGGAAATGAACATGTAGTTCCTGAGAATGTACCGTTTTACCGAGGTAAGGTAGGAGATCGAGAATTACTTTCTAAAATTTCATCCGAAAATAAATTTGAAGCTGTAATTCATTTTGCAGCCTACATATCAATGAAGGAATCCATGGAAAATCCTGGACTTTATTTTGAACAAAATACTCACCAAACACAAATGTTCCTCGATAGCCTACATGAAATTGGCGTAAAGAATATCATTTTCTCATCAACAGCAGGAGTTTACGGTAACCCAGAGCGGGTACCTATACAAGAGGATGATCGAAAGGTTCCTACAAACCCATATGGTGAGAGCAAATTGATGGTTGAGCGGATGCTTTTTTGGCATAAAACGATATACGGGCTTAACTATGCTGTTCTTCGGTACTTTAATGCTTGTGGAGCTATGATGGATGGGAGTCTTGGAGAAGAACATATGCCCGAAACGCATATAATTCCTATTGCGCTTAAGTCTGCGCGCGAAGGAAAAGAGTTTGTTATATATGGAAATGATTACAGCACACCAGACGGTACCTGTGTAAGAGATTATATCCACGTATTAGATCTTGTTGAAGCCCATGTCTTAGCGCTTCAAAAAATCATAGAGAACCCGGGAGGGTATACGTACAATGTTGGAACGGGAAGGGGCAAAAGCAATAAAGAAATCGCACAAACAATTCAGGATGTAACCGGCCTTGAGTTGAAAGTTAGATATGAGGAGAGAAGACCGGGAGACGCTGACACTCTGGTTGCTGATGTAAGTCGCATTACAAATGAATTACATTTTGAGCCTCGATATTCAGATCTTTCAACGATTGTGAGGAGTGCATACGCTTGGCACAGCAAGAGCAATAAAACAGATAACTAAAAACTAAAAAGTCCACGCATGGTTGATAAATTTACAACACTCCCAATATTTAAAGTTGCACATGAACTCGTCCTGGATGTATACAAAGTTTCCTCCATGTTTCCTATCGATGAGAGGTTTGGTTTGGTAAGTCAAATAAGAAGATCAGCCTCATCGGTTACAACAAATATAATTGAGGGAAATTCGAGAGGTCACAGAAAAGAATTTATCGAATTTCTTTATATCGCAAATGGATCTCTTGAAGAAACAAAGTATCATCTTTTACTTTCAAAGGACCTCAATTATATTGACGAAAATACTTACACATCAGTTCATGATAAAACTATAGAGGTAAGTAGACAATTGATCGGTTTACTTAAGTATTGGAAAAATAAAGTAATATAGTTTTTTGTTTTAAGTTTTTATTTTTAGATTTATATGAAAATTGCTGTAGATGTTTCCCCGATTAGTTCTCAGACAAAAAGTCAGCATAAAGTTCGTGGTGTAGGAATGTATATAGGCCTTCTAAAAGATAATCTTGAGAAATATGACAGAAAGAATGACTATATCTTCAGTTCTAATATACAGGAGGACAGCAAAGAGGCAGATATAGTGCACTATCCGTACCTTGATCCCTTTTTTGTAACATTTCCTATTTTCAAAAAGAAAAAAACAGTAATTACTGTGCACGATCTTATTCCAATATCATACCCTGAACATTTTCCTGCTGGTATTAAAGGCAATATCTCATGGCAAGTTAATAGAAGGATTTTAAAACAATCAGATCTTATTCTCGCTGATTCTGAAGCTTCAAAGAAAAATATTATAAAATTTGTTGGGGTTAAGGGACATCAGGTTGAGAGCGTTCTTTTAGGAGTTGGAGATAGCTTCCGAAAGGAAAAAATATCAGCATCAGAACGACTTACTATCGCCAAGAAATATAATTTGCCTGAAAAATTCTTTTTGTATGTAGGGGATGTAACCTGGAACAAAAATTTGCCTAGACTTGTTGATGCAATAAAAGAGGTTCAGATTCCTATTGTTATGGTAGGAAAAGCATTGGTGTCCGATTTTGATGCTTCAAACCCTTGGAATAACGATAGGTCGTGGGTTGTGAGTGAAACTAATTCTGATTTATTTATAAAGCCTGGTTTTGTACCGGAAGATGATTTGGTCTTGCTTTATAACATGGCACTTGCAGTATGCATGCCTTCAATAGATGAAGGTTTTGGACTGCCTGTTCTTGAAGGAATGAGTTGCGGGGCACCTGTTATTGTTTCACATGGTGGTAGCTTACCTGAGGTTGCTGGGAGCGCTGGCATTTACGTAGACCAAAACGACTATCATGACATTGCACTAAAAATGAAAACCATTTCTTCAGATGTCTCCTTGAGAGAAAAATATTCAGAAGCTGCACTCGAGCAATCAAAATCATTTTCTATTAAGAAAATGATTGAAGGTACGGTTAGTGCCTACGAAAAGTTATATGCAAAAGCACATTAAAAACGCCCTAAAAAACCCTCTTTTTACAGGATCCTTTTTCCTTTTTTCTGGTGGTCTGTTGGCAAATTTCTTTAATTTTCTTTTCAACCTACTAATGAGTAGGAACCTGATGGTAGAGGAGTATGGACTTCTTACAAGCATAGTCTCCCTAATAACACTTCTTGCCATACCTGCAGGGGCTGTAACTCCAACTGTAGTTAGTGCCGCAGGTGACTATTTTGCAAATAATAATACGAGTCATCTACATGCTTTCTACATAAAACTTTTCAAGCCACTTGCCATCTCAGGAATTTTGCTCTTAGTATTGTTCTTTATTTTTTCAAGACAAGCAGAGGAATTCTTTAACATTCAAAACCCGCTGTTATTTTTCATTGCAATTATTTGTGTTCTTATTTCTTACGCAACAACCCTCAATAACTCTTTTGCCCAAGCAAATCTTGCATTTAGGTATTTATCCTTTTCAAATACTGTTGCGGCTTTTGTAAAAGTTGGATCTGCTTTCATTCTGGTAATTATGGGGTGGGGGTTGTACGGGGCTATATCGGGATACGTAGTATCCAGCCTAGTTTTGTTGATATTTGGGATTTACTATTTAAGAAATGTAATATTTTACAAATCGGCCAATATACCAAGCATTTCTTATAAAGAGCTTATATCATTTGGTATACCATCAGCTGTTGTAATATTTTGCTTAAATGCCTTTATTTCAAATGATATTTTGTTGGTAAAACATTTGTTCAGCGCCTACCAAACAGGTCAATATGCGGGGCTCTCCCTGGTTGGTCGTGTAATTTTCTATATAAGCGCTCCCATAAGTACTGTTATGTTCCCTATTTTGATAAATAGATATGCATCTAAAAAGAATTACAAAGGTGTACTATATCTTTCGATTTTGATTGTTGGTGCAGCATGTTTGGCAATTACTGGCTTTTATGCTTTATTTCCTAATTTTGCAATATTATTCTTCCTAAAAAATAAGGAGTACCTTGCAATAAGTCAGTACCTTCCACTATTTGGTGTTTTTATAACTCTATACTCGATTCTTTCGTTATTTGGATATTATTTCCTCTCTATAAAAAAGACAAATTTTGCCTGGATACTCTTAGTAGGAACAGTGTTGCAATCAGTCTTAATTTATTTATTCCATGCAGATTTTGGACAAATCATTTACTCCTCAATTATAGTTACAGGTGGACTTCTTTGTATTTCACTCTACTTACTCAAAACGCAAAAGTAGCTTATATTTAACTGAGCCATTGCTTAATCACAAGCACTAACTTAAAATATCAAAAAAGCCAATGCCTAAAAGAAAACTTCAAACAATTTCCCTCATTATTCCTGCTTACAAACAAGAAAAGACAATTGTTCAAAATGTCAAAAAGCTGGTATCTGTAATGGAAGAACTAGACTATTCATTTGAAATAATAGTTGTAGTAGATGGCATGCTTGATGATACATATGAACGAATCAAAAGACATGCCTCGTCCCGGGTTAAAGTTTATCAATATAAATTCAACCAAGGGAAAGGATATGCTGTGCGTTATGGAGCTCTGAAGGCAAGCGGAGACATAATAGGCTTTATGGATGCGGGGTTAGATATTGATCCAACTGGTGTCTCCATGCTCTTAAATCATATGATTTGGTACGATGCTGATATTATTGTTGGAAGCAAGATGCACCCTGTTTCTAAGGTTGATTACCCATTTTACAGAAAAATTCTTTCCTGGGGATACCGGACTTTTACCCGTATTTTATTCGGATTTAAATTAAGAGATACCCAAACAGGCATAAAGTTTTACAAAGCAAAGGTAGTGCGGGATGTTTTTCCAAGACTTTTAGTCAAGACTTTTGCATTTGATGTCGAAATTTTTGCACTTGCCTATGCTCTTGGCTACAAAAGAATCTATGAGGCTCCCATTAAGCTTCGATTTAAAGGGGCAAATACAATAACCTCAACAACTCTATGGACGGTCGTTCTTCATATGCTGTGGGATACTCTCGCTGTATTTTATAGAGTTAGAATTATTAAATACTATAGAAAAAGTAATCAAAAAAATTGGCTACAAGGAAAATGAACATACTAATCCTCAACTGGCGAGATCCACAACATCCGTTAGCTGGTGGCGCCGAGATATCACTATTTCACCACGCTTCATATTGGAAGAGCAAGGGGGCACAAATTACATGGTGTGCCTCAAGCTACAAAGGGAGCAAGGGAGAGGAGAATAAGGACGGAATTCTATATATACGTCGAGGTAGTCACTTTACAAGTTTTATACAATTTTTCATTTTCTTCTTGCGAAGCAAAAAACATTACGATGTTATTATTGATTGTTTTCACTTCTTCCCATATTTCTCGATTTTTTATAGAGGCAAACCTAAAGTAATTGGTCTTATTAATGAGGTTGCCGGTAAAATTTGGTTTGAGAATCTTTTTTTCCCTCTTGCAGCAATTGGATTTATTTTGGAACCTTTTATTATTAGAAAATACAAAAAACAATCTTTTATAACTGGCTCTGAGTCAGCACGAGACGATCTTTTAAAAGTAGGGCTTTCTTCAAAAAAGATACATGTCATTCATCATGGATTTACACCATGGAAAAGATCATTAGTTGCAAAGAAAATTCCGCATAACCTCGTTTTTTTGGCAAGAATATCAAAGGACAAAGGTATCGAAGATGCAATCGAAGTTGTAGATAGAATCTCCAAAAAACATAAGAATGTTCATCTGACCATAATTGGTAAAAGTGAGTCAGAACAGTATCAAGATCATATTGTGAATATGATCAAGAAAAGGAAGCTTGGTCAGTACTGTACGATTGTGGGATTTGTAACTGAAGATCAAAAATTCAGTATATTATCTAAGTCCAAATTACTCATTCACCCATCCATTAAAGAAGGGTGGGGACTTAATGTTATTGAGGCAAACTCGGTTGGAACTCCGGCAATTGGATATAGAGTTGCAGGACTTGTAGATTCTATTGTTGATGGCAAGACGGGAAGGTTGGTTGAACAAAATATCGAAAGCTTGTACTCCGGAACATTATCTCTACTGGAAGATGATTTGACGTACAAAAAAATGTGTAAAGAAGCAATATTGTGGTCAAAGAAATTTAGTTGGGAAGAAGCTGGTAGGGAGAGCTTCAAGCTAATAAATGGTCAAATTAGACCTGGCAAGTAAAATATTTAATGTATAATTAGTAATAATAAATGGATAAATTTATACCGTTTGCACAACCACTTTTTGGAAAAGAGGAAAAAGATGAAGTTCTCGATGCTTTGGATTCGGGCTGGGTAACATTAGGCCCGAGAACACATCAATTTGAAGAAGATTTTGCAAAGTATGTTGGTAGTAAGTATGCAGTGGCAATGTCCTCGTGTACCGCAGGTCTATTCCTATCACTTCTTGCATCAGGTATCTCAAAAGGTGATGAAGTTATAACAACTATTCTTACTTTTGCTGCCACAGCAAATCCAATTGTCCAGCTTGGAGGAGTACCTATTTTTGTCGACGTTATGGAGGATTCGTTAAATATTGATGTTTCAAAGATTGAAGAAAAAATCACAAAAAAGACAAAGGCTTTGATGATAATGCATTATGGAGGACAAGCAGTTGATATGGCTAAAGTAAAAAGTTTAGCCAAAAAATACAAGCTGCTTATTATCGAAGATGCAGCAACTGCGGTAGGCACAGAATATAAAGGGACAAGAATAGGTAACATTGGTGACGCGACGGTCTTCTCATTTCATGCGATAAAAAATATGTCAACTGGGGATGGTGGTATGGTTACGACGAACAACAAGAATTTATACGACAAACTCTGTCTTTTAAGACTTCATGGAATGAGTAAAGATGCATGGAAAAGACATTCAGCAGTTGGGAGTTGGCGATATGACGTTTCTTTGCCAGGATATAAATTTAACATGACAGACATCCAAGCAGCGTTAGGAATTCAACAGCTCAAAAAACTTGATAAATTTATCGCTGTTAGACAAAAATACGCATCTATCTATGATGAGAAATTTTCAAAAATAGCAGAAATTCGAGTACCTCATAACGATACATCGAATAGACATGCCAGAAATCTCTATACGGTTCAAATTGACATTTCAAAACTTACAATTACTAGGGACCAAATTGTTGAGGAAATGAAAAAGCGCAATATAGGGGCAAATGTATACTATATGCCACTTTATGAACTAAGTTTCTATAAAAAAGACTTAAAAGTCAAACCGTCAGACTTCCCAGTAGCCCAAAAAGTATTTAAAAAAATGCTAACACTTCCTTTGTATCCCAAAATGACAATCGAAGAAGTAAATTACGTTGCGGATACACTTATTGAAATTGTTACAAACTTCAAGAGCAAATAATGCAATTTTCTTGGCATAACGACCCATTTGATACTGAAATCCTTGGATTTTCTACGGCTAAAATAACTGAGATTAATTCTCCTAATGACGTTGTGGGATTAGTTGCTGCATTAATAGAAGGTAGCATTGAATATGCCACCTATAGATTTTCTTCAAAAAGGTTAGACATCGCGCATGCCTTAGAAAAAAATGGCTTTTTGCTTGTAGATGGTGCGATTAATTTTGAAAATAGTAGTCTTGAAACATATGAGTCAAAAAATGTTAGAGAAGCAATAATAGAAGATATAGAACGGCTAAAACAAATAAGTGGACATGCATTTGATTCAACAAGATTTTTTAATGATCCAATTATTAGCAATAATAAAGCCCAAGAGATATATAAACGCTGGGTTGAAAATTCTGTATCCTCAGATGTTGCCGACCGAGTTTTAGTTTTTGAACAGAACGGCATGATTGCTGGATATGTGACAATTAAGGGAGAGCATATACCGCTTATTGCTGTTGGTAAAGAATTTCAAGGTAATGGGATTGGTAAAATGCTCGTCAAATCCGCCTTATCGTACATTAAGGACAGTGGAGGAGATAATGCCAAGATTGAAACTCAAATTCAGAATATTTCTGCAATTCGAGCATACGCATCATGTGGTTTTAAAGCAATTGAAACATATCTCACTTTCGCCTGGAGTAAAAGCTCTCGGTAAAACTTTAAATGATTATTTTGCTAGGCCTTATTGTTCCATTAATTGCAATACTGTTTGAGTCATATCCAAGACTGGTTAATCGTAAATTCGGCGTGGATATATGGACTCATCTGTTATATTTAAAAGAGTACAAGCGACAAAAGGGAATTCCAAAAAAAATCGAAGGCGGATTTTTAGTACCAGGTGAATATGATTATCCTCCAGCATTTATTACATTGCTATCAAGAATTCCAATACCAATTGTTGAAAAATATGAATTCCTTTTTTCACCCATTTTTGACTCACTGCACCTTTTTTTAATATTTGGTTTAGTTTTGGGACTTACTCAAAACATTTATCTAGCACTACTTACTCAACTGCTTTATGTAGTTACTCCGATTGTAGTTCTTGAGAACTCTAGTGCGACTCCAAGATCACTTGGGTACACTCTATTCACAATTACCTTTATGCTCTTATATTTCTTTGGAGTTAGCCAGAATTACTATTTATTAGTTGGCGCAATTTTGGTAGGATCTTTGATATTTCTTTCGCACAGATTTACGTCTCAAGGATTTCTTTTTTACTCAATTATCTTTTCAATATTTTTTGGCACTGTAAGCTATATTTTTGCTTTTGTGCTGTCATTTACTCTTGCCATAATTATTTCCCGAAAGTTTTATTTAAAGGTCCTGCGTGGTCATCTGGGTAATCTAAAGTTTTGGTATAACGTAATTGACTTTAGATTTTATCACCAAATAAAAGGTGCACCTGCTAAAAATTCGAGTAATGATTTTGTATTCAATTTATATAACCAGTTCCTTAAATTCCCTCCCTTTATTCTTGCTATTACTAACCCCTGGGTTATAGCAAGTATTTTTTATCTTTTCATAGGATCTCGTAGTGGAATTGTAAATTATCTTATTGTTTGGGTGCTAACATCCTATGTGCTTGCAATTCTAACATTGTGGGTTCATAAGCTAAGATTTCTTGGAGAGGGGCAGAGATATCTTGAGTTATCCGCTTTTCCAGCTGCCTTTGTAGCAGCTCAACTTTTCCTGGAATTTTTTAATGCAAAAAACCCTTTTGTGGTTGGGCTGTATTCATTTATTATCGCCCTTTGCATAGTAACAATTGTTGTAATCCAACGAAAAGCAATTATAAAAGACAGATTAAGGACAATTACCCCAGAGCTTGAGGAGTTATTTAAATATTTGCGTGGTCAGAAAAAGAAGCCTCGACTCCTTTGCATACCGCATCAAATCACAACTAATGTGATATACCACACGGGTTGCTCTGTTTTTGTGAATGCAGATTATACAAATATCTCAAAAATCTCTGATGTGTATCCTTATATGAAGCTTGATGTAGCAAAAGTTATGGAAAAACATGATCTTGATGCAATCATTCTTAATGAAGAATATGCTTCTATCCAGGATTTGAAGCTTAAAAAATATACAGTTGAAAAGAAATTTGGTAACTATCTAATGATTACGCTTTAGAATTTAAGGAGTTGAATGTCCCCAGAGGTAAAGATTGTTTGTGTTTTGCTTATTGGTAAATCCTTTTCCTTTGCAAAGTTCTCTCTTAAAAGTATATAGTCTAGCTGATATTTTTTCTGAAGAGTTTGTAGGTCTACGTTAAGTATTGGGTAAAAGTCTGAAAGTTTCATAAGACCTGGATTGTCTGCATTTACTAATACGTCCGCCTTTGTATGAAAAACTGTCATCGTTGTTATTTGATGAGGTATGCACATTATTCTAGGTCTTTTTTCTGGCAACCTGTTAATAAAGCTATACATTTTTTCAAGTTCTGGAGTAAGAGATCTATTTTTGTCGTTAATTACCCCCTTTATTTGGATGTAAAGTATTAAGGCCAAGTTGGAGGCAAGTATAAATCCGCCAAGGAAAATTACTATAGTGCCGTAAATGCCGTAAAAGTAAAAGGCAAGATATGATGTGAGAATTGCACTAGGTAGCGTTGCCATTTCAAGATACCGTTGACCTTCACCTATTGGTATTAGTACTTTAAATCTTAAGATAATAGCTCCAAGGATATAGCAAAAGGCTACCCAGAATGCAAAGTAAACTAAAATCGGAGAGTCTTGGAATATGCTAGTTCCAATATATAGATATATAAAAACGAATGCAGAGGCGGCCCATACATTTGTAAAAAGAAGGAATATTGGTGAGAATTCAGAAAGAAGCTTGTATACGACCGCTACCCAATCATTTTTTTTACTTTCGCGGAGTCCATAGATTTGATGAGCAAAGCGATACTTATAATTTATTACCCAGAAGTAAATGTTAGATAGATGACCTTTAAGTACCCTCAGATAGTACCCCTTGGTAATAATAACAGCGAGAATAAATGACACAACGGGAATAGCAAAAAAATGCAATGAACCCGTTAGTGCGCCCATGAGTAGGCATAATATTACGTAAGACTGCAAGGCGAATCTGTGTGTGAGAAATAATAAAACTGCGAAAATTACGCCGCTTAATAATGTGAGGTTTGAAGGATTAAGTTGATTTAAGATAAGAGGATAAAAAGCTAGGGTAAATGTTAGGTATCCGAGAGAGCGAGGAGTGAGATAGCTATTCTCAACGGCAATCATTGGTGTGAGTATATAAATTAATTGAGCAAGCAATGACATTGCTAGTGAATTTGTAATTTGATAACAAAAAACAAAAACGAAAAAGGTCTGAAATGAATCAATAAGAGGGGAAATGTATCCTTGAAATCTAATAATAGCCTTTCTTGAGATAAAAGAAAAAATAAAAGGAAAAACCGGAGGATAATCGAAATGTCCCTCTATAATAAATCCCTTTTCAACTTTATCTGGAACTCTATGGTTGGCATTTCGTATTGCGTCAATCTCAAGGAGGCGTGTCCACACATCCACTCCAAAGGATTTATTTATGAGTCGTGGGTAGGCCTGAAGTATAAAACCAAGAAGAGGTATGAGTACCCCTAAATAATAAACCATTAGTATGCGTCTTTCTTCCAGTTGTACTCTTCAACAAGGCGTAGAATATCTTCAATTCCATCCTCAATGTTGAACTTCGGAGAAAAATTCAAGAAGTCCTTTGCTTTTGTTATATCTTGTGCTCCACGAAAAACTTGCTGAACAGTTGGTTCTTTCACGTCATATGTGAATTTAGGAAAGTGTTTTTTAAGTATCTCAGCAAAGTCTGATGCAGATCTTGGTTCTCCCTTTGAAATATTAAATGTTTGGTATACAGCACTTGGGCGCTCAACAGCAAGTGCAAATCCTTCTGCAACGTCTTCGATGTAGGAAAAGTCGAGTGTTTCTCCTCTTACAACCCAAGCGGATTTATTATTGAGTGCAGCGTCCAGAAGTAGTTGTGTTACTCTGTTGGCGGCATCAGCATATCCGTATACAGAGGTTGGTCTGACGATTACCCATTCTTTCTTTGAGAGTTTTACAAAATATTCACCAGCAGCTTTGCAGGCTCCGTAACTATTTATTGGATTAAGCATTACATCCTCAGGCTGTGGACTCTTTGTGAAATGTCCATAGGTCATACTTGATGATGTGTAGACAATCTTAGTTGCGGACTCACATTTTTCAAATTCTTCAAGTACATTTAGCGTGCCATAAAGGGTTATTGGAATCATCTCTTCTTCAAATTCTGGCAGTGGTCGTGCCATTGGTATTGCTGCCAAATGCACTACTATATTTGGCTGAAATTCATCGAAGGCTCTTTTTACATGCGATTTGTTGCGGATGTCACCTTTAAGACTATACGAAATTTTATTTTTAAAAAGTTTTTTTCTGTGCTCAAGAGCTGCTTTGTGGTATTTAGGCTTATTTATAAAACTTGAATCATTATCAAGTACCCCTATTTCATAGCCTCGTTTTAAAAGTTTGTGTGCGACCGAACTTCCAATAAATCCATTTCCTCCGGTAATTAGTACTTTCATATGATCTTGATTTTAGACAAACAACTCCTTTTTATCAATAGAGTAGTTTGATAGAATGTTTTAATTATAATATGCAGTCTAGAATGAAGTATGTTGCCTCTCGAGATGGAGAGAATGTGTTAGTGCCAGGACATTATTTTTTATTCAACTGGATTCGTCCCTATATTCTTAATAAAGCAGTGTTAGATATCGGCTGTTGGAGTGGGCCATTGGAAGAACTAATGATAAAAGAAAAGTGCAATGTCACTGGAATAGATATAGAAAGTGCGCCACTAAAAACGGCAACAAAAAAATTTCCTAAATTTAAATTCTACAAACATTCAATAGTAGATGCTCTTCCTAAAAAAGAAGAATTTGACGTTGTATTGTATTTCATGGTCATTGAGCATATACCAAGAGGAAGTGAATTAGTCTCTTTAATAAATATCAATCGCTCTATGAAGAAAAATGGAACACTCTTTATAAATACAATGAATAATAATTTGCTTTCTAATGTTTTGGACCCTGCATTCTTTTTTGGGCATAGACATTACTCAAAAAAAGAATTACTCTCATTGCTACAGCTGTCTGGTTTTACTGTAAAAGACATAAAATATAATGCAGGTTTTTATACCACACTATCAATTTTAATTTTGTACTTTTTTAAACACGCATTAGGTAAAAAAGAACCAAGGAATAGATTGATTGACGCATTAGTTAGAAGAGATTATAGAAATAAAGGGTTTGCCGAAATTGACATACGGGCAGTTAAGACTGCATCTATATGAAAAAAGTCTCAATTATTATTGTAAATTGGAACGGACTTTCTCATCTTAAAAAATGTCTTCCATCATTGTCGAAAGTAACCTATCCCAATCTCGAAACGATAGTTGTTGATAATGCTTCCCATGACGATTCAATACGTTATATTGAAGAGAATTTCCCAAAGATAAAAATAGTAAAGTGCAAGAAAAATTTAGGATTTTCTGGTGGTAATAACAAGGGCCTGCCTGCGGTTACTGGGGATTATGTATTGTTGCTTAACAATGACACGGTAGTCACAAAAGATTTTGTAACTGAGCTTGTTAAAGCAATTGAAGCAGAAGATAAGATAGGGGTAGTGCAGAGCAAAATTCTTTCCATGGATTATCCGGATAGACTGGATTCAGTTGGAGCATATTACACAAGTACAGGGTTTCTCTATCATTACGGGTATTTTCAAAAAGATAAGAAAAAATATGACGCTACTCATTATCTGTATACCGCAAAAGGTGCATGCATGATGATTAAAAAAGAAGTTATCGATAGGGTGGGGTTATTTGATGAGGACTTTTTTGCATATTTTGAAGAGACCGACTTTTGTCATCGAGTATGGCTTTTAGGATATTCAATTGTTTATGCTCCGAAGTCAGTGATACATCATAAAGTTGGAGGTACTTCAAACGCCATGAATAATGGCTTTATACAATTTCATTCATTTAAAAACAGAATATGTTCTTATATAAAGAACCTTGGGACTGTTGAACTTATTAAAATCTTACCAGTGCACTTAATATTGTGTGAAGCAGCAGCGTTATCTTTTATTCCAAAAGGTAGATTTGACCTTTTCCTAAGCATCAACAGGGCAATATATTGGAATGTTGTAAATCTGAAATCAACTCTTGCCAAGAGAAAGAGAATTCAAGAGAAAATAAGAGTTATAAAGGATAGCGCTTTTCTAGGTGAAATAAAACGAAGTCCCGGATTAACCTACTACTATTACCTTTTTGCAAAAAGCTTGGTTGGATATAAAGAATGAAGAGAATAGTACTTTCTTTCTTTGCTTTTCTGATTCTAATTCTAATTTACTATCACAAAGCATTTTCATTTTATTTTCAAGGGGATGAATGGTTCTACTTTTCTGAATACTTTCCACTTGTTACCAATCCTTTAATTGGACTGTTTCATTCATTAAGTAAATCCATAGTAGATGCTTATTGGATCTCAGGCGGAGGTCACGTCGTCCCCTTGCAGAGCCTGCTTTGGTTTGTAAGTATCTTAATCTTTAGGCTTAATTTTACTTGGTATATTCTTCTAGGACTGTTACTTCATGCGTTAAACTGCCTTTTATTATTTAAGCTCTGTCGTGCACTTAAAGTAAGTAGTGGGTTAGCCTTTTTTGCCTCACTGTTTCTGGCGATTAACGTAAGTCATTTTCAAGCAGTAACGTGGCCTATGGTTACTATATATGACCTTTTGTCTACCTCTCTAATTTTAATTTCTTTGCTGGCTCTTCTTGGAAGTTTTCAAAAGAAAAAAAATCAAATTGTTATATCTTTGGGTTCCTTTGTTGGCGCGCTTCTTATAAAAGAAAATGCAGTAGTGCTTTTTGTTCTAATTCCACTCATAACCTACCTTTTGGATTCTAGATCTTTCAGAAAAGTTATTAAGGCAATCTCTGTTTTGGCAATTGTTTATTTTCTTTTTAGATTTATATTGCCAAAGTTTTTTGTTGCTGGGGAAATATTCCAAAATAAGTTACATATTGGGATGGATACTTTTCAAAACTACATTCAAATCTTCTCAAACATGGCGTTGCAGGATTTAGTGTCTTACTCGACTCTAAATAAGCAGATTAGCTTGGCAACTCATGAATCGGTACATATAGTCATTTTCGCTATGGCCATATTGATTTCAGTTTTCTGCTTTAAAGAACGAAGAAGGAGTGAGTCAAAAATCATTCTTATTGGAATGGCAATGATATTTGTTAATGCCTTCATCGTACTTCTAACATCCCTTTATTCCTCTTATAAAATCGAATTTTTAATTATAGATTCAAGATATTTATACCTGGTTTCGGTAGCATGGTCTTTCATATTTATAGGTGTTGGTAAATTTATTCATTCGAAATTAAGAAAAGACATCAAGTGGAAGGTCATTGCAATTTATTGTTTGGTAATAATGCTTTTTCTTATTTCCAGTTATTTTACGTTGCAGCAGATACTCACTCCTTACGAGCAGACCGGCATAGTGCGCAAACAAATAATAAATTCAATTCAGTCTGATTCAAAAAACTTAAGCGCCAATACTGTTTTTTTGATAGAAAGTAATCAAGGTTATTATGGATTCGCACAGATTCCCCCATTCCAAACTAACCTTGGGCAGGTCCTAGCAATCCAGTACTTTAATAAAGGAGAGCTTGGTCCTCAATTTGTTAGTACAAGATCTCTACAGAAAATCCCATTAAATAAAAGCTGGTATTTTAAAGATAAAAATCTATCATTTGGTTATTATTTAAATCGTGAGGATCTATTTAAAGATGGATTAAAAAATAACATAAGTGAAGGGGATATAAAGGCTTATTCTTGGGATGGAAAAGAAAACAGGTTAATAAATATAACGGAAACCTTCTTGCCTGAGTATAAGAACGAGGTTGGTGACAGAATCATTACAAGAAACTGGAAGAAAGAGGAGCTTGAGAAATTTTCATTTAAAATAGACCCTAACTATTCTGAACAGTCGAGATTGCTTAACTATATAGAACTAACCAAAGGTTCGATAATTCGTGTTGCAATGTTCTCAAAGGATAATAAATCATACTTTCACGATTTTGTTCAAACGCTCACCGATAGCGACGGACAAACGATTGGTCAGAATTGGAGACTCGTAAATATTACTAACGAGAATTACGGTACGGTCACTTGTCTATATGTACTTACTGGTAAGTACCCGGTTTATTTCGTTCCTCAATACGATGGGTCTTCTTATATTCGAATTGAAACGGTTGGAGATGAATTTGAAAATAGTACCAAAGACGATGCGAGTCTTGGCAAGAATGAATTTATCGAACTTATTATTAAAACCCTTCGCTACAATAATTAACTTATTTTCGACAATTAACAGATAGTAAATAGGTTAATATTATGTATAATCTTATCAAGATATGCCGAAAAATAAATTTGAGGAGACGTACTTTAAAGGTTGGTACAAGAGTGCAGTTGGAAATTTTAGTAAGGAAGATTTGGAATTATCTCGACGTTGGTTCTTTGCTTGGATTGAAAAGCTTGGAGAATATATTCCTCTAAAAAAGGGAAATGGCAAAAAGATTTTAGAGATAGGGTGCTCTATCGGTGCGGTCTCAAGTTTGTTGGTCGAAAAGGGATTTGATGTCTACGCAAGTGATATATCTGAATACGCGGTTAAGAAAGCCAAAAAGCTTACTCCAAATGTAAAATTTAGTGTCATCGATATCCAGAAAAAGATAACGTTACCTGTTAAATTTGATTACATTATTGCTTTTGAGGTAGTGGAGCATTTAGAAAATCCAGAAAAAGGAATTCAAAATATTTATGAAGCATTGGAAGCTAAAGGTAAGGCAGTTATCTCAACACCCTATCCTTATAAATGGAACTTTCGTGACCCTACACATATCAATGTTAAATATCCTCAAGCATGGGTAGCTATCATGAAGAAGGTCGGGTTTAAGAATGTGCAATATCACAGATTCACACTCATTCCATTTTTTTACAGATACAACAAGAGGTTTCAGGTCATAATACCTTTTGCAATTCCTCTCCCATACCTTAACAGTCCAATTTATTTTATTGGTACCAAATGAAATTTATCAGTCAACGTAGAATAGAGATACTCATAATTCTTCTTTTGGGTTTGATCCCATTGCTTTGGTTTGGGCAATCACAGGTTATTTTAGGGCATGATGCTGGCCTTCCATTGGCTCCTATCCCGCATTTTCTGGACAGACTCTATACATGGACAGTCAGATTCGGGTTTGGTAATGATCAGACGTACGCACTTCCCGGAATATTCATTCACGGACTTGAAGCAGTGGTCACATATGCTGGATTTGGCTTGCAATCTATGCAGAAAATCACTTTTATTTTCTGGTTCGTGCTGCCTGGTCTGTCGATGTACTACCTGGCAACAAAGATAGAGGACAAGCTAAAGCTAAAATTCTTCAGCCTTCCTGTTGCAATTTTCTACATGATAAATCACTTTTTATTGCAGGGATGGTTTGTTGCTGAGAGAACTAAATTTTCAGTGTACGCAGCGCTTCCCCTCATGATTGCACTACTTTTGGATTGGAATGAAGGAAAAAGAAAAACACTGACAACTGGCATTCTTATAGCGTTAATATTTTTTCTTCTGAACGGACTTGCCAGTCTTCCTCTTTTTGGAGGAGTTATTATCTCCTTGCTTGTGTTTGTCATATATTACTTTATTCAAGAGGCATCAGGAAAAAGACTTTTAATGTTGTCAAAGCTTTTTGGAACTGTTCTTTTATTTAGCGTGTTGCTGCATTCGTATTGGTTAATTCCATTTGGAAGTTCCTTAAAAACTTCCTACAGTCAGTCAGTGGACTTTTTTGGAGGCCAGGATGGAATTTTAGATTGGGTTAAATATGTAAGTGAAAATAGTTCATATAGCAATTTAATTAGACTTCAGGGAGTGCCAGAGTGGTATCAAAATCCAAGTCATCCGTATGCAAACGTATTCTTGCATAATCCGTTTCTGATTTTAATAAGTTCTTTAATACCAGTAGCAGCATTCATAACATTACTTTTGTACAAGAAAAAAACGGAGCGTAAAATCCTATTATTTTTTGCTTTTCTTGCTGTCGTAAGTCTTGTTTTTGTAGCTGGTGCTCATCCACCATTTGGGGCTTTATACATAATGCTTATGAAGTACGTCCCGGGATTCATTGCCTTTCGTAACCCTTTCTATAAATTCTCCCCTTCACTCTGGCTTGCCTACGCAGTCTTATTAGGATTTTTTGTTAATTTTGTTGCAGTAAAAATTGCACATAAAAAACCAAAAGCTGCTTATCTTTTTTACTTAATTTTTTGTTGTGGAATAGTTCTTTATAGTTACCCATTTTTAAATGGTTCATTTTTCGACTATATAAAAGGAAAGCAGTCAAATAGGGTTGAAGTGCCACAGTACATATATGATTTTGGGAAATGGAGTGGTAGTGCAACAAGAGGCGATAAAAAAACGTTAATGCTTCCTCCACCTAATGCGGATGGCAAGGTAGAGCAATACGCTTGGGGTTATTGGAGTCTTGCGCCTATAACTACTTTATTAACTGATTCACCCATCTTAAATAACAGTCTCTATATGTCCAAGGACGAAGACGCTTTATTGTCGAAGTTGTACGGCATGATGGAAAAAAATGAAGAAGGTTGGCAAAATTTAGCAAAAATACTGGGCATTCAATCTTTTATTCTTAGAAATGACTTTGTCTGGGATAATCCAAATTCTCCATCGGTTAGTCCTGATCGGTTCAAAGCAGCTCTCAGCTCAAAGAACTTGGGGGAAGTTAAAACTTTTGGTAAATGGGAAGTATATGATTTTTATCAAAGTGAGGGGAATTTTACAAACAGCGATTCGTATTCTTATATCGGGGGCGATACAAACACATTTGGAAAAATAGTAACCCTACCGAATTTCAATGCATCACAGCCTGAGGTTCTCTTTAAGGACGATTTGCCTTACAAAAATATTGGACTAGCCCCGACTAATTATTACTTAGACAGCATGTGCATCACTTGTAACTTGCAGTGGAAATTTATTAACACTTTGCAATATATTCCAACAATTACACAAGGATCTGTTTTATATTTTTATATTCAGAATCAGCAGCTAAAGCAGGAAGCTCAACTTAAGAAAAAGCCTGTAGAATTATCCATATTTTATTCACAAAAAACACTCAGAGATATTATGGGTATTCAAAAAAGTCTTGATAGTGCTGAGGAGGATAGAATAATTTTAAGAATTATAAATGAGGCTACAGGAACCTCAGAAGAATTAACGTCTACATTGATAAATTCAAAACACAGTTTTACTAACGACAATTTAATTGATCTTCTAAGCTACATAAGGACGCAACAAGTTATTATCAGGCAAATTATTGAGAAGTACCCTAATTATCAGCCAAAGCTTCTGGGTCTTGCCAATGCACTTCAAATAAATTGGAACTTGATTGACACAAGAACCTGGAGAACAAGCACCGAGGAAGAGAAAAGACTTTTGGTAAATTCTCCAGAAAAAAATACTTATCAAGTTTATTATCGACCCAATGACAATATTGAAATTGGAGAATCTGTAGATCTTGGTATAAATGCAGATGGTAAAAGTACGCTAGTCGTTAACAAATACAATGGCTGGTACGATTTGGGATCTCACAATCTTGAAAAGGGAAAAAATAGAGTTGTTCTGAAGCAGCAAAAAAAGAATTTGATTGAAGGTAATAAAGCCCTAGATCTAAAAGCCATGAAAGATGGTTGTTATTATTCTCAGGCGGTGCTTTCCGAAAGAAACGATATATATAAAGTTACTTTTAATCATTTGCGAAAAGAGGTAGATGATAAATTCTTTGTTGCGTTTGTTCCTAAGGGAAAGTCGGTAATGAGTGCTCAGAGTATTGACGTATTAACCTCTCAACTAAAGTCTAATTCATATGAAACAACATATGCCTCACCTGGTAATAATGGATTTCATTTAGTAATTTGTAATAGGGAAAGCTTAGAGGGCTACGGCAAGTCAGACGTAGAAGTTAGTGATTTAGTTATGAGTAAAGTTGCAATTCCTGACATCATTTTCGTCAGCAATAAAAATAACGTGTCTAGTATGAGTGTTATGCCAGTAAAAAGAAGCAACACGCAGTACATAATGAGTCCAATGCACCAAGATAAGAAAAGTATATTTGTAATGGGTCAGTCATATAATGACAATTGGGCTACAAAGCCTGGGACAAAGCACATACAAGTAAATGGTTATGCAAATGGTTGGGTCATCCCCTCTGGTACGACAAAACTTACTATTGAATACCGTATTCAAGAACTATTTTTATACGGGTGCATTATTTCTGTAACTACTTTTTTGGCATCACTTGTAATACTTGTTATATCTAGGCAGAAAAAAGCAAAATGAAAACAGTTGTTAAATTCATAGTATCTATTCTAATTGCAGTCATTGTTTCTTTCCTTATTCGATTGCCGTATATAAATATTGTTAGTACTTTTTTTGATGGGGTAGTTCTATTCTCCTTTGTTATTAGCGCACTTGTTCTATTTAGACCTTCTTCTGAGAAAATACTGCTCTTCGGGTTGATATCATTTGGTCTTAATTATTTTTTTGTTGCATTCTCAAAAACTTATTATGCAGAGCAAGTTAGTATATTAGGATACTTTCTTACAGTGCTATACATTGTGTTATGCCTTCGTGAGGTTAAAAGCAAATAAATGGATATTATAAGAGGAGACTGGAGATTCTTTTGGCAAGACAGCCTAGCCTCATTTGTTGGCATTCCATCTTCATGGGATTCATCTTTAAATAGCGGATTGGGAATTCAGTCTATAAATACTCTATGGATTACAAGCTATCTAAATCTTACTGCAACAATTTCACAACTTGGAATGGGATGGCTTTGGGCTAGTATTTTATTATGGATTTTGCCTATCTCTATTAGTTCTTTTCTCGGGGGTTTCTATTTATTTAAAAAAATATTTTCTATCAACAACTACCTAGCAATTATTGCTGGACTCATTTTCTCAACGAATACGTATTTTCTCTTAATATTTTTTGGAGGACAACTTGGCGTAGCTTTTGCATATTCATTGCTTCCTTTTATGGTTTTGACATTTATAAATGCGATTGAAAAATATTCGCTGAGAAGATCGATTACTTTTGGACTTGTTTCGTCTCTTCTCACTCTATTTGACCCACGTATCTTTGCAGTTGGCCTTTTTCTGCTATTCTTTGTTTTTATATTTTTAAGAAAAATTGTAGTTAAAGATACAATCATGTTGATGCTGACTGCAATAGGAGTTATATTTTTAAGTCACCTATTTTGGATAGTGCCACTTATTTTATTTGCGCAAAAGAGTGTAGGCAGTGGTGTTACTGGATCTGCTAGCTTTTTTAGCTTTGCACACCTTGAAAATTCTATATCTCTACTTCATCCTAATTGGCCTGATAATATTTTTGGGAAAGTATCTTTTGTAAAGTCAGAATTTTTATTACTTCCAATACTTGCTTTCGTTCCACTGCTTGGATTGAAAGCAAAGCTAAAAGAAAGAAATCAGATAATAGTATTGACGTTGATTTCGTTGGTGGGCATATTTTTGGCTAAGGGAACAAATGAGCCATTCGGAAAAGTATATGAATTTTTATACGATAGTATTCCTGGTTTTGGTGCGTTTCGCGATTCTACAAAGTTTTATATGCTTATTGCCTTTGCCTATTCATTATTAATCCCTTCTGGCATCAATTGTATAAGTTCTTATTTTCATTCAAAAAAGCAATTGAAATTTATTAGCCTTAAAATTCTTATGGTTTTGTTTGTAATGTATTGGATATTTTTGAATCGATTTATTTTTTATGGACAGGTAAATATACCACGCATGAGAGAGGTGCCAAAAGAATACAAACAGCTTTCAGATTTCATTATTGATCAGAAAGAGTCATTTAGGACATTATGGATTCCCCAGTGGCAACGATATGGGTACTTCTCAACAGTGAGTCCTGCAATTGGTCGAGGGGAATTATTCTCTAAAAATGATCCAGTAACTATTCTGAAAGAATTGCCCAATCTGAATGGTAAGCTCGATTTATACTCTATAAAATATGTAATTGTACCTTTTGATAGTGAGGGTGAAATATTTATAGATGACCATAAATATTCACAGAAGAATTATTTAAATGTCATTGAAAAGATAGATAAAATTAAATATCTTAAAAAGGTTAAAAATTTTGGTAAGATCGCCGTTTTTGAAAATACAGGATATCGAAATAGATTCAGCATCCTGAACAGCATTTCACAAGTCAAGTCAGAAAATATAACTGCTACAGAATACGAGTTAAATTTTGCTGATAGTAAAAACGGCACTTTATTATTCTCAGAATCGTATTCTCCATATTGGACCCTAGATATTAATGGTAAAGCTATAAAATCAAGCAACTACCAAGGAATTAACAGTTTTGATTTGCCAACAGATTCCTCTAAAGCAAAACTGTATTACGAGCCGCAAAAATATATAAAAATGCTGTTGCCTATAAGTATTATTTCGATCATAATCTTTTTGGCTTATGTTACTGTCCCATACGTTCGTATTCGGAAATCATGATAAAGCTCGTCAAGTCTACTTTTTATAAAGAACCGGCAACTATCAAAGCATTGCAGAGTTTTGTAGGAAGCGCCAAGCAATTAAGCTTTGGCGCAGAATGTGAAAAATTTGAAAAAAAGTTTGCTCACTTCCAAGAGAGGAAATATTGTGTATTTGTTAATAGTGGAAGTTCTGCAAACTTAGCACTTATACAAGCATTACTTAATCTTGGTAAGTTAAGAAAAGGAGATAACGTCGCCTTTTCAGCACTTACTTGGTCAACCAATGTAATGCCAATAATTGAGCTTGGACTAACGCCTATACCAATTGACATAGAACTTAATACATTAAATGTCTCCTCTGCAAAATTCATTGAAGCTACAAAAAAACATAAACTTAAGGCCCTCTTTTTAACCAATACTTTAGGCTTTTGCGATGACATCGACAAGATTTATGACTTTTGCAGAAAAGAAAAAATAATTCTTCTTGAGGACAACTGTGAGTCGCTGGGGAGTGTTTATAAAGGTATGAAATTAGGAAATTATGGTTTTGCGAGCACAAACTCTTTTTATGTAGGACATCATATGTCAACAATCGAAGGAGGTGCAATTTGTACTGATAATGGAGATTTAGCTCACCAGTTGCGAATTGTTAGGGCTCATGGATGGGATAGGAATCTTTCAGTAGCCAAACAGACTAAAATGAGGAATAAATATAAGGTTAATTCTACATTTTATTCAAGATACACATTTTATGATCTCGGTTACAACTTACGACCCACTGAAATAAATGGATTTCTTGGAAATGTGCAGCTGTCATTTCTTGAAGAAATTATAAAAAAAAGAAACAAGAACTTTCTTGAAGTTGCTCTTAAGATATATCAACAAAAAGATTATTACCTGCCAATTTATTATGACCATATGGATTTACTTTCAAATTTTGCAATTCCGATAATTTGTAAAAGCCAAAAATTAAGAGACGAGCTAGTAAGCATATGTGATGGTAAAATTGAGATACGTCCGATTGTTGGTGGCGATATTACTGCGCAGCCATTTTTTAAAAAGTATACGGCGGAAAAGAATTTCAAAATGGAGAACGCTCAGATTGCACATGAGAGGGGATTGTATATTGGCAACAATCCAGAACTTACTGAAAAAGACAAAAAAAATATTCTTAAAATCTTTCTTAGATAAATATGCCAAAAATTCAGGACATCATTTTTATAATATTTCTAGCTTTTTTGCTGCATAAAAGAAATCCGACTTTTTTTGTGTGGGCAGCACTTTTTTGTATTGCGCTGTCAATTCCTTTTTTCTTTTTTTGGGTTTTCTTCACAGCGCAGAGGCTTATTTATTATGCCTTTTTCCTACTAGTTATTGCCCTTCTTCTTTTTATCTTTAAAAAACGGTATCATAAGTAAATGAATTCAATAAGTCCAGGTGAGGTTGCCATAGTTGGCATTACTTACGAGAAGAAATGGTACGCAGGTCCTTTAAAAAGTATCAAGCATACAGATAAAGTGAGAGGAGACCTGATACTGTACGCACTTCGTTTTGCAACAGGTATTGGATATAAAGTTGTAGTAGTTGATGGAGGCAGCGCCAAGACGCTGGTTGCTGCTATCAAAAAAATCCAAGGCGTGAAATTTTTCCAGTCCAAAAAACCTAAGAGATCCCCTAATAGAAGAAAAGCTATATTCGAAGCTTCACAAATGGAAAACGTGAAAGCAATAGTCATGACCGAACTTGAAAAAGTTTCAGTTACAACCGACTGCATTGAGATGATTGTTGAGCCTATTATTAAAGGTGATGCTGATTTAGTAATTCCAAAAAGAGAGGTATCGTTGTTCAAAAAAACAGTTCCTCCATATATGTTTGAATCGGAGACTGAAGGAAATCTTTTATACTGCGAGGCTCTTCGAGCAAATTCACTGTTGTCACCAAATGCCGAAGACCTGGATGTATTTTTTGGTGTGAGGGTTTTTAGGAACGACAAGAAGCTTCTTAAGTCTCTACTATCTCACTATGAGTCGCACCCTTTTAACACGTTACTTGAGCATCGATTATTTGATTTTGAAGAGTACTCAAATGGACAGTTCTTCCCTGTTGTTAAGGCGCTTCAAAAGAAAAAGAAGGTTGTTTCAGTTACTATTCCTTTTACTTATCCCCAAACGCAAATGGAGAATGAGATGAAGGGGCAGCGTGATTTTTTTATCTTAAAACGAAGGTATCAAAGACTCACTATCCTTATAGAATTAATGCATTTCCTAGGCTACATCAATCATGAGGCAACAAGAAAAATAAAACAGGGGAGTACAATTTTTAATAAAGAATAATATGTCAAAAATAGGAATTGATGTGAGCCAACTTGCATACCAGAATACCGGTGTAGCGAATTATTTAGGAAATTTGGTTTCTGAAATGATCCAACACAAAGAACATGAGTATGTTCTATTTTTCTCATCTCTAAGAAGGAGTCTTCCTGCACGCGTTGAGGAATTTTTACAAAGTGGCAATGTGACACTAGTGCAAAAAAGAATTCCTCCAACGGCACTACATATTTTGTGGAATGTGCTACACATAATTCCAATAGAAAAATTTATAGGACCTGTTGATTTATTTCTAACATCAGATTGGTCAGAGCCACCTACAACAAAGGCAAAAAAAGCAACAATATTGTATGACTTGATTGTTTATAAACACCCTGAAGAAACTGCAAAAAAGATAGTATCTGTGCAATTGAAAAAACTTTCATGGGTAAAAAAGGAATCTGATATTGTATTTTGTATATCTAACTCAACCAAAAATGACGCAATGAGCATACTGGGTCTTTCTGATGAAAAACTGAGAGTCGTATATCCAGGTTATTAAAAAGAGTATTTGGTGCCAACAAGTTTGGCTTTTTTATCTTCGGTAATTGATTTTGCTTTTTCTTTATTTATTAGAATACAGCTTTTGTCTTTTGATGGACTTATCTGGATATAATTCTCAACTAGACTTTGCGAGGATTTGCTGCTTTCCTTTGAAAGAGTAGGAATGCACTTGCCATAGTAAAAATCAGGAATTTTCATTTCAATCATTTTGTTTCTTGCGTCTTCGTATAATTTCACTCTTGGCATATATGATGTGTACCAAGTGTATTTGTAGGGTGATTTAAGCCCAGCCTCCCAGATAATGAGATCGTCATATCCATCAACAAAAAAGGTATCATCTTTGTCGGAAAGATTTCTAACTGTTGTACCAACATCCATTACATGAGAAAAATTAGTAAAGTACTCTGTGCTTGTGTCAACTTTTTCATACATAAAGTGTGTTTTATTTGATAGCAAAAAGATAACGCCAAGGCAAATAAAAATAATGCATATAGTTCCAGTTCTTATGTAGCGTTTGGTTATTTCAATAACAAAAAACCCTATAAAGAATACGAATACCAGAAGCCACGGGGCAATATGAAAAGCTTCGTAAAATGACTGATTGGCACCAACGGGCCTGAGATTAACTAAGAAAAGGGCTAGTATAGTAAAAACAGTAGTACCAATTTGTTTGTTAATTTTTGTGAACAAAATAAATCCGACTAAGAAGCTAATTGAGCATAGGACAAATAAAATTCTTAGTACCCCATACCCCCCAGGCGTTGCAATCAAAACAACCGGATAGAAGAAGGAAATTAATAAATTAGGTAAAAAAGCAGTATCAGATGCCACGACAAGCTTGTTAATAGTTACGACATTGAGATAATAGTAGGAAAAATTATAGGTGAGAAAAAAAGTGAAAGGTGCCAAAAATACTAAAATAGGGAGGAGCGGAAATTTTTTCTCTATTTTTGCAGCAAGGAATAAATAGGTAGTAAGTAAAAAGACTGCAGCAGGAATAAATGGCTCTCTGAGAAATATAATTAAAAACGCAACGATTGGCATAATGAAGGAATCATATTTTTTATAATTACCTTGGAATGCATAGAGGCATATTCCAACCATATATATAAGAAGATACCCGACAATACTTTCTGCTAAAAAACGATCTCCAAATACATAGAATTTGAATGGTTCGTAGAGAATGCTTGCGATTAAAATTGGGTACCTAAATCTTACAAAAAGACAAAAAGTCAAAATGCTAGAAATAAGAAAAATAACTTGCCTATGTCTTAAGATAAGCTCTGGAATTGACGAGGGATGAAAGACGCTCTGTGTAAAAGCACTAAGATATGCCATACCGGGTTGATGGTTATAGAAAAAATCACTATAAATACTTTTTCCTGAATTTAGAAAGTATCCCCCTAAGAAATTAAAACAGTCATCAAAGCAACCAAATGCATTAATTCTTGGAACATAGATCTTATAAATGATGGCAAAAAATACGACGAGGCCTACGAGAGAGAGTAAAAATAATAATTTCTTTTTTAAGGTCATTTTGTATCTATCCTTTTGCAAATATTGTATCATCAAATGTGTCTATGGTTATTGGAATCGATGCCAATGAAGCAAATGTTCTAACAAGAGTTGGAATTTCGGAGTACGCGTACCAAGTTCTTGTAAAGTTGCATGATTTTCGGAAAAGTGGAGAAACAGAACACGATTTTGTAATTTATCTAAAATCAGAACCTCTAAGCGTGCTTCCAGAAGAGACAAGTTGGTGGAAATATAAAGTTGTTAAGCCCGCAAAGCTTTGGACACAAATTGGGCTTCCAATTAATCTATTTACTACAAAAAAACCGGATGTCTTTTTGACTCTTACACATTATGCGCCACGATTTTCACCTGTTCCTACCATAGTATCCATAATGGACCTGTCTTTTTTGCATTATCCAGAGACCTTTAAGAAAAACGATTTATACCAATTAACTAATTGGACGAAGTATTCTGTTTTGAATTCAAAAAAGGTAATTACGATCAGTCAAAGCAGTAAAAATGATATAATTAAATTCTATAAAGTGCCCGAAAATAAAGTGCGAGTAGTGCACCTGGGGCTTAAAGAAATAAAAATGGATGCACCCTCAAAATCACTTGAAGAATTCGGTATAAAACGTAAATTCATTTTGTTTGTGGGCACACTTCAGCCACGAAAGAATATCACTCGACTCATACAAGCATACGCAATACTTCCACAACATCTTAAAGACACTCACCAGCTCGTTATTGTTGGAAAAAAGGGGTGGTTATATGACGAAATCCTTGAAACGCCAAAGAAATATGGGGTTGAAGACAACACGTTGTTTTTAGACTATGTTACCGATGCAGATCTTCCTTCTTTTTATAAGAAGGCAGTTGTTTACGTTTTGCCTAGTCTTTATGAGGGTTTTGGTCTTCCCATCCTTGAGGCCATGCGCTATGGATGTCCAGTTCTGACAAGCAATGTATCAAGTCTTCCTGAAGCAGGTGGAGATGCAGCAATGTATTTTGATCCAGAGAATACAGAGGATATTGAAGAAAAAATGGAAAAAGTACTAACTGACCACGCACTTCGGGATACAATGAAAGAGAAAGGGCTTTCTCACTACAAGAAATTTACCTGGGAAAAAGCAGCACAGGAAGTGCTCAGTGTAGTTGAAGAAGTTCTTGATAAAAAATAATTATGGGAAAAGTACAACGAAGAATAAAAGCAATTGCTCTTGAGTTGATATGCGCAAAGCTTCGAGTTGTAGGCTATGTTCCTATTCATCACTATAGACGACTTTTATACAGAATTTTTGGGGTAAAAATAGGTCAAGGCTCATCAGTCCATATGTTTGCAACGTTTTATAATCCCTTCAATATACAGATTGGACGCGATACAATCATTGGCGAATGGGCCGTTCTGGATGGACGAGCACAACTTATTATTGGAAATCATGTAGATATTGCTTCAAATGTAATGATTTACAATGCAGAGCATGATATTCATTCAAAAGATTTTACTCGAGCCAGGATGGAAAAAGTTATTATCGAGGACTATGTCTTCATAGGACCTCGCGCAATAATTCTGCCCGGGGTAACTTTGGGGCGTGGTAGTGTAGTTGCTGCAGGAGCAGTTGTTGTAAAAGATGTTCCCCCTTTGACAATTGTTGGAGGAGTGCCGGCAAAAGAAATTGGTGTTCGAGATGAGAGTAGCCTTAATTACAAACTCGGCAGGGCAGCCTGGTTCCGATAACGTATGCCCTTTTCATTTATCATCCTGACATATAATTCATCCTCTTACCTTCGGGGAATACTAGATTCAACACTGGAAATTATCGGTGAACAAATTAAAGCTGGGCATGCTGAGATAATTCTTCTCGATAATGATTCATCTGATGACACACTTAAAATTGCCGACGAATATAAAGATAGAATTATCACTAGAAAATCAGGCGGTAATTTAGGTTACGCAAAAGGAATTAATAAAGCTGCAAGCTTTGCCAAGGGTGATTATTTAGTGGTAGTGAATCCCGACGCAAAACTTGAAAAATTTGAATTTGACAAAATACTTCATGTCTTTGAAAATGACCAAAAGGTTGCTGCTGCGGGTCTTTCAATTGTAGATTTTGAAGGTAAATTGGAAGAAACGTGCGGTAAATTCTTTGATCCCTTTACATTTCTTCTTTATTCTTTTGGATTAGAAAGTCTTGCCCAAATCAGATTTGCAGGGAAGCAAATGCAAAAAGTTGATTTTATTAGCGGAGGCTTTATTGTATTTCGTAAATCGTATTTTCAACAACTTACTGGATATGACGAGAAATATTTTATGTATGTGGAGGACATGGATATTTGTAAAAGAATTCAAAACAAGGGATACAAAACCGTCTTTTTACCATTTGGGTTACTTAAGCACAAAGGACAAGGAAGTTCTAGCCGAGAATTTGCGATTGTTAATATCTATAAGGGGCTTGTTGTATTCTTTACAAAGCATTCGACGCCATTAGGCTTGCTGTATGTAAAATTCTTGCTTAGAATAAAAGCTGTACTTATAATTTTTATAGGCAAACTTACTGGAAAAAAAGATACAGTTGGGGCATACATCAAGGCATTACAAGCAATATCATGAAATTAGTCAACAAGATACTTACACGTGCATTGCCCCTCATAACACTTTTCCTTTTGTGCTTTATTCCTCTTTATCCCAAGCTCCCGCTAATTGATATTAAAAACACATGGGTATATATACGAGTAGAAGATTTTTTAGTTCTTTTTGCCGTTTTTTTCTGGTTTGTGTTGCTGCTGCGTCGGGAAGTTACACTTAAAACACCACTTACAATTCCTATTCTTGCTTTCTGGATAGTTGGAGCTATTGTTACAATTCATGGTGTTGTAATTATTTTCCCAACAATTGCCACTGTATTTCCCAACGTTGCACTTCTTGCGTATTTAAGACATATTGAGTACTTATCTGTGTTTTTTATTGCATTTTCGGCTGTAAAGAACAAGAAATTTGTACTTGCGTCTATTTGGACTGTTGTCATTACACTTCTTTTAGTCACGTTATATGGATTCGGTCAGAAGTACTTATCATTTCCTGCGTATCTAACAATGAATGAGGAATACGCAAAAGGTATTCCAATAATAATATCCCCACTTAATAGAATTTCTTCAACATTTGCGGGGCATTATGATTTAGCTGCTTATTTAGTTCTTGTTAT
This sequence comes from uncultured Gammaproteobacteria bacterium, assembly GCA_964511305.1. Taxonomy (GTDB): domain Bacteria; phylum Patescibacteriota; class Microgenomatia; order Levybacterales; family GWA1-39-11; genus JAUSNA01. Next base: position 120,899 of record CAZEEU010000001.1, on the reverse strand, counting down.
CCCAATTCTTGCAAGCCTTTTCTTTGGTTTTAAAAATTTGTTATTAAAGGCAGTTATAGCTGTAGTCTCTCTTCTGGGAGTCGTATTGTTATTTATGACTGTTTCTCGCGTTTCATTTTTTGTTCTATTTATCGCGCTTTTCTTTGTGCTTTGGTTCCAGAAGAGAAAGTTAGTTTTTATATTTCTCCCCTTCATTTTACTTGGAGGCTTATTCTTTGCAGTATCAAATTCGTCCCTCATAGATCGATTTGGAAATACTGTTAGAGAGGTTGATGTCTTGGTTGATGCGCAGTCTGGTTCTCCGGTTGGCCAAGTCACGTTGCAACCGAGAAAATATTTTGCAGGCAAAACAATCTTAGATCAAAAAATAGAAGATGCTACCCCTTCAGGACTTTTGAAAAGAGGAATAATCCGTCAAGAGGTAGATGTTCCTCCTCAGCTGACACGATTCATAATTCCGAAGAAAATAGGAATTGTCCAGGCTAAGATTACTTCAACGGGAGAGACGCTCCCTCAAGGAAGTAGCTACATTAATTTATCCCTTTCTCCAGTAACAGGCAGACTTAATAGTTTTTTCTTTGAATTCCCTCCAAATGAAGCAACTACACAGGCTCAGTTAAGGCTTGTACCGGGTGACTACCTGGTAAAGCGTGCCAGCGCATATGATCTGTCTTTTACCACAAGATTTCAAGGTGAATGGCCTCACGCCCTTATGGCATTTGGCAGGAACATATTATTTGGTAGTGGGTACGGATCTGTTAGTCTTGCCGTTGACAATAACTACTATAGAATGCTTGGAGAAACTGGTCTCTTAGGTACTGCCGCATTCTTAATAATATTTGTAATTACCGGTATTTACATCAACAAGATGCTTCCGACAACTGAGTCTCGCGTCATACGAAGTTTTGCGATGGGATTCGGAGCGGGGCTTATAGGTCTTTCACTCAACGCGGTTCTAATAGATGTGTTTGAAGCATCAAAAGTTGCTTTTGTTCTGTGGATATTAACGGGTCTTGTTGTAGGTGCACTGTCAATTAATCAGTCAAAGCACTTCAATACCTACAAAGAATTATTAAAAGCTGCGTATTCTCCGGCTGCTTTTGTTGTGTACTTCCTGCTTTTGACCGTTGCGATATTTTCAACTACGCTTGTTACTTACTTTAGCGGTGATGACTTTATTTGGTTCAGGTGGGCAGCTGATTGTAGATTGGGCAGTGACTGCACAAATATTTTTTCAACAGTCAGCCACTACTTCTTAAACTCTGACGGATTTTTCTACAGACCCGGAACAAAAACATACTTTTTATTGATGTATCCTCTGTTTTGGCTTAACCAGGTTATATATCACTTCGTATCTCTCGTTTTACATTTTATAGTTGTTATCCTTTTGTATCAGCTTGCACGCAAGATATTTAAAAACGAAATTTTAGCTGCAGGAAGCGCATTTTTATTCCTTATTCTTAGTAGTTATCTTGAAGTTGTTTTGTGGGTTGCTGGTACGGGACATTTATTTAATGCAATATTTATATTGACAAGCTTACTTGCATTTATTAAATGGGATGAGTCAAAGAATAAGCTTTACCTTGTGCTTAGTCTTGTGGCAGCACTCTTGTCTGTAGCTTTTCATGAGTTAGGAATAATTACACCATTTCTTGCAGCAGCGTACAAAATTTCTATTGCGCCTATTGGATACAGATCATGGCTATCAGCGTTGAAGGATAAAATATATGCCTTGCTCTTTGTACCAGTAATTTTATATCTTGTCGTTAGACTTTTTGCACACACTCACTGGTTCAATGGGGATTATGCATATAACCCATGGAAATTCCCATTCAACGCGATAGGTAATGCTTTTGGTTATGCACTTATTTCTGCGTTTGGTCCGCTCACGTATCCCTTCTACGAAAAAATAAGAGACTTGATGAAGACCAATATTCCGGTTGCTGTTATCTTTGGACTAATTCTTATAGCGGTTGTGTATTTTGCGGTACGATTTATTTCTAAAAAACTTGATACCCAATCCAAAAAAGTAGCGATATTTGCAATACTATTTTTCTTAGTATGCCTTATTCCCTTCTTAGGACTGGGAAATATTACCTTTAGATATTCATATCTTGCTTCATTTGGAATAGTTATGTTAATTATGTTGCTCATCAGCAAACTTTATAAATATCTACTAACTTTTGGTCGGGATGTGGCAGTCTCAGTTGTTATCGTTATCTTTTTGGTGTTCAGTCTTGTACATATAATCCAAGCACAGCAGGCAATGATTGAGTGGCGGGGCGCAGGAAGTAAAGTTGAAAAATTTATCACTTCTCTCGATTCGCTTTATGAAGACTCATGGTCTCAAAATAAAGTAGACCTGTATTTTGTTAATGCACCTCTCAAAAATGGAAATGCGTGGATTTTTCCGATAGGAAGTCTTGAGGATTCTGTTTGGTTTGCATTTAAAAATGATAATATTGTTGTGCACACAGTGCCTATGATAAGTGATGTGCCAAGCGTTGCGTTCGACTCACCAACTTCATGGGTATATGAATTTCAGGGAGATGGTAGTCTTTTAAGAGTTAATAAAGAAGATAAAAAATGATTAAAAAAATTCTTGAATCAAGGTGGTCAATGGTCGTTCTAATTTTGGCGATTACGGTTGTTGGTTTTGCCTTAAGACTTTATAAATTAGACAATCCAATCGCTGATTGGCATTCATGGAGGCAAGCAGACACTGCAGCAGTATCCAGAAACTTTATTAAAGATGGATTTCACCCACTTTTTCCTCAATACGATGCGCTTAACCCTTTAAATGCAATTGGGCATAATCCAAATAGATACTTCTTTGCAGAATTTCCTCTATACAACATAATTACCTATTATGCATATCTTAATTTCGGAGTAGACGAACGATATGCACGTGCAATAAGTGCAATATTTGCATCTCTTACTATTCCTCTCTTGTATTTACTGGTTTCGCATTATTCAAATAAAAGAGTTGCTTTAGGTGCCTCCTTCTTTTTTGCAGTGCTTCCATACAATGTCTATTACGGTCGGGTTACTATGGCAGATCCACTTTATATATTCTTTGGAATTGCTTCACTGTATCTTGTTTCAAAATGGCTTGAGAAAAATAACATTTTCCTGATGGGTGCCGCTTCAATTGCTTTCGCATTGGCGATACTCACAAAACCCTATGCACTCGTACTTCTTTTGCCATTTGCTTACTTAATAATAAGAAGATGGGGTGTAAGATCGGTTACTAAATGGAGCGTATATGCATTTCTTCTTATCTCTATAATCCCTTTTCTGTTATGGAGACATCATATCAATCAGTACCCAGAAGGCATGTTTGGAACCGACTGGTTGTATAACCAGGGCAATATAAGATTTACAGGCGCTTATTTTAGATGGTTGGTTTTTGAACGCATGAATAAGCTCATTTTTGCAACAGGAGGCTTCGTGCTTTTCTTTTTAGGAATTGTAAAATCTACGACAAAAAAAGAGGGATACTTATATATTTTGTGGCTTGTAGCAATCTTAGGATTTTTTGTAGTTATAGCTCGAGGTAATGTAACTCATGACTACTATCAATTGCCAATAGTGCCGATTGGGTGCATTATGATGGCTTTGGGTTTTGATTATCTTGTAACTCACGGCCAAAATTATATAAGTCGGATTATTAATATTAGTGTCGCCTTAGCATTGGTTGCTCTGATGCTTGCGTTTGGATGGTATGAGGTGAGAGGGTACTACAATATAAATCACCCCGAAATAGTTGAGGCCGGAAAAGCAGTTGATAAATTACTTCCAAAGAATGCCATCGTTATTGCACCATATGACAATGATTCGGCTTTTTTGTATCAGACAAATAGACATGGATATACATTTGGCGGAGACAAGATTGAAAAATATATCTCCGAAGGAGCAACGCATTTAGTATCAGTAAATTTTGACGATGTAACAAATTATTGGATGCAAAAATGTGATATTGTACAAAAAACATCTTCATATGTAATAGTCGATCTACGACTCTGCAAACAAGATGGGAAAATATTATCATCACTATGAACGTCTTGTTTGTAACATACGATTTCCCTTATCCAACTAACTCAGGTGGAAAAAATAGAGCTTACCACTTAATAAAACATACGTCTTCAAAAGCAAATATTTTTCTTCTTTCATTTGTAAGAGACGACTATAATCCCGAGCATAACGAAGAACTTTCAAAAATTGGGGTAAAAGGAATACGGGTTGTTAAAAGAAAAAAACTTTCTTCATTTTCAAATTTTCCAAAGACTCTCTTTCATAACTCTTCAATTTTTAAGACATTGTACTTTAATAAAGAGGTTCTTTCTGATATCAAAGATTATATAAAGAAAGAGAAGATCGACGTTGTTCATTTCGAGTCTTCATATACAGGCTACTACATTGGACAAGAATTAAAAAAACTAAATGTTAAGCAAATACTAGGTACTGAAAATATAGAATTTAGACTTTATTTTGACTACGCAAAGTCTTTTAAAAAGCCATATATACGGCCATTTATTTCTTATCAGGCAGACAGACTTAAAAAAGAAGAGCTTGAAATGGTGAAATTAGCAGATGAGGTTACGACAATAACAGAGGAAGAGTCTGATTTTCTTAAGGTGCTTACAAAAGTAACACCAAAAGTTGTTGCAAACGGCATCGAGCCTTCAACATATTCATATAAATATGATAGGTCGATTAAAAAGAACATTCTTTTTGTTGGAAATTTTAGCTACTTTCCAAACGTTGAGGCAATTGAATTTTTTTACAAGGAGGCATTTCCAAAAATAAGAGATGATGTGACTCTTACTATTATTGGGAAAAAATGTAATGATAAATTTAATTTTGATGATAAGAGGATCATAATGAAAGATTTTGTTGAGGATATCATCGCAGAATATAGGGATGCTGACGCTTTAGTGTTCCCGATTAGAATTGGTGGGGGTACCAACTTTAAAGTGCTGGAGGCAATGTCTTTGGGGGTACCAATTATTGCACAGCCGGAACGATTATCAGGACTTAGAGCGATACCAGGAGAGCATTTCTTAAGTGCTGTAACCGGTCAGGAGTATGCAGAGCAGATAAATATTTTGTATGGAGATGGAAAATTGAGAGAGAAACTAGCTGTCAATGCCAGAACTCTGATAGACAAATATTACTCATGGGATAAAATAGGTCAAAGTCTTCTTAATGTATGGATGTCTCAATAATTATAGTAGCTTACAACTCGGAGCAAACAATTACAGATTGTATTAACTCTGTTATCGATACTGTTAAAAAACACAGTTACGAGATCTTAATTTCTGACAATAGTAGAAATGACAATACGAAAGATCTTGTTAAGAAACAGTACAAAGAGAATGTCATTTACTTTCAGAATGAAGACAATCTAGGCTTTTCAAAGGGCAATAATCGCGCAGTTGTTAAATCAAAAGGAAAGTATGTGCTTTTTCTCAATCCTGATACAAAAGTTTACAAAGGTACAATTGATGGCATGCTGGATTTTATGAAAGAAAATCCGCAATGTGGTGTATCTACATGCTTTGTTGAATTACCCGATGGATCATTGGACGACTCGGCTCACAGAGGTTTTCCAACACCGTGGAGAGCGTTCAGTCACTTCACTGGTCTTTCAAAAGCTTTTCCTAAAAGTAAAATATTTGCGGGATACAACCTAACATATCTAGACCTTACAAAAACCCATGAAATTGAAGCTGCTGCAGGATCTTTCATGCTAGTTCCACGTAATGTGGGTGAGGAAATAGGATGGTGGGATGAGGATTATTTCTTTTATGGTGAGGATATAGACTTCTGCTACACCGTTAAGCATAAAGGTTACAAAATATATTTTGTGCCTGAATTTAGAGCTCTTCATATGAAAGGGATATCAAGTGGCATTAAAAAAGTATCCCAAAATGTCACAAAGGCATCGGCTGAAACAAGAAAATTTGCAACCCATCATAGATTTAGGGCAATGGAAATTTTTTATGACAAACACTATAAAGATTCGTATCCTTTTTTCGTTACAGCTTTGGTCAAGCTGGGTATCAAGCTGAAAAGGAAAACTGCCTAATTATATGTCAAAAAAGATCGGGATTGACGGAAGGCTTTGGAATGAGAGTGGCGTAGGGCGATACATAAGGAATTTAGTGAACGGAATTGATTTGCTAAAGACCACTGACTCCTACATCATTTTTTTAACCAAAGATACATACAATAAAGTTACCTTTAAAAATCCGAATATTAAAAAAGTGATTTCAACTTCCCATTGGCATACATTATCTGAGCAATGGAAATTTAAAGAAGAAATTGAGCGTGAAAATGTAGATCTTATGCATTTTACCTACTTTTCTTACCCCGTTTTTTACAATAGGCCTTTTGTTATAACAATTCACGACCTAATAATCGATCACTTTCCAACAGGTGTAGCAAGTTCATTGCCTGTTCCCGTCTACAAACTCAAGCATTTTGGTTATAAAAAAATTATTGCATCATCAGTTAGAGATGCAAAAAAAATTATTGTTCCGTCAACAGCAACTAAAAAGGAAATCATCGATCACTACAAAGCAAATCCTTCAAAGATTGAAGTAATTTATGAGGGGTTCGATGATGCCATTTCTGGGAGCGGAAACACGAAGCTTATAACGACAAACAAGTATATTCTTTATGTAGGAAATGCATATCCCCATAAAAATATTACAGTACTTTTTGAGGCTTTTTCACTGTTACGAAAAAGAAATCCTGATATCGAGTTGATTTGTATAGGTCGTGAGGATTTCTTTTATAAGAGACTTAAGAAAGCTCCCGGAATTCATTTTTTACATAATGTTGATGACAAAGAACTTTTCGACTATTATAAGAGCGCAAGTCTTTTTGTAATGCCAAGCCTCATGGAAGGGTTTGGTTTGCCCCTTCTTGAAGCGATGAGTCTTTCCTGCCCGGTTATAAGTTCTAATACTCCTGCCCTCAAAGAAATTGGTGGGGATGCAGTTCTGTATTTTGACCCCAAAAATCATAAAGAGCTTGAGGAAAAAATACATTTGCTTCTTACAGACCAAAAGAGACGAAGTGAATTGGTAGATAAGGCACGCGAAAGATCTCGTGAGTTTTCATGGAAGGATGCAGTTAGTAAGACAATTAACCTATATGAAAGTTGCAATAGTGTATGACAGGGTAAATAAAATCGGTGGAGCAGAGCGTGTTCTTGAATCGATTAAAGACTTATTCCCCAACTCTATTCTCTACACTTCAGTTTATGATCGCAAAAGAGCTCCTTGGTCTAAGAAATTTACTGTAAGAACTTCATTTCTTCAACATTTTCCAATACTAAAAACACATCATGAAATTATCCCCTATCTCATGCCTATTGCGTTTGAATCATTCCGATTCAATGATTTTGATCTTGTTATCTCTGTGACGAGCGAAGCTTCAAAGGGAATAATTGTTCCACCACATGTAAATCATGTTTGTATATGCCTTACACCCACCAGGTATTTGTGGAGTGGCTATGAGGGTTATTTCAAAAATCCATTTTTAAGATATCTTGCCAAACCAGCAATTTGGTACTTAAAAAAATGGGATCTTCTTGCTTCAAAAAGACCGGATCAAATGATAGCTATCTCAAAAACAGTCCAAGATCGTATTCGCAAATACTATAAAAGAGATAGTGAAATAATCTATCCTCCTTCGGATAGGTTATTTAAGAACCAAAATACGAGCATAAATATTTCGGAAAAAGATTATTTTCTTGTGGTGTCTAGGCTTGTTGACTATAAAAGAATTGATCTTGCTGTAAAAGCGTGCACTAAGCTTAAGCTTCCGCTAGTTGTTATAGGAGAAGGGTCAGAGATGGAACGCTTGGAAGCAATCGCCGGGGAGACTGTAATATTTAAAGGTAGAGTAGAGGATGATCTTCTGATTTCTTATTACAAGAACTGTAGGGCGTTGATTTTCCCGGGAATTGAAGACTTCGGTATCACAATGGTTGAGGTACAAATTGCAGGAAAACCAGTCATTGCTATGAATAAAGGTGGGGCAAGCGAGATCGTTATTGATGGGAGAACCGGCATTTTCTTTAAGAAGCAAAATGTACAGTCTCTATGTGACATATTGATAAATTTTGACGACAGTCGTTATAATGGTAGGGAATGTCAAAAAAATGCGCGGCGTTTTTCTGAAGAAAAGTTCAAAAAAGCCACGCTTTCTTTTTTAAAGAACCATAAATACATATGAAGGTAGTTATTTTTGCAGGAGGGGTAGGAACACGCTTGTGGCCACTATCTCGAAAAAGTGCACCAAAACAATTTGAAAAGATTGTAGGTGACCAATCAATGCTTCAGATTGCCGTTGCTAAGTTATTTCCAGAATTTTCATGGAATGACATTTATATATCCACAGGGACGCATTACGAGTCAATTGTTAGAGAGCAACTTCCGCAACTTCCAGCAGATAACATCCTTGTAGAACCAGAAATGAGAGATGTGGGCCCTGCGGTTGGACTCGTTACGGCACTTTTTGCTAAGAAATTTCCAGATGAGCCCTTTGCCATTCTTTGGGGAAGTGATCATTTAGTAAAGAATGAAGAAGAATTTAGAAAAGCTCTTCGTTCTGCAGAGCAGATCGTAAATGAAAATGCCGAAACAATTGTTTTTGTTGGACAAAAGCCTCGTTTTGCAAATCAGAATTTAGGTTATATAGAATTCGGACATGAGACAGGAAATTATAATGGTCTTCCTGTATTCTCGTTTACAGGTTTTCAGTACCGTCCTCATTTATCAACAGCAGAACGTTTTGTAAAAGATGGTCATCATGCATGGAATCTCGGATACTTTGTAACAACCCCTAAATTCTTATGGAGTTTGTTTGAGCGTTACGCTGGTGATCTACACGTTAGACTGAATGAGATTTACGAGGCAGCAGACACCCCTGGCTATCCGGAGGTTCTGGCTCGAGTATATCCTCAAATTGAAAAAATATCTTTTGACAATGCAATTTTGGAAAAGATGGATGTTAGTTATGGAAGAGTATTATCCGTAGATATAGGCTGGAGTGATATTGGTGCATGGGAAGCCCTCAAAGAGGCTCTTAGCAATTCGGAGGAGGAGAATGTCACTAAAGGAAAAGTTATGATTGAGGATTCAAGCGACAGCTTGGTATTCAACTACACAAATCAACTAGTTGTGGGAATCGATCTTGCAGGGTACTTAGTTATAAATACAGACGACGTTGTTCTTGTTTGTCCGAAAGACTCGGTTCCGAAAATTAAAAAACTTGTAGAAAGTCTTTCAGGTACAGAGCACGAGTCACTTACGTAGTTATGATGTATGATGTGTCAAAACGCCTGCTTGATATTCTTATCTCGGTGGTTGCACTTATAATATTCTCCCCCGTTATTCTTCTTACAGCTATAGCAATCAAGATCAATACAAAAGGTCCACTACTTGCCGATACTCCACCTCGCGTTGGTGAAGGGGGAGACTCTTTTAGAATGTATAAATTTCGCTCGATGGTGGCAAATGCACACGGAATGTTAACTTCTGATCCTAAATACAAGAGTCTTTTGGACGAATACAAAAAGGGAGGGTACAAGCTTAAGGGTGACCCAAGAATAACTCCTGTAGGTAGATTTATACGAAAATATTCTCTTGATGAGATCCCTCAATTTGTAAATGTATTGCGGGGAGATATGAGTGTTGTAGGTCCGAGAGCTTATTATCAAGACGAACTTCGTGACCAGCAGAAAAAATACCCACATACTCGGGATGCTGTAAAAATTGTGCTTTCCGTAAAACCTGGCATAACGGGCGTTTGGCAAGTTTCAGGTAGGAGCGATATAAATTTTGATAAAAGAATACAACTTGATGCACACTATGCAAAGAAGCGTTCTATCATCTATGACATTATTCTTATCCTAAAAACACCCAAAGCAATGTTCTCTGGAAAAGGGGCCATGTGATGCAATAAATGACTTTAGTTGCTTGAAGCGTTATAATAGCTTGAATCTGTGTGCTTCATGATAACACCCTTGCCTTGCAATCAACTTTCAAAATATGTTTAAATTAACTGTATTTTAATAAGCATGGAAGATAAGGGATTTCAGAAAATTGATTTAAATTCACGAGAAGACGCAGTAACACCTGCGCCGATGGAAGATCGAGTTATGAGAAAGAAAAAAAAGTTCGCTTTTAAAAATAAAAAACTCCTGATGGGTGGCGGTATAGTTCTTGCCATTCTTATTATCGTTGGTGCGTTTGTGGGATTTAAGACGTTCGGGGTTTATAAGCAGGCAATGAAGACTAAGGTTCAGGCAAGTGTTGCTTTCGCAAAATTGAAGACTCAAGACATTGCTGGGGGTAGAGAGGAATTGGCAAAGACAAAGATTGAAGTAGCAAGCCTGGAAAAAGAACTTCAAGGATTGGCTTTTCTTAAATTTGTTCCACTCGCAAATGGTTACTTTAATGACGTAGACCATTTAGTTAAAGCATCTACCTACGGAATTAATGCAGGTATTATTGGTGCTGATGCACTTATTCCTTATGTTGATGTGCTCGGTCTTAAAGGGAAAGGCACTTTCACAGGAGGTACAGCTCAGGATAGGATAAGAACTGCTGTCCAGACTATGGGTAAAGTTGTTCCTCAGATAGACAATATCGAAAAAGAATTGGTGAGTGCTCAAAAAGAAATTGATCAAGTTGACCCAGCTCACTATCCTCCCATTGGAAAATTAAAGAAAGTTCGCGAGCAGTTACAGCAAGTAAAAGATATCACCAATGGTGCAGTTATTGCGGTTGGTCAGGGAAAGCCTCTTATTAAATCTTTGCCTTCACTTTTGGGAGAAAAAGAAGGAAAGAAATATCTATTATTATTTCAAAATGATGCTGAGTTGAGACCAACCGGAGGATTTTTGACCTATTATGCTATTTTTAGAGTAGAAGAGGGAGATATCAAGGTAGACAGTTCTTCAGACATCTACAATTTAGATAACAGTATTTCTTCACACCCTGCACCTTCTGCAATCATTAAACAATACTTCCCAAGTGTTAAAAGCGCATTTATCCGAGATAGCAACCTTTCCCCTGACTTTGTGGTTGCTATGAAAGATTTTGAATCCCTTTATGAAAAATCTTCTCTGAAGAATGATGTTGATGGAATTATTGCAATCAATACGCACTTTTTTGTCAATATTATAAGAATTCTTGGCGAAGTAGATGCGTCCGGTCTTAAATTTACTGCCGATAATGAACCGAAATGTAATTGTCCATCAGTTGTATATACACTTGAAAATGAAATCTCACGTCCGGTAAATTACGTTAAGACGAATAGAAAAGGTCTTATTGGAGATCTAATGTTTGCAACTCTTGATAAGGCTCTTAAGTCTTCACCTAAGCTTTATTGGGGTCAACTTTTCCAACAATTTATAGTTGATGCTAATGAAAAAAATATAATGTTCCATTTATATGATAAGGAAGCACAGAAGGGCATAGAGGCACTTAATTGGGCGGGTCGAGTAAGCGACTTTAATGGAGACTACATGTATATAAATGATGCTAATTTTGGAGGACAAAAATCAAACCTCTTTGTTAAAAAGACACTAACTATCGACTACACAGTCAATAATGGAGAGATTAAAAAGAAAGTTACAATTGAATATAAGAACCCTATGCCTTACTCAGATTGTAATTTAGAACGAGGAGGACTTTGTTTGAATGCAACTCTTCGTAACTATCAGAGAATTTTAGTTCCAAAGGGAAGCGTTTTGGATACTTCTAAAGGCTCTCAAGTAAAGGTTGGTACGTCTGAAGATCTTGGCAAGACTGTATTTGACGCATTTTTTACAGTAAATCCACTTGGAAAAGCTTCAATGACCTACGAGTACACGTTGCCTTTCAAGACAACTGACAATACACTTCCTGTTTATATACAGAAGCAGCCAGGCGTAGATAATATTCCAACAGCAATTACAGTAAACGGTAAGAAGTCTGAAACCTTTGACCTCAGAGCTGATAAAAAGCTCAACCTTTCAGGATTCTAGTTTCTATATGACATACCTTCACGATATTGGTTTTGTTATTCGCCGTGTCAATCTAGGCGAAGCAGATAGATTTGTTACTATTTTTACTCAAAATAATGGCAAGGTAGAGGTTTTGGCAAAAGGGGTCAGAAAAATTACCAGCAAAAGATCATCGCACATAGAGCTTCTTAATTTAGTACGTTTTCATTCAGTAAAGACTTCCAAAAATTTTATTCTTACGGAGGTAGAGCTAGTTGACTCATACGAAGGAAGAAAGGCTGACCTTAAGCAATGCGAAATAGCCTTTTTTGTATGTGAGTTGATCGATAATCTATGTCCTCATGGTCAAGTAAGTCCTGAGCTTTTTTCGATTGTTGTAACTTTCTTAAAAAGAGGCGCACATAGCGATGAGGCACTTTTGGAATTTGAGACCCAAATACTCTCAACCCTGGGATACTGGAACGTTGAGAAGAAATTTAATACCGAAGAAGAATCTCGCCTATTTATAGAAAGTCTAATTGAGCGAAAGATGAAATCTCGCATAATTGGTAATTTCTCCTAAAGTGTTTCTGTGATACAATAGCCTCAAATGGAAAATAATTCCCTACAAAAAATTGTTGCTCTTGCGAAGCGTCGTGGTTTTATATATCCCGGATCTGAAATATATGGGGGGGTTGCAAATACATATGACTACGGACCAGTTGGCGCGGAGTTAATGCGCAACGTCAGGACTCTATGGTGGGAGAATTTTGTTCATAGGAGACGCGATATAGTAGGCCTTGATGCTTCTCTTATTTCTCATCAGGAGGTTTGGAAGTCTTCAGGTCATACGGCCGGTTTTGCGGATGCTCTGATTGATTGCAAGAACTGTAAGCTTAGGATGAGGGCAGATCATTTAATCGAGGACTGGCTTGAAAAAAATGCAAAAAATGCTACTACTGAATCTGTTAAGACAGAAAAAATCAGCAAGAAAGAATTAGCTGATGCTTTATCTTCACTCAAGGTTGAGGGGTGGAATGAGGCAAAAATGGATGAGTTTGTTAATGTCTTTAAGTTGCATTGTCCAAATTGCGGAAAGCTTGACTGGACAAATATAAGAAAATTTAACCTCTTATTCCCCGTACATATGGGTATTGTTGAGGGGGATCAAAGTCTTGCGTATTTGCGGGGAGAAACAGCGCAGGGAATGTTCATTAATTTTAAAAATGTTTTGGAGTCAAATAGAGTTAAGCTTCCTTTTGGAATAGCGCAGCTTGGAAAAAGTTTTAGAAATGAGATAACCCCGGGAAATTCTGTATTTAGAACTCTTGAATTCGAGCAGGGAGAAATAGAATACTTCTTTGATCCAAAAGAATCAGATTGGGAAGAGTTATTTGAAGGCTGGAAGAAGTCTATGTGGGAATTTGTTACAAAAACAATTGGGATTAGATCTGAAAATCTTAGATGGCGTGAGCATACCGACGAAGAGCGCTCTTTTTATAGCAAGAGAACAGAAGATCTTGAGTATAAATTTCCATTTGGTTTTAAGGAATTGTGGGGACTTGCCTACAGAACTGACTATGATCTTTCTCAGCACGAAAAGGGTTCTGGTAAAGACCTAAAGGTAGTTGATAGCCAGACTGGGAATAAGGTCCTTCCGCACGTTATTGAGCCTGCTGTTGGAATAAATAGAATATTTCTTATGGCTTTGGCAGACGCATATGTGGAGGAGGAGAATAGGACTGTTTTGAAGCTTTCTCCAAAACTTGCCCCATTCAAAGCAGCGATTTTTCCATTGCTTGCCAATAAGCCAGAACTTATGGCAAAGGCAGAGGAAATCTACAACGATCTTTCACAGAGCTTTTATGTCAATTTCGACTCACGCGGAAATATTGGTAAGAGATATTTGGCACAAGACGAAATTGGAACTCCATACTGCATAACTGTAGATTTTGATAGTCTGGAGGATGATACAGTGACTATAAGAGACCGCGATACTATGGAGCAGCAACGCATTAAAGTAAGTGCACTTCGTGATTTTCTCGCTCAAAAGCTGATAGCTTGACTTAGGTTTTTTCCTACTGTTAGAATTGATTAGAAATGAAAAATCTCATGCAAAATAAGTTAGCGCTTCTTGGTATTGGAGCTGTAGTTATTGTTGTTGCTATAGTAGGTTTTATTTTCTTTAATAACTCTAAGAAGGCTGAGCAGGCTGGAACTCCAGAGTCTGTTGAGGAGCAGGCTGTAACCATAAAGCCTGAAGATATTGGACTTAAGCTTTCACCAAGTGCTGACGCGACTGAAGTTGTTATGGAGATAACTGACGTAAGCAAATTTAATTCCTTTGAATATGAAATGAATTATGATGCTGAAGTTGAGGGTGAAGTCGTTCCAAGAGGAGCAATTGGATCAGGTGAAATAAATCCAGGCGAAACTTCAATTAAGAGATCAATAACAATTGGTACTTGTAGCGCTGGTAAGTGTAAATACGATAAAGGGGTTAAGAAAATATCTTTTATAATAAGGCTTAATTTGAAAGATGGCCAAACAGGAATCGTGAAGAAAGATCTAGACCTTATCTCCGAATAATTTTTCAGAAGCCGCACCCACCAAAGCAGACATTTCACCAATTAGAGACGGCGTTGCAGGACTGAGCCTGAAGCCTCCATTACCTAGCTCAAATTCAATCGTTGACCCGTCGGCCTGTATATTTATAAATTCAGCTTTTCCTTTTTGTAAAACTCTGACTATCGAACTTCCGTGCATATCGCGTTCTTTGACCTGAAGTACTAGTATTGCGTCACTTTCAGGTATTGGAACCTTACAATTTAGATTTCTTTCTCCTATCTGCCTTCCCTCAGCATTGAGAATTCCAAGCGCATTTGTGTAAAGCGCCTCTTCAGGCGATAGTGGTTCAGAGGCATCGACATTTAACATGCCCCATTTATACTCGGCTTAAGGTTGAATGTCAAATATATTTCACGAAAATTGGTTCAAAAATCTTGCTTGTTTTATAAGAAGATTTTCAGCTCAAGTAGCATGAAAATCTCACTTGACACCGCGTGAAAAGTCCTGTAAAACTAGTAAGTACCTTAAAAAGTGGCGATTAGTGGCGGAAATGATATCCAAAGATATAGTATAATGACTTCATGTTTTTGGGTTCATACAGCGTAAGACTAAGAGATAAAAATAGGATTTCATTTCCATCTAAATTCAGGGAATTAACCGGAGATTCACTTTTTATAACAAATTGGTTTGAGAATTCGCTTTTGGTTTTAGGAAAGAATGAATGGGAAAAATTTACAACTAACATTTTCAAAGAAAATTCTTTCTTGCTCTCTGAAGTAAGAGATCTTGAAAGATACATATATGGAGGGACATTTGAGGTTGAATTGGATAGCGAGGGACGATTTGTCATCCCACCATTCTTAAAAGAACACGCAAAAATTGGAAAGAACGCAATCTTTGTTGGAGGTCTGTGGCACATATCGTTATGGGATGAGGAAATATACAACAGTTACAGAGCTCTCAATCAAATACAAATAAGGACGACTGCCGAAAAGGCTTATCAAAAAATCACAAAATAATGAACAACTTTTCACATACACCCGTATTACTAACAGAAACTATAGATGCCCTTCAGGTAAGAACCGGAGGAAAAATTGTAGACGCAACACTTGGGGGCGGAGGGCATACTAAGCTTATTATTCAAAATGGAGGGATTGTTCTCGGAATCGATCAGGATCAAGACGCATTGGATTATGTAGGTGAAAGCCAAAAAGCAGCTATAAAAGAAAAAAAGCTCACGTTGGTAAAGGGAAATTTCAGAGACATCAAAGCCTTGGTTGAGAACAATAATTTTGCACCGGTTGATGGAATATTATTTGACCTTGGAGTCTCAAGCTATCAACTAGATGCGGCTGCACGAGGATTTAGTATCAAGAAAGATGAGAAATTAGACATGAGGATGGATAGAGAAAACCCTCTTTCAGCTTACGAGGTTGTAAATAAGTATTCCCCAGACGAACTTACCGATATTTTTGTGAGGTATGGGGAAGAACATAATGCTAAAAAAATTGCACAGGAAATAGCATTTCATCGTAAAAAAAAGGAGATTGAGACAACCAAAGAATTAGCATCAATTATAGAAAGAGTAGGGCATAAGAGTGAGGCAATTCATCCAGCAACAAGAGTTTTTCAGGCAATAAGAATAGAAGTTAACGGAGAACTCGAAGCAGCGAAAAAGGGAATTGAGGATTCGGTTACTTTGCTAAAACCAGGAGGAAGGATTGCAGTTATCTCGTTCCATTCTTTAGAGGACAGAATTACGAAGCAAGTCTTTGAACGTTTTAGAAGACTTAATTTAGGAGTAGCCATTACGAAAAAGCCACTGACAGCCGGGTATCAAGAAAGTATTAAAAATAGGCGCTCAAGGAGCGCAAAGCTTAGAGTGTTTGAGAAATATGCATAAAAAATTATATTTGCCAGTTGCAGTACTTCTGCTTTTGACTATTGGACTTGAGCTTTTAAGTATCCATTTGTCACAAAAATTAGCATCAGATAGTGTTATGGTAAAAAAGATTCAGTCAAATATCGCCAAACTTGATGAGGAGAATCACATCCTCAATTCAAAGGTGCTTGCGCAGACCTCATTTGAAGTCATATCAGGTAAAGCCGCAGTCCTAGGCTTCGTAGAAGGGCCAGCATATATTTCTCTTCGAAAGTCATTCTTGTCGTATAACCAATGAAAAGAGACCGTCGTCTCGCAAGTATATTCGTCTCATTTCTAATCTGTTTTTTGGTGATAGTAGCACGACTATTTTATTGGCAAGTCGTAAAAGCAGATACCTTAAGAGGTGAAGGCAGAGAGCAAAGTACGTTAACTCTTGCTTCAATAGCAAAAAGAGGAGACGTTCTTTTTCAGGATAAATTTCCTATTGCAACAAATAAAGTAAGCTATCTTCTCTATGTAAATCCAAAGAAGGTTGATTCATTTGATCACTATGGACAGCTTCTTTCCCCGATACTAGGAGTTGATGCAGCATCAATATCTGCAAGACTAAATCAAAATCTATATTGGGTGAGCCTTCAGAGTAGGCTCTCCTATGACCAGAAGAGTCAAATTGACGCTCTTAAGTTGCCAGCTGTAGGTTTTGAGCAGCAAACAGAACGTGACTATCCGGAAGCCTCTATGGCCGCCCATTTAATTGGTTTTGTAGGTAAAAATCAGGATGGAGAAAATCAGGGATATTTTGGTCTTGAAGGTTATTACGACAGACAATTAAAAGGGCGACCTGGAAGTATTTATCTTATAAAAGATGCCTTAGGGAACCCAATCTTAACTGACGTACGGGAAGATAAGAAAATTGATGGTAGAACGCTTATAACCTCTGTTGATCGTTCTGTGCAATACATTGCAGATACTGCCCTTTCACAAGGCTTGAAAAAGTATGACGCTGAAGGAGCAACAATAATTGTTATGGAGTCCAAAACAGGAAAGATTTTGGCAACTTCGTCTTATCCAAAGTTTGATCCTGAAAAGTATTGGGAATATGAAGGAAAATATTACACAAGCCCAATTGTTTCAAGTCTCTATGAGCCGGGTTCTACATTTAAAGTGCTAGTCATGGCGGCAGGGATTGATAGCGGACTTGTTAAGCCAGACACAAAGTGCCCTGTCTGCGCAGGGCCCGTGGAGTTAGGCGGATACAAGATTAAGACCTGGAATGATCAATATTATCCAAATACCACAATGACTGATGTTATACAGCATTCTGATAATACGGGAATGGTCTACGTAGGACAGAAGTTGGGTATACAACGTTTTACTTCTTATTTAAAGAAATTTGGAATAGGAAATCTTACAGGAATTGATATCCAGGGAGAAGTTACAGAACCTATAAGACCTGAGAAGAAATGGATACCAATTGATCTTGCAACTGCAAGCTTTGGTCAAGGAATATCTGTCACACCGATTGAGTTGATAACTGCTGTCAATGCTCTTGCTAACGACGGAAAGGTTATGCGTCCTATGGTGGTTGATAAGATCATAACACCCGAGAATGAGACAATAACAATGAAGCCGCAAATGATATCTCAAGCGGTAAGCCCTGCAAGCGCAAAGGTTATGACATGGGTTATGGTAAATGCCGTTGAAAAGGGAGAGTCGCAGTTTGCAAAGATTGCGGGCTACAATGTTGCCGGCAAAACTGGTACTGCACAAATTCCGGTTGAGGGACATTATGATCCTACCAATACTAACGCCTCATTTGTCGGATTTTTCCCTGCTGAGAATCCACGAATAACAATGCTTGTTGTTGTTCATAAGCCAAAATCATCAATTTACGGCGCCGAAACTGCTGCTCCGATCTTCTTTGCCGTAGCTCGTGAGTTAATTCAGTATTACAACATAGAGCCCTCAAAGTAATATAATAAAATCATGCACCAGCATATACGAAAGTTAAAAAATACAGCCCATTTTGCCCTAGCAGTTAGCGCAAACACGCTTCATTTTTTCCCCAGTAAAGGACTTACGATTATTGGGGTAACGGGCACGGATGGTAAGACCACGACTTCAAATCTTATTTACCATATATTAATGGAAGCAGGCATAAAAACAGCAGTTATTTCAACATTAGGTGCAGTAATTAACGGCAAAACATATGAGACAGGATTCCATGTGACAACCCCCTCACCATTTGCAATCCAGAAATACATAAAACTCGCAAAGCAGGAAGGTTGTACACATGTAGTGCTTGAGGTAACAAGCCATGCGTTAGATCAGCACCGAGTGTGGGGAATCAATTTTGATATCGGAGTCCTTACCAATATTACTCCCGAGCACTTGGACTATCACAGAAATTATGACAATTACGTTGATACTAAATTAAAGCTTTTTAAGAATTCAAAATTATCGGTCATAAATAGTAATGGTATTTGGTTTGAGAAGGCAATAAGTATTATTCCGAAAGATCGCTTGGTCAGTTATTCTCTTCATGGAGTAAATAAAAATGATTTATCCCTAATAAATATTCCTTTTCAGATAAAGACAAAATTAATTGGAGATTTTAATCTTGAAAATATTTTAGCTGCTGTTTGTACGACGCTTGCCCTAGGAATTAATCAAAAAACTGTTGAAAGTGCCATTACAAGTTTTGAACCACCCGCGGGTAGGCAAGAGGAATTCGTGTCGAAAAATAATGCTCGTATTATGGTAGATTTTGCACACACTGCAAATTCATTTGACGTAATACTTCCTGAAGTTCGAAAGACGACTAAAGGTAAAGTCATTCATGTATTTGGTGCAGCAGGAGACCGAGATCGTGGCAAAAGGCCTGAGATGGGAAAGGTTGCCTCTTACTATGATGACATCATTGTGCTAACTGCTGAGGATCCACGAAGCGAAACGGTGCAGGACATTAACGCACAGATAAAAAGTGGAATCTCTGATCTTTCAAAGGTACATGAAATAGAAGATAGAAATGAAGCAATTTCACATGCAATTTCCCTAGCTACAGCCGACGACACCGTCATAATAACCGGAAAAGGCCACGAGCTGACAATGAATTTAGGGCACGGAGAGATCAAATGGAGCGATCGGGATGCTGTAAAAAAATTGATCGGAATGTAATTATGCACTACAAAACAATGAACCTACCCCCACTTGTAAATATTAAAAAGATTTACTGCGTTGGTATAAAGGGCGTGGGAGTTGCGCCGTTGGCAATGATTGCGTGTGATGCGGAAATTGAGGTGCGGGGTTCTGATACAGGTCAAGAATTTATTACGGATATTTACTTAGAAAAAAAGGGAATAGTAATTGATACGGGTTTTGAAGTTGGGACAATATCTTCTTTTTTTGACGGGATAAATAAAGAGAATTCATTGGTTATAACAACAGGTGCGCATAAAGGTTTTGATAATCCTCAAGTTGTTTGGGCAAAAGCCAATGGCATTGCGGTTCTAACGCAGGGTCAAGCATTAGCAACTTTTATGGATGGAAAAATCTTTGAGAAAGATTTTAAAACTGTAGCAGTCGCCGGCTCTCATGGCAAAACTACAATTACAGCTCTTCTTGCAACCACACTTAAAGCTTATGGGTTAGATCCTTCCTACAGCATAGGTACAGGTGAAGTCTTTCCTCTTGCAGCGCCAGGACATTTAGGAGGAGGAGAGTACTTTGTTAGTGAAGCCGATGAATATGCGTCCGAGCCAGTATATGACAGGATTCCTAAATTTTTATACATAGAGCCAAAATTTGCCATTTTTAATAATATCGACTTCGATCACCCTGATTTATTTGATTCAATAGATAGAGTAGAAGATGCCTTTATCCAATTTGCAGACAATATTCAAAGCGGAGGAAAACTATTGGTAAATGGGGATGATAATCGGTTGTCCCAGTTTAAAGACAAAATTGAAAAGGATATTAAAATAATAACGTATGGTGAGAATAATTCGAATGATTATGTTATTTCTCAAATAGTAACCCATGGTTTTTCTTCTCGTTTTAATGTGACTAAGAAGGGTAAGGAATTAGGGCATTTCGAGCTGAGTATCCCCGGACTTCATAATGCTAAAAATTCGCTTGCCGTTATTGCTTTTCTTTCAGAGATTGGGCTTGATGCAGAGAAAATTAGGCCATGTCTAAAAGAATTTAAGGGTACAAAGAGAAGAAGCGAGTTGGTAGGAAATACTTCAAATGGGGCTACTATTATTGACGACTATGGGCATCATCCGTTAGAAATCTCAACAACTATAAATTCTATTAAAGAAGCATATCCAGGTAAAGATCTTGCAGTTATTTTTCAACCCCACACCTTTTCAAGAACAAAAGCTCTTCTTGCTGATTTTGGAAACGCATTTGTAAAAGCTGATAGCTTGATGCTTCTTCCTATATTTAAATCAGCACGTGACACCGAAAGCGATACGTTGTCGCAGGACGAATATGTAGGTGCATTTGAGGGTCATAAGAACGTACATTTTTTTGAAAAAGTGGAGGATATGGTAGAATACGTAGGGCAAAACTTTGCCTCAAGTGGCAATGTCATCCTAACAATTGGAGCTGGGGATGTATATAAAGCCGGGTACTTATTAAAGAATGGCTAGAAAATTTGTCATAGAAGGCGGTAGTCCTTTAAAGGGATCCATACGGATTTCTGGATCTAAAAATGTGGTTACAAAAGCAGTCATTGCTGCTTGTCTTACCGATGAGCCTGTTATACTCCGAAATGTCCCTGAAATCTCAGACTTTGAAGCACTTTTAGGAATAATTGAAACCATCGGGGGAACTGTTGAAAGAACCGATGGAACTGTCAAAATTCAAGTTAAAGAAATTAAAAATCACGAATTAACACTTGAGGTTGGAGCTCGAGTTAGAACGTCTTCCATGTTCCTATCGCCCTTACTTTTAAGAGTAAAACGCGCAATAGTTCCAAATCCAGAAGGTTGCAGACTCGGTGCTCGTTCAATTGAGAGGCACATAGAAGCTTTAGAATCTATGGGGGCCGAAATCCAATATAGATCTGAAGACGGGTACTATCATGCTTCAACAGCTGGGCTTTACGGTACAACGTATAGATTTGAAAAGAATACTCATACAGGGACTGAAACATTAATCATGGCAGCAACTCTTGCTTCTGGCACTACAACGATTGAAAATGCTGCCGAAGAACATGAGATTGATGATCTTATCTCTCTTCTTAATAGTATGGGAGCCAAAATAAATAGGGTAGAAAAAAGAAAAATTGTAATCGAGGGAGTTGAAAAACTACATGGAACAGAATATGAAATCGTTTCAGACGCAAATGAGCTGGTGACATTCGCTGTTCTTTCGGTTTTATCAGGCGGTAATATTTCTTTGACAAATGTTAATTTAAATAACGTTGGCATATTTCTTGAAGAGCTATCAAAGTGTGGGATTACACATGAGGCATCCGATGAAGGCGTGCGATTCTTTGCACCAGATGGGATAAAACCTTCCGCAATAACAACAGCACCAGAACCGGGCTTTAAAACAGACTGGCAAGGCCCATGGGCAGTACTTATGACGCAGGCCGTAGGCGCGTCAACAATACATGAAACAATTTATGAAAATAGATTTGGATATGTGCCGGAACTTAAGAAAATGGGCGCAAAAATTGAGTATTTTGATCCGAAAATCGAAAATCCCCAGGACGTATACAATTTCAATTACAATCCAAAATCTTCCTACAAGCAGGCAATAAGAATTACTGGACCTCAAAAACTCCACAATGCAGTACTTACCGTTTCTGATCTTCGAGCAGGTGCCACACTTGTTATGGGTGCTCTTATAGCTGATGGGCAAAGCATTTTATATGGAATAGAGCATTTAGAACGCGGATATGAGAAAATTTTAAAAAGGCTTCAATCAGTTGGTGCACAAATTGAGGAGGTCGAGGAATAACTATGGAACAGCTCACAGCGATAGATGGAGGGCTTGCTATGAAAGAACTCACCGCGATCATTTTGGCGGCCGGTAAAGGCACGCGAATGCAATCCACAGATACGAATAAAGTTGCAATGCAAGTAAGCGGCGAGCCAATGTTGACGCGAACGATGCGGATTCTTAAGGATGCCGGGATAGTAGATATCGTGGTAGTAGTAGGTTTTGCAAAAGAATCGGTCATGTCAATTCTTAGTGATGACACAATAGTTGCAGAGCAGACAGAGCAACTAGGGACAGGACACGCAGTTGCTTGCGCGTTACCAAAAGTTCCAGAAACAGCGCATGACGTTCTTATTATTTATGGCGATGATTCATTTCTTCATACTGCTACAACTTTTAAATCTCTATACGATACGCACAAAGAGCAAAATGCAAAGATCACATTTATTACGATGGAGTCTGAGAATCCAACTGGATTCGGAAGAATTATTAGAGACCAAAACGATGAGGTAATTGGAATCGTTGAAGAAAAAAATGCGACCGACGAGGAGAAGTTGATTCGGGAAATCAATTTAGGCTGCTATATTATTGATAAAAAATATCTTGAGGAAAATATAAAAGATATTAAAAGAAATCCGGTAACCGGGGAGTATTACATAACAGATATTATTGATATTATCTCAAATCACAACGGAAAAATTGCAGCATACAAATCCGATAAAAAATGGCAGGGTGTTAATACCCGAGAAGATCTTAAGGAAGCAGAGCGAATTCTAACAAATGGATAGTCAAGCTAATTTTTCTAGTACTCAATTTTTTTCCAATACAGAGATTTTAAATGGTCTTTTTGAAAAGGCTCACTATGCTTGGGAAGTACTTCCTCAAATTGAAGAATTCATCCGTACATTTAAAGACAATCCAGAAAGCAAAAATTATACTGAAATTTCTGAGAATATTTTTGTTGGGAATAACGTTGTCATAGATGACACTGCAAGAATTAAGGGAGCTGCAATTATTGGAGACAATTCTATTATCGGACATGCTGCATTTTTACGTGGTGGAGTAATTGTCGGTAAAAATGTAAATGTAGGACATGCAACAGAGGTAAAACATTCAATAATCATGAGTAATGCGGCTCTTGCTCACCTCAATTATATAGGAGACAGTATCGTTGGTGCTTCCTGCAATATTTCAGGCGGTGCAACGCTTGCCAATTGGAGATTTGATAAAAAAGAAATTGAAATAAAAAACGGAGACAGTAGAATTCCAACCGGCATGGACAAATTTGGTGCTATTGTGGGGGATGGATGTTTTGTAGGTGTAAGTGCAGTTCTTAATCCTGGTACCGTACTTGGTAAAGAGTGTTTGGTTTTTCCCCTAGTATCCGTTTCGGGTACGTATCCTGAGTCTTCAAAGATTAAATAATTGTTAATTGTGAGTTCTTATCAATTAGGTGTAAAATATAGATCTGTACTGCTTTGCTTGCAGTTAGAGTGCGTGATGGAGTAAAATCCATGATTGGCAAAAGTTTGGCCACAACATATGGATGAGCAAGCTCTCCATACGTTAATAAATTAACATATGGACAAAGTATTTGGTTTTGCAATTCTGTCTTTATTTATTACATCTATTCTTATAGTTCCTTTTATAGACTTTTTATATAAAATGAAGCTTCAAAGAAAGAAGCAGAAAACCCGCGATATTTTCAATAACAGGACATACGTTTTTGACAAACTTCACGAATGGAAAGTGGGTACTCCAATTGGAGGGGGTATTCTTATAATTTTTGTAGTAACAATTCTTACCCTTTGGGCGTATGGCCTTTTTAGGGTAGATGTGAAGCCGTGGGAGCTTGTTGTATTACTGTTCTCATTTGTAGGATTTGGTGCGCTTGGATTTTATGATGACTTAAAAAAGATACTTAATGTTGAAAGAACCGGATTTTTTGGGCTCAGATTTTTGCACAAATTTGCTATTCAATGGGCCTTAGCACTAGTCGTTGGTTGGGTACTATTTATGAACGGTCATACGTTTGTCCACGTCCCTGCTTTCGGAATTATCTTTTTGGGTCCTTTATATATCCTTTTTGCAGCTTTTGTCATAGTGAGCTTCACTAATGCATTTAATATAACGGATGGGTTAGATGGTCTTTCGTCTGGAGTACTTATTATATGTCTTTGTGCATTCTTGGTTATCTCTCGCGCTCTTCTTAATGACTTCTTGGCTATATTTATAGCAATTCTTCTAGGCTCTGTAGGAGCATTTCTCTACTTTAATATATACAAAGCTCGGTTGTGGCTGGGGGATGTGGGATCTTTGTCTCTTGGAGCGGCCCTTGCTGTGATAGGACTTTTAACTGGAAAGGAAATTGCAGTCATGGTTATTGGTGGAGTATATGTTGTTGAAATCGGTTCATCTTTAATACAAATTCTTTCTAAAAAATTCCTTAAAAGAAAAGCATTCCCAATAGCACCTATGCATCTCTATTTCTTAAAAAAGGGATGGGAAGAGCCAAAGATAGTAATGCGTGGATGGCTCATGGGATTTGCATTTGCACTAATCGGTTTGTATCTCGCCTTTATTCAGTAAATGAACAAGCTCGCCCTGTCCCTTCTTTGTGTGATATTTATCCTAACAACCCTTGGTCTTTTTGTTCTGTATGAAAGTTCTTCTTATACCGCTCAGCTTGACCTGAAAGACAAGTATTACTTTATCAAGAATCAAAGCGTTTGGATCTTTTTGGGAGTTATTGCTGCGCTTTTTGTGTCCCGCGTTAGGGAATCTCTTCTTTACAATTTGTCTCTTCCCTTGCTACTTACAACCCTTGGACTTTTAATACTGGTATTTTTCCCCGGAATTGGCCTCGAGTTGAATGGGTCGCATAGATGGATCAATTTGGGTATATCTATCTTTCAGCCATCAGAACTTTTAAAAATTACATTGTCATTGTATCTTGCTTCATGGCTATCAATTAAGGAAAAGGGGAGACTTATGGCATTTCTTTTGCTTTTAGGAGTCGCAAGCGGACTTGTGTTGTTGCAGCCGGATCTTAAAACCTCCTTTATCATTGCGGCAACTTCATTTATTGTGTATTACATATCTGGTGCCTCAATAAGAGAAGTAGCGCCAGTTCTTATTGTTGGACTTTTGATTATTGTGCTCGTTGCCGGCGCGTCTCCATACAGACTTAAAAGACTTACTGCCTTTCAAAATTTTGATGTGAATAATTTAAATACGACCTCCTATCACACAAAGCAGATCGTAATTGGACTTGGAAGTGGAGGGCTAACTGGAGTAGGCTTTGGTAATTCTGTTCAGAAATACTCATATCTTCCGGAGCATACAACTGATTCTATCTTTGCAGTTTTTGCTGAGGAAGCAGGATATATTGGAAGTATAATTCTTATTTCAATTTACATAGCATTATGTGCAATTGGAATTCTGATTGCAGTTAATGCAAAGACTCAATTTGGAAAACTTTTAGCTTCAGGGATAACAGTTTTCATAACGATACAGTCATTAATTAATCTTGCGTCTCAAGCAGTTGTTATTCCTCTGACAGGAGTACCTCTGCCATTCATTTCATATGGCGGAAGCTCGATGCTTATAAATTTTGTAGCAATTGGGTTATTATTTAATATAGCGCTTGACCAACGTCCTTCAGTAAGAAAAGGTACAGGACTTTCAAGATTTAAAAAAGGAACATTTGGAAGGCTAAAAAGAAGAAAATGAAAATTATAATCACAGGCGGACATTTCAGTCCGGCATACACAATCATTCAAAAGTTAAAGCGTGAGCACGAAATAATTGTCATTGGTCGCAAGCACGCATTTGATGGAGATGACAATGAGACTTTTGAGTATAAACTCTGTCAAAAATTAGGAATTCCATTCAAGATCTTATCAGCCGGAAAATTACAACGAAAATTTACATCAAAAACAATTCCTTCATTTGCCAGATTCCCAAGTGGGGTCTATCAGGCGTTAAAAATACTTAAAAAAGAAAGACCGGATGTTGTCGTGACCTTTGGTGGCTATGTAGGGCTGCCAGTTGCGTTAGCTTCAAAAATTTTAAGAATTCCAGTTGTGCTGCATGAGCAAACTCAGAAGGCAGGACTTTCTGCAAGACTCATTGCAAAAGTTGCATCTGTAATTTTAATATCATTTAAGACTTCTGAAGAGTACTTCAGTAAGAAAAAAACTGTTCTGACAGGTAACCCACTACGTCCGGAATTTTTTGAAGATCACAGTAAAGAGTTCAAGGTTGAAAAACCAGCCATTTATATTACTGGTGGTAGTACGGGGTCTCATTTTATAAATGATGTCGTTGGAAAGATAATTGAAGATCTTTGTCGGGACTATCATGTATATCACCAGACGGGAAATGCAAAGGAATTTGGTGATTTTGAAAAGCTTGAGAAATTTAGACACAAGAATTATACAGTCTCGCAATTTTATGCTCCATCTGAAGTATTTAAGCTTCTTTCTGAGTCAGAACTTGTTATATCACGCTCTGGGATAAATACTGTTTGTGAGCTTTTAGCATCAGGGTCAACAGCGCTTTTGATCCCACTGCCATTTGGCCAGCATAATGAGCAGAAGGATAACGCAATTCTTTTTAAAAAGCTTGGCGTTGGAGAGTATGTGGATCAGACTGACGTTAGTCCTTTGAGCTTACTTCTTAAAATTCGTGCTATGATAAAAGAGAAAGATAGGTACAAAAAAAATATAAAGACAGCACAAAGCTATATTCACATTGATGCAGCAGATAAAATCGTAGAGCAAATACTGTTATATGGAGGAGGAAGTAAAAGAGGAAGTCAAAGCAGCCCCACGTTTTAAAAGACGAGTCTCCCTTTTTCGTAAAAGAAAAAAGCCAAAAGTAAGAACGACCGTTAAAGTTCACAGCCACAAGAATTACACAAAGCTCATTACAAATATAGTTATAGGGTTATTGGCATTATTTATTGTTATAACGCTCCTTTTTATTGTGAGGCGAGTTGTGTTGCCAAATATTTTAAATAGAGACGTTGTCATCTTAAATCCACAAGGGGCAGCTGCTATGGATAACAACCAGGTGAGAAATATTATCGAAAATACCGGCCTTATTGTTGATAAATTTGAATTCGCAACGACATCTGCCTATGTTACGTTTACGCTCAACAAAACGACTCAGGTTTTGCTTTCTCTGGACAAAGATATAGGTGGACAAATGGACCTGGTTGAGGCTGTTGATAAGCAGATCAAAGAGGATGGAAAACAAGCAATCTATATCGATTTGAGGTACAATAAACCTGTCGTCAAATTCTGACGACAGGTTTCATCCTTTCAGGATGTAATCCAGTGGTTAGTTTTAAACTAAACCACCTGGCTTCATTCCTTCGGAATGTAAACCAGTGGTCAAGTTCATATGACAGGTTTTTATCTATTTGAGATGCAAGCCAGTGGTCGATTATGAGATTTGGAGGTTTTGTTCAATTTGAACACAAACCTCTTGTATTATTTTAGTGCTTTTACTAAACTAGTTAAAATATGAAGAATGTAGATGTTGTCGTGGGGATCGATATTGGTTCCTCAAAAGTTTCCACTTTAATTGCCCGAGTTGATGAAGACGTCATAAATATCCTTGGTGTGAGCGAGGTACCTTCAAAAGGTGTCAAAAAAGGACAGATCGTAAATATCGAAGAGGCCTCTGACACAATCAACTCCTCTCTAGATAGCGCAGAGCGTATGGCTGGGCATTCTATCGACCGCGTGTTCGTCTCGGTCTCAGGGGTAAATATCGAATCTCAAAATTCCAAAGGTGTAGTTGCAGTAAGTCAGCCTGATGGTGAGATCTCAGAATATGACGTTGAGCGTGTTCTTGAGGCTGCTGGTGCCGTAAGTCTTCCATCAACAAGAGAAATAATACACGTAATTCCAAAGACTTTTACAGTGGATGGTGAGGGTGGAATTAAGGATCCAGTTGGCATGTCAGGCGTACGTCTTGAGGTTGATACCCATATTATTACGGCAAATTCTGCAGGAGTCAAAAATGTAGAAAAGATTCTTTCATCTGAAGCAGGCGTAAATGTTCAGAGTCTTGTATTTGCAGGTCTTGCCTCATCTTTGTCAGTATTGTCAGATACAGAAAAAGAGCTTGGCGTTGTTCTTGCTGACATTGGAGCAGGTGTTACAAATATCGCAATCTACGTTGATGGATCACTTTCCTATACAAGTGTTATTCCTATAGGGGCCCGTCACATAACAAATGACTTGGCAATTGGACTTAAGATTTCACTTGAAAGCGCTGAAAAGATAAAGCTTTACCTTTCAAAACACTACACAAGACGCGTACGAGTTCCAAATCAAGAAGAGAATAGAAAGAGTAGACAGGAAGAGGACGAATTAAATCTTGATGAGCTTCATCTTCCGGAAGACGTTAAAAAAGTTAGTTCAAAGACATTGGTTGAGGGTATTATAAAGCCAAGGCTTAACGAATTATTTACTATGATTGCTCTTGAAATTAAAAAGAGTGGTTTTGCAACCCAAACACCAGCAGGTCTTGTTATTACTGGTGGAGGTGCAAAAACAGTTGGGGCTGAGGATAGCGCTAAGAGAATGTTGTCAATGACAGTGCGCGTTGGTATGCCTCAAAATATTGCAGGTCTTATTGATGACGTTCAATCCCCAACTTTTTCAACTGCAGTTGGACTTTTGGAGTACTCAAGAAATTTCCGTTCTGAGGGTGCAGCAGGTCCAGGTCTTTCAAATATGATCCCTGGATTTAAATTCGATATTTCAAGCGTTTCATCTCTTACTAAGCTTCTGAAGAAATTCCTGCCAAAAAAGTAGAAAACTGTTCGAAAGAGCGGTTTGAAAATTAATTTTTACTGTGTTAGTATTGGTCATATCTTCATATGTTAATTAAGCCTCAAACAGCAAGCTTCGCAAAGATAAGAGTCATGGGAATCGGTGGAGGCGGTGGAAATGCAACTAACTCCATGATCCTAGACGGACAGATAGAGGGAGTAGACTTCATAGCGGTAAATACAGACGCCCAGGCTCTTCTTAATTCTCAAGCACAATCAAAACTTCAAATCGGAGAAAATATAACTCGTGGACTTGGATCTGGTGGAAATCCTGATGTTGGACGAGCTGCTGCTGAGGAAAGCGTTGAGCGTATCAAGCAATATCTTGAAGGATCTGACATGGTATTTCTAACAGCAGGTATGGGAGGCGGAACTGGAACAGGTGCTTCATCTGTTATTGCAAGAGTTGCAAAGGAAGTTGGCGCCCTAACAGTGGCTGTTGTGACCAAACCGTTCAACTTTGAAGGTACACGAAGAATGGTTTCTGCAGAGGATGGAATAGAAGAGCTTAAGGAATATGTAGATACATTAATTGTTGTGCCAAATCAAAGAATACTAGATAGTGTAGACAAAAAGTTATCACTTCTTGAAGCATTCCGCGTAGCTGACTCAGTGCTTGGACACGGAGTTAAAGGTATTTCAGATCTTATTACGCAATCCGGATACGTTAACGTCGATTTTGCTGATGTTAAGGCTATTATGAATGACGCAGGAACTGCACTTATGGGTCTTGGAGTAGGTGTTGGAGAGAATAGAGCACAAATTGCAGCACGACAAGCTATTTCATCTCCGCTTCTTGAGGTAAGTATGGACGGAGCACGAGGAGTTCTATTCAATATCGCAGGAGGAGAAGATCTTTCTCTTCAAGAGGTTGAGGAAGCATCCAGAATCATCACTCAAGCAGCAGATCCAGACGCAAATATCATCTTCGGAGCAACTATTGATAAAGGTGCATTTGATTCTATAAGAATCACCCTTATTGCTACAGGATTTGACGAGTCAAGAAAGAGATTGCAGCAAATGGTCCAAAGTACCATTGAAGATCAGGGCCAAGATTATGGAAATGCAAATCAAATGAATAATAACCAAGATCAATACGGTGGAGGAAATATCACCAACCCAACGTATCAAGAAGAACCATCCCGACGTGACGACGACGAAGAATCAGTCTTTGATATCCCCGCATTTCTCCGGCAAAAGAATTAGGTGTACAAAAAATTTAGTCTCATCTCCAAGAAAAAGTGTCCTTAAGCAAAGCTTAAGTATTTGTATATATAATTCAAGCATGAAGAAAATACTTATCTTAAGTTTGTTAATAGCAGTAATCGTGGTAGGTTTTGTTGGTTGGAGAGTTGTTCTAAAGAAGAATCTAATTTCAACTCCCAATATCTCACCATCAGTATCTTCTCAGAAGGGTAGATACACAATGAGTGAGGTGAATACTCATAAAGACTCTTCTTCTTGCTGGAGTGCTATAAATGGAAAAGTTTATGATCTAACATCTTGGATAAATGAGCACCCCGGAGGAGCAGATAAGATATTGGGAATTTGTGGTTCTGATGGTTCATCTGCCTTTAATTCCCAACACTCTGGACAAGGTGAACCCGCAGATGTACTTTCCTCCTACTATCTAGGTGATCTAAAGAGCTAGTAAGAATTATAAATTCTAAGAACAAATTTTTGACAACTTCATCTATTCGCACTACAATTCCCTTACTATGACAGAGGCCGTGATTGGTATAATTTTTGATTTTGATGAGACATTGGGTCCCGATACCATTTCCTATGTACTTTCTGAGCAAGGGATAGAGCCAGTGACTTTTTGGAAAGAAATAAATGGAATGGTTGATAAAGGGTGGGATCCACCGCTGGCTTATATGCATATCATGAAACTTATGGCCGATAGAGGAGAACTAGATTTATCCGTCAAAAAACTTTCCTCGCTTGGAAAAAAGTTAAAACTTTTCCCTGGACTTCCAAATGCATTTCAGGAATTAAAAGAATTTGTAAAAAATAATCCATTACTTAAAAATTCTCGCGTTGGACTAGAATTCTATATCATCAGTGGAGGACTTGAGGAATTACTTAAAGCAACCAAGATAGGTCCTCAGGTGGACGGAATATTTGGTTGTAATTTTGCATATGACATAAAGAGCGGACAACAACCAGTTGGTATTAAGTCTGCTATTTCATTTACTGAAAAGACACGATTTATTCATGGCCTCCGAAAGGGAATTGATGTCGCGACCCTGAGATCCGACCCGTATCGCATAAATGACGCAATTGATACCGAGTCACAACGTATTCCTTTTTCTCACATGATCTATATTGGCGACGGACCTAGTGATATCCCATGTCTTTCAGCAGTGACAGGCAATGGTGGTGCTGGAATTGGAGTTAGTGACCCACTGGGAAGTTTTAAAAAAGGATACGAGCTTGCTCGTGGGAAAAGAATAACAGTTGGTCCTTACAGCGCAAATTATAAAGCCGGTTCTGATATGCGAAAAGTTTTGGAGGAGACAATCCTTCGGATTAGTCTTTCAATTGATATTGATCACAAAAAGAGTGTAATCACAGCACCTGGGCACTAATAAAATGGATCACATTAAAGAACAGTTAAAAGCATTGCTCGATACCCTAAATTTTGGAGAGGACAAAGATGAATTTATAGATAAATTCTTGCTAATAGTAAATAGTGAAGTTGTATTGGCGCTAGTTGCAAAAGTACCGCAGGAAGCATTAGGTAAAGTAAAAAATTCAGCACCAGAGGATCAGTCTGAAGAGTTATCAAGGGTGCTTAAGGAAAATGTAACACCATTAGAGTACAACGAAGTATTTCAGGTTAAATTTTCTCAAAACTTAAGAGAAGCATTAACTGCCGCATATCCTAATTTAACCAAAGAACAACTGGCTATTTTAGATAAGTATTTAGAAGTAACCGCAGGCCTTTAGAGGATTCATTAATCTTGACTTTAATCCTATAATACAGTATTATCCATAAATTATGCCAGAAGTAGGAAGAATCTTTAACGCAACTGCCGGACTTATAGTTTCTGCCGGAATGACAGTAGGTCTTGGTGCTGTGGCGTTTGGATCATGTGGTGAAAATCAAAACCCAACAACATTCGATGAGGCTTTGATGTCGCAAGGTCTTACTAAGCCTCAGGTTAGTGCAATTCATGGAGTTGTTGGGGATGTTAGTGATGTACGAGGTATGCTTGAGTACAGACCTCCATATTCAGACTGTAATGTAAAGGTATTTGATGTTTCTCTTGGTGGGTGCGCTCCCGAACTTCTTCCAGAGGCAGGCAAGGCAATCGAGTTGATGGATAGAGTTGAAGTAAATCTTCAAACAGCAAACAATAGCGAAGCTATTGAGATAGTAGAAGCAGTCGAAGAATCAGTTAAGACAAAAAAGCAGAAAATTGATGAGTCAGATTTTACTGTACCAATAGGACATGAGACATATAGCGCAGAACGTCTTGCTCTTCACGATTTAGAGGAAGAGCTTGATGCGATTTCCAACGCAACAGCCCTAAAGGAATCACAGGCACGCCTAGATTCAAATTTTGAACCTTCGGTAAAGTATAGTGTGTCTATTCTTGGAGCATTTGCCGCAGGGATCGCTTCTGTGGGATTCGGATGGAGAAAGATATATCTATCACAAGAAAAGAGCAAGGCGAAGAAATCCTAAAAATGATATCATAATGCCCACGGCATGTTCCAGATTTCTGATATCAAAATCACCAAGTCAAAAAGAAATTCTATTGCATTAGTTATTCATCCCAATGGAATAGTTGAAGTAAGAGCACCTAAATATCTCCCTGATTTTACAGTAAGAGCTTTTGTAAAAAGTAAAAGCGCTTGGATTGAGGAGCGTCTTGCTTTCGTTGCACGAAAAAAATCTAAGGAAAAGAAATTTATTAATGGAGAAAAGTTTCTATTCATGGGAAATGAATATGTCTTACAGATTGGGAATTATTTACAAATTGAAATTAAAGACGGTAAACTACTATTTCCTTTGGGAATGGTGTCAAAAGGTAGTGTATATCTTGAGAAGTGGTATATCCGGCAAGCAAAATCTTTTGTTAAAAAGTTAGTTGATGAATATTCAGTCTCTATGAACACTTCATACAACGGACTTTCCTTTTCAGACACGAGTTCTAAATGGGGATCATGCACACATGACAATAAGTTGCAATTCAATTGGAGACTTGTGATGGCACCATTACTTGTTATTCGTTACGTTGTAATCCATGAGCTTGCTCACACAACGCAAAAAAATCACAAAGTGATTTTTTGGAATACAGTAAGAAAGTATAACCCCTCATATAAAGCGCAGGTAAAATGGCTCAAGGAGAATGGGAACTTGCTTAAGTTCTAGATTCTAAATATAATCTCCACATGTTAAAAAACGAAGAAGGAGAATATATGCTTCCTTTATCAATAGAATTTCGTGCCCACGCCATAGTAAGTGATCTTAGACAAAAAGCAGCTGTAAAAGCTGATCAGCTTGAGAGAGTAACTGAAAAAATCGCAGAAGGTGTAGAAAATCCTAATTTGCTGGAACAACAAAGACAGCTCGATCTTAGTCTGCAAAGAGATGTTAATTATCTTATTATTTCAGAAGCAGATAGAATATTAAGAAAAGATACTCTTATGATGGAGCATGATTATTTTCCATCAGAAGGTGCAGCAATGGACATGACTCGAAAAGCCCAAGAATTTTCCAACTCAAGCCAAACCCATTGCGCCCCTATTTCAAATGCTTCAGCAAAATAATTTTATTTCCATTTTTTTAGCCTATAATAAAATTCTGTGATATAATCCGTCCTATGGCGAATAATCCCGAAGTTGCAGTTCTCATGCCTACCTCTGATGAATTAGGGGTAACAATTGACAGAAGTATCAATAATCTAGGTCTTAGAATGGCAGAAAGACCTGATGTTAATTGGTCACTACATATTGGAGTAAATGGGTCTAATGCTGGTGAAGAAATAGCAAAAGTAAATGCTATTCTTGCGTCTCATGACTCCCTTTTTGACAATGTACAAGTAAGCGTTCTAAGACCAATGGAAAAAGGAAAAGAACTTATCATGAACGCCTTGGCGCAAGACGTTGCCGAGAGAAGAGGCGTAGAGGGACAAATGCATATAGCAACAGATCTCAAAGTCTATAGAAAACCAGGCAGTCTTGCTGCCCTGATAGATGAATTTTCTCCGGCCTTTAGAGATGGTCGCAACCCTCGTTATTTAGGAGGAACTATACTTCCCTATCCAATCGATGAGTATAAAAAATTCTTTACTCTTTCACCGGAGCAGAGACTATTTTATACGCTTCTTGAAATTGATAAGGATCCCGACGTAAGAAGTGTATTTCCAAAGACGCATTTAAGAGGAGGACTTTATATAACCGGAGCGTGGACTGAATTGCCCACAGATGTATCAGATGATTTTACGATTTCTCGTAGAGCCAGAAAAGATTATGGGGAAGACGCGGTGCAGCTTACTGAAAATGCTGTTGGGTATGTAATTCCAAGACAAAGTTTTGCAGACTTTTTTGCAGTGAGATTTAAAAGAACCACCCCCAATCTTCAAAAACTAGAACAAAATCACCCTGACCTAGTAGGACTTGAAAAAGTAAAGCTAAGCGATGAAGAAACCAATATAAGGCTTGAGGCTTTACGTGCAAAACATCCGGAAAAGTATGCACTGTATCAAACCAAACAAATGTTAGAAGAAGGAGCAGATATTTTATGTCGCAACATTGATAGCGCCTCTGCAATTATAGACGAAATGCAAGAAGATCTTGGCCTTCCAGAAGACTATGATTTTAAGCATATGTCACTAGATTTCATACAAGAGCTTGCGAATGAAAGTCCTGCACTGGCAGCAAAAGTGATAATTTGCCACTACAGACCTATCGTCGAAGCTCTTGCTGTTGATCCTGACTCGGTATCTTATGGTCCACGAGAAGAGCGATTCCGTGGAATGTTGCCGTTAGACTAATCATTTTTTTATCTCGGCAGGAACTGCTCTCATCATCATTCCTCCGCCAATTCCTCCAATTGAAATATTTTCTGCCGTGATACTTCCATCGGAATTTGAAGTTCCAAAGGCTGTAATTTTTTCACCAGTCTTTAGATCTGTTTTTGATCCAGAAGTCGTTTTGTTAATGGAGGTCTTATCAGAAAGGATAACTATCTTACTGCTTCCATCTGCCTCTTTTACAGTGACGCTATTTTCGTCTTGACTCAGTACCTCACCAGACACTGGTCGCATCATGTTTCTCGTATTGCCGCCTTGGAAGTTCACTGTTCCACCTTCCCCTCGCATTTGTCCCGCACGAGTTGTAAGTCGGCCGTTACTATCTTGGCTCATCGTGAACATTCCCTCTTGCTTTGGTGCAAATTTAGTACCGGCAAAAAATGATGCTACTCCTACGACTAGGGCAACGCCTACTGTTATTAATATGTTCTTTTTGTCTTTCATAAATATTCACCTCCCTTCAATTATTCATACCGTAAAGCTTCTATTGGTTGTAAATTCGATGCTTTTCTGGCAGGATACCATCCAAAAAGTATTCCTATCCCAGCAGACACAACGAACGCAAGAAGAACTGAATTAATTGATACGGCAAAAGGTGAAGCAGTCACCTGTGAATAGATAAAGGACGCAAGTACGCCCAATCCGATTCCTATAACGCCCCCAGTAAAAGTTAGAATTACAGACTCAATTAAAAATTGCATCACAATAATTTTCTTTTTTGCTCCCAATGCTTTTCTTAGTCCAATCTCACGAGTGCGCTCGGTGACCGTAACAAACATTATGTTCATAATACCTATACCTCCCACAAGCAGAGAAATACCAGCAATGCCCGAAAGTAGAGTAGTAAAAGTTCCCGTCACTTGGGAAGCAGTGCTTAAAATATCCGCTTGGGAAAAGATTGTAAAATCAGCGTCTTCTGGATTTGCTAATTTATGTCGGGAAAGTAGGAAATATCCTAACTGGTTTTGAGCTTCCAACATGACATCTTCACTTTTTGCTGTAGCTGCAATCGAAGTCACGTTATTTACTCCATACAATTGTTTTTGGGCTGTGGTTAAGGGTACAAATATCATGTCATCTTGGTTTTGAAATCCGCTTCCACCTTTTGAAGTAGTAATACCAATAATTGTAAAAGTCTGACCTTCAATTCTTATTTTCTGTCCTATGGGGCTGACTCCTTCGCCAAAAAGATCGGTAGCGGTAGTGGGTCCAATAACTGCAACTTTTGCAAGAGCAGCTAAGTCCCTATCAGATATAAATGCTCCTTCTGCGATTTTCACACTTCTAACTTCAAGATATGCAGGAGTAGCTCCCATTATTTGGGTATTTGTATTATTGCGTCCTGCAACAACCTGAGATCTCCCCGAATATTCTGCGGACACATTTTTGATCGTAGTAATTTCAGGAGAAGCAAGTATAGCTTTTGCATCTGCGTAGGTTAATGTCGTTCCAGTGCTAGATGCCCCTCTTACCGCTCCTGAAGATTGTCCGGTGGGACTTATTGTTAGTAGATTCGCTCCAAGGGATTGAATTTGTTGCTGAACCGCCAACTGGCTTGCTTGTCCTAGAGAAAGTAGTGTAATGACGCTTCCAATTCCGATAATAATACCCAGTATTGCAAGGCCTGTGCGTAGTTTATTAAGAGTTAGTGTACCAAAGCTTTCTATGATAAGTTCTGTGTAATCCATTATGTTAAATGCATTTGTTTTATCTTTTCATCTTTTGAAATAGCTCCATCTTTTATATGAATTATACGTTTCGCGTGATGCGCGATATCAGGTTCGTGAGTAATCATGACAATGGTATGCCCTTCATTGCTCAGATCCTGGAAAATTTTCATAATTTCGCTTGCTTGGCCGGACGCAATATTTCCTGTCGGTTCATCAGCAAGGAGTATGGCGGGATTCATGGCGAGACCTCGGGCGATTGCAACTCTCTGTTGTTGCCCACCGGATAGTTGATTTGAAGTGTGATGCATTCGATCTGCAAGCCCAACCATTTTTAGAAATTTTTCTGCTTTTTCTAGTTGCTCCTTTTTCGGAATACCTGCATAGCGCATGGGAAGCATTACGTTTTTTAAAGCAGTTGTTCTTGGGAGGAGATTGAATGATTGGAAAATAAAACCAATTTTTCTATTCCTAATATCTGAAAGTTCGTCGTCGGAAAGATGCCCTACATTTTCTCCATCTAAAATATAAGTTCCACTTGTTGGTTTATCTAAAGCGCCAAGAATGTGCATTAGGGTGGATTTTCCAGAACCGGAGGGTCCCATTATTGCAACAAATTCTCCCTTCTTAATTTCAAAAGAAATGTTATCAAGAGCCGTTGTGAGGATGTCTCCTGTTGTGTAGACTTTGGAAAGATTTTTGACAGTAATCATGAAATTAGCGTCGTATCGTAGTGCCTCCTACAACATTAAAGGTTCCGACACTTCTTACACTTCCTCCTCCACCAAAAGGAGATGCCGACTGGAATAATCTGTTACCACCTGTTGATGTCCCACCTCCGGTTACTGTAGTTGCACCACCTGTTTGTCCTGTGACAACTGAGTCTCCCTCCGAAAGGCCGGAAGTTATTTCGATTTGAGTGTCATTTTGGTCACCGGTTGTAACGGTCACACTGCTTACCTTACCGCCCTTCATAATCCTAATTGTGGATTCCCCATTAATTGTTTGGGCAGCGGAAGAGGGGACCAAGAGAACATCATTTTTAATATTTGTAATTACTGTTGCGGCAACTGCCATATTTGGGTACATATTTTCAACCGTTGTATCAAAAGTAATAGTTGCTGGATACGTTGTTACCCCAGAACTGACACTCCCATTTGTATTAATAGATGCGATCCTTCCAGTAAATGTTTTATCCGTAAATGCGTCTAGTGTCATAGTAACTTTTTGTCCCTGCTTTGCTTTGATGACATCAATTTCAGAAAGATTGACGGTTGCTTGTGGCTTGCCACCTTTTAAAGTAATTGATCCGTACGACTCAGTACTCGCATTAGAACTAGAATCAGAAGTTGATGCTGCAATTGTTTGACCCGGTGTTAGATTAAGATTTGATAGAGTTCCTGCAATCGGTGCTGTAATTGTTGAAGAATTTTGGGAATACGAAAGCCATGCGCTTGTTAAGGTAGCTTCTGCTGCTGCAATTACTCCTTGTTGGTTATTATAGTTTGCTTCTGCCTGTTGCCAATCGGCACGCTGCTCGATATATACCGGATCATTCATGTCAGGATCTTGTGTTCCTTTTCCATTTACAAATGCCTGATTTGCGCGAAAGAGTGCAGATTGTAATGAATTCATTTGTGCCTTTGCAGAGTTTAAAGAGTTTTGTGCACCCAAATAGCTTGCCCATGCGGCTGCTTGTTTTTGTTGGGAGACAGTATCTGGTGTGAGAATTGCAATAGTGTCTCCCTTAGTAACTGTGTCGCCATTTTTAAAATGAACTTCAGATACAACTCCTGAAGCACTTGTTGTAATGCTTGCATTATTTGCACTTGTTACGGTTCCGCTGGCGCTTATTGAGGAAATGAGTGTGCCTTTTTCAGCAGTGGAGGTTATATATTCGATTTTATTCTCTTTTTTAAATACCAGTGGTTTTATTCCAAACCAAAAAATTAAAAGTAATATTACGAGTGAAATAACCTTTTTCTTAATGGATAATTTTGCGAACCAGTGGACAAATTGTGAGAATTTTCTTTTTGAAGTATTGATAAGTTCCATTGCGCACAGTATATCGGGCAAGTCTTAACAATTGCTTAATTTTTTGAAAGTATAACTTTCAAAAAATCAGCAGACGTGAGTCTGCGCATGCACTATTTTCTATTGAGTTCCTTCGTCCCAAGAGGATAGGTATTTTTTCTGAGCTTCTGTAAGCTTTGCTATGGTAATTCCCATAGACTTCAGTTTTAACGAAGCTACCTCACGATCTATATTTTCGGGAAGAACATAAACTTTATTTTCAAGTTTGCCTTTATTTTTCAATATATATTCAGCAGCAAGCGCTTGATTTGCAAATGACATGTCCATAACTTCAGCAGGGTGACCGTCTGCTGCAGCAAGATTTACTAATCGTCCTTCCCCTAACACATAAATTCTTTTTTTTGAGGGCAGAGTATATTCATCTAGTGAAAAACGCATATTTCTCTTTTTTGTCTTAAGTTTTTCAAGTCCTGCCATATCAATCTCAACATCGAAATGACCAGCGTTGGCAACAATTGCTCCATCTTTCATCTTTTGCATGTTATCAACTGAAATTACATGCTTATTTCCAGTTGCGCTAACGAATATGTCTCCAGTCTTTACTGCCTCATCCATAGACATAACTCTAAACCCGTCCATTGCTGCTTCAAGACTTCTTACTGGATCAACTTCAAGAACAATTGTGTCAGCTCCCATTCCTTTTGCGCGCATTGCAATGCCTCTTCCACACCAGCCATACCCGCAAACAACAAATTTCTTGCCAGCAAGTAAAATATTTGTTGCCCTTAGTATTCCATCTATTGTTGATTGTCCTGTGCCGTACCTATTATCAAAGAGATGCTTTGTATCTGAGTCGTTTACTGCAACAACCGGAAGGCGTAGCGCTCCTTCTTTTTCCATTGCCTTAAGTCTTATTACTCCAGTCGTCGTTTCTTCAGAAGAGCCCATTATTTCTGGGATTTGATTTTGTCGTTTTGTATGAAGCATGTGAACCAGGTCCGCACCATCATCCATTGTGATATTTGGATGAAAATCAAGGACGGTAGTTAAATGCTTATAGTACGTTTTGCTATCTTCTCCTTTTATGGCATATGTGGGGATGTCGTAATCTTTTACTAGCGAAGCGGCAACGCTATCTTGGGTTGAAAGAGGATTTGACGCATTAGCAACAACATCGGCACCTCCTGCTTTTAATGTAATGAGTAAGTTAGCTGTTTCTGAAGTTATATGAAGACATGCTGCAAGCTTTATGCCTTTTAATGGTTTGTCTTTTTCGAAGCGTTCTTTAATACTTCTGAGAACAGGCATTTGGCTGCAGGCCCATTCAATTTTTAATTTTCCAACAGGAGCAAGCGCTAAATCTTTGACATCGAAGTTTGAATTTTTTACCACGTTACAAAACTAACAAATTAATGGACGAATGTCCAGAGCTAGATTTTAATGGAGTTGTTATAAGTGCTGGTAAAGCGAGTTCTAAATTCCGCAATAGTGTAGGCGTGTTCCTGTGTGCCATAGCTTTCGACGGCATATGCAGCAGCGATCGATCCCATCTGAGCCGCTTCCTTTATAGATAATCCTTTTTCTCGGCCTGCTATAAGCCCCGCACGAAATGCGTCACCGGCACCTGTTGGGTCAATGGCCTTTTTAACTGTTGCAGGTTTTACTAAATATTTCATGCCACGCTCTGAAATTTCTACACCATTTTTGCCAACAGTTTTTATGACAGTTATTTTTTCTACAATCTCTTCATAATCTTTGACACGGGTGCTTATTAACTCTATTTCATAGTCATTGCCGATTAAGATGTCACAATGCTTTACTCCTTTTGTAAGATCGCGATTATTTACTTCCGTTAATATAAAGCCAGGATCGAAAATATAAGAAATATTATTGTCGATACATTGATCAACAAATGACATAGACCCAGCAGCCCCGGATGGACCAATAAGAACCGTGTCGCCTTTACCAGCAACTTTTTTTAAATTGAGTGAAGGAATATTTTTAGAAGCACCGATAAAAAATCCCCAAATTTGATTGTGACTTTTATCAGTCATCGCAAAACCGGTAGAAGTGTAGTCATTTTTATCTATTTTGACGTTAGACAAATCGATCCCATTCTTTTCAAAAGATTTTCTATAATCGTCGAAATCTTTTCCTGCGTATGAGAAAAGAACATGTGGAGTTTTTAGAAGTGCAAGAGAGTATGAGACATTGCCGGCAGTTCCACCGCGTCTTTTTTCAAAAGTATTAACAAGAAATGAAAGATTAATTTTATGTATTTGATCAGGCAATATATGATCCTCATAGGCACCCGGAAAAGCCATAATGTAGTCGTACGCAAGAGTTCCTGTTATTACGTGCATAATTTTCTCAATTTTTCTACTTCAATACCAGTCATTGCCCGATATTCACCTTCCTTTAATCCATCAAGTGTTATATTTCCAAATTTAATTCTTTCAAGATCTGCAAGTGGAAGATTTAGCGCTTCGCACATTCGTCTAATTTGACGTTTTTTTCCTTCATAAAGAACTACTTCAAGAATTGTTGCATCCTTTCTTCGTTGTAGGACAGCAATCTTTGCGGGAGACGTCACCCCGTCCTCAAGTGTAACTCCTTTTTCAAATTTTTCAATCTGTGGTGGATTTATCGGCGTTTTAATTTTAAGTAAGTAGGTTTTTGGTATGTGATACCTGGGATGTATTAGCATATTTGTCAGTTCTCCATCATTTGTAAGTATTAATAACCCATGTGTATCTCGATCAAGTCTTCCGATTGGGAAGATACGCTCTTTGGTTTTGATAAGGCTTACTACATTCTTTCTTCCAAATTCGTCCGATGCAGTTGAGACAATGCCTTTCGGTTTGTTGATAAGGAAATACACTCTTTTTGGTTTTGATAATTCTTGGCCATTAATTTTTATTACTGACTTCATAGGAATTCGTTGTCCATGCTCTGTAATTTTTACGCCATTTGCAGTAATTGAGGAATGCTTAAGAAATGCCTCAATTCCACGACGAGAGGCAACCCCCAATGAAGAAAGTAATTTATCTGCTCGTATAGTCTTTGTTTTTTTTGCTGACTCAGCCTGTGAGTTTTGATGCATATGGAATTTTGTGAATGAAATAAGCAATACCAAAGGACGCTGAGGCAACAGATATAAAAAATAGCGGATCAAACCATAATTGTTTTAGGATCCAGTTACCATTGGTTATGACGGTATTTCTGACAAAGTTATTCCAAACAAAATCAAGCACCATAACGTGGATAAAGAAAACAAATAAAGAAAGCTTGGAGAGTTGAATAAAGTATTTCCTTGCAAATTGTGTTCTTTCAAGAAGAGAGGCTGTTATAAGAGCGCCAAGTAGAGTATATGCGTATGTAAGCGGTCCATGCTGGTTATAAATAAAACTTGTAGTCTTTTTAATAATAGATAGAGCAGCAACATGGAAAAATACTAGTAAAAGAGTTGCTACGGTAATAGTAGTAAGCCATTTAAAATGAATTTTTGTAAATGCAAATATTTTATCTTTTATGTGAGACGCAATTATTCCTGTTACAAACATGGCACCAACGAGAAGTACGATTCGAATATTTGGATCGATTCTAAGTGAGTGCACATAATAGTCAAAAGACAAAAGTAGTATTTGGATTATCCAGAGAGCGATAAAAACTAAAGGTTTTCTAAAAAAATGTAATGTATTGTGAAGGAGAGGGAAAGCAACATAAAAGATAACGAGAGTAGGAATGAAATATAGGTGATAAGAGGCGGCACCAGCTAAAAGAATTTTTCCAAATTGTAGACTGAAAATCTTAGATACATTAAAACCCCATCCGATCATAAAGTACAACATGCTCCAAAATACAAAAGGCAGAATGACTCTCGATGCTCTCTTTTTAAAGTATGTGAGATAAGGTAAATCCTTACTATTCAATTCAAGAACGAATCCGGAGATCAGAAAGAATAATGGTACTGCAAAGCGAGAAGCCTGATTTAAAAAAAGCGAGAATGCGCCGTCTATAATATTATGATCAAGGTTTGCAAGAGTTTTTGTTGTCGTATGGATCAAAATAACTGCGAGAATAGAGATGACTCTAAGCGCGTCAATGGAGAATAAATATGTGCTTTTTTTTGAATAATCCATCTAGAGCCCGGCTTGCTTTCTAAATGCCAGCCACATTTTACCCCAAAAAGAAGCCTTTTCCATTCGTCTAGACAGCTCTCGTATTTTTTCTTGCTTCTTATGATAGGCTTCCTTTTTGTGATAATCTTTTGTTCCCTTGATGGGAGGATCTATCCAAGCTGAAAGCACCACCCATTCGCCTATATCATTCTTTTTTGCAACAGCTGTTACTATATGCCCGTTGAGCCTCTTAGCAAATTCAGTTGTATGTTTTTCTTTTCCTGCCATTTTAGTGTCAGGCTGCTTGACGGCTTGCCATATCCAGTCGCCAGACATACCTCTTTCTTTAATTCTTTCAATTGCGTGATTTGTAAATACAACATCAGTTATCTTCATCTATAAATTATACCATTTTGGTATACAATATAACTCGTATGGTAGGTGATAAATTCTCCGCTACATGGGTTTCACATACTTCAATCTCTGATTTCCTTGCCTGTCCAAGAGCATATTTTTTGAAGCATGTATACAAAGATCCTGTATCTAACAAAAAAATAAAGCTAATGTCTCCGCCTTTGGCTCT
This sequence comes from uncultured Gammaproteobacteria bacterium, assembly GCA_964511305.1. GTDB lineage: Bacteria > Patescibacteriota > Microgenomatia > Levybacterales > GWA1-39-11 > JAUSNA01. The sequence continues at coordinate 77,182 of CAZEEU010000001.1, read as the reverse complement.
AGGTCAGGCTGTCCACGAGGTGGTTGAGAGTTTATCTATACTGCCTGTTGATCAGCGCTTCCAAACACCCCTTATCAAGCTATTTGAGGCTTCTTGGAAAAAAGTTTCCGGAAAAAGCGGAGGATTTACCGATATTGATTCAGAAGCACGATATAGAGTTAGGGGTGAGGAGATGCTTAAAAGGGTAACTGAGCATCCAGGCCCTATTAATAATCAGGCTGTGAAGATAAAAATGGACCTCCCTAATTATTGGCTTTCTGAGGAAGAAAATATTATATTATGCGGGAAAATAGATTGGCTTGAGTACTTGCCTGAGCATGACAGCGTACATATCATAGATTTTAAAACGGGTAGGAGTGACGAGGATGGAGAGTCCTTGCAGCTTCCAATTTACCTACTACTAGTTGAGAATTGTCAGAAAAGAAAGGCAGAACGGGCAAGTTATTGGTACCTTGAGCGTAACAATGATCTTACTCCTTGCGATCTACCTGAAAGTGAAGTTGCATATAAGCGTGTGCTTGACGCTGCACGAAAAGTAAAATTAGCAAGAACTCTTAAGAAATTTTCATGCCCGAGTGGTGGCTGTAGGCAGTGCAAGCCTTACGAGGCAATATTACGAAATGAGGCTGAAAAAGTAGGTCAAGACGAATATGGAACAGAAGTGTATATCCTCTCAAATGTTAGTCAGGAGGAAGATTCAAGCGTGATACTGTAATGGGCAGGGTGTTGGTTTTGATAAAAACTATTGTATTTTTAGTACTTACGGCAGAGATGCTGTTAGGTTCTGTTGGCATAGCCAACGCTTCTTCAATTAGATCACCTGAGTCTTTCTACACAAATTCTTTGTCAGAGATGTTTATAAAGCCATATCTTCCGGTGCACACTATAAAAATGCCTATTCTTGTGTACCACTATGTGGAGTATGTAGTTGATCCGAAGGATCCAACGAGAAAGCTTTTAGCAACAGAGCCTCATATATTAGACGAACAGCTTGAAACACTGTTAAGTAATGGATACGAATTTGTGAATTTTAAAGATTTAGAAAACTTTTTCGATGGATCTGCTTTACCTCCTAAAAAGCCAATAATGCTTACATTTGATGATGGATACGAAGATTTTTATACAGATGCCATGCCAATAATCAAAAAATACAAAGTAAAAGCAGTTCAGTATGTTATTTCTGGAGTTATTGGAAAGCCTAACTATATGAGCAAAGCTCAATTAAAAGAAGTAATTGATACAGGTCTTGTTGAGATAGGGGCACATACCGTTGATCACTATAATCTTTTGAAGCTATCGCTTAATGACTCTCTAGCCCAGATAAGACAAAGCAAAGAAGCATTAGAAAAAGAATTTGATATCTCAGTTACAACTTTTGCATATCCCTATGGTCATTACAACGAGTCGTTGGAGCGCCTTGTAGGTGAAGCAGGATTTGATACTGCTGTTACTATGGATAGAGGTTATACAGTTAAAAAAGCTGAGCAATATTCACTTCGAAGAATCCGACCAGGAATAGCAATTGGAGAGGGACTTATTAACGAGCTGTTCTCAGTTGACAATTAAGTGAGAATCGCGATACAGTATACATATGAAGAAAAAGTCAAAAGCACGAAAAGTTGTAAAGTCGAAGCAATCGTTATCTAATTCCAAACTTCTCTTTTTAAGTGTCATTCTTTTATTGGTTGTATTTGAGGCTCTTTATATGGTGAAGAATCAAATCTCCTCCGCACAACCTCAAGTTGCAGGTATAAGCACGCACAAGTAAATTGCATGCTTTCTTCGATAGGCACTCATAGGTAATTCATGCTTTCTTCGATAAGCAAAGCTTTCTTCGATAAGCAAAGCTTTCTTCGATAGGCACTCATAGGTAATTTATGCTTTCTGCGATAAGCAAAGCTTTCTTCGATAAGCACTCATAGGTAATTCATGCTTTTTACAATTAGTACTCACAGATAGTCTCTCCAATAGCTTGTTAAACAATCGTACTTGAGCTAAAATTGAACTCATATGCTAAAGCAAGTAACTCCTCAGATATCATTTTCCCAAATGGAGGATGATGTCACAAAATATTGGAAAGAAAATGAAATATTTAAAAAATCGATAACTTCTCGTTCAGCAGATAAGAAATGGACATTTCTTGATGGCCCTCCGTTTGTAACCGGCATGCCGCACTATGGCTCACTTCTATCTTCTCTTCCCAAAGATCTTTTTGGTAGATATTACACAATGAAGGGGTATCAGGTTAGACGTGTTTGGGGTTGGGATGGGCACGGGTTACCAATCGAGAATAAGGTTGAAGGTAAGCTTCACGTAAAGAAAAAAAAGGACATAGAAGATGTAGTAGGAATTAAAACATTTATTGATGAGTGTAAAAAATACGTGGAAGAGGTATCGGGTGAGTGGGAGTGGTATATAGATAAAATCGGGAGATGGGTTGATTTTAAAAATGCATACAAAACATGGGACAAGGAATATATGGAGTCGGTTATGTGGGTATTTTCTCAGATGTATAAAGGTGGGCACATATATAAGGGACTTAGGGTGTCTTTGTATTGTCCTCATTGTTCAACCCCGATTTCCAATTTTGAGGTTGCAATGGATGCTGAAAATTACAAGGTAATACAGGACGCAGCAACAACGTATAAATATAAATTAGAAGGAGAAGACAATGTTTATTTTTTGGCATGGTCCACAACTCCTTGGAATAAGTTAGTTACTCCAGCTTTGGCAGTTAATCCAAAATTTGAATATGTAAAGGTAAAGCAGGGAGATGAATTTTATATCCTTGCAAAGGATACCGTAAAAATTCTTACTGATACTCCCTACGAAATAGTAGAAACCTTTAAAGGAGAAAGTCTTTTGGGGAAAAAATATGTTGCGCATTATGATTTTTACAAAATTGATGAGGGGAAAAAAGCATTTGAAATAATTGCTGGTGATTTCGTAACAGCAGATGAAGGCACAGGGATTGTAACAATTGCTGTGTATGGCGAAGAGGACCTTGTTGTTATGCAGCGCGACAATATACATCTAGCTTTCTTGGTAGATGATGAAGGCATAATAAAAAATGACGTTCCTAAATTCGGTGGCATGTTCTATTTGGATGCCAACGAAGGGGTAAATGGAGACCTTGCGGAAAGAGGGCTTGTGTATAAAGACGAAAAGCTTCCGCATAATGTTCCTCATTGCTGGAGATGTGATACGAGACTTTTTTATAACCCTCAAAATGCTTGGTATGTAAATATTCAAAATTTAAAAGAAAAACTAAAAACTACAAACCAAGATGTAAATTGGTATCCGAAGCACTTTAAAGAAGGACGTTTTCTAAAAAGTCTTGAGAATGCACCTGACTGGAATATCTCAAGAAGTAGATATTGGGGAAGTCCTGTTCCTGTTTGGGAATGTGAATGCGGGGAAAGATATGTTCCAGAATCGATCAAAGAATTAGAACAATGGTCAGGTGTTAAAATTAATGATTTACATAAGCCAGGTATAGACGAAGTAGTAATAAAGTGTAAAAAATGTGATCAAAATGCAAATAGAGTACAAGAAGTACTCGATAGCTGGATTGAGGCTGGAAGTGCATCTTTTGCTGAGAGACATTATCCATTTAACAGTGAGGAAAAAATTGAGGACTTCTTCCCTCCTGATTTTATTGCTGAATATACGGGCCAAATTAGGGCTTGGTTTTACGTGCTACATGTTATTGGTACCGCGCTTTTTGACTCTCCTGCTTTTAAAAATGTTGTAGTTGAAGGAGTGATTCTTGGTACAGATGGTAGGAAAATGAGCAAAAACTATGGAAATTTTCCTGATCCTAAGAAGCTTATAGAGCAGTATGGAGGAGATGCATTGCGAATGTACCTTTTGGGTTCACCTGTGATGAACGGAGAAGATATTAGAATTTCTGAAATTGATTATCGTGACCAGGTACGCGGCACGCTACTGATACTGTGGAATGTTTATAACTTTTTTGTAACGTACGCAATTGCCGATAACTGGTCTCCTTCTGAAAAGTCAGTAAGTGTATCTCAAAATGTTTTGGATAGATGGATCCTTTCAAAAGTTAACAAATTGAATCTTGAGGTTAGTGATGAATTCAATTCTTACAATACAGTAGGGGCAATTGTCAGGATAAAGAAGTTTGTTGATGAACTTTCAACTTGGTATATACGAAGGTCACGCGACCGGGTTGGGGCGAGCGTAGCAGACAAAAATGATAGAGATGCTTTTTTTAGCACATGCAATACTGTACTTATTACTCTTTGCAAGATAATTGCGCCAGTTACGCCATTTATTTCTGAAGAAATTTTTAGAAATTTAACAGACGCAGAATCTGTTCACTTAGAATTGTGGCCTGATGTTGAAAAAGAATATATTGACTCGACGCTTGAAGCAGAAATGACGATGGCTCAAGAGTTATCGACTGCAATAAACTCATTTAGAAAAGAAAATTCAATTAAGGTAAAGATCCCCCTAAAAAAGCTCACTTATAACGGAGTAAAGCTTAGTGAAGAAGTTCTAGCCGTAGTAAAATCAGAAACCAACACTGAAGAGCTAACTTTTGAAGCTGAAAAAGAAACATTTGAGATAGTAGGGGATCCATCTGAGAAGAACCAAAATATTGAAGCAGGGCAGGCAAGAGACATAATTCGCAACATTCAGAAGAAAAGAAAAGAATTGGCAACTACAATGACGCAAATGGTTGAGGTTGGACTCCCTGCCTGGCCAAAGCCTTATGAGGATGAAATAAAAAGAAAGGCGCTTGTTTCAAAACTTTACGTTGCAGATGAATTTGAGGTAAAAATTCCATAAATGAATCGCTTTTCGATCCACAGAGTGGATTTCTCACTGTTGATTCCTGCTGTTTTGTTAGTTGCGATAAGCCTTTCAACGCTATTTTCAATTGATATTCTTTATTTTAGGCAGCAGGCACTTTTCCTTGTAGCAGGTGTTTTTTTATATTTCTTATTTTTGAGTATTGATTATAAATTCTTTGCTCTCTATCCAAAACAACTGTATGCTTTTATTATTGCGGGCTTTTTAGTAGTGCTAACCTTTGGCACCATTGTAAATGGTTCAAAAAGCTGGCTTGAATTATTTGGGGTCAGAATACAGGTTGAAGAATTTTTAAAGCCATTTTTTATCATTGTTGTTGCTCATTTTCTTTCTTTTTCAAAATATCCCAACATTCTAAAATACCCACTGTCTATCCTTTTAACTGTTCCAATTTTCTTTTTGATAATGCGTCAACCTGATACCGGTACTGCACTTATGTATCTTGCCTCATTTGTAGGTATGCTTTTAATGTATGGATTTCCGTTGTATTACTATATTTTCTCTGTGATATGCGCTATTTTGCCAATGCCAATCATCTATCAATTCTTACGACCTTACCAAAAAGAGCGTTTAACGACGCTATTTAATTTGACTTCTGATCCTTCTGGTTCATCTTATAACGCCATCCAATCACTTATTTCGATTGGAAGCGGAGGGTTTTTTGGTAAAGGATTAGGGGAGGGGACACAGTCTGTTCTTAGGTTTTTACCCGAGAGACAAACGGATTTTATTTTTGCATCAATTTCAGAAGGGTTAGGATTTTTAGGAGGACTTAGTATTATTTGCTTATTATTTTTTCTGCTCTATAGAATTTATAAAATTGCCCAAAGGCTTGATGACCCTTATGCATATTTGATTGTTATTGGTATATTCTTTATTCTGCTTACCCAGACGATTACTAACATCGGTATGAATATGGGAATTATGCCAATTATTGGAGTAACTTTGCCTCTAGTTTCGTATGGGGGAAGCTCATTAATTACTAGTTTTATACTGCTTGGAATAGTCTCTTCAATTGGTTATGAAAATAAAAAGCTTCAAACTCTAGAAATTACCTGATATTTCTGGTACAATACATGTCGTTATGAATTTTGCAGTTATTAAAGCGTCAGGCAAACAATACAAGGTAACACCGGGACTTGTTCTCGAAGTGGACAAAATTGAGGGAGAAGATGGAGCAATCTTATCCTTTGATGAAGTGCTTCTCACGGGAGATGGAGATAAATTTGTGGTAGGAATGCCTATCGTTAAAGGTGCAGTTGTAACTGCAAAAATCATTGCTCAAACAAAAGGAGATAAAGTAAGAGTCGCAAAATTTAAGGCAAAAGCAAAATTTAGAAGAGCAACAGGTTTTAGGTCACAACTCACAAAAATAGAGATAACTGGAATTAAAGGAGGAAAAGAATAAATGGCACATACAAAGTCAGCTGGATCCGTCAAAGGAAATAAAGACTCCATTGCAAAGCGCTTAGGCGTTAAGAAATATGGAGGAGAAAAAGTTATTAATGGCAATATCATTGTCAGACAAAAAGGCACCAACTTTCATCCTGGAATAGGAGCAAGTATGGGTAAGGATTATACGATTTATGCTATATCTGACGGGACTGTCCAGTTTAAAATTGCCCGTGGAAAAAAAATAATAGAAGTAGTATAGTATTGACTTATTATGGACGATCGAATGACAATGTCTATTGTCGAACTGGATTTATCTCTCCTGCAACCAAACCCACTTCAACCTAGAGGACTAATTTCACCCGAATCATTAACCGATCTTGTTAACTCAATTCGTGAGCAGGGTATTCTTGAGCCTATTGTAGTTGCTGAGACACCTGCAGGTTATCAGATAATTGCTGGTGAAAGACGTTGGAGAGCGGCAAAAATATTGGGACTTGCGAGAGTTCCTGTTGTTGTTAAAAAAACCACTCCTCAACAAATGCTTGAAATGTCTATCGTTGAGAATGTTCAGCGTGAAGATTTGAATCCAATAGAGCGCGCACAAGCATATAAGCGTCTCATTGATGAATTTAATCTTTCAGTTACTGAGGTTGCAAAACGAGTTGGTAAATCATTGCCTTATATCTCAAATACAATAAGACTCTTAACTCTCCCCGACGCAATCAAAGACGCATTAGCTGCTGGAGTAATAACAGAAGGTCACGTTAGACCACTTATTTCCATTGGAGATCCTAAATTAATGCTTGCTGCATTTAAAAAAATTCTTGTTGAGGGAATTTCAGTTCGCGGAGCTGAGGACGTTGCAAGACAAGTTAAGGCTGAAATCCAGAAGAAAGAGCCTCAAAAGAAGAGTGACAAGATTTACATCCCAGAACAAGATGAAATGGCTAAGACATTAGGTGAAAAATATGGTTGGAATGTTAAATTTGACCAGTCAAGAGCACTAGGTAAGATCGTTATTACGATCAAGGGATCTGAAGATAGGACTGGGGAAGAGTTAAAAAGAATTTATTCTCGTCTTCTTGAAATTGAATAATACCCTCTGTAGGGCTTAAAAACGGCCCAAATTGCAATTTTTATTGGATTTCTGTGTGTTTGACTACCCTCATTCTATTTAGAGGCCAATAAACGAAGAATGACTTACCAATTACTGCTTGTTTTGTTACAAAACCCCATTCTCTCGAATCAGAGCTGAATTCCCTGTTATCTCCCATTGTGAAGTACTGACCTTCCGGAACTATGACTTCGTCTCCCTCTCCTAAGAAATTTCCGCTATTCGTTCTGACGGTAGATGCCAGAAAAGATGTCTGATCCAACTTTGTCCCATTGAGATAGACTTGTCCACCAAGAAGTTTTACTCTATCCCCTGGTAGTCCTATAATTCTTTTAATATAGTCTTTATCTTTATCGGGTGGTGCATGGAATACGATAATATCCCCACGTTTTAGATCCTCAAACCTCAATGATATTAGATTGGTTAGGACATATTCGCCGTTCTGGAAAGTAGGGTCCATAGAATGGCCATTTACCTGGTAAGGACGGAAGAGAAAAGCGTATATAACTACAAAAATTGCGCCCGCTATAACGAGTGTTTGAACAAGATCAAAAATTATATAGTAAAGTTTTTTAAAAAGCTCCATATTTCAAGTCCTTTTTATGCGTCTGCTTTCTCAATTGTGGGGGGCTTGTTGTTTTTTGTCAATGAAACCGTATTTTTTCTGGTACAATACAAAAAATGAGTTCACAGAATGATCTTTTAGCACTCAAACATACTAAGTGCTAAATTGAATCTGGATTTAAATCGGCCCGTCAAATCAATCCAAAGTGAAATATTATAAATATATCAAACTAATATTAAATATATCAAATTGAAACAGAGGCAAACAATTCTTTTCTTGACTAGATTATATCACCCTCATATAGGGGGTGTCGAGAAGCATGTGTATTTCCTATCCCAAATGCTTATCAAGAAGGGCTACAAGGTGGTTGTTGTTACAGAGCAATTTGATTCCCACTTAAGCCTTACTGATACTCATGATGGAATTGAGATTTTTCGTATTCCAGTAGGAAGTAATTCATCTCTAAAAAAGTTTTTAATATGGAGGTGGGTACTGGCACATCAAGACCTCTTTTTAAAAGCGCAAATCATTCACATTCATGACGTATTCTTTTGGATCTTACCGCTTCGACTATTCTTGCCAAAAGGGAAAATATTTACTACCTTTCATGGATACGAGGGGTATCCTATAAAAAAGAAATGGATTTTTGTAAGAAAGATAACCGAGTATCTTTCAAGTGGCACAATATGCATCGGAGACTTTATGAGGAAATGGTATAACGCTCAGCCAACATACGTAAGTTATGGAGGCGTGAGAATTAGAGAAAAAAATATTCCTAAAAATAACCAGTCAGCTATTTTTTTTGGAAGACTCGAGTCTCAAACTGGAATACTTGAATATATTTCGGCATATAAAGCTCTAAAAAAGAAGTTTCCTAAGTTCAAATTAACTGTCGTAGGTGATGGACCGCTTAGAAATAGATTGCCAAAGGACGTAATTTATATGAATTTTGAACCTAACGTCGAAGAATTACTCGAGCAGCACAGATTTGTTTTTGTTTCTCGTTATCTTTCAATGCTTGAGGCTATGATTCAAAGAAAAGAGGTCGTTGCGGTATATTCTGACCCTGTAAAAAAGGATTATCTTACGATGTCTCCTTTTAGTAAGTATGTTACGGTTGCAAAAAATTCAGAAGATATTGTTAGATTTATTGATTTAAGTATTAAAAACGGCCCAAATACTAGTGCTATTGAGGCAGAATATCAGTGGGCAAAGAAAAATACCTGGGAAGAAGTGCTTTTAGTCTATTTACGCCTTTGGGGAATTATTAAGTAAGAAGAAAGCATGATGATACCCAAAATACTTAGTATATTTGCAAATTTTATAATTGGTGTAGCCTCAAAAGATAGCAACACGTCATATTCTCCAGGCAAAAGGACAAACCGGATTTTATCAGACTTTTGAGAATCAATATAGGTAAAATGGTGTTTTTTGCCATTTACATAAAGGTTCCACCCGGGGAAATAATACGTATTTTCCACAAACGCTGACTTTTTTGCGACATTAAGTAGGTATATATGTTTTGTTGGGGTTTTTGATATAACACTTACTGTTGCAAGACCATTTTCTACCTCAAGAGGGCTTATTGGGGGTGTTTTTTCCCAAATGTTATGCAAATTTCTGTTAATTGGCGCTGCAGGCTGAAGTCCTTCTGCCTCGGCAGTTGTTAGAGGGGCATGGTGCATGAGGTAAGAATCCGTAATATCAGTTAGCATTGCTCGCGTTCCCCAATTAAGAATTGTAAGAAGCATAGCCACTATTGCAATCAAGTAGACTACCTTGCTGTTTTTAATTTTGTCAACTGATATAGCCCCAATTATGGCTAAAATAAAGGAAATTGGCAGCATCATGCGGTACGAAAACTGAAAGTTGGTCATGAGGGGAAGCTTTTTCCATAAAAAATCAGAGAATGGGAAGAGTAAAAAAACGAAAAACCACAAAATCAAAAGAAGAATGAAGGAAATTTTCTTAAGCCTCTTATTTACTTTGTCTTTCATTAGGCTTACCGTAAGAAAAACTGTAAGGATAATTTGCACAAAGCCCATTGGGAAAGATAATTGCCCTACAGGACCTTGGTAAAGGAAGCCGAATCGCCAAGGGGAGATAAAGTAGAGTTTCGGATCTTCAAAAGATATACTTTTGGCAAATTCGACCTGTAGGGTATGAGCAGTACCCTCGAGAACGGGTAGCCAGTAAAAACTTGATGCCAAAAAAGCACAAAATAAAGCTATATATATATGAAGCAGCTTTTTTTTATTAATGGTAAGAAATAGGGGCGTGATGATTATAAATGGAGTTGCTATTAGAGTTGCTGCTTGATGTGATAGCATAAGACAAAAGTAAGCTACAAATAGAAGCGTTATGTATCTTCTTGAAGCATTTGTTTTTATCTTAAATATCGAGTAAAAAACAAAAGGAAGAAATGCGAAAGCAAAAAGTTCACCAAGTGCTATGCGAAAGTGCATATCAACCAAGTGATATGGTGCAAATAAATATAGTATGGCTCCAAGTGAGCTACTGTTTCTGTTCAAGAACTGCTTGAGAAGTAGATACATGCCAATTCCAGAAAGGATAAATACTACAGCTATCCAGAATTTTTCACTGGCGATAAAGGATATCCCCAAAAACTTAGGAAGTGCTATGGCGTAATATGGCAATGGGTAAGTAAAAAGGAAAAGTGGATATCCATAAGTTGCATTAAGTATTGATGCCCAGTGGACCGGAAAAATTCCGTACGACAGTGAATTCCATAAATCATATGCTTTGGAAATATTTATAGCAAAATCTCCACTTTGATGGACTCCTTTTCTTAATAAAGAAATAAGAGGTAGTAGTGATGCGAGTATCACAAAATACAAACCAAACTTTTCTTTCTTTCTAATAAGAAAAGCAATTGTTAAAAAAACTATAAAAACAGAAATGCTTGTCGCAATTAACTTCTGAGGATCAATCATTGGTGGTATTATATACTAACAAAATTTATGAATGTCGCACTTATTACAACAGTATTTAACGAAGAAGATTCAATAGAAAAATTTCTTGATTCAATTGTTAATCAAACCCAAAAACCATTTGAATTAGTAATTGTTGATGCAGGATCAAAAGATAAAACAGTTGCTATCATAAAAAATTATAGTAAAAAACTTCCATTAAAACTTTTTATACACAAGGGTAATCGATCTGTAGGACGAAATTTTGCAATAAAAAATGCAACGAGCAATATAATAGCCGTTACTGATGTAGGATGTATTCTTGAAAAACATTGGCTTGAAAGAATAACGGCACCTTTCAAAAAAGGATATGATGTTGCGGCAGGGTTTTACAAACCAACAACTAATAATGTATTTGAAAAATCATTAGCAACATATACCTGTGTTCCACTTGAAAAAGTAACGGAAAATTTTCTTCCTTCATCGCGGTCAGTTGCATTTAAAAAAATTTCATGGGAGACGGTTGGTGGTTATCCAGAAAATCTTGATACTTGTGAGGATTTAGTTTTTGCAAAAAAGTTAAAAATGGTGGGATTAAAATTTATTGTCGTAAAAAATGCAGTTGTATATTGGCCCCAACGAGAATCAATTATGGCTGCAGCAATGCAATTCTTTAATTACGCATTGGGTGATGGAATGGCAGGTTACTATAGAGCCCAAACGCCTCTCTTGTTTGGTCGTTATATTTTTTTAGCATTTCTAGTACTAATTCTAATTGTTACAAGAAATAGTGGTATTTATTATTTTCTGATTTTAATTGCGTTAATGTACTTCCTCTGGTCAATTCTTAAAAATTACAAATATATAAAACATCCATTGGCATTTTTATATTTGCCATTACTTCAAGTAGTTTCGGATTTTTTTGTTATTTTGGGTACTTCCTTCGGGACAATTAAGCGTTTGATGCAGGTTTAATATTCTTCATAGTGCATATAAAAGCCCACCCAAAAAGAATATTTAAGGGGAAATACTTTGAGAGTGGATAGAATACCGATATAAAATTATATAAAAGATGCTTTGTGGTTCTGCTATCTTTAATATACCCAACCCTTGTTTTAATTGTTCCTGCGAATTTGTAATTTTGGAATAAATCTTTTAGATAAAAATATGTCGGCTCATTTATATGTTGTGCGTGTTCTGCGTCAGTTCGCGGATCTTTGGGAAGTGGATCATAATTTTTACTTAGAAGTACGCGATCCAGGAAGCGAATTACCATATTGAATGGACGTATATATAATGGATATGTATATTCATGAAGAATTTTATTAGTTCCGGTATGTGCAAAAAATACTCCATTGGGTTTTAGAACTCTTTTTATCTCTTTCATCATTTTTTTAACTTCCTGCTTATTCAAATGTTCTAGCACATCAATTGCAACGACTTTGTCAAAATAATTATCAGTAAATTTAAGTTTGGTTGCATTCATTTCAAAAAATTTTATTTTCTTTTGGACTTCTTGTGGAAAAGAGCTTTTAGCTTTTTTTGCAAGAGAAATACCGTCTTTTGAATAATCAATTCCAATTGACATTTTGGCTTTTGTGCCAATATGAATTGTTATATCTCCGCGGCCACATCCTATATCAAGAACAACATCTGTTTTTTTGATATCAATTTCACGAATAAGCATTTTAACCTCGGGGGCTAAAGTCTTTCCGTTTGTTTTATTGAATTCGGAAGAACCTAAGCAAACTTCTGTATAGTAAGCCTTGTTGTAAATAGTAGATGGAATAGTTTTCATTATTTTTTATTTTGTAAAAAGCTTGTATAGCTTGAAAAGATAGTAAGGTGTAATTATCGCATAGGATATTGTAATTGCACTAGCAGCGCCAGTAATTTGAAACTTTGAAACAAGAGGAATAATCAATACAAGCAAGATTAAGAAATGCAGAAAATTGAGTTTTGCCAGAGTATTGGGGATTCCTACAGAGAGAAATAAAGGTCCTATTGGTCCAATTGCCGCTCTTAAGAATCCATATATTGCAAGTATCTGTAAGACACCTGCAGCATCAATCCACTTACTTCCAAAGAATAATGTAATTATCTCTTTAGGAAAAAGAAGAAGTGGAATATTTATACAGAAAGCAAATATTGTTGTAAAAATTAGGTGCTTTAGAAATAACTTCTTGAGACGTGCTTTGTCATTCTTAATTTTTGAATAGACCGGGAACATGATTTGGGATAGGACATTTGTTATTTCGTTAAATGCAGTGGAACCGGTTTTAAAAGCTAAATCATAAAGACCCAGTGAGGATGATCCAAGTATTCTGCCAATTACAACAGTATCAAGCTGGGTCGTGAGATATGTAGATAATCCGCCTGCTGTAATCCATTTCCCGTATGATACAAGTTTTTTAAAATACTTCCTGCTGAATGGTTTTGAGAAATCCCGGCTGGCGATTAGGTAGGAAGAAATTAACTCAAACAAAGTACCGATAACAAGGCCTATAACTAATGCCAAAGCACTCTTATAAAATATAGATAAGATAATAGTTGAGATTGTAATTGCAAGAGCTGGTACTAGTCGGAATACGAATTCTTTTTCAAACCTGAGATCTTTTTGAAACCCAATAACATGGGGATTTTCAGCACCCTTTAGTAGTGGTACTAAAGAGGCAATAACTAGCAAAATGGTTATCGATGAATCATGGAAGAAATTGACAGCAAATGGAATACATGCGATTGTTGCAACGGTTAGTATTACGCCTCTTAAAAAAGTTACTGTCAAAAAAGTTCTTGCGGCCTTTTTCATATCAAGTTGCATATGAATGGCAGCATAGGAAAATCCTATATCTGTTAACGTATCAAATATTGTAAGAAGTGAGACAACAATTGCAAAAACACCAAAATCAGATGGTTGTAGCAGTCTTGTAATTACAACTAGCTTAAGTACTACCAACCCTTGGGTGACAGTTCTTAGTGCCATCATCCATGCTGTACTTTTAAAAATAAGCTTTCTGTACCCCATATTTTTGATTATCTTGTATGGCAGTTTTAATTGCAAATAAAGGCTAATTTGATCTGACTTTCGTTTGGAATTAGTATATAATTACTCAATTGTAAGGCATGAAAAAGACTGTATTAATTACTGGAGGAGCAGGGTTCATTGGGATTAATACGGCTGACCATTATATAAAGAAAAAGTATAACGTAATTATTCTTGATAACCTCTCAAGAAAAGGAGTAGAAAAAAACCTGACTTGGCTTAAAAAAATCCATAAGAACGAATTTACATTCATAAAATACGACTTAAAATTCACTTCCAAAAAACTTGAGAAAATTGTTGATGGAGCAGACATAATCATTCATTTAGCAGGACAAGTTGCTGTTACTACATCTGTTCAAAATCCCATGGATGATTTTATGTCAAATGCTTTAGGAACAATGAATATATTGGAAGCAGCACGAAAAAGTTCTAAAAAGCCGATTGTTCTATACAGCTCTACTAATAAAGTGTATGGAGATTTGGAAGAGCTTAAAATTTTAGAGACCAACACTAGATACTCCTTTAAAACACTTCCAAAGGGAGTTAATGAAAAGCAGCCATTAGATTTTCATTCACCATATGGATGTAGTAAGGGTGCTTCAGATCAATATGTAAGAGACTACGCGCGAATATATGGATTAAAAACCGTAGTATTTAGACAGTCATGTATTTATGGTCCACATCAGTATGGGTTTGAAGACCAGGGATGGGTAGCATGGTTCATAATAGCTGTCCTTTTAAGAAAGAATATTACAATTTATGGTAATGGTAAGCAGGTGAGAGACCTTCTATATATAGATGATCTCATTTCGGCGTATGATCTTGCTATTAAAAATATAAAGGTGACCTCTGGGCAAGTGTACAACTTGGGAGGCGGTGTCAAAAATTCAATATCGGTATGGCAAGAATTTGGACCAATGCTTCAAAAATTATTTAATAGAGAAATTCCAGTTAAATACAAAAAAATAAGGCCGGGTGATCAATCCATATTTATAGCCGATACAAGCAAGGCAAAAAGAGATTTTGGATGGACTCCTAAAATTAAACTAACCGTTGGTTTGAGACGTCTTTTTACTTGGATACAAGATAATGAAAAAGAATTTAGTTAAAAAAAGAATAGCTTTTTTCCATGAACTTGATAAAGGAGGAGCAAGAAGATCATCGAACGAATTTGCAAAGAACATTCTTGATGAATTTGATGTCGATCTTTTTATTGTGGATCAAAAGCACGAGAAAAATGAGGATGCATATTATTCAAATGTGCATCTTTTCAAATTCAAGCCTAAAACGTGGCATGGGAACAATTGGAAGGTAAGACTCTATAAAGACACAATTGAATTAATTCGTTTGTATTTCTTGCACAAGAGGATTGCAGAAACAATAAATAATCAAAACTACGATGCGGTTTTCGTTCTTCCATCAAAATATACCCAAGCTCCTTTTATTCTAAATTTCTTAAAAAAACCAACGATATATTATTGCCAAGAGCCATTACGAATGGTCTATGAGCCATTATTTAGTGTCGGAAGAGAAGTTGGATTTGGTAGATTTTATTATGAAAAGACAAATCGATTTATCAGAAAAATTATCGACCGAAATAATATAAAAAAAGCAGATGTGTTGCTTTCAAATTCTAACTACACAGGGAAGAATATAAAAAAAGCATATGGATTGAATAGCAAGACTATATATATGGGGGTTGATGTTAACTTTTTTAAACCTCAAAAAGCACATAAAAAGATTTATGACATTTTGTATATCGGAGCCTATGATAAATCTGAAAATTATGATTTTTTAAAAAAGGGACTTTCAGAGTATGGGATAAAACCAGAAAAAATAAGGCTAGTATTTAAGGAGAAAGAGTGGATATCCAGTAATACTGACATGAGAGATTTATATCGTAGTGCAAAGATTATGGTATGTCTTGGTTATAAAGAGCCTTTTGGTCTTATGCCAATTGAGGCAATGTCATGCGGATTGCCAGTTGTTGCTCTTAATGATGGTGGCTACAAAGAATCTGTAATACCAGGCCAAACAGGATATTTAGTTCCGAAAAAAACAGCATCTCTTGTTCAGGCTTTTAGAAAGGCGCTTGACGAGAAAAATTACAAGAACATGTCTGAAAATGCACGCAAGCAGGCACTTAGTAAATGGTCTTGGGCTCACTCAGGGGTAGCATTATCGGAGATTATAAATTCAGTAGTTACATCATGAAGCTTTCAATTATTTATGTTCACTATAATGCCCAAAAAGAAATACTAGAATCAATAAAAAGTGTTTATAAATATCCTCCAAAAAATAGTTTTGAGATTGTTGTAGTTGACAATAGCTCAAGTCAACAATTAGAAGAACAGTTAAAGCAATATTCAGTAGTTTATATAAAAAGTAAGAATATCGGATTTGGTTCGGGATGTAATGTTGGTGCCAGACGCGCAAAAGGTAAATTTTTCTTGTTCTTAAATCCAGATACCAGAGTTAGAAGGGGAACATTAGATTTATTACTTTCACATATTGAAAAAAATCCTACAATAGGTGTATTGGGTCCAAAAATGTATGACGGAAATAAAAAACTCCTTCCGACGATTAACACAAAAATTACACCGTCAAAAGCCTTAATAGTTTATTCATTCATAAATTCTTTTTTCAAGAACAATCCAATTTCGCATAGATTCTGGATGAAAGATGTAGATAGAACTCAAGAGCAGAAGGTTGATGTCGTGAGTGGGGCATGCATGATGATACCCTCTCGCATATTTAAAGAAGTTAAAGGCTTTGATAAACGGTTTTTCTTATATTTTGAGGAACAGGATATATGTATAAGAATAGCAAGAAGGGGATATGGTGTATTCTTTTATCCAAGTTCTAAGATTGTTCACTTAGGTGGTAGAAGTTTGTCTGACAAAGAACAAATACAGTCCTATTTTGAAAAAAGTAGATATTTATATTTAAAGAAACACTTTGGAAAAAATAAAGCACTTTTAACCGAGTTTTGTCTTCGATACTTCACAATAAATTTTTTCATCGCTATTTTCTTTATATTCTTGTCCTTTTTTATCAACGCCTATGCGCAGAACAGCTTCATGCTTTTCATTGGTGATGCTGCAAGGGACTATAATGCCGCACGAGACATGCTGCAAACAGGGGCACTAGCGCTTGTTGGTATTCCATCATCTGTTTCATGGCTTCATCAAGGACCAACTTCCGTGTGGCTTATTGCGCTTGCTCTTAGGATCGGTAACTTCAATCCAGTTGCTCCAGCATATCTTTACGCATTTCTTGGAGGTATTACTACTGCATTCGTTTTTTATCTAGCAAACAAACTTGGTGGTAGAGCGTTAGGGATAGTAAGCGGAATATTTTATTCTTTTTCTCCAATGATTGTTGTGAATGCTCGCATGCCATATCACACCTCACTAGTTCCATTTTTTACAATGCTTTTTTTCATATTTCTTTATAAAACAAAAAAGAATATTAATTTCTTCCCTGTATTATGTTTTGCTTTTGGAGCACTACTGCTCGTTGAGCTTTCAAATATCGTTGCAGGACTGGTTGCCATGCTATATTTATTTAGTGAAAGAAAATATATCTCCAGAAAAACAGCACTAATCTCATTTTTCTCTTTTATTTTTGGTATTTTACCTTTTGTTGTAAGCGATTTTGTAAATGGACCTACATATATCAAATTTCCATTATGGATAGTCAATCGACTTAGGTACTTTATCGTTGGTATGCCGGTGTCTCAGGAGCAATCAACAGTTGCCGGAGTTTGGGAAACTTTTTATCAGCAGTTTGCAGGAGTTATTTCTCCACATCTTCCTGAAGTAGGGATCATTGCCCTTTTTATATCTGTAGTTTATGTATGTTATGTGTTGTTAAAGAAAAAAAATACTAGCTTACTATTTTTAATTTTACTATGGTTTATGGTGCCTGTTTTTTCTTTTACTTTGCATAAGTCTCCAGGGACTGCATATTTTGGAATACTATATCCCTCAATTACAATTTTAGTATCTTTTATGCTTGTAGGACTTTTAAAAGCAAGAAGAGCATTGATTGTTATTCTTGCGCTTGCTTTTATGAATGGGATGCTTTTGCTATCCAATAATTTTTTTGTGGACACTTTAGACAGACGAAATCCAATGCCGCCAGTTCAGTATAGCTTTGGCTCTACCTGGAAAGTGGCAGATTCGGCGACTCGTGAAATTGTTAAAGATGCACGCGGAGAAAATATTGAGCTTATTCCTCAAGGAACAATGTCTTTATACAGAACAAGCCTGGAACCTTATAAATATTTAATTCCTTACAACGGCGGGAAAATAAATTCTAACGGTATAAGGTATAGTGTTTCAGATAAAATAGTAGGAGACGGCAAAATTATATTCAAAAGTGATTATGTAACTATTCAAAGGTATGAATAAATTCTTGATCATTTTTTGTAGTATTTTGGCAATTATAGTAGCGCTACATTTTCAAGGCAAAATTCTACTGCCATCAGATATACTCAATTATTTCCCAGCATTTTCGCAGAACTGGACCAAACCTCATAATTCGCTGCTTGCTGATCCAATTTCTCAGTTTGAGCCCTGGAGAATTTATTCAAAAAACGAACTTATGAATATGAGATTACCCGTCTGGAACGGTCTTAATGCTGGTGGCGTTCCATTTTTAGCAACCATGCAGAGTGCGGTTTTTTTTCCACTTAATCTTTTATACTATCTGTTCCCTCCATCGATTTCGTTGCTATCTATTTCAATTATTAAATACTCACTGTTTTTATTTTTTACTTTTTTATATCTGAGAAATTTTGGAATATCAAAAGAGTCTTCGGCAATTGCATCCTTTATTGCGTCTGCAAGCTATATGGTTATATGGCTTCAATGGCCACAAACTAATGTATTTCTGTTGTTTCCCCTAATTTTGTTCTTTGTAGAACGTATGTATAAAAAAAAGAATTTCGTGGATCATTTTTTTTGCTTGTCCTTAATTTATTTTGTGGCCGTTTTAGGTGGTCATCCCGAGACACTCTTTAATATAGCTGTTATTACTAGTCTTTATATATTAATAAGAACAAGAAGCGGTAAAGAGTTTTTTATTCATGCTTTTGGAGTTGTATTTGGGTGTTTCCTTGCGTCATTTCTTTTAATTCCCTTCCTTGAGTATTTAAAAAATAGTTACGTAATAAGTTTTAGAGCTGCTGGTGTCCACCTCCTATCTCTCCCTTTATTATCCATCTTTTCATTCCCCTTCCCGCTTATATTAGGTGGCCCACAATTCTCACTCTATAAGTCTTTTTCGGCAATGACAAATTTTGCAGAGACTGCTGCTGGGAGTATTGGACCTATTGGCATAATTGCAGCCTTTCGTTTCTGGAAAATTAGAACATACGGACTACAGTTCTCAATCTTAATTGCTGTTTGTCTTGTATTTGCCTATCTACCTATTATTTCAAATTTACCACTGTTTTCAGTAAATGCCAATCAAAGATTTATCGCATTTATTCCTCTTTTTGCCGCTGTTCTTATAGGAATTTCAATTGATCAAATAAAAAAAACAACGAATGCTTTGAGTTGGAAAAAAATATTATTACTGTTTATTGTAGCCATACCAATGTTGGGGCTATTTTTAATCCAAACAGAAACAAAAATTGAGGCCTTTTTTGCTTTTTCAGTTTTAACAATGTTGTTTATGCTTTTTACTACAATTCTTTTCTTTGTAGTTATAAAACTGCCTTTAAGATTCAAGAACTTAGCTCTTACCACAATTGTATTGCTTCAAATTGGTTTACCGGTGGCAACCTTTAATGGTTTAAGCAGTAAATTAGAGTACTATCCACAAAATGATCTAATAAAAACTATCAAAAAATACCCATCGTTAAGAATATTGCAGGTGGGAAACATGAATTTACCTCCGGATATGAATCTTGCCTATGGAATTGAAAGTGCTGAAAATTATGATGCAATTGATGTAAGGGGTTATAAGGTAGCGTTTGATAGAGCCTTTGCAGTTAAAAATCATCTAGGCCTGGTAGATAGCGTCTCCTATGAAAGTCTGAGTAATTTTGGAATAGGTATGGTAATAGCAGATTACGATATCACCCAAAAGAAAATAATTCTGCAACCAAAATATAACGAAAGAATCGTTCTT
The DNA here is from genome assembly GCA_964511305.1 of uncultured Gammaproteobacteria bacterium. Classification (GTDB taxonomy): domain Bacteria; phylum Patescibacteriota; class Microgenomatia; order Levybacterales; family GWA1-39-11; genus JAUSNA01. The sequence continues at coordinate 57,152 of CAZEEU010000001.1, read as the reverse complement.
TCAAGGCCATATAGTCTTGAAATACGAAATGCCACAGGCATTTTAAGCGGAGTTCGAATAATTACCGAAAGCTTTAATAGAATAAATAGCTGCAAAATAAATTTTCAGATAGTAGAGTCCCAAAAAGTACTTCAGTCAACTTTTATAAATTGTAAAGATATTCGTGATGGTATGTTCTATACGATTCCAGTGAATAACATAAAAATGGAGCCTAGTAAAATATACCAAGCTATATTTACTCCATCTTTAATAAATGGAAGTAACCAAATCGCTCTTAGGGGAAGTTCTGATAAGCCTTTCCTAGAACTACTACTTAGTGCAAATAATAAAAAACAATTTACTAAAGTGTACGACAAAAATACATCAGGCATTTATCTTGTAAATAACGTAAAAAAGATTGAATTTAAAGGAAATTTAAAAGAACAAAAAAAGAATAACGACCGGGTTGAATTCATTACGGAAAGTAAATTCAGTGAAAAGCTAACTCTTAAATACACGTTTTATCCTGGCTGGAAGGCATTTGTTAATAATCACTCCGTTGAAATAGAAGGTAAAAATCCTTTTATGACGATTAACGTTCCAAAAGGTACAAATTACATAAGCTTTGTATATAAGCCATACTCATTTTATATAGGAATGATGCTATCTACTGTTGGTTTTGTTATTGTTGCAGTATATGTTCTTAGAAGAAGTCTTAAGAAGAGAAAATTTTTAGGATTTGGAAAAAAAATTAAATTCTCAAAACACGTACAATATTTCTTGATCGGTGCTGCACCTTCAGAGATTATTATACTTTTGCTTTTAAAAATAATTCCGTTACATTTTGCTATCCCCGAAACTACGGCTATTAATTGGTTCACTGTTCATGAGTATCCACGGCAGCAGGAATACATTTATTTCTTCATTCTCTTTCTGACACCGCTACTAGTTGGAATATTAACATGGATGATCTCAATATGGAAAAAGTTAAAGAAATGAAAAAATATAGTTGGATAGTTATTGCATTATTGTTCTTATTGTTTGTGGGATCGGGTATCGTAGTTAATCCTTTCTATGGAGACGTTAATGTTATAGATGAAGGTCAATTTGGTGGATGGATAACTCACATGTTACACGGACAAAAACTATATAAAGATACCTATGCTGCATATGGACCGTTATACATATACCCGTCATACATGCTTGCCAAAATATTTGGTTCCTCGGTATTTCTTATAAGAATAGTGTATTTAGTTCTTGGGACTTTAGGAGCTCTAATAGCAGCCAAAGTTGCAATGCAACGTTTGGAGATTAAAAATTACATTCAGTACTTGATACTTGCATTGCTTCTCATTATCCCCGGATTTGGTATGAGACAAGGGACAGGATTAGGGGCTCTTCTAGTATTGGACAAAGCAATAGTTACTAATAAGAAAAAGTGGTGGTTGGTTTCGGGTATGGCAGTTGTTGTAACGTTGCTTGTAAGTTCTGACATGGGTATATTTATTGGAGTAATAAGCGCAATTGTTATATTTATTCAATTTGTAAAGTCAGTAACTCTAAAAAAGACTTTTCAAAATTTATTGTATTTTTTTGGTGGGGTAGTGTTAGTGGTATTTCCCTTCTTGCTATTTGCTTCGATAGACGGATGGGTAACTTTTTATTTTCAGACAATAATCGATGATTACACGTCATATTCCGGGATGGGTCTTCCCAATGGGCAGGCATTTCCTAATTTGCTTGCACTTTTGGAGCATGCAAAAAATCCGATAGAAATTTTAAAAGTATTCGTTTCTAAAGAAGCTGTACTTTATTGGAATTACTTTCTATATTTTTGCTTATTTGCCTATCTAACAATTTTATTTTTAATCAAAGGAAAAATTGAAAATACATTTATTATTTTAATAACAGTATTTGGCTTTTTCTTATCCCTGATTCTTTTGGGTAGATTTGGACATATCCCTTTTGTAATTCCAATCTCTTTTATAATCATTGGTTATGTTGCTTCGCGCCTTACAAGTCTTCCTACAAGTAAAATCAGAAATCTCATACTTATAGTCATAATTATTTTTTCTCTACGATTTATCAGTTTTTATCGACCACATTTTATAAAACTTTTTGATATTCCAACAAAGATATTTAACACTAGCACAAATTCTAAATTTGTTGGACCTATCGCGATAAGTGGTGCTCAGAATCGACAATTTTTATTCATTCAAAATTTTATTAACAAAAACGTAAAGCACGCTCAAACAATCTTTTTTTTGGGGAATGAACCGGTAATGTATCTTGTTGCAGATAGAGTAAGTCCTTCGCGGTTCAATCTTCCTGAAGTAATAAATTCGAAGGCTAAAAGATACGAGCTTATTAATGACTTGGAAAGGTCAAAGACCAAATATATTATTTACAATACATCATCTTGGGATGTGGATGGTGTATCAAATATGGAAAGACTACCTGAGGTAATGCATTACATTTCTGAAAATTATACTAAAACAATAAATTCCGGTTTTGTAATATACAAGCGCAACTAGTTACTTAACCGACTTATTCTTGACTATGTGAGGGGTTGGAAGCGGAATTATAAAGTCACCCTTATAACCTTTACTTACAAGTTTTGTCATTAATTCTTTAGCAATATGCCAAGAAAAGAGAAATGCATATTCAGGTTGATTTTTAAATAACAATTCCTCATCCAGAACTGGCAGCAGAGTCCCTGGCATATATTTGCCTGTTTTGTACGAACCTTTAACTTCGACTATGCATTCAAGAATCGAGTCATCAAGGCCGGCATAGCTTGCAAGCGTAGTGCCTCTTGAAGGAGCGCTTATTCCGTAGATTTTCTTACCTCTTTTTTTAATTGTTGAAAGTAGTGTGTTAAGCTCTAGCTTCGATAAAACAACTTTCTTTTTGAAGTTTTCGAAGGATTTTAGGTCTGCAACAATTTTCTTTTCTTTTGCTAATAACTTTTTTACACTTGGTCGAATTTCGTACGATCCTTTTGCCGCAGCGTAGACTCTAATTGATCCCCCGTGAGAAGGAATTTCTTTTGCATGGAAAACCTCAAGATTATGTTGCTTGAGCAGATTAATTAAACTTATAAGCGAATAGTATCTAATGTGCTCGTGATAAATAGTATCGTATTGAACTGTTTTAATAAGTGGCATTAAATAATGGGACTCTGATATAAAAACACCGTCTGGAGTGAGTAAGCTTTTGATGTTATTTGTTAATTCATGAACATGTTCTATATGAGCATATGCATTTGTGAGAGTTACAATTTTTGCCTTGCCATATTTTTTGACTACATTCTTTGCTACTTCGGTTGTAAAGTAATCAATTATTGTGGGAATTCCTTTTTTGATCGCAAGCTCTCCAATTTCTTCTGGTGTTATTCCAAGAACTTTGTGATTATCTTTAAAATTGCTGAGCAAATTTCCATCATTTGATCCTATATCTATTATTAAATCATCATTGTCTAAATCTATAAGTTTTGATGATTCTTTGTAGAGTTCTGCGAAATTATCACGAAGAACCTTTGTAGTGCTACTTGTATAAGGATAACTTTTAGGAAAAAGGATTGTAGGATCTACTATTAATCCCATCTGAACAAGATGACATTTTTTACAGTACAGTAAATTTGCTGGAAAGCTATCAGACACAGTAGGTACAGTTCCTATTGAGGGCATGGTATTTACTGGAGGAAGATATCCCAAAAATAAAATTGAATAGAGCTTATCATAACCGCAAGATTGACATGAGGTAACAGGGAGACTAGTGCCGGTATTTATTGTTTTCTTAAGATTATCCTGCATACGAAAAAAATAGTATATTGCAAAAAACTTACAATAGCTAGAGTGAATTTATATACCATTCTGCAGTCTTAATAAGACCGTTTTCGAGTGAAACGTTTTGGCGGTATCCAAGCTTTTTTATTTTTGAGATATCAGGACATCGTCGTGGTGTACTACCAGCCCTAAGCTTTCCTGTAACTATTTCAATTTTTTTATCAAGAACTTTTGCTATTTTTTTTGTAAGATCGTGAGAACTAATTTCGTCTTCATTGCCAATATTGAATGTTGTAAGATTTTTAGCTTTTGTAAAGACTTTAAAGAATGCAGCAGCGAAGTCATCAATGTACATATAGGATCTGGTTTCTGAGCCGTTGCCTTGTATTTTAAATTTAGTTTTTTTGTTACCAATTCTTGCCATTTTTAATATTAACTCAGGAACTGCATGCTCGGTGCCCATGTCAGGTCCATAGATGTTATGCGGCCGAAATATTACGGTCTTTTTTAATGTCTTAGATGCAACATGAATTGCCATTAGCTCCGACAGAATTTTTCCTCCACCATAAGAAAAACGTGGGTTATAAGGATCCGGAATTACTAAGGGTATTTCCTCAGGGGTTGGGACAATTGTAGGATTCTGATAGACTTCGGAACTTGATGCCAAAAACAATTCTTCTATATTCTCAAGCTTACACGCTTCAACTACAGAGATCATTCCATTTATTCCGATATCAAGAACCATGTCAGGATTGGAATAAAAAAACTTTGTTCCATTCACATACGCTAAGTGAATTATAGACGTACAGTCAGTCGAGGCCTTAACAACTTTTTTTGTATCGCGAATATCACACTTAATAAATTCAAATTCTCCTTTTACACCGTTCAGTTTTGAGAGCTTGCCTCGTTGTAGATTATCCAGAACTTTAACTGCGTAACCTTCATGAATTAATTTCGTTACAATAGATGCCCCGATAAAACCAGCACCGCCAGTTATAAGTACTTTCTTTTTCATTTGATCATTATAGACAGGTAAATATTTTTCCGCAAATGTTTTTGTTTTACCGAAACCAAAACCGACGAAGGAGGTTTTAGTGTTTAACGCAAAACCGACGAAGGAGGTTTTAGTGTTTAACGCAAAACCGACGAAGGAGGTTTTAGCACAGCAAAACGAGTAGAGCGAGTTTTACTTTATTTTCTAAATGTGATATATGTTAACGATTAGATTGGCAAAGCTATGCAAACAAAAAAGAAAATAACTACTGCAGTAATTGGTATCGGACGCGTAGGTTTGCCGCTCGCACTCGTACTAGCAGACAGTGGTTTGACTGTTCATGGTATAGGAAGAAATGAGGAAAAATGTGCATTAATTAATAATGGTCAGATGCCTTTCATGGAAGAGGGGGCATTAAAAATTCTTAAAAAAGTAGTTGGCAAAAATTTTATTGCAAGCACAGACTATTCATTCGTAAAAAAATCAGAGTATATTATTTTAACTCTCGGTACTCCTATTGATTCAAACATGAATCCTGTATTGTCCCAGATAGAAGCAGCGCTTAATGCAATGAAGCCATATTTAAAAAAAGGACAAACTTTGATTTTAAGAAGCACCGTATCTCCAGGAACGACACAATATGTAAAGTCGATAGTAAATAGTATAAAAGGACTAACAGTAGGAGTTAATTTTTTTATTGCATTCTGTCCCGAAAGAATAGTAGAGGGTAAAGCAATTGAAGAAATAAGAATTATTCCGCAGATTATTGGTGGAGTTGACCTAAAGAGTACAAGAAAAGCAGAGAAATTATTTTCATTAATTGGGTGTACAACTCTTAATAGTGATGATGTATCAGCAGAATTAGCAAAGTTATTTACCAATATGTATAGATATATTAACTTTGCCATAGCAAATGAGTTCATGGTAGTTGCGGACAATCATGGGAAAAATATATACAACATTATTGATCTTGTTAACTCAAGATATAAGCGAGGAGGGCTTGCTTCCCCTGGTATGACAGCTGGCCCATGTTTATTTAAAGATGGATTTTTTCTTGTTTCCGATCTTCCATATAACGACCTTATAACTACAAGTTGGAAGATCAATGAATCAATCCCATTATTTCTTGTTAAGAAATTAAAAAATCAAGTAGAACTTGATGGAAAGAAGGCAACCATTTTAGGTATGGCTTTTAAAGCAGAGATCGATGATATACGTGAGTCATTAAGCTTTAAGGTTAGAAAGGCTCTTATGCGAGAGAATATGAAGGTTGAATTGCATGATCCTTACGTTAAAGAGTATTCTTATCAGGAAATACAAAATGATGTATATGAAGCATGCAAAAATACCGATCTAATATTTATTGCAACAAACCACCTAGAGTATAAATCATTAGATATCAAAAAATTAAAAAAGGTTGCCAAAAAGAATTGCTACATTTGTGATATTTGGAACGTATTTGGTACAGGAAATATTTTCTTTAATATCAATCAGCTCAAGAGTTCCCGTAAAAGGATTTAGTCCGCAGTTACTTTTGGTATTCTTACCCTAAGCTTAGTTTTCTTACCATTGTGTAAATGTACCATTCCATACACAAACCACTTAATATACTCCCGGAACCATGGACCAAGAAAAAATGTAGATTTACCTCCATACAAGCGATCAATTGAAATAATAGGCACCTCGCCCAGTTTGAATCCTTGAGCCTGTGCTTTAACTGCTAACTCAAAAACAACTGCCCATCCAATTGGTTTGGATTCAAGTTTAATTTTTTCAAAAATATCACGTCGAAACATCTTAAAGCCGGTTGTTGAATCACTAAAAACTGAGCCACATAATACTCTGAACAGTTTGTTACCAACATTTGAGACAATACTTTCAACAGCCGACCCTCCCAATCTTCGGCCTCCATGTGCATACCGTGTGCAACTAATTAAATCGCACCCTTTATCCATAAGGTAAACCATATCTTCAATAGCAAGAGTCGGGCCCACGTCATCAACTGCCAAAAGCAAAATATATTTTCCTTGCGCGTGATTTACGCCGGTTTTAATAGCATTTATTACTCCTCTTCCTAGCTTGTTAAGAACGGGTTTGACGTGTAATTTTTTTGCAGAAAGTGAACGAATAACTGGTAATGAATCGTCATTGGGATGATCGTATATAAAAAGTATCTCATGTGGAATGGTAAGTACTGCAGACAAGATTTTTACCATCAATTCAATATTGATTCCCTCATTTCTTACTGGAAGTAAAATCGAAAGTGTGGGGGCGTTGTTATTTGTAGCCATAAAATTGTTTAATCAAGCTTACAACAAAAAGTATGTCTGTGCGCTTCAAAGTAAAAGCCGATGGAAGCCATAATGTTAATGGTGAAAGTTTAGATGCGACTGTAAATGTTCCTTTGCTTTTTTTATAATATGCTTGTGTGTGGATGGGATGCCAAAATCTTCTGCAGTCGGCGCCATTTAATTGTAAGAACTTATCCAGCTTATTTCTATTTTCACAAATAGCATCAGTCCAGAGAGGTAGTTCTCCATTTTTAGTATCAAATGGAAGAATTTTAATTTGAGTAATTTTTGAAAGAGCGTTTCTATAAATTTCATGGTTCTGACGCATTACTTTTGCTCTTTTAGCAAGCATAGTAAGTTGCCCAAGTCCCATTGCTGCCTGAAGATCAGTAAATTTAAAGTTAAACCCAAGACCTACATGAATATCATCTCCGCCTGTGCCTCTTTTGTCGCGACCTTGGTCTTTTAATTCAATCAGTTTTTTATAAACTTTTGTATTGTTAGTTACTATAACTCCTCCTTGTCCTGTTGTTATGACTTTCGCAGGGGAAAAAGAAAAACATCCTGTTATTCCAAAAGTACCGAGATATTTTCCGTCTTTTTTAGAAAGTAATGCTTCCGCAGCATCCTCTACGACTAGCACGTTGTTTTTTTTGGCAATTTTTAGTAGCGATTTCATATCAGCCCCTCTTCCACTTACATGTACCGGAATAACTGCCTTTGTTTTTTTAGTAATGAGTTTTTCAAAATTTCTTATATCAATAGTAAGAGTATCAGGATCTACGTCACAAAGAACCGGCTTGGCTCCTGTCATTTCGACTGCATGTGCAGTTGCAATGAACGTCAGATCTGGGACTATAACTTCATCTCCAAATCCTATTCCTAGGGCTTTGAGAGAAAGATACATAGCACTTGTTGCATTAGGAACGGCGATTGCATATTTTGCTCCAATAAGACCTGCAATTTTATTTTGGAATTCTATAGTAAGTGGGCCCTCATTTGGAAAAGCACTATCTAGTACTTTTTTTATGTATTTCTGTTCCTCTGTTCCTATTACTGGTTCCCACCAAGGTATTTTTCGCATATTATTTAAATCCTTTAAAATACTTCTCTTCAACAATTACCATCTTTTTTTTCCCAATATAAAAGCTTGCTGGAGGAAAAGGTTCGAAAGTCATAGAGCGGATGAAATTATATATTTGAAGACCATTCCAGTTCCAATCAATATTTCCATCATTAGGTAAACCCTTCGGATAATACGATGCATTTTTTTCGTTTTGTATTTTTGATTTAGGAACCCTTTTTTTTATCCATTTTTCTACAAATTCTTCAAAAATATCCGTCCCAAGCTTTGTAAAATTATCATATACGCTTTTTGCTGTATCTGCGTCGGTTACTTTAAATTTTCTTTGAAGAATTATAGGACCTGTATCAATACCCATATCCATCCAATGTGCTGTTACACCAATATTTTTTTCACCATTAAAAAGTGCATGAACTGTGGAGTATCGGCCTCTATATTTAGGAAGAAGTGCGGGATGAATATTAAAGCATCCCAACTTTGGTGCCTTAAGAATAACTTCAGGTATGAGGTGTGTTCCACCTATGCTAAAAATAATATCAGCATTACTTTCAATAATTTGTTTTTGAAGTTTTTTGTCACTAAGACGGGTATTTTGAATAAGTGATAGGTTGCTCTTCTTAGAAAGCTTTACAATTGATTCATGCCAAGTATCTTGACCATTGTCATCCATGTTAGCAATTACCAGCTCAGGTCTAATACCTTTCTTCAAAAGTATTCTTAGGCAATTGACACCAATTTGCTTTCCTCCTATATATATAACCTTCTTATTTTCCATATTTTTATCTATTATTTATATCATTGAATTAGGTAATGAGATAGTGCAAATCAGTTTTTAAAGCATGAATAGAGTCGCTGCTTGTCTTGTCCGCAATTATATAGTGTTCTTCTCCTCTATTTCAATTAGTGTATAATCTTAGGATCATGTTACCCAACTACTACACTCCAAAGGATGAAGAATTCTTCAAAGGTAAAACTGTTCTACTTACAGGCGGAAATGGATTTTTAGGAAAATACGTCAAGCAGGAGTTGGCCCAGTTAAAGCCGAAGAAAATAATAATACCTGACTCAAAGAAAGATGACTTGCGAATCGCAAAAAATATAAAGCGTTTGTTAGAAAATGTTGATATAGTAATTCATCTTGCTGCAAATGTCGGCGGAATCGAATACAACAAAAAATATCCAGGAACACTTTTTTACGAGAATCTGATTATGGGGGTTCAGCTTATGGAAGAAGCTCGGAAAGCAAACGTTAAAAAGTTCGTAGCGTTGGGAACCATTTGTGCCTATCCTAAATTCGCTCCTATACCCTTTCGAGAGGAAGACATTTGGAATGGCTATCCAGAAGAAACAAACGCGCCGTACGGTTTGGCAAAGAAAATGCTTCTTGTGCAGTCTCAGGCATATAGATCCCAGTTTGAATTCAATTCGATATATCTACTCCCGGTAAATTTATACGGACCTGGTGACAATTTCAATGAAAAGTCGTCTCATGTAATACCAGCTCTCATTAAAAAAATTGAGGCAGCTAAAAAAGCAGGAATTCCAAAGGTTGAGGTTTGGGGAACAGGTAAAGCTACAAGAGAATTTTTATACGTCAAAGATTGTGCGAGGGCAATAGTTCTCGCAACTTCTCGATATGAAAGTTCTGATCCGGTAAATTTAGGAGCCGGCTTTGAAATATCTATCAAGGATTTAGCTTCTAAGATAAAAAAAATCTGTAAATACGATGGGGATTTGAAATTTGATACAGATATGCCTGATGGTCAGCCGCGAAGAATGTTGGATACAAAAAAGGCGGTTAAAGGTTTTGGCTTTAAGGCAAAAACCCCTTTTTCCACAGGACTAAAAAATACCGTTGAGTGGTATAGGGAGAATTACAAAAAGTTAATTTAATTTAGCGGTGCCTGCTTTAATAATGGACTGAAGGATTAGAGCACCGTCTTTTAAAGGAGAAACCTGAGAGTGCCCAGTATTCCTTCGAGTGTAACTGACAGGAACTTCTACGAGATTATATTTAAGTCTTACGCTTTTTATAACAGTCTCGGCTTCATAACCGAAGTGATGCTCTTTAATTTTAAGCTTTACAAATTTATTTCTTCTAATTGCTTTAAATCCTGCAAGTGAGTCTGTTATGTATCTCCCACATGCAATGGACGTCGCAACTGATAGTAAAAAATTTCCTAAGGTTCTAACCAAAGGGGCGTTGGCTTGATCTTTTCTCTTACCTATGGCAATGTCTGCTCCTTTATCAAGGGCATTAACTAATAGCTGAATCTCCGTAGGTCTGAACTGATAATCGGCATCAATTTGAACAATATATTCACCGGTAGATTTTAGTGCTGCATCGCGAAAATCAATTCCCTTTCCTCTTTTTTTTCCGAATTCAAACACGATTACTTTCTCCTTTTTTGCAATTTCGACTGTCTTATCATGTGATCCACCATCAGCGACAACAATTTCAAAGGTGTAATTTTTTTTCATCGTCTTTATTTGACGAATCATTTTACCAATGCTTTTTTCTTCATTGTAAGTAGGGAGGATGATACTGACCTTGGGGTTATTTTTTTTGCCTGTTTTCATTTATAAGATTTTAATATAATATACCATACGCTTTTAATTGCAATAATGAAAAGAGTAATAGTTACAGGTGGTTCAGGATATGTCGGTCGACAGGTTGTGAGTATTCTTTCAGACAAAAAATACGATGTATTAGTTTTGGATAAAAAACCATTAAAGACAAGTAGCAATGTTTCCTACAAAAAGATCGATCTTCTTTCATCAAAAAAATTAGATGAAATTTTTCAGAAAGCGGACTTTGTTATACATCTTGCAGCAGAGGTTGGTGGAGTATCATTTGCAAATAATTTCCCCGCAACAATAATTAGTAACAATGCTCTAATCGATTTGAATTGTATAAGAGCCGCATCCAAGGCAAAGGTTAAGAAGTATGTATATATTTCAAGCTCATTAGTGTATGAACAATCATTAAAATTTCCGCTAGTCGAAAAAGATACAAAAAATATTCCCCCACCCACACTGTCTTATGGGCTTGAGAAACTTTTCGGAGAATCTCTTTGTGAAGCTTTTTTCCAGGAGCATGCTCTTTCTTATTCAGTTTGTAGACTTTTTAATGTGTACGGGATTAATTCCGCAGGGAATAGAGATCCGAATGGACATGTGATACCAGATCTTATAAAGAAAGTTAAAGATTCTACCGGAGAAGTTGAGGTATGGGGTAAAAAAGGTATCCGAAGAAACTTCACTCATGTATCAGACATTGCACAAGGCATTGTATCTACCCTCGAAAGTGGTGATGTAAATGAGGTGTTTAATATTGCAGACAAAAATGAGTATTCAATTGAAGACATCGTGTTAATTTTATGGAAGGTTCTTAAAAAAGAAGGAGCTCCCAAGTTACGTTACGTAAAGAAGAATAAAAAAGACGTCTTGCGTAATTTTGCATCAGTGGTAAAGGCAAAGAGGTTGCTTAACTGGCAGGCAAAAAAGACAATGGCAGAAGGTCTTTATGAGATGATTTAGACCTTTCTTGCTATAATTGTAAATTCGTCGTTTGGAAGAAATGAAATTGTAATTTTTTGAAATGCTTTGATTGTAGAAAGTCGCTTTGGAATACTCTTTAATGCAGGAAGGTTCTCTGAAAGCCGCTCAAGGTAATAGGAAATTGGATATTCGCGCTTGTAGAAATACGTCTCTAGAATTTCAAATCCTGCAATGGTTAAAAGGAGATTAAGATTTTTTGGTGTAAATAGAGTTATGTGCATTCGTACAAAAAAGGGATGACGATCTCCAAGCAACTTAACTAGAAAGTTTTCAATATCAGGCGTACTCACAGCAATAATTCCGTTCTTTTTAAGATTTTTCCGCACTTTGAGTATCTCACCGAGAGGATCTGGTAAATGCTCTATAACATCCCACATAGTTATTACGTCAAATTTCTTATTGGAAATATCATCAAGCGTGCTTCCATAAATTGGATACCCCATTTTTATAACTATTTCTGAAGCCCACCTGCTTGGTTCGATTCCAGCAACATTAAAACCCTTTTTTGAAGCCAAGTCTAGGAAAAAACCACAAAAACAACCAACGTCTAATAGATCCCCCTTTTTTATGTATCCTTTTATCTTGTTTACATGCTTTGATATCAGGCTCATTCTATATTTTTTTGTTCTTAGGTAATCTGGGTCTTCTACGGATTCGTATCCAGACATTAAATCTTGTAAATTTTCGCGTGGATTTGTATAGACAACCTTGCATTTCAAGCATTGGACAAGTCTTGCGTGTTTTTTGATTCCCGTGAGAGTATTTTTAAGATCATTTTTAATTACATCTTCGTTGCGATCTTTGCTTTGGAGTGTACTTTTGAATAATATTTTTTTCTTTGTACTAGAACACAGCGGACAACCTTTTTTTACTGATTTTTCCATAATTAACAAAATTTATTGATGCTATAATAGCGTATCTTCAAACGATCCATGGCAGTTAGTAAAACCGTTGTTATCATTTTTGCAATAATTGTATTCTCCTTTATATCACGTTTTCCTCTTGTTGAAAAAATGCATTCTCACACAGACAGCTCTTCTCTGGTTATGGCTCTTAATCATTTTGATTTTTTGCAAGAGACGCCTGCGCCACCCGGGTATCCATTGTATCTAGCATTCGGGAAGATTATGTCGTTTTTAACGCATGACCCGCATTCAGCTCTTCTTGGCGTCAGTATTATAGCAACAGCAATCGGAGGAATTGCATATTATTTTGCAGGAAAGAACATTCAAGGTAGGGAGGTAGGAGCTATTGCTTCAATTATTTTTTTGACATCTCCGGCCATTTATTTTTTTGGCCTCACGGTCTATCCATATCTTCTTATGATTGCTATTGAAATGGTAGTAATAACACTTTGTTATAGGTCTTTTATTGCTAATAAAACAAGCGGACTTTTTTTAGGTTTGTCATACGCAATTTTACTAGGGATAAGACCTCAAGAATTTATAACAACCTTACCTTTAGTTTTTATCGTTTTTTATTCAATGCGCCGGCATGAAAAATTACTATCAATCTCTGCCTTTTCAATGATTTCTTTAGCATGGATAGCTCCATTTCTATCAGTTGCGGGTGGAATAGTAAATTATATTGCAGTTCTTTCAAAAGGCGCTTCTGAAGGGCTTCCATTTCCATCACTGAATCCGTTATTAACCAAGAAGTTTGAGCTTCTCAATGGTGCATTTTTAACTATTGGTGCAGGATTGCCTTTTTCATTGCTGTATTTTATTTCAACTAAATTAAAGAAAAAGGTAATTGTTTTTTTCCTACTTTGGTGTATTCCTTCACTACTTTTTAATCTTTTTATCAGAACAGAGCACGCAGGTTATCAAGAAGGGTATTTATCTTTAGGAATTATAGCAGCAGCTTTATTTTTGGGGAAGCTTTACAAGACCAATAGAACTATTGCAGTTGTAGTTGTTTCTCTGGTTGCTATTGTCAATTTGGCTATATTTTTTTACAACAGAGATCCTTTATATCAAAGATCCTATAGGCAGTCATCGTTTCATTATAGTGACATAGTCAGAAATGACTATTCCCTAGAGAAAAAAATAGATTATATTTCTGAGAACTTTAATTCTGAGGAGACAGTAATCCTAGCAGGCCCATATTTTTGGAGGCATGTAAGATATTATTTGCCGGAATATAAAATTTACATGGTTGATAAATTATTTAATGGTGGTAATTCTCATGAAATAATCGAAGCGCGTAATTTACTATTCAAAAGAACAAAATATGCAAATGACACAATAAAACTTTCACCAAGAATCAGAAACGTTATTATATTTGATGATGAAGGAAAGAATTTTACTATTGATGCTGCCAGAAATATTCCTTTCAAAGGCATAACAAATTTAGTGGTCATGCCGATTAAGAATTCATCTTTATATTTTGAATACTACAAGATCGAAAGAATAGGTATATGAAAAAAATAATAAGATTGTTATTCATTTATATTTTAGTTCTGTGGTTTGTAATTGGATTGGCAAGAACTTTTTATAACTTAGTAAAATTCATTTTTCAAGAATCATACCTACTTAGTTCAACAGAACAAATTAGAAGGAGAGAAACTTATGGAGAAATAGACAATTTTTGTAGTTTTGCTATTAACAATACTAATAAAGATTCAGATATTTATTTCTTAACTCAAGATGGACACGCTTTTTATTTTTGCAGGTATGAAGTATATCCTCGCAAAATGTATCTTGTGAATAGTGTTCGTGATCTGTTTAAAATTCATCTGAAGAAGAAGGATTCACTGCTTGTGCTTGAGACAAATGGATTAGAATTTTCGGCCGAAAAATACAGATTTCATCTTGTTAAGAAATATGGCTCAGCTTCTATTAAAGGAGCAATATATTCAAAATGAATACACTTATTGTCTTGTTCATGTTATTTTTGCTAACCCTGTTGGGTTTTTGTGTTTTCTATCTAGCAAATGTACTTGAAAAAAAAGGATTTTTAGAAAAAATCTCGTTCTCTTTTGCATTAGGAATTGGAATATGTACTTTCCAAATGTATTTATATTCACGTTTTGGTGTCATGTGGTCTCCAGCAACGATTGTGTTTCCTTGGACTGCTATATATATAGCAGCTATATTAAAATTCAAACCCCACACTTTCAAGACACAAATACAAAAACCGAAATCGATAATGAGCTTTGTGCTGTTAGTTCTCATTATCATACTGATGGCTTTTACCTCAATTGAAGCGACCTTAAGACCTCTTAATGCATGGGATGGGTATGCAAGCTGGCTTTTTAGGTCAAAAATGTATTTTATTGAAGGGTCAATTGATCCTTCTCTTGTTACTTATTTGCCAACTGAATATCCTCCACTAGTAAGTTTGCTTGGTACATTCCTTTATGTCTTTTTAGGGCAGATAGACGACCGGGCAATTCTTATTACGTATGCAGTTTTTTATATTAGCCTTGGTTCACTCTTTTATTATTCTGTTAAAGAAAAGACTGGAAGCACTATGGCATTATTTTTTACTTTTCTTTTACTTTCTACACAAAATTTAGTTCGCCATAGTGGACGTTTTGAGGCAGGACAGGCAGATGTAATTTTGGGGTATTTTCTTTTTGTGTCTTTTCTACTGTTTTTTGAATTTGTTAAAAAGCGTTCGGTAAAGACTTTAGCTTTTCTACATTTTTTCTTGTTGGTTACAGCATTAACAAAGAATGATGGTGTACCCCTTGTTCTTTTAGTAGAAATTGTACTGGTAGCATTAACTATTAGACAATTTGGCTATAAAAAACTAATTCTTTCTATTATTTTTATAGTTCCATTTTTTGATTGGCAAGTTTTTAAGTATTTTGAGGGTGTAGTTAAATCCCCAGAGTATATCGGGTCTTCAATTTACCCTCAAAGACTGCCGATAATTATTAAAGAGTTTTTTAAAGAGCTCTTTAATATTCAAAATTGGAATTTGATGTGGCTAGCTGTTATCGTGAGTTCATGCACTGTTAGAATCAAGCAAATAAATTTAGATTTAGCTACTCCTTTTATAGTACTTGCCATTGATCTAGTTGTGCTTGCTTCCGTATTTTTTGTAACCACTCCTAATCCATCTGAGCATATACCAAATGTGCTCAATAGGGCACTTCTTCACATAGCACCAATTGGAGTGTATGCTGTATCTATGTGCTCAGTTTTGCTAAAATTAAAATTCAAAAATGAAAAGTAAACATGTGTATGCAGGTGTAAAGACTCTTGAGGTGCTCGAAGGAGCAGATAATTACAATGCCTGGATTGCTTCTAGGATTCTTCCCTACATTCAAAGCCCAGCGCTTGAAATAGGTGCTGGTACGGGAAATATTTCCGACTTTTTGTCTCTCGTAGAAGATCTCACCCTTACTGATATAGATGAATCATTAGTTGAACATCTTAAGGAACGATTTAAGGGTAAAAAAAATGTAAGCTCAGAGGTTTTTGATATATCAAAAACGTTGCATAAAATATCAAATAAATTCAAAACAGTGTATAGCGTAAATGTTTTGGAGCACATAGAAGACGATGTGTTAGCTTTACGCAATATGAATAGACTTCTTGAAAAAGATGGTAGGGTAGTTCTTCTTGTGCCAGCAAAGAAAATTGCATACAAAACACTAGATAAACACTTAGGTCATTTCAGACGTTACGAAAAAAAAGATTTGGAAAAAAAGATAAAAGACGCAGGTTTTAATGTCGAGTATATTGGGTATTTTAACACTGTAGGACTTGCCAGTTGGATATTGAGAGATTTAATTAGTGCAGGCCACCACGCACACCTAAAACCGTCCCAGGTAAAGCTATTTGATGCAATAGTGCCGGTTCTTCGTCGTATAGAGCCAAAATCTAATTTGCCATTTGGAATCTCGTTAATTGCAGTAGGAAAGAAGATATAATAAATAGATGGATAACAGTCTCACGATAGTCGTTCTTACTCATAATGATGAGTTAAAAATAGTAGATTGTCTTGAATCATTGGTTTTTGCAGATGAGTTGGTCATCGTAGACGATGAATCATCTGATAGAACAGTAGAGCTTTGTAAACAATTTACATCTAGCATATTCATACATCCATTGAACGCAAATTTTGCAAATCAAAGAAATTTTGCCCTTAATCACACCAAGACAAAATGGGTTCTTTTTATAGATTCTGATGAAATTGTATCAAGGGCTTTGCGGGATGAGATAGTAAGAGCCATAAAAGAAAAGGAATGTGCCGGCTATTATATAAAAAGAATAGACCGGATGTGGGGAAAAAGTTTGATGCATGGAGAGGTTGGAAAGGTTAGACTCTTAAGGCTTGGTAGACGTGAAAGTGGCAAATGGCATGGTAAGGTTCATGAAACATGGAGAATAATAGGCAAAACCTTGGAGCTTTCAGAGCCGTTGATTCACATTCCACACTCAACAGTATTCGATTTTGTAAGAGATGTTGATGATTATTCTACTTTAAGAGCAGATGAGCTTTTGGAACGAGCAAAGAAACCTTCTGCAATAGAAATTGTAACGTATCCGGTAGCTAAATTCTTTCAGAATTACGTTTTGCGTAAAGGGTATAAAGATGGAGTACCAGGCTTTATTTACGCAATGCTTATGAGCTTCCATTCATTTCTAGTTAGAGCAAAGCTCTATTTAGGCAAAAAGAAGTGATAGTGTCTAAACTAGAGGCAAGCTATGCTTGAACAAGTAATAAATTAGTTCATGAAAAATGGTAACTTTGGTTAGGTAAAAAGTGACATCTGCCTAAACTAGAGGTAAAATCTACTTAAGATATTCTGCCCCCAAAATTCTGCATGAGGTATAAATCGTTGTTATTTATAATATGGGTTTTATTAGTGGTTGCATTATATTTTTATCATTTAGTTTGTAGAAGGGGAATATGCTGGCAATAGCTTTTCTCATAGGTTGTTATTCTTATGCGATTCTTTTATTAGGACTTTTACACTTAATTTCGTTTTACCCTGTTTTGCTTGTTACCCTAGTCTTTATTTTGCTTTCAATATTTGCGGTAAGAATTCAAGTTAATTTTAGGGAGTATGGGTACGTTTTGGTGCTTCTTGTCATTCTTTTTGCAGTAAATCTTGTTGGTGCATTAGGCCCTGAGCTCGCATTTGATTCCTTGTGGTATCACCTTACAATTCCAAAGCTTTTTATTGCAAGTCATTCTGTATTTTTTATAAAAGATAACCTTTTCTACTATTCCTTAATGCCAAAATTGGTCGAAATGCTTTACGTCCCTGCTATATTACTTACGAATGAAATTGGTGCTAAATTGATACATTTTAGTTTTGGACTATTGGTTTGTGCTGCGGTATATAAGCTTTCAAGAATATATATGACTAAGTCTGAAAGCATGCTATGTACTTTGGTTTTTTATTCAAACTTGGTTGTTTCTTGGTTATCAATAACTGCATACTCAGATCTTGGAAGAGCATTTTATGAAACGTTAAGTCTTATTTATTTGTTGTATTATCATCAAAAAAAATCCCAAAAGTTACTTATCAATAGCGCATTTCTTTTTGGCTTTGGAATAGCTAGTAAAATACTAACACTGGGCTCATTTTTAGGAGTAATTCTGATATTATTTAATACTTTTAAGAGCGATAAAAAAACCGTTTTAAAAACTTTTATTGCCTTTGGAACAATTTCTTTGGCAGTTGCAATGCCTTGGTTTTTGATAGCTTTTTATCATACTGCAAATCCTGTTTTTCCTTTATTTACTCAATTAGGAGTAAGGGATTTTACATTAGATCTAATAAATCCTATAACTATTCTTACAACTCTTGTTAATACATTTCTTTTCGCTCCAGATCCATTAAGTCCTATATATTTGATTTGTTTGCCTATAATACTTCTAAATCTTAGAAAAACATTTAAAAAGTATTCACCACTTTTTATCTATGTTTGTTCTACGTACGTCGTCTGGTATTTTTTTGCACAAAGTGGCGGTACACGATTCTTAACTGTTATTCTTCCTGCGCTAACAATTTTGTCTTATGTTTCCATAAAACAAACAAAAAATGTAATAATTCAAAAGACCGTTCTTGCAACAATTATTGTTATAGCGCTTTCAACAATTTTTTACAGATCATTTGCTAATGCAAAATTTGTGCCTACTGTTCTAGGCTTGGAGAGTAGACAGGAATTTCTAATGCGTAACCTTAATTTTTCGTTTGGTGATTTTTTTGATGAAGATGAGGAAATCAAAAATATTGTAGGAGACGATATAGTATTAGTTGATGGTATTCATAATCTGTACTATGCAGACTTTAACTACACACTTTCACAGTGGCCTAATTCTAAAAATGCATCCTACATTTTAGTAAGAGACGGTTTGCCTAAAAATTACAAGAATTTACAGAAAGTTTACGAAAATAAAAAAACAAAAGTGACACTTTTTAAAATATGAAGGCTTTAATAACTTTTTTGATATATCTATACATTATGTTGTTGCCCTTCGGCAATTTATTTAGAATAAAAATTGTCAACACTGTACAAATTGTTCCTCAGGATTTGATTGTAGGCGTAATTGCTGTAAGTGCTATATATTATCTAGTTTTTCTTAGAAAAAAAATTATTGTAAATTCATTTTTAAAATATCAATTACTATTCTTAGGATTTGGCCTAGTAAGCTTATTGGTCAACTCAATGCTTTATAAAGACATATCAATTGTTGTGTCTTTTCTTTATATTGCGAGATACCTTTCATATCTACTACTAATTTTTGCAGGAATATATTTCGCAAAAAAAGAGAACCTTTTAAGGGCAATATATGTTGCATTAATCTCTTTCTTGAGTTTTGGATTTGTTCAGTATTTCTTCTTTAACGATTTAAGACCTCTTTTTTATCTTGGGTGGGATAATCATCTCTATAGACTTACCTCTACTTTTTTTGACCCCAACTTTGCGGGTAGTTTTTTGGTAATGCTATTTTGGTTAGGAGCTTATTACACAATTTCTAATAGTTTTCGTAAAAGTGTTGTGCATATATTTATTCTATTTGCGAGCTTGGTTGGGATTTACCTTACATTCTCAAGAACGTCACTTATCACACTTCTTGTTGGCATTACAGTATTTTGTGTTATTAAAAAGAAACTAAGAATGTTGTTTCTGATTATAATCTTTATGACACTGTCAGTTTTTCTTTTGTCAGACACACATGTGGAAGGTCTTAATCCCTTGCGTACAGCTTCATCAAATGAGCGGCTCATTGGCATTTCTCAATCATTAACAGTTTTTTCAAAAAATCCCATATATGGAGTAGGATTTAATGCGTACAGATACGCGCAACTGCGTTTTGGTCTTCGAGAAGAGAAGGGTGCGTCAATTAGTAACTCAGACGCGGGAGCTGATAATAGCTACCTTCTTGTGCTTGCTACAACGGGAATTGTTGGCTTCTTCTTCTTTATGACCTCCTATATTGTTTTAATAAGAAGTTATATTAAAGAGCGTGGTGGCATATTTTCGCATATTTATATTGCAATAATCGTAAGTCTTTTGGGGGGTAGTATGTTCACTAATGTTCTTTTCTACACCCCAATTATTGGAGTTCTTTTTATGTTGATACCAGTTGGGTGGGGTAAGGTTAAGGTTGGTAAGTAGCTTTTATTGTTTTTTGGGTTGAAATTCCTGCTGGATTGGTTGCCTCTATGATAATTTGATTTTCTCCATCGTTAAGTTGCAGTTGATAGCTAAATTGTCCATCTGATTCTACAATCGCGCGGAATGAATTAATTGTTACAGTATTATCCTCATCGGTTGTGCCCTTCACTTGAATACTTTTATCAGCTTTTGTGAATATTGCATTATCAACTGGATTTGATACCTCAAGCTTCGGTTTGTCAGTTATGTAATTAACTGTAAAGTCAGGTGTAAATGGACTTGTTTTATCCTCTAATACAAATCGTGCTTTAATCGAGTTAGAACCTTTCTTGATGGAGATATTATTCACCTGAAAATCAGCTTTTTTGTTCAGTTCAACCTCATCTTCAAGCTCATCATTGACGTAAATTTCAACTGTACCCTTCGTATCAGGAGCGGTTCCACTAAAGGATATCTTTGCGCTTTGTGTTGCCTCCGGAATACCGGATAAAGATGGGGGCTGAAGCAACTCCTTGCCAGTAACCGGTGCATCACTTGCGTCTCCTCCACGCAACATATAGACGGCGTTTCCAAATAAGTTGATAAGGAGTGGACCAAACTGAATCAGGATCACAATAAGAGCAATTGTAGCAATTCCAAACACCCATGCTTGACGCTTGTTTTGCTTTTCACTTGTACGAGAGAGTCTTGAGTTGCGTTTTGGTCGCATATTATGCGTGATGCTTCATTTTATCAGCGACTTTTAATTCCAATAATGACTTTTGTAGTTCTTTTTCTGCCATTATAAGATCTGCAGTACTTTGTTTGTTCTGAATAAATTCTTCAGCTCGTTTTTTTGCTTCAAGAGCTTTTGCAGTTTGAATATCCTCTGCCTTAATTGCATGGTCTGATAGTACCGTAACTTTATCTCCGACTTCTAGAAATCCCCCGACTAAAGCAATAACTTGCTTTTTTCCACCTTTATTTATAGTCATAATTCCTTCAGCTAGTTTTGAAAATAGAGGAGTGTGATGGGGAAGTATTGAGATATCTCCCTTATCTGTCGGAAGTGTTACCTCGTCAACGGTGTCATTATATATCTGCCCTAACGGCGAGAGAATGGTCAGTTGAAACATAAGAATTACTTAGCCTTTCCGGCTTCATCAATTGTACCAATCATGTAGAAGGCACTTTCAGGAAGTTTGTCATATTTCCCTTCAAGAAGTTCTTTAAATCCTTTTACGGTATCTGTGATCTTCACATATTTTCCTGGAGCACCAGTGAAGATTTCAGCAACGAACATTGGTTGCGTTAGGAATCTTTGTATTTTTCGTGCTCTTGCCACGGTGAGTTTGTCTTCATCAGACAATTCATCAACTCCTAGGATCGCGATAATATCTTGTAGGTCCTTATAGCGTTGCAATACTCTTTTTACTTCTGAGGCAACTTCATAGTGTTCGCGACCTACTACATTTGGGTCAAGAAGCCTTGAAGAAGAAGTTAGAGGGTCAACGGCAGGATAGAGTCCTTGTTCTGCAATAGAGCGTTCTAGGGTAACTGTCGCATCAAGATGACCAAAGATAGTAGCAGGAGCAGGATCAGTGTAGTCATCCGCAGGGACATAAACAGCTTGTACAGATGTAATGGACCCATTTTTAGTTGATGTGATTCTTTCTTGAAGTCCACCAATGTCAGCTGCAAGATTTGGTTGATAACCTACAGCAGATGGGGTGCGTCCAAGTAGTGCAGACACCTCGCTTCCAGCCTGTGCAAAACGGAAAACATTGTCAATAAATAAAAGTACATCTTCATTCTTTTGATCTCTGAAATATTCTGCCATGGTAAGCGCAGTAAGACCGACTCTAAGTCTATTTCCTGGAGGTTCATTCATTTGGCCAAATACCATCACTGTTTTATCTAACACATTGGCTTCTTTCATTTCGAGCCAAAGGTCGGTTCCCTCACGGGTTCTTTCTCCAACTCCTGCAAAAACCGAATGTCCATGATGGACCATGGCAATATTTCGGATAAGCTCTTTAACAATAACCGTTTTTCCAACTCCTGCTCCCCCAAAGATTCCTACTTTTCCTCCTTTTGTGAAAGGAGCTACAAGATCAATAACTTTAATACCGGTTTCAAGCATTTCTGGCTTAGTGCTTTGTTCTGATAGAGGAGGTGCGCTGTTATGAATAGATGAAACCTTGGTCTTTGCAGTAAGTTCCTTAAGACCGTCAATTGGTTCTCCAAGTACATTAAAAATTCTGCCTAGGGTCTCTTCTCCAATAGGTACTGAAATTGGATGTCCTGTTGCTTCTACTTCAGTACCTCGGACTAGCCCTTCAGTTGGTCCCATGGCAATCGTTCTTACTTCATTATTTCCCATCTCGAATTCTGTCTCAAGAATTAAAGTTTTGCCTTTGCCTAGATCAATCTTGAGTGCCTCATAAATAGCAGGCACGTCTTTGTCAAATCGTACGTCAACGATTGCTCCTTGAATTCTTACTATTATTCCTTTGTTTGTCATATATTTATTTTTTTGTTATATCTGCGCGCTGTTTGCAAGATCGAGAATTTCATTTGTGATTCTTTCTTGACGAGACTTATTATAAACAAGGTTCAAGTATTCAGCAATATCAAAAGCATTATTCTTGGCATTTTGCATAGCAACCATTTGCGCAGCCTGTTCAGATGTAAATGCTTGAATAAGGGCATTGTAGAGTTGAATCTCAAGATAGTAAGGGAGTAATTCAGTAAGCATGGCCTCTTTTCCAGGTTCAAATATAGATGATTCATTTGGATCAAGTGCGGTTGTTTCTTCAAATGCTAGGGGAAGAAGATGTTTTACTGTTGGCACTTGGAGAAAAAATGAAACAAAATCGGCATACAGAATTTCGACTGTAGTTAAACCATTTTGGTCCATTTGTTCATCAATTAGCGTTTTTAGTTGGTATACAAGAGAATAATCCGGTAGAGAGCTTCCCATCGGAAAAGAAGAAAGCAGCTCAAAGCTTAATTTTGAAGCAAACAGTCCTGCTTTTTTTCCAACTGTTACAACTTTTACTTTGGAGCTATCGCATTCAATCATCTTTTTATAAAGATTAGTATTCAAAGAACCACAAAGGCCTCTATCAGGACTAATTATTATGAGGAGCTTGCGCTCTTCCCTATCTGTCGATGTTAAATATTTGTGAGTAAAGGTTTTTTTATTAACTGAAGCAGCAATTTTTCCGGTTGTTTCGGTTATGCTGTCTGCATATGGCTTGTTATTTGTCGAAGCAATTTGAGCCTTTTTTATTTTTGATGCAGCGATCATTTCCAATGCTTTCGCAATTTGGGCAATATTTTTAGAAGTTTTAATTCTTCTTTTCAGAAGTTGGAGATTTTGGGCCATGACTTACTTGAATGTTTTTTTAAAGCTTTCGATGACTGATTTTAGCTCTGCAATAGTTTTCTCATCCATCTTATCTCCCTTTTCTAATTTTTGAATGAGCTTTTTATTTTTTACTTTTATAAAATCAAATACCTTCTCTTCAAAAGTCCTTATTTTATCAAGCGGAAAATCGTCAAGTAATCCGGTTGCAGCTGAGTAAATGCTTACTACCTGTTGATACTCAGACATAGGTGTATATTGAGGCTGTTTTAGAATTTCATTTACTCTTTTACCACGTTCAATTTTTTGCAGAGTAGCGTCGTCAAGGTCTGATCCAAACTGTGCAAAAGCAGCTAGCTCTCTAAATTGTGCGCTTTCAAGTCTGAGAGGTCCTGCGATTTGTTTCATAATTTTTGTTTGAGCTGCTCCTCCGACTCTTGATACTGATTGGCCAGTGTTGATGGCAGGTCTAACTCCGGAGTTGAAAAGATCATTTTCAAGATAAATTTGACCGTCTGTAATTGAAATAACATTTGTTGGAATATACGCTGAATTATCTGCAGCTTGGGTTTCAATGATAGGTAGAGCAGTAAGTGATCCACCGCCGAGAGCATCAGACATTCTGGATGATCTTTCTAGAATTCTTGAATGTAGATAAAATATGTCTCCAGGATAAGCCTCACGTCCGGCTGGTCTTTTAAGAAGCAGAGACAATTGTCTGTATGCCCATGCGTGTTTCGAGAAATCATCAAATACTACGAGAACATCTTCGCCCTTATCCATAAAGTACTCACCAATTGCAGTCGCAGCAAATGGAGCTAGATATTGTAGTGCTGCTGAGTCTGAGGCAGATGCTGCTACAACTATCGTGTAATCCATCGCTCCTTCTTCTGTAAGCTTTCCAATAATTCTTGCAATATTGCTTCTCTTTTGTCCAATAGCACAATAAATACAGATAACTCTTTTAAGACCTAGGTCATTTTTCTTTTGATTGATAATTGTGTCAATTGCAATTGCAGTCTTTCCAGTATTTCGGTCACCAATAATAAGCTCTCTTTGTCCACGTCCGATTGGTGTCATGGCATCAATTGCCTTTATTCCGGTTTTAAGTGGGGTATCCACTGGTTGTCTATCTACAACGCCAGGTGCAATTTTTTCCAGAGGATAAAGAGGTCCTTTTGTTGAGAGTTTTTTCTCATCAAGTGGGTTTTGAAGTGGGTCAAGTACTCGACCTATCATTTCTTCGGTTCCATTAATACCAAGGATTCTTCCGGTTGTTTTGATTGTATCTCCTTCTTTTATATTTTCTCCTTCTGAAAGAAGGATGATTGAGGTATAGTCTTCATTTAAGTTAAATGAAAGACCGCGAGCACCATTGGCGAATTCAACTTCTTCTCCAAATCCTACTTTTGAAAGACCAGTAGCTTGGACAATTCCGTCTCCAACGCTGCTAACTGTTCCAACATTTTCCATTTTAGGATCAAAATGGACTGTTGAAAGTCTTTTTTCAATTTGTTTTATGAGTTCGTCGTTTTTCATGTGTATTTATTGTACTAATTCTTCAATTTTTCTATTGTGTCATTTATATATTTTTTAAATGTAAAGTCAACTACCATGTCGTCATTTACTATCTTTAGTCCTGCTCCTAGACTTTCGTCTCGTAGCTCGACTATGTCTTTATCATTATATATGCCTTTAAGCATTTTGAGTGAGTCAGTAGACAATTCGTCAGACGAACTCACATAAACTCTCTTTTTATTAAGAGCATTTTTATAAAATGCTAGAAAAGTTTTTAAATCTTGCTTGCCTAAATATTTTAATACAAATTCTTCTATATCTGCTGGTATAGTTTTGGTATCAGCAGCAATATGCGCAAGTTTTCTAATTTTTTGTTTGTTTATCATTGTTGATTTTAGACAAACCCTTTTTTAGAAGAGCGTCACGGTCTTTCTTTTCAAAAAGATCTACAAGGACTGACTCTAAAATTTGTCTTGAAATTTCTAAAGAAACATCTCTTGCTTCCTTTTTGAAATTCTCTCGTTCTAGAGCAATTTGTTCCTTTGTTGATACCATCATCTTCTCAAGATCAGCTTTAGTTTCAGCCATCATACCATCTCTGGCTTCCTGTGCTTGTTTTTTGGCCTCAGCAATAATGCCTTCAGCCTCTTTGCTAGCCTTGTTCAGAATCTGTTCCTTTGATTCTTCAGCTTTTTCTAAAGCCAAAGTTGCCTCTTCGGCATCTTTTAGGCCTTTTTTGATTGCTGCCTTTCTTTTTTGGAGTGTATCTAGAATAGGTTTGTATAAAAACTTCTTAAAGATAAACGCGATCACCAAAAAATTAACTATTTGTGCAGCAAATAGCTTTATATCAAATCCAAATTGCTCAAATATTTCCATACTTTATATAGAGTATATTTTTACTTGCGTAAAAATTTACTATTTAATAAAGGCCAAGATCAGAGAATAAATAGCGATAGCCTCAGCAAACGCCATTCCCAAAAGCATGGCAGGAAGGATTTTAGTAGAAGCTTCGGGATTTCTTCCGATAGCTTCCATAGCTTTGTAACCAATGATTGCAATTGCAAGAGCTGGAAGTACACCTCCAAGCGCAATTGTTGCACCACCTGTTAATGCAAACTCCATATTAATGACCACCTCCTTCCGAAGACGTAGTCGCCAATAATGACATAAATACCATGGTTAACATCGCAAAAACTAGCGCTTGTACTAGCGCAACAATCACTTCAAGCAATAAAAATGGGATTGGTGCTAAAAATGCTGAGTAGGCAGCGAGTCCTGCCACAGTGACAAGAACCACTTCTCCTGCAAATATATTACCAAAAAGCCTAAATGAGAGCGAAAATATTTTAACACCTTCGAGAAGAAATTCAAGTAGGCCTATCGCAAGATTGATAGGATTTTTGGAAAGGAACTTCCCGAAATAGCCGAAAAGACCATTGAATTTAATCGAAATAATATGGGTAGCAACGACTGAAATCGTGCCGAGTGCTAAGGTTGCATTGAAGTCGCTTGTGACGGCACGAAATAGTGGAAGTAGATGTTTGGTTGCTTCCTTTGCTCCCTCGCCATGTTCACCGCCGTGCTCGGCTCCATGTTTTGCAACTTCCCAAAAGCCTATTGAATTAAAGCCAGGGAGAAGCGCAATTAAATTTGCAATTACAATAAAAAAGAAAAAAGAAGCAAACCAGGGGAATATTGTTTTAGCTTTAAGTCCTGCGATAGATTCAGTCAAATCATAAAGGTAGTCAATAGCAGGTTCAAAAATAGATTGAAGACCGGCAGGTACAGTGCTTATTTTTCTATAGGTTGCATACACGAGGGCTACGATAACGGCATCTACCAAAAAAGTGGTTATAAGCGTATTGGTTATAGGAAATCCGCCGATTTCTACGATAAGTTCTGGTCCGAGTGAGGCCATTTACGGTTTCAATTTTAAGCGACAGTAAAATTTAAGTCAAGGGACATATAACGTGACTTTTTTAATTAAGGATTCTGACGCCTTCAACGATAACAACAGGAAGATCTTCTTTAAAGTCTAGTTTTCCTTCAATAATTACAATAGCATCCTTTACGAGGTATATTTTTGATCGTTCAAATATTTTAGGAAAGACTACGCATTCAATAGTTACGCCTACATGATCCTCAAGTGATATAAAGGCCATTTCTTCATTAGAACGCTTTGTGAAAATCTTTTTTATAGAAGCAACTAAGCCTCCAATTTTGACTCTAGTTCCATTTTTGACTTCTGGTAAGTCAGAAATTTTATGAGTCGCAAATGTAAAGAGAGAGTTAAGCTTTTGGTTAAGGGGATGGTCGGACAGAAAGAATCCCAATAGCTCACGCTCAAACATCAGCTTTTCACTCTCAGTAAAATCCTCAATTGCCTCAAGCTCTGGATTTATAGTGATTGGTGCCTCAGGGAGGTCTCCAAAAAGACTGATTTGATTAAGATCTTTTTTGGCAGGTTTTTTGGTGATTGCGTTAACAATGTTTGCGGTAGACGCAAGAAGTGATGCTCTTTTGCCAAAATCATCGAAAGCACCAGCTTTTATAAGACTTTCCATTGTTTTTTTATTCACCTTTGATAGATCAACCCTGCCACAAAAATCAGCTAGGTTTTTAAATTCACCCTTTTCCCGAGCCTCAAGGATTGTTGAGATAGCAGCCGTGCCGACATTCTTTACAGCAGACAAACCAAATCTAACTTTATTTTCTTCTATTGAGAAATCAGCTTTGGATGCATTTACATTTGGACCCAAAACGTCGATTTTTAGTCTTTTGCATTCAGCAACAGCAATAGAGATTTTTTCATTCTTTTGAGGTCCGGTTGACCCACGAGATTCAGCGGTTAATAACGCAGTCATAAATTCAACAGGGTAGTGGGATTTAAGATAAGCAGTTCTAAAGGCGATCGTTGCATAGCAGGAAGCATGTGCTTTATTAAAACCGTATCCAGCAAAAGGTGCTATTAGCTCAAAAATTTCCTCGGCTTTCTTTTGGGTAAGCCCATTCTTAACAGCTCCTTGTAGAAATATTTCTTTTTGTTTTTTCATTTCTGCTGGAATTTTTTTACCCATAGCCTTACGGAATTTGTCAGCATCAAGCCATGTGTATCCTGCAAGAGCAATTGTCGTTAAAAGGACGTCGTCTTGGTAAGTAAGGATTCCATAAGAGTTAGTCAAAATTTCTTTAAGACGAGGATCTGGGAAAGAAATTTTCGAAGGGTCATGCTTGCGGGCAATAAAATCAGGTATATTTTGCATAGGTCCTGGTCTATATAAGGCAACCATTGCCATAACATCAAATATTGTAGTTGGCTTGAGTTCTTTGATGTATCTTCTCATGCCAGAGGATTCAAGTTGGAAAATTCCTGTTGTTTCTCCGCTTGCAAGGAGTTTGTATGTTGGAGGATCATCATATGATAGCTTTTGAAAATCTATTTCTTGATTTTGATTTTCTTTAATAAATCTAAGAGATTCTTGGATAATGGTAAGATTTCGAAGCCCTAGAAAGTCCATTTTAAGAAGTCCAACTCCGTCTTCACCAACAGTGTACATATCATATTGAGTTACGATTTTATCCCCATTCGTTTCTTTTTGAAGAGGTACATATTCAGTAAGATCTTTGTCTGCAATAACAACACCTGCGGCATGGACCGATGCATGACGCGCAACGCCATTAAGCTTACTAGCCAAAGTCAGGAGCCTTTTTGTTTCGGGCTCAGTGGTGTACGCAGCTTTAAGTTCTGGACTTTGAGTAAGTGCTAGGTCAATTGTCATATGATGGCCTTGCCATCCGGGAGGAATCATCTTGGAGATTCGATCAGGTTGTGCATAGGGCATGCCTAACGCGCGTCCTGCGTCTCTTACTGATCCACGAGCTTCCATTGTTCCAAATGTTATGATTTGGGCAACTTTATCTTTTCCGTATTTTTGAGTTACATATTCAATAACTTCATCTCGTCTTGTGTCAGCAAAATCAAGATCGATATCGGGAGCAGATGGTCTTTCAGGATTTAGAAAACGTTCAAATGGTAAATTGAAATAGAAAGGGTCAACGTCAGTAATTCTTAAGATATACGAAACTACCGATCCAGCTGCAGATCCTCTCCCGGGTCCTACACTTATTCCACGGTCTTTTGCCCAGTTAACAAAATCAGCAACGGTTAAGAAATATGTTTCGTAACCTTTCTTTAAGATTACGTCTATCTCATAGTCAACGCGTGTCCGAATTTCCTCTGTTACATTTTCATAGCGAAAGGGTAGTCTTTCCTCAATAATTTTCTTGAAATACTCTGCAGCAGTAAGACCATCTGGCACATCATATTGTGGCATGATCCATTTTCCGAGGGTTAGTTCCACATTGCACATTTCAGCAATTTTTACTGTATTCTCAACTGCTTCAGGCATATCTTTAAAAGCTTCATGCATCTCCTTTGCAGACTTTAAGTAAAAGTCAGGAGAATCAAGCATTGTGAGCTTTCTATTCTCATCTAGTATTGTTGTCTGGGTGCCTATGCAGAGCAGAATTTCTTGTCCTTCAGCGTCATCTTTTTCAATATAGTGATTGTCATTTGTAGCAACCAATTTTACTCCAAATTCACGGCTTAGGACTTGTAGTTTTTGATTTAATTCTTCTTGACCTGGAACGTTTATGTGACGTTGCACTTCTAGGAATAAATTTTCTTTTGTGTATATATCAATTAATTTTTGGAGTCTTTTTTTTGCTAAATCTTCTTGACCGTTAAGGAGTGGTTCGCTCACATAACCACTTATACATGCGGTAAGACAAATCAATCCTTCGCTATGTTTCTTAAGAAGCGCTAGGTCTGTTCTAGGTTTGTAATAGAATCCTTCTAGGTGAGAGGTAGTAATAATTTTTATCAAATTCTTGTATCCGGTTAAGTCTTTTGCGAGAAGAATTAGATGGTTATAATCCTTATCAACACCAGCCTCTTTATCATGAAGACTTCTTTTCGCAACGTAGATCTCGCATCCTATAATTGGTTTAATTCCTTCTGCAAGACATTTCTTATAGAACTTGATCGTGCCATACATATTCCCGTGATCTGTTATGGCAAGAGAGGTCATTCCAAGCTTTTTGGCATGTTCTACCAATGGGTCTATACGCGACAAGCCGTCAAGCAATGAATATTCGGAGTGATTATGTAGGTGAACGAAATCTGCCATAAATTATTGTACTTCTGATTGAAGAGCAGCTTGGGGTTCTAAGATATTGTTCACGCCAAGTATATAGCTTTGGTTTCTATGTCCCATTTCTTTATTTGCCTGAAGTGTTCTGCCCATTTCATTTTTAAATGATTCAACATCATCGACTGTTCCGCCACCAAAGTTACCTCCTACAAAGCTAGCGCTAAATGGCACGACCTCACCATCAACTGTAGTAAGACTTGTGCTATTAACTGATTCTCTCATCGCCTCAACCCGTGTTTGAAGTACGTATGGATCGTGAACTCCTTCATAGGCAGCAACAAACTCATCTCCTCCATATCGAAACAGCATTGGGCTTGATTCTCCATTATCAAGCATAGCATTTGCAATTTTTTTAAGTCCTTCATCCCCTACATCATACCCTTTCTTATTTACTTCTTTGAAATGATCTGCATCAATAAATATTATGGCCATCGGTTTTGTCGAATTTGCCGCCATATATTCATCATAACTTCGTCTATTTGGGAGTCCCGTTAAGGGATCTAGATACGCTATTCCCTCGAGTCTGTTAACGAGTTTTCTCATAATCTCCATGCGGTCTAGAAGTTTGATGTGAGCATTTGCTAAATTTGCAGCAGTTTCTGCGGCTGTTTGGGTTCCTCTAGAAAGTAAATCAATCTGAACTCCTACCTCCCCATGAATCCGGATATCACGAAGTCCTTTCCTTATTCTTTCTGGAGAAGGCGCGGGAATGTCAGATTTTTTTGAAGGTGGAAATCTATCGAAAAATTTATCTACTAAAGCTTCTTCTTCTGGTGTAGCAAATTGTGGTCCGTCTTCAAATTCTATAGGGGTTTCTGTCATCCCATCATTCTAGCATTTTGGTGAGTAAATTTCTAATTTGCTCGACATCTTTTGCTTCTGGAAGCGTTCTTCTCGTTGCTCCAATAAGAAATCCTAATACCTGAACTTTGCCAGATTTATATTCCTCAACTATTGCAGAATTATCATTCATAACTTTTTTAATTGTCTCTGTTAATTTTGCTTCATCAAAACTTTTTACATTACTTTCAGATTTTATTTCAGAGACTAGTGTTGAGGGTTTTGTTTTTTCCAAATCCGGTTTTTTATTAATAATAAAGTTTGCAATAGTTTTTGCATCAACTTGTAAATTCTTTCCTTCAAAAACTGCCTCTTCAAAGAAATTGCAAAGAGTTATGTCTCGAGTTAAGATCTCAGCATTATATTCTGAAAGACCAAGCTCATTTACAAATCGAATAACTCGAGCTTGTGGAAGTTCTGGAAGCAACTTTTTAAGTTCTTCAACTGTAGTGTCAAGAAATTTAATTGGAGGTAAATCAGGTTCTGGAAAGTATCTGTAGTCATGAGCTTCCTCTTTTGATCTTTGACTTACGGTCTTATTCTTGAATTCATTCCAGCCTCTTGTTTCCTGTGTTGGAACTTCACCTTTACTCAATAGTTCTTCATGTCGTTTTTGCTCAAATTTTATGGCATTTTCAACAAACTTGAATGAATTGATATTTTTGACTTCTACTTTGTATCGAGCTAATTCCTTTTGACCATGTGGCCTTAGCGAAATATTTGGCTCTAACCTCATTTGTCCTTTGTCCATATCTGCATCGCTTACTCCTAAAAATCGTATAATTTTTTGCAGTTCTTGCAGGAATATTCTCGCTTCCTCTCCACTTCTAATATCAGGCTCAGTTACAATTTCAACTAGGGGTACGCTTGATCTATTGAAATCGATTAAAGAAACTTCTTTCCCATCAACCGTTGCATGGGTGAGCTTTCCAGTATCTTCTTCCATGTGAACTCGGGTTATGCCAATTCTTTTTGTAGTCCCATTAACTTTAATATCAAGATACCCTTTTTCACCGAAAGGATGAAGAAATTGTGACGTTTGAAATCCTTTAGCAAGATCTGGATAGAAGTAATTCTTTCTTTCAAAATATGAGTCTTGATTGACTGTGCAGTTAAGCGCAAGCCCAATTTGAACACACGACTCGATAGCTTTTTGGTTGGTGAATGGGAGCGCACCTGGAAGTCCTAGGCAGATTGGACAAGTTTTGGTATTTGGTTTGTCTGAGAGATTAGGAACTGGGCAACTGCAGAACATTTTTGTAGTAGTTGCAAGCTCTACATGAATTTCCATCCCAACTACCGTTTCGTATTTGTTGACGCTCAAATTTTGATTATTCATAGTTTTTACTTTTTAATTTATAGTTCTAATTTTGGAACTTGTTTCCAAAATTGTGTTTCTTGTTCGAATGCATTGCCAGTTTTGAAAAGTAGCTCCTCAGAAAAGTGCGGTCCGATAAACTGAATTCCAATTGGTAGCCCATCCTTGCTAAAACCGGCAGGTACTGAAATTCCAGGGACACCGGCAAGATTAATTGTTACTGTTAATGCGTCAGACAGATACATTGCAAGCGGATCATTTGCTTTCTCTCCAAATTTCCAGGGTGGAGTTGGAGAAACAGGAGACACTATTACATCCACCTTTTTATATGCGTCGATAAAGTCTTTTGTAATTAAGGTTCTAACTTGCATAGCCTTTTTGTAATACGCATCATAATACCCAGAAGAGAGAGTAAATGTTCCAAGCATTATTCTTCTTTTTGCTTCTTTTCCAAAATGAGATCTATCATTGCCGAATCTTATACCATCATAGCGCGCTAGATTTGAGCTAACCTCTGATGGTTGGATTATGTAATAAACTGCGATTCCTTCGTCTGTATGGGGAAGTGAGATTTCAATAATTTCAGCACCAAGGCGCTTAAGCACCTGAAGACTATTCTCAAAAATTCCCGCAACATCTGGACTTAATCCTTCACCAACATATTCTTTCGGAATACCAATTTTAATACCCTTTATGTCTTGGCCTATGCTTTTTGTGTAGTCAGCTATTTTTTTATCGGCGAGTGTTGAGTCAAATCCGTCAGGACCTGCGGTAGCGTTAAGGATTATTGCTGAATCCTTCACTGTTTTTGAAAAATGTCCAATAGAGTCAAGCGATGATGCCATTGAGATAACTCCATAGCGGCTAACAAGGCCATACGTAGGCTTGAGGCCTACAGTATTTGTAAAGCTTGCAGGGAGTCTTATGGAGCCCCCAGTATCTGTACCGGTTGAAAATGGTACCATTCCAGCAGATACTGATGCGCTAGAGCCTGACGATGAACCTCCAGGAATATAGTCTTTGTCCCATGGATTAAGAGTATTTCCAAAGTCGCTATTTTCACCACTTGAGCCATGAGCCCATGCGTCATGATTTAATTTTCCTAAAGAAATTGCACCTTGTTCCTCAAGCCTAGTAATAGCAGTAGCAGAGTAGGGTGGGATATAGTCTTTAAGAACATTTGATGCAGCAGTTGTTCTAACTCCTTTTGTTAAGAACATATCTTTTATACCGAAAGGAATGCCATGAAGAGGATTTGTTACTTCTTTTCCGTCAAGCTTTTTAGCTTTTTCTTGGGCATTGTCTTGATCAATGGTTATAAAAGCGTTGAGGGATGGATTTAATTTATTTACTCTATCAAGATACGAGTTAACTATTTCGCTTACACTAAATTCCTTCTTTTTGTAGCCTTCGATGATGTCGCTAATTGTAAAATTTTGTATATCCATATTTTTAAAATCCAATTCTCAAATGCCAATGGATCAAACGAATGTTTAATTTTTAATACTTAAACTCTTATATTTAGTTTGAAAATTGTAATTTGGTTTTTGAACATTTAACTTGTAGTGTCTACGGTCTGATCAACAACAAACATTTCATTATGGATTTTTTTCCCTCCAGAAAGGGCGTCTTTTTGTGGCAGACTATTTTGAGCAATTTTGTCTTCTCGGGTTCTATTGACAAGCCCTGTTACTTGGGCTGTGGGAGCAATTCCTGTTGTATCTACAGAATTTAGTTTTTCTATGTAGCCGACAATGTCATTCAACTGCTTATCAAATTCTTTTTCTTCGTCAGGAGTTATTGTGAGATTAGCGAGTTTTGCGACTTTATTCACATCAATTTTCATAGTTTTTTTAACTAGCTTGCGCCTCTTTAAAGAGGCAAGCCATGCTCCTAAGTATACCGTCTTGAGCTTAGATTCTCAAGCTTCAGTGTTATAATAATTGTTATGGAAGTTCACGATGATAAGCCATCATTTGTTGGCAAAGACTACAGTCCTTTCAAGGGTGAATTTGTAAAAACACTAAGTGGTGGTATCTCTGGAGATATGGATTTGGTGAAATCAAAAGAAAACGGAGCACTTATGGTTATTAGAACATTAATGTTAAGTGTTGGGGAGCATAGGCCAATGGATGTCTTGAGAATGGGAGCTGAAAAGATGAGGGAATTGCAAGAATTTGGAATAAATATTCCTAATTTCGATGTAGTACTCGGTGCAGCTACGCTGGAAAAGAATCCCAAACGCGCAATAGCGAGAAAGAATAATGCATATATGATCGTTGATTTTGTAGATGGTGTCCCTTTGATAGAAGCCCCAAGTGAAGCTCGACAGGAAGTATCTAGCGCACTGGCTAAATATTACGAACACTGCAGATTAACAAACACCCCACGAATAGCAGATTTGTCAGGAGAATCTCAGTATATTTACGGGAGTATAAATGGTGGAGCAGCTAAACCTTACTTAGTCGATATAGATTTAACAAATGTTCCTGGAGTGATGTACCCCGAATTAAAAAAATAAGCAATATCGCATATCTATAGTTCGGTGGTACAGTTCACGGGACCAAGATTATCTTTTTATATCTTTTCTTTTGATTCCAGTATATTCTCTCTTTTTAAAGACCAATTGAGATCCACCAACAAGGCGATATTTCTTTCGTTCATATTCTTTTTCTAGCTTTACGGATCGTTTGAAAATAAGTTCGAAGCATTTGGGATAACTTCTCAATTGTTTTGCAACCCATGTAATTGTTGTTCTACCTACGTTAGAAAGACTAGTAATATCGCTATATGTGTTGTCATTTTTTAGCGCTCTCGCTACTAGAATCCTTCTTCCAATCTTAATTTTCTCATCATCGGTTAATATTCCATTTATAATCTCATTTACTTCGCTCCCATCCTTAGCAGCCAGAAAGGCATCACGAAGTCGATTAAGCGCTTCGAAGTAGTCGTTCTTTGTTATAAAACCATATCTCCTCATGCGTTGTAGTTCGGTGGTACAGTTCACCGGACTCGTAAGATATGATAATCGTTAAGTGTTAATTAATAATTAAAAGATGGGAAGAGTATCTCGGTGTTATTTTATTCCGAGGCGGGAGAGAATAATACCTTTAGCTTTTTTGGCGAGAGTGTCGTCAAAACTCAAACTTACTTTTTTGTCGTATTTTTTTTCCATAGCCATCTCTAAAAGTTTTACGGCAAGTGTAGGATTGGAGGGGAGTATTGGTCCATGCATATAA
Organism: uncultured Gammaproteobacteria bacterium; assembly: GCA_964511305.1. Classification (GTDB taxonomy): domain Bacteria; phylum Patescibacteriota; class Microgenomatia; order Levybacterales; family GWA1-39-11; genus JAUSNA01. The sequence continues at coordinate 21,384 of CAZEEU010000001.1, read as the reverse complement.
GTACCTATTGAGTTCTTATAAAAGATTCCCTCAGTTCCGTCTTCGCCATTATTTCCGTATCCCTTAACCACCTTTGCAAAACCCATATTCTTATCCTGAAGAAAAGTCCTTCCACCATGATTTTCAAATCCCACTAGTAGTTCACCGTTATAATCTACTACGATATTTCCAATAAGCCGATCTTTTTTTGCATCACTTTCTGTATACATTTCAAAAACTCCAAGTCCTGGAATTTTTGTTCCGTACGAGTCTTTATAATATTTGCCTAAGAATTGATAAGCACCGCATATATAAAGTCCTGGAATTTCTCTTTCGATCATTTTAATAAGTGTTGCTCCTTTTTTTTCAATTAGGTCTTTATTTACTATCTCTTGCTGTAGGTCCTGTGCGCCACCCATGAATAAAAGATCACATTCTATAAGCGCTTTGTCGTCCGTCTCTTGATTTATTCTCAAAATTTCCACATTTATATTGTGGTCTTCAGCAATTTTCTTAAGAACAATAATATTACCTCGGTCTCCGTAGGTAGACATTAGCTCTGGATATAACCAGCCTATGGTAAGTTTTGGGTTGAGGATGTTTATTTTGTTTTGTTTCATGTTGCTTATAATATTGCCCTTCCGGATATTAATTTTCTTATTTCAAGCATGGCTGAGTATGTCGGAAGAATAGTTAGGGTTTTTTCTTGCATTGTATTGTTGAGAGCTGCCTCGTAGGCCTTATCTGGACTATCAAAAACTTCATGGCTGACACCGGCAAATAAAAGTCGATTTGCCATATCATAAGCGCGGTCTCCAGACACAAAAATTTTGATATTTGTCTTTTTTAATATTTCAAAATCAACATCCCAAATCCATGAAATGTCATGTCCGTCAGGAACTCTATCATTAAGTAGAATCAGCAAAGAAGAACTCTTATTCTCTATAGCTACTTTGAGACTTTCATTAAATCCGGTTGGATTTTTTGATAGTAAATACATTACTTTTTTCCCGTTTACTGATATTTCCTCTTGTCGGCCAAATGCAGGCTTGACTTGAGAAAGGGTTTTAAGAATTTCTTTTTCTTTAATTTCAAAAACATTTTTTAGTACCTTTGCTGCTGCATTTAAATTGTATTGGTTGTAAATTCCTAGTAAATTTGATGGGATTTCTAACCCTTCCGCTTTCGGATTTGAATAGGAGCAGTTAGGGCAAATGTAGTTACCAAGATGTGAGTAGCTAATACTTAAATACTCAAGTGTCGAGTTGCATTTTGGGCAGGTTGTTGAGTCTACTGCGTGTCCAAGAGATCTAGTATTTTTATACTTTGTTGGGATCGTGAAATAAACTTTTTTTGCAGCATGTGAGGCAACATGTGACACCAGGGGGTCATCAGCATTTGCAATAACAAGAGTGTCTTCGGTCAGTTTTTTAAATGCTTTTATCCATTTTTCTGCCGTAGTATTTACTTCTCCATAACGGTCAAGCTGGTCCCGAAAAAGATTAAGAAGAACAATTGCGTTAGGATTTGGAATCTCTGAAAGAATTACTGGCAAAGAATTCTCGTCTGCCTCAAAGATAATAGTTTCTTGTCGGAGCTTGCCATTTAGATCAATTCCAGAAACAAGTGCTGATGCCAGCCCGTTGAGTAAATTTGCGCCAGCGTTATTTGTTAGTACAGAAATTCCACTTGATTCAAGTGCATATGAAAGTGCCTTTGTCGTTGTCGTTTTTCCATTTGTTCCTGCAATAAGAATAATTTTTACTTCAGGATTTTTTTCAACAACTGCTCTTATTAATGAAGGATCTATCTTAAGGGCAACATGGCCTGGCCAAGTGGATCCCGATCCTACATTCATTGCCTTACCTATTTTAAGAACAGTTTTTCCTACGAGAACTCCATGACGCATAATTTTTAGTATATCAGACCTACATGCTTCGAAGAATCTTTATTCGCTCCGCGGCTGGAGGGTGTGTGGAGAAAATCTTTACAAAAAATGAAGCACCTTTCTTCTTAGAATCCGTCTTGAAAGGATTTTCTATATATAAGTGGGCGGTTGCGTTCGAGGCCGTTTTTAATTGGTGACGATCCATGGAAATTTTTTCAAGGGCTCGAGCTAATGCTTCCGGGTGTCGAGTAAGCAAGGCACCGTCTGCATCAGCCAAAAATTCTCGCCTTCTAGAAACTGCAAATTGTATTAAAGTTGCTGCAATTGGTGCAAGAATTGCCGCAGCTATTCCTAAGATAAGCATCAACCCATTTCCGCTACTTCTATTATCATCCCTTCCTCCCCAAAAAAGGCTTCTTAGGAAGAAATCTGCGAGAATTGCAATAGATCCAGCAAGGATGCTTACGACTCCCATAAGTCTAGTGTCGTAATTTTTTACATGAGAGAGCTCATGCCCAATAACACCCTCAAGTTCTGCTTCCGAAAGTATTTCTAAGAGTCCGGTCGTTGCAGCAACAACGGCATGTTTTGGATCTCGTCCTGTGGCAAAAGCATTAGGAGCCTGATCGTGAATAACATATATTTTCGGTTTTGGAAGACCTGAGGCGATACTTAAATTTTCAACAGAATTATATAACGCTCTGTATTCATCACGTTTCGCCTCAACTGCACCGCTCATTGAAAGGACTATTTTGTCGGAATAGAAATAAGAAACAAATGACATGACGCCAGATATAATAAGCATGACCCCGACGAAAGACATTCCATATCCAAGAGCTCTGCCAAGAATGATAGAAACACCTAGAAATAGGAGGATAAAAACACCCATCATAAGTATAGTTTTTAGTTTATTTGATGAAATTTGGCTGTAAATAGTCATAAGTAAAAATATACTTAAATAACGAATGTCTTAAGTTTGTTAGAAGCAATTTGGCTGTAAATTGTCACGGTATCAGAAACTTACTTTTGGAGTTTTCTTTTCTTCGTTATCTGCTTCGAAGAATTCATAGGCTTTAAAGCCAAATTGTGAAGCAATAAGTGCAGCGGGGAAAGTCTGAATTTTTGTGTTATACGCAAGACAGTTTGAATTATAAAATTGTCTTGAATAACTTACCTTGTCCTCAGTATCAGACAATTCATCTTGGAGGTCTTTGAAATTATCACTAGCCTTAAGATCTGGATAGCTTTCTGCAACAGCAAAAAGAGATTTAAGTGCGCCAGTAAGCATGTTGTCAGCCTGTGCTTTTTCTGGAAGAGAATCGGCTTTCATTAGCATGCTTCTTGCCTTTGTAACATTTTCAAAAACTTCTTTTTCGTGCTTTGCATATCCCTTCACAGTTTCGAGTAAGTTAGGAATTAAGTCAGCTCTTCTTTTTAACTGCACATCAATTCCACTTAGGGCTTCTTTGATTCTTTCACGAAGAGTAATAAGGGAGTTATATGTGAGCCAGATATAGGCTATAAAAGCGAGTATTGCGAAGATTATTATTCCGATCCACATGTTCATAGTAAAAGTAATTATGACACAAATTAAGACTTTTTACAAATTATGACTTGATCCAATTTTCAAGTTTTTCATAATCCCATGTATTAATAATGTCTTCTTTCTCCGCCCATCCACGCCTTGCAACAGCGATGCCGTATGGCATATTGTCCATGTGTGATACTGCATGGCTGTCTGTGTCAATAACAAATTTAACACCAACATTTTTTGCTTCATGGACAAGTGTATCTGCAAGATCAAGTCTTGTTGGCCATGAATTAATTTCAAGCGCTTTGTTGTGTTCTTTTACAAAGGAGAATAATTCTTTCCAATCAACTTCATAAGGCTCTCTTTGATTTATTAGTCTTCCTGAGGGATGTGCAAAAATTTTTGCTTTCGGGTGAGAAAGACCACTTAAAATCCTCTTCATCATTTTCTCTTTAGGTGTTCTAAAAGAAGAGTGAATACTTACTATCGCCATGTCTAGCAGGTCAAGACATCTGTCACTTAAAGCCAATTGACCATTGACCAAAATATCAACTTCAAGTAAATTAATTATACGAATACTTTTATTACTCTTTTGAAGCTGTTCTATTTTTTTGTTCCTTTTGAGTAGTATTGAGTAAATTTCTTCCTCAGTATGATTGCTAATGCTTGGGTTGTGTTCTGAAAAACCAAAGTATTTGTAACCCAATTGGTCAGCGCGATGTAGCATTTCCTCCATTGTATTTTGTCCCAGATCATGACTAGGTTCTATTGGATAATTGGAATGAATATGAAAGTCTCCCTTAATATCTTTTAGCTCTACTAATTTGGGGAGCTTATGATTTAATGAGGCATCGATTTCTCCTTGATTCTCTCTTATTTCTGGCGGTATCCACTCAAGACCTAAAAAATTATAAAATTCATGTTCATCATCAAAAGTTTTGGTCGTTCCGTCTTTAAGTTTTACACCTTTTTCAGAAAGTGAATAGCCTTTTTTAAGAGCATACTCTCGCAATGCAACATTATGCTCTTTGCTCCCTGAAAAATGCTGTAGTAAAGAGCCAAACATCTCTGGCTTTAGAACCATAAGATCAACCTGCTTATTGCCAGAAAGAATTATCGAAGATGTTATGTCTCCTCTTTCTATAATTCGATCTTTATATGGATAGTTATTAAAATGATCTAGGACTGCAGCAGGGTTATTAGAACTTACTGCAATATCTATGTCCCCTATAGTCGACTTCATTCGTCTGAGGCTACCAAGAGTAAATGCTTGTAGAACGCTTTTGTCTTTCTTTAAATAGGTAAGCATTGTGTCTGATATTTCTGAGGCAACCGCCAGAACCATCCGTGAGGATTTTGTTTTGCCAAGGCGATATTCATCAATGGCACGCTTAATATCACTTTGAGATTTGTCTCCAAATCCTTCAAGTGAGGCTATTTTGTTGTCTGATGCAAGCTTATATACATCCTCAATAACACTTTTAGGATCTAAAAGTTTGAAGTTTTCAACGAGTTTAAAAGCTTTTTTTGGACCAAAAGTGGGAATATCAAGTAACGGAAATATCGCTGGAGAAACATTTTTAAGCACAGCATTAAAATGCTCAACCTCACCAGAGTTAAAAAGCTCTAAAATGTGGTTTCGAATACTAGGTCCTACGCCTGAGAGTTTGTCTAAAGCATTATCAGCAAGCAAATCTTTTATTTCTGTAACACTTGCTTCAATTGAGTCTGCTGCTTTTTGGTATGCAAGGATTTGGAATTTATATTTACCTTCATTTTGGATGGTGTATGCCGCTGCGACTTGCCTTAGTAGGCGAGAAATTTGTTCATTAGTGAACGAATGCATATACCAAATAGTATCACAAAACAATTGCTTTGAAAGGGTAAACTACTTTGTTTGAGGCCATTGACGGATCATGCCTGAGTTGGTAGAATAATCAGACCAAAACTGAAGAAAGGTTAGGGGTGATACTTGAAATTCTAAAAGAATTTCTCATCCGCCCCAAAATTTATAAGTGGGATGGTAGTCGAAGTCTATGGAGACTTCTCCTCCACCCCAAAAACGCAGTTTTTGGGGTGGTAGCTCAGTTGATTAGAGCGCTTCCCTGTCACGGAAGAGGTCGCGGGTTTGAGTCCCGTTCACCCCGCCAAGTTGAAATTTTGGCGAGGCTCGTTGCAAAGACGGCCCGCACAAAGAACGTTATCTGCTCATTCTGCTCAAATCTTCTGCCTGGAAAGGAGTTTTATGCCAACAAAAAAATCTGACAAACAAGAACAAAACGCATTTGATATTCAAAAGCTTATGCAAAATTCCGACTCATACAAGAGTTTGATTTACGGAATAGTAACCGTTGTTGTGCTTTTTATTGTTATTGCACTTGGAGTAAGAACTTTGTCTCAAAATAGAGCAGAGGTTGATGATCAAGCAGCAATGACAGATGAAGTAAAAGACGTACTTACCAGTGGTTACACTGTGCAAGAAGGGGAAACTCTTTGGAGCATAGCTGAAAAATCATACGGAGATGGATACGCTTGGGTTGAAATAGCAAAGGCCAATAATATTACCGACTCTAATTCACTCGAAAAAGGGCAAAAACTTATCATTCCAAAAATAACTCCAACTAAGTCTCAGGCAATGGCACAGGTATCTCCAACAGCAGTTCCAACTGAAGTTGTAGTGCCTACAGCTGCACCAACAGCGGTTTCAACACCGACACCAGTTGTGACTAACGCACCTGTTGCACAAGCAGGGACGGAGAAAGGTATGGAAGACGTACAGGTAATGCAAAAAATTACGGGTACAACCTATACAGTGGTTTATGGAGATAATCTTTGGGATATCGCTGTAAGAGCTTATGGAGACGGATATAGATGGGTCGAAATTGCTAAGAATAATAATCTTACTAATCCTAACCTTATTTTCTCCGGAAACGTATTAAAGCTAGCACGATAAAGCAGAGCTTTTCTTCGATAAAGCAAAGCTTGACTACGATAAAGCAAAGCTTGACTACGTTAAAGCAAAGCTTGAGTTCTTTAAGTAAAGCGAGAGGTTAAAAATTATTGGTCCGAACAAAGGGAGTTGTTGTATACTAATTTTGTTACAGAAGTAGTTCAGTGATCGTGTTTCAAGCAAGCTTGAAATCACGCTTTAGGTTACGCCTAAAGGAGAATGCTTCCAAGCGCGGGGTTCGTATACCGGTAGTATACTACCTTCCCAAGGTAGGGAAGCCAGTTCGATTCTGGTACCCCGCTCATGAAGAATCACATTCTTGAATCGCTATTAGGACTTGGAATAACTCTTCTAGGTTTTGTATTGGGCTTTCTTAATTTGCTGGATACAAATAACGTATCGCTTTTTTCCTCATTCATTGCCCTGGCACTTATTATTGTCGGAGTGGCTTTGCTTTTTCGAGCGGGTAGGCGAGATAGACATGCTATTAAGTTGCCGCCAGTGGGTCAAGGGGATCACAAGAATTCTCTTTTACACAAGCATGATGAGTTTGCTCATACATATGCCAAAACTTCACAGATGCGCGACAAATTAAAAGTTATTAAGCACTCCGGTCAAGACTAATTGCAATAAAGATTACAATCGAATATTCTTAATTAATGCGAAAAATACTCTTAGGTAGTTTTATTGGTCTAATTCTTCTTGGGGGAGGGTTTGTTAGTGTATATCTTGGGATGCAGGGCGTGTCTGCAGGTGGTCCTCCAATATTACTAATTATTGGGCTTGTTTCATTTTGCGCAGGACTTGGGGTTCTTTATAAGGCAGGAAGAATAGATGCTTTCAAATCTAAATTTGCTGAAACACCCGCCGCCCCAGGGCCAAAAGGCGAAAGCGTATTGGAGAAACATAATAAAATTATTTCAGAATGGAACGAAACAAACAACAAAAGAGACAAGTTAAAAATGCTCGAAGCAGCAGGTGCTGCAGAGGAAGGAAAAACTCTCAGTTAAAACTCCTCGTTGACACGATTTGGCCTATTTGATAATATAAATCGTGCCGCTCAAGAAATTAAACACTAAATACATTTTCGTGTCTGGAGGAGTTATCTCCGGAATCGGAAAAGGACTCACCGCCTCTTCAATATCTTTCCTTCTCAAATCAGCAGGTTATAAAATTGCTCCAATCAAATTTGAGAATTATCTTAATCTCGATGCAGGAACAATAAATCCGATAGAGCACGGTGATCCATTCCTTTGCGAAGACGGCACGGAAGCAGATATGGACATCGGTTCATATGAGAAGTTCCTTTCAGAAGACATGGGTAAAGAGAATTTCGTGACAATGGGAAGAATCTACCAGACAGTTATTGATCGAGAAAGAAGATTTGAATATAACGGGGAAGACGTCGAAGCAATTCCTCACATTACAGATGAAATAATCTCTCGCATAAAGCATGTAGCAAAGGTAAAAGGCGCAGATATAGTTGTTATAGAACTTGGTGGTACTGCTGGTGAGTATCAGAACCTCTTTTATTATGAGGCATCAAGAATTCTTACCCTAAAAAATCCAGGAGACGTAATACATATCCATGTAAGTTATGTGCCAACACCTTCACATCTTGGTGAACCTAAAACAAAACCTACACAACTTTCTGTAAGAACTCTTAACTCTATGGGCATTCAACCAGACTTTATAATTGCTCGATCTGCTAGGTATCTTGACCAAAGAAGAAGAGATCGCTTTGCATTATTCTGCAATATGCATCCTGAGGATATTATTTCCAATCCAGATGTAGAGAGCGTCTATGAAATTCCTCTAGTTCTTCATAAGCAGGGTCTTGAAAAGCGTATTCTCTCAAAATTAGGTCTTGCACAAAAAGCTCCAAGTCTTGGCAATTGGGAGAAGTTAGTCGAAAAAATTAAATCCAAAAAAAGCAAAACGGTTGAGATTGCTATTGTTGGTAAATATTTTGGTACTGGTGAATATCAGCTTAGAGATTCATATGCAGCGCTTCTTGACGCAATTGAGCACGCCTCTTGGGCTGCTGATGTTGAGGTAAAGACAAGGTGGGTTGATGCTGAGAAGGTAAATAAAGAGGGTGCTGAGGCAGTTATTGGTAAGCCAGATGGGATAATTGTTCCAATTGGATGGGGAGAAAGAGGGGCAGAAGGAATGATAAAAGCTGTTGAGTATTCGCTCGACAAGAAAATACCATACTTGGGTCTTTGTTATGGCATGCAACTTGCTGTCGTTGGTTTTGCTCGTCATGTTCTGGGCTGGAAGGACGCAAACACTACTGAAAATGATCAAAAAACAAAACATCCTGTTATTCACATGATCGAAAATCAGAAGGAGCTTATGGAACGCCGTTCTTATGGTGGCACTATGCGGCTTGGTGCATGGGATGCAAAGGTTAAAGAGGGTACAAGAGCATATGAAGTTTACGAAAAGGCTGGACAGTTCATAAATAATAAGCCTGGTTTGACATCGGAAAGACATAGACATCGCTATGAATTTAATAATAAATTTGCAAAAGAGATAGAGGCAGCGGGGCTTATAATTTCAGCCAGATCAGTAGTCGAGAATTTAGTGGAGATCATTGAGCTTCCAAAGAAGGATCATCCATTCTTCATGGGTACTCAAGGGCATCCAGAATATAAAAGTAGACCACAAAGCCCACACCCTTTATTCGTAGAATTCCTCAAGGCATCTAAGTAATTGTTTTTACTCACCACAAACAATTGATAAAAATTCGGAAATTTAAATGAATCGAAGAAATACTGTTAAGAACAGTAAGCTCGCTTTACCGTTGGAAACGGCGCTATTTGCTTGCTTTTGCTGCTTTAGCTTTGAGGATCTTTTTTGAAACTTTAACGGTCTTTTTTGTAGCTTTCTTTCTTGTTTTCTTTTTCTTGATTTCAATATTTTCAAGCTTTACGATAACTGGTGAATTAACTGCAAACAATCTATCAACGTCAACGCCATCAATGAATTGTCTTACAGTAACCATTTTATTGTCTCCAGCTCCACGAGATTTAACAATTTTTCCCTGAAAGGCTACTATTCTTTCCTTTTTTCCCTCAACAATTTTTTGATATACCTTAACGGCATTTCCTGTTCTTAGATCTAATTCCACTGGTGTTGGCTCGACTTGCTTTTCCATAGAGTCATATTATACAGCAATTGGTGTACCTATTTCAACTCAAATACGCTCAACGTATTATTTTACTCTTCTATATCATCTTCGGGGTCGTATGGTTGGTCATTTACCGGTTTTATAAGAAAATCTTTCATGTCGCGGTGACCAATAATAACTGGGTATTTTAGGTTGGATCTGTCAACAATTGAGGCTACAGTATTTACTTTTTTACCACCAAGCGTGAAAGACGCTTTTACAGTTGGTCGAAAACTCTCTCCACTTGCTGATTTTACAAAAACTTTTTCCTCGAGTGGTTTTAGATCAAGCAGCTCTGCAAATTTCCTATCAATTGAAGTCCGGAATGCTCCGGTATCGAGTTTTGCCTTAACAGTAATAGGCTCACCATTTCTATAAAAAGTAACTTCTTGAATTATTGTAAGTATCTTAGGGGTAATGCTAACCTTTTCAGAAAATGACTCTGTAAATAAATTCTTTGCAATCTCAACGCCTCGCTCGTATGTAGGTGTATTAATATTCTCGACCCGTTCTAGCCTTGAGCGTAATGACGCTTTATTGGCATTTTGAATTGAGAGCCCCGGTCGTGCATTTACCTCAAGAACCATAGGGCCTTCATTTCCATCAAATACAATATCAATCCCAGCATACCCAAGGCCAGTCATTTCTTGAGTCTTTGAAGAAAGAAGCAGCACTTCTTCCCAGTCGGGAATTTTTATGCCTCGTGTCTTAATTTTTGTGTTTGGAATTATGCTGATATGTTGGTCGTATAAAATTGCATGAGTTGTGATTCCTGTTCTTATATCAATACCAAATCCAATTGCACCCTGGTGAAGATTCGCTTTTCCATGAGACTCCTGCGTTGAAAGTCTCATCATTGCCATAACTGGGACACGATTGAAAACGATTACTCGTATATCTGGTATTCCAAATCCTGTAAGCTTTTTAAAGAATTGGTGCGGCCTGAGACGTTCTTCGATAAATGCGTTATCTGGGAGAAATTTAAGTGAATAAGCACCCTCGAGAATGTCTAGGATGTGTGATTCAAGTTGTTTGACGGTGTAGGTCTGGCCATCTGCGGTTGTTGCGATATTGTCTTCCCATTTCTTAATAGGCAATATCCCGGATCCCCCATATCCTCTTGCAGGTTTTATTACGAACCCACGGGATGGAAGATTTGACCAGTCGTAGCTTGTGATAGAGTCTCTGTCATAGAATATGTTATACATATTGGGTGTTTTGATCCCATTTTGAATAAGCACACTCTTCATCAATAACTTATCATCCGCAATTTTTTTCGCATCAGGAGAATTATATTTGCGGATATAAAGGAAATTACGGGCATTCATGCCCAAGATGTCTCTACTTACTGGCATGGCGCATTATTGAGGAAAACCTAAAATATTCCATAAGTCTAAGTCCAAAGTACCTTCCAATAATTATATTAAGAGGTATAAGAAGCAGTGTAAATTCAGGATATAGCAGAATAGTGTTTCTTAGATATATTGAAGAAAGAAGCAGGAATCCAAGAATACCAATAGCAAAAGTAACCATTGAGATAATGATCATTTCTTGCGCGCTACGCTCTTGTTGGACTGAAATTATCTGCTCTGACAAAAGAATTAGAAGTAGAACCGGGAAAATAGAAAGCTGTTTTACAACTAGAATTCCGCCCATCGCACTAACTGTAAGAACCAAAAATAGGAAGAAGGAGACTATGAACATTGAAAATGCCATTTTTGGAAGCTGCATTATTCTTAATTTCTTAAGCAAGATTCGAGCTACCGTTGAGCCGAAAATAATTGTTGCAAGCAAAATAAGCCCTGCAGTTATACCCGTTGAAAGTAGGGTGATAGAGAGTGCAACGGGTACGAGCATTCCGATACTAGGAAGACCAATAACGTGCCTAATAAAAGCAATAATTGTTGCCAGCATAGGCAATAGAAGAATAAGAATAATTGTCCTTGAAGGTACACCGGATTTTACTGAAGCCTGAATCAAGAACGCCATTACGTTTGTTAAGGACAACTTGTCTGCTGGCCGCTGCTTAAATAAAAGAAGAGCTTGGTCATCCTCTGGTCCCTCTGGACGCGTGACGTCTTCCTGCTTAATTTTAGCAATTGCCTCAGCTTCTTTTGCTGACTGTGAGGCTGTTGCAGAATCGGTAGCAGTTGGTTCTAAAGAGTCAGGAATAGCGTTGAAAAAGTCTTGAGCGTGGACGTTTGATGTGAAGGTTAAGAATGCAAGGAAAAGGAGAAGGGCAAGCAGAAGGTGTTTCATATGTCTATGGTATCAAATTGAGCTTAAAGCTTCAACTTAGCCTTTTCTAGAGTTAATTTTTCGCTCAGTAGCCGATAGCCACTTCTTTCTCATGCGGATATTTTGTGGGGTTACTTCAAGTAACTCATCGCTATTTATGAAGTCTAAAGCTTGCTCCAAGCTCATCTCAGTAGGAGTATCAATTTGTACTGACATATCAGACGTTGATGAACGAATGTTTGTCATTTTCTTTCCCTTTGTGACATTTATTTCCATATCTTGTTCGCGTGTTGATATTCCGATAAGCATACCTTCATACACTGGAGTGTTTGGTTTTATGAATAATGTTCCTCTTTCTTGAGCGTTTTCAAGGCCATATGATAGAGCAGTTCCAGAATCAAATGAAATAAGTACTCCTGGTCGTGCCTCTTCTATTGCTGAATCTTCTTTTGGAAAATATCCTAGGAAAAAGGTATTTAGCTCAACTGTTCCACGAGTCTTGGTAAGCAGAATATTTCGTACTCCAAGAAGGTTTTTGCTTGAAACTTTGTAGACAAAGCGAGTAATTTCTCCTGGTTCTTGAGTCATATTGATCATAGTTGCCTTTCTTTTCGCAAACTCTTCAGTAATTGCTCCAATATAATCAGCTGCTACATCAATAGTTACTTCTTCAAATGGCTCTGATACCTTTCCATCAATTGTTTTGTAGATAACCTGAGGTTTTGAAATTTCCATTTCAAATCCTTCGCGTCTCATATTTTCAATGAGAACTGCCAAGTGAAGTTCACCACGACCTGACACCGCAAAATTGGATGTTGCTTCATCTGGTTCTATTTTAAGACCAAGGTTTGTCTCTTTTTCTTTCATAAGCCTGTCTTTTATTTGAGAAGAAGAGAATAATTTACCTTCTTTGCCTAAGAACGGACTTGTATTAGGGCCAATTGTGATTCTGATGGTTGGGTCATCAACGTGGATTTTAGGAAGACTATCAGGACTAGAAGGATCTGTAACTGTTTGGCCAATTGTAAGATTTGGAATTCCTGCGATTGCAACGATATCGCCTGCGTATACAGCATCGACTTCAACGCGATCCAAGCCGATACTTGTAAATAATTTCTGAACTCTGCTTGTTCCGATTACTTTACCTTCATCTACTAGAGATACCATATCGCCTTTTTTGAGCTGTCCCTTTGTAACTTTACCAATACAAATTTTTCCTACATGTGGGTCTGAATCCAAAGTTGAGATAAGCATTTGAAAAGGCTGATCTTCATTTTTGACACTATTTGGGATTTCGCTAACAATAGCCTCAAAAAGCGGAGTTAAATCTCCTGGCATTTCACTAGTGTAGTTAGTAGGAAGAGTGTCAAATGCTTTTCCGTCACGACCTACAGCAAAAAGAGTTTTGAAATTTAGATGGTCGTCATGTGTTGCAAGATCTAAGAAAAGACCTTCAACTTCTTGAATGATCTGATTGGGTCTAGCGTCTTTCTTGTCGATCTTATTAATAAGAAGAATTATCTTAAGATGTTGCTCAAGAGCCTTCTTAAGTACAAATTTTGTCTGAGGAAGTGGTCCTTCTACAGCATCAACGAGAAGAATAGCTCCATCTGCCATATTAAGAATGCGCTCAACTTCTCCTCCAAAGTCAGCGTGTCCAGGGGTATCGATAATATTAATTTTTACATCTTTGTATTTAACCGAGTTATTCTTTGAAAGAATTGTAATTCCCTTTTCCTTTTCAAGATCATTGGAGTCCATGATAAGGGTTTCTGTCATTTCTTTTTGGTTATCTCGGAATGTGTGTGTTTGCTTAAGCAAGGAGTCCACGAGAGTAGTTTTACCGTGGTCAACGTGAGCAATAATAGCAATATTTCTAATTTGTTTATCCATAGTATTTTAAAATCAAAAAAAGACACGACCTTGCCGTGTCCTGTAGTTTGTATTATACCAAAAAGAAAGTATAATTTACACAATGAAAACAATAAAACGAATTCCTATAACCAAAGAGGGATTTGCTAAATTACACGAAGAGCTTGAGCAGCTTAAGAAAGATAGACCTGAAGCTGTCAGAACCCTTGCCGATGCAAGAGGGATGGGAGATCTTTCTGAAAATGGACTTTATACAGCAGCAAAAGCGAGACTGAGAAGTATAGATAATCAGATGTTTCGATTAGATATTCAAATAAAGCTTGCGGATATTATAGAAGGTGGGGAAGATGGGAAGGCTAGTATCGGATCTAAAATTAAAGCTGAGTGTGAGGGGGTAGAGAAGATATTTTATTTAGTTGGGGATTATGAAGCAAATCCTCTTGAGGGAAAAATTTCAACACATTCACCGCTTGGAAGAGCATTAGCAGGAAAGAAAAAAGGTGATATGGCTCAATTTGAAGCGCCTAAAGGTACAATCTCTTATAAAATACTTTCAGTAGAATAGGAATTATCTCTCGATCGTCTCAGCTCGTGAAGGGCCGGTAGAAATATACGTAATTTTTACTCCAGTTAATTTTTCAATTTCAGCTATATACAGTTTTGCATTCTTTGGTAGTTTTTCATACTCAGTTAGGCCTCTTGTTGAGGACTTCCAGCCGGGCATTGTTTTATAGACAGGGGTAACTTCATCTAGGAAAGAGGCGTCTCCATCATAATAATTAACCTTTTTACCTTTATACGTATAACCAGTGCAAAGCTTTATCTCATCATACGAGTCCATAATATCTATTTTGGTAAGTGCTAGCTGAGTAATGCCATTTAGGTCAACTGCAAATTTAACCATTTCCAAGTCAAGCCACCCGCATCTTCTAGCACGTCCTGTTGTTGCTCCAAATTCATGGCCAAGTTGTCGTAGCTTTTCATCTTCTTCGGTATCCATTTCTGTTGGGAATGGACCCTCACCAACTCTTGTTGTGTAGACTTTAATAACCCCAATGACCTCATTTAGATATTGAGGAGCAATTCCTGCTCCTCCTGTAATTCCACCAGAGACCAATGTCGAAGCTGTTACAAAGGGATAGGTTCCCCAATCATTATCAAGAAAAACTGCTTGAGCCCCCTCAATTAGAACTTTCTTATTTGATTTAAGCGCTTTTTGAATAATTGGAAAAGGTTCTTGAATGTAAGACTCTAATTTTTTTCGAAGGGGGGCAAGATCTTTTTCAATCGCCTCATATGATAGTTGCTCAATATCAAAAGAACCAAGAACAGCATTTTTCAGCTTTAACTGGATGGTGAGTTTTGCTTTGAATTTCTCTTTATCCATGAAGTCATATAGTCTAATTCCGTTATATGACACTTTATCAGCGTATACTGGGCCTATTCCTCGTCCAGTTGAGCCGGTTTTACTATTTCCTTTTACTCGCTCATTTAGTCCTTCTAAGAGTTTGTGGTAAGGGAGAATGATGTTACAACGGGGTGATATAAGTAGTCTTCCCTTAAGATCAACCCCTCCTTTAATAAGAGAATCAATCTCTTCAGAAAGAACAGCAAGATCCAGAACGACGCCGTTGGTTATTATTGCCGTAGTTTTTGGATTAAAGACTCCTGCAGGAATAAGATGAAGCTTGAATTCGCCGAGGGGATTTATAACAGTGTGCCCTGCATTATTTCCGCCCTGAAAGCGGATTACCATGTCGCTGTTTTGACTAAGTGCGTCGATGATCTTTCCCTTTCCCTCATCTCCCCACTGTGCGCCTAATATAAGACTTGCACTCATAAATAACGAATCCAATAATTGAAGCGAGGTTATTATACGTGATATAGTTTGTTAACTCAATGGAGATAGTTTTATTTGCAATTGTTGCTATAGTCTTCTTCCAAATTTGCCTCAGACTTGTGCATGTAGGAGTGCGGGGAATTGTTGAAAGAGACATTATTGCTTACAGAAGGTTCAGCGGGGGGACTCACTATCATGGGTTACTTGCTGTGTTTTTTGGAATTATGTATATCGTGCTAGGTATGGCACCATCTACAGCACTTGCGATAGCAATCTATATGCATTTCGCTAAAATTTAATTGTTAGAAGCCAGATTTTGCACGAGCCTCTGCAATTCGGACGTCCATTGGAATTGCTTCTGATACTCGAACAGCTTTTAACTCTCCGAATCCCAGTGTTTGCTCACCAATGAAATACTCAACTGACATTTCGAGCGGATCAACATGTCCACTGAAATTAGGACGACCCAACATAAATCCTTCTGGAGGAATATTGTAAAAAAATGCTTTCTCGGAACCCGATTCCATAAAGGTTAGTTTTATTGGTACTCTACCTGCTTCAACGAGTGTTTCTACATCTGGAATCATGGCAAAGGGATCATCATGCTGTTCAGTTCCATCTCGCCTCGTTCGTCTTGTAGGTTCAATGTATTCTTGTATGGGGTCTTCTTCGGGGATGGGGTTGCTTGATGTTGTCCTCTCTTCATGGGCATCTGAGCTTGCGGCTGGTCGCTCAATGGGAGGTAAGCCTAGTCTTTTTAGTACAGACGAGGTTATATCATCTGATGACGGTTGTCCTTTCCCTTTTGATTTTTCGCTCATGGGAAGAATTATATAATAGAAGAAGTGAGATGCAATTAGGTAAGCACTGTATCTATCCAGGCAGTAACCTTTTCAGGGCTAACCAGAGATAAGCGATCATAGTCGATATGTTTGCCAAATACTACTTCCGGAAGAATAAAACCACCTTTATATTGTGTTAGAGGTGTCATGCCATTTATGTATCTTTGCTGAGCTTCATAGGCTTCTTTGGTAAAAACACCCTTTGGTGTGCGAACAGGTTCAAGAATTCCAAAATCCAGAACCTGAGCATTGTCTGATGGGAGAACATCGAAAGTAAAAAGTCTTAAGTCTCGTCCTCCTTTGATTTCTAGTAGTTCTCTGAAAAGCTCAGGGTTCTTTTTCCATTCGGCAGGATAAGGTGAGTTAAGAAAGCAAAAGGTTAGAGGATCCTCATGTGAATGTGTGGTTTTTGGATAAAGTCCTGGCTTGTTGACGCCAACAAACCCACCTTCAAAAGTCAAAATATTGCCACCCATTTCAATGTCAAATAAATTACGGCTATCGGTAAAATGATAGGCACGAGCAATAGGTTGTTCTACTTCTTTTCCTTCAATCACAGAGAGGAATTATATTATATCTTTGCGATTTTTTCCCAGGGGAAGCCGGGTCTTCCAAAATGCCCGTAAGCAGCTGTTGCGCTATAAATTGGACGGGCAAGGTCTAACGTCTCAATAATTGACCTGACTGAAGTATCAATTAATTTATCTTTGAAGTCATACAAAGCTTTTTCGCTGACAGTGGAAGTCCCGAAAGTTTCTATTGTTTGCATTAGTGGTCTTGGTTGCCCAATAACATAGGCAAGTCCCACCTCGCATTTTGTTGCCAAACCGTGGGCTACAATATTTTTTGCAATGTATCTGGCGGCATATGCTCCTGACCTATCTACTTTGCTTGGATCCTTTCCTGAAAATGCTCCACCACCAACACGTGCGTACCCTCCATATGTATCAACTACTATTTTTCGACCTGTTAATCCTGCGTCTGACTCCGGTCCCGGAATATGCCAAAGCCCCGTGCCATTGACAGTGATATCTGAGTCTTTTGGTAATTCCATTTTGTAGTGCTTAAGAATTGGTTTAAAAATATGCTTAATAACGTCAGATCTAACATCCTCTGCGCTTGTTTTCTCATCATGAGCAACTGCTGCAACCAACTTTTCGATTGCGACAGGAATTCCTTTTTCGTAACGTATTGTTACTTGTGCTTTTCCATCAGGTCGTAACCACAATAAAGTTTTTTGCGCGCGTAAGGTATCTATTTGTTCTGTAAGTGCGTGAGCAATTCTAATTGGAAGAGGCATGAGCTCCGTTGTCTCGTTGCAAGCATACCCAAACATCATTCCCTGGTCTCCTGCCCCATCCTGGTCAACTCCCATAGCAATTTCAGGGGACTGTTCGTGCACATAGCTTGTGAATTTCGACTTTTGACTAAATCCCCATGCAGGAGTGGTGTATCCAAGTCTTTTTATTGTGTCTCGGGCAATTTTTTCAAAATTTAGCTTTGACTTTGTTTTGATTTCTCCAAATAGGCAAATTTGATCAGCTCCTGCTACAGTTTCAATGCCGGTGCGGGCGTGCGGATCTTTTGATAGAGCTTTGTCTACGATAGCGTCAGAGATTTGATCACAAATTTTGTCGGGATGTCCTGCGCAAACAGACTCAGAAGTGAATAAAGTATGCTTCATAATTTTTCCCTTTACGGGACACATCCTTGTATTGGCAAGTGGCACCGTAAATTGACGGTTGCCGGCTACTTAATGTAGCACTCGTGATGTTTGATAAATATTAAAGCAAATATAAATAGTATTTTCAATATGATAAATTTCAATTTGCATATTCATTCATCGCTTGGAGTTGGATGAGTAATTAAGCTAACGAGTCCAAAAAAGGTAAATTAAAAATTGCTTTGTAAAAATCCCTTTTCTTGGAGTAGAATAATATTTATTGGTTCAACGGTTATAGTAGAATCAGCCTGATATTATGTTAGCAGTATTAAAAACCAAAGCCTCTATTGGTGTAACCATAAAAGATATTCCGAAACCAAAGCCTCAAAAGGGTGAAGTTCTTATAAAGGTGGTGCATTCGTCTATCTGTGGAACAGATGTTGGCATTTATGATTGGACTCCTTGGGCCCAGGGACACATAACCCCTCCTATTGTAATAGGTCATGAAGTAGTTGGGAGTGTTCTGGAGATCAATAGTGATGAAAAGACAGATATTAAGAAAGGAGATCTTGTTTCTTCAGAGACTCACATATTTTGCAATCACTGTTACCAGTGTCTTATTAACAACCGTCATATTTGTGAGAATATGGAACTTTTCGGAATTGGTCGGAATGGGGGATTTGCTGAGTATGCCACGATTCCCCTAAGAACAACTTGGAAAAATGATCCCGAAATCAACGTTGAGGCAATGAGCGTTCAGGAACCATTAGGTAACGCGGTACATGTTGTTACAAAAGCAAATGTGCAAGGTAAAAAAGTGTTGGTTCTGGGGTTAGGTCCAACAGGGCTATGTGCTGGAGTAGTTGCAAAAGCTTACGGCGCCTCCGAGGTGGTTGGTCTCAATAGACGTGAATACAGAAGAAAGTTGGCAAGTGTGATGGGATTTGATAGAGTGCTTGAGGTCCTGCCAGAAAACGAATACAATTCATTCGATGTAGTGTTAGAGATGAGCGGTAACACTAACGCGTTTCAGATGGGGCTCGATGCCGTTCGCATAGCAGGTACATTCATAGTCTTTGGAATTTCGAAAAGCGATATTCCGATTAATGTTGGGAAATACTTTATCAATAAAGAGATTACCGTTGGATCAGTTTTTGGGCGTCGTATATGGGAAACCTGGTATCAGACAACAGAATTATTAAAGTCTGGAAAAGTAGATCTCACTAAAATGATTACCCACCGCTTTAAGTTGGAGGATTTTGAAAAGGCTATGAAGGTAATGAAAAGTGGAGAATGTGGAAAGATACTTTTAGAGCCATAAGAATATTTATATGACAAATACATTTTTAAAAAAAATAGAAGAAATGAAAGAGAATGGGTTGTTCAACAACATCAAAACGATTGAGTCTGAGCAGGGTGCTTTTCTTACGATTGGCGGTAAAAAATATCTCAATATGTCTTCAAATAACTATTTAGGTCTTGCCTCTCATCCTCGCGTAAAAAAAGCGGCAGTTCAGGCTATTGAGAAATTTGGAGTTGGAACAGCCTCAGTGCGTTCACTTGTAGGTACCAACTCACTACATCTCGAGCTAGAAAGAAGACTGGCGGAATTTAAAAATGCAGAAGCGGCAATTGTTGTTACTAGTGGTTATCTTGCAAATCTTGCTTCGATTCAAACAATCACTGACAAAGAAGACATAGTAATTTCAGATGAGCTAAATCATGCCTCAATTATTGATGCGGTTAGGCTTGCAGGTGTAAAGAATAAATTTATTTACAAGCACAACAACATGAAGGATCTCAAAACACAAATAGCAAGCTGCAAAGATCTTCTCAAAGAGGCAAAAAGTAATGGTGAAAAACGCAGAATGGTTATTATTACGGATGGAGTATTTTCGATGGACGGAGATCTTGCGCCATTGCCCGAGATTGTAGAAATAGCCTCGAAAGTAGGGGCAATGGTAATGGTTGATGATGCGCATGGTGAAGGAGTTTTGGGAGATCATGGGCGTGGTATAGTTGATCATTTCAAGCTGCATGGTAGAGTAGATATCGAGGTTGGAACTCTTTCTAAAGCATTTGGGGTAAATGGTGGTTTTATTACCGGCAAAAAAGAGTTGATTGAGTTCTACCGGCAGAAAGCCCGCCAATTTTTATTTACAAATGCTCTGTCTATCCCTGACACTGCAGCGCTTATTGAAGGAATTGATATTGTAAGCACTTCTGATAAGCAAGTTAAAAAATTATGGGAGAACGCAAAATATCTGAAAAATAAATTGCAAGAAGCTGGATTTGATACTGGACACTCTGAGACCCCAATTACTCCTGTTATGGTTGGTGATGAAAATAAGGCAAAAGATTTTGCAGCAAAGCTTTTTGACGAGGGAGTATTGGTTTCTGCGATTAAATTTCCAATGGTTGCTCTGGGTAAAGCGCGCTTAAGACTTATACCGTCCGCTACGCATTCTAAGGAAAATATTGATGAGGGGGTAGAAAAGATTATCAAAGTCGGTAAAGATTTAGGAATTATCTAATCTATTGTCACATTCTTTAGTGACCCCAAAGATGCAAATGTCGAACTTTTAATTCAGTCTTTTGTGTATATTTATAATACCTTCAGTCCTCATGCTAATCTGTAGTTATTGAGTTGATAAAATCATTTAATTCTTTTTCTGCCTGCTCACCTTTAGCTTTGTCCGTTGGAATCCCATCAGGTTTGCTAACGTGGATATCCCATATCGTAGAATTTCCACCATCAATTACATACGAAGTGACTTCTCCAGGCGATGGGTAAAAATAAGTAAATCCTTGCTTTTCTCCAATAATTCTATCCGTAATGACAGTATCTACGTTATTTTGAATGCTTTTCTTATAATCAGCTAAGCTTTTTCTAAAGTTTTTTATTTCGAGGTTTAACGATGAATAAGTCTGTCCTTGCTTATCCCCGAATCTAATCGAAGGAGAAGAAATTGAGATAGAGTCGTTGCTAATTAACTGTCCCCAGCCTGGAGGCAAAATATAGGAAAGCTTATCTTCATTGAGTTGTACGGTAGTTTTGCTATTTTCTACTTTTTGTGCAGACAGGGTTGGAGTAATCATTGACGGTGATGGCGCTATGTTAACTCTAGGTGTTTTTGCTGTCGATGACTTACCAACACCTAAAAAGTATCCGAAGATACATGTCAAAATAGAGAATATGAATATTGCCAATAAGATGAGAAATAGTTTTCCTACATTCGGAGATGACTTTAATGGAAGACCTTGAGCTTGAGCCGAGTTGTCCAGAGAAGTTTGTTTATTAATCCCTTCCATTTTCTCAGTATCTCAATCACTAAACTAATTTGTCAAATGATTTGTGACCCCAGCGGGAGTCGGACCCGCGATTTCTGGGATGAAAGCCCAGCGT